>JAYTOL010000187.1:0-253126 GCA_043747815.1 Deltaproteobacteria bacterium
CATCACGATCAGATCGACGGGCTCGAAGGGGGCTGCGGACGCGGTGGACCAACCGGCGCTTTTGATCGAGCGCGTGCGCAGCTCATACGCGCCGGGCTCGACGCCCGTGCGCTGGAGGCGCCCGTTTGCGAGCTTGCCTTTCTCTACGGCGCCACTCGGACCCCGGAGCTCGAAGCCGTCGTCGTCGGTGATGGGGTAGCCGGTGTTGGTCGAATACTCGAAGCGTAGCTCGTGGCTGCGTGCGGCACTCCGGAGCGCCGAGGGCGTGGTAGCGGCCTCCCTCGGGGCTCGAGCGGCCGCGGCGCGGGCAGGCGAGGCCGAGACGCTGCGCGCCCAATCCCAGCCGGGGACGAACAAGAGCTGCTTCCGCTCGAGCGCCTGCTCGATGGGCGCGAGCAAGGCGTCTGACAGAACTCGCTGCAGGTCTACGAAGGACGGCGCGAACGGCAGAAGCTCGAGCAGACGGGTGACCATGCTGCGATTGCCCAACCGCGCGTCACGGGCCAGCTCCGCGAGGACCGACAGCGCTCGGACAGGATGCAGGGCTTGCGCGCGCTGCTCGGCGCTGGCGTCCAACGCCCGGATCGCGATGAACCGCCCGGACGATGTCAGCAATCTCTCGCCTGAAGGCCACACGTACGCCTCTTACCTCGAGCCGCGGACTGCGCGCGAGCCCCACGATGAGCGACGCGCGAGCATGGTGGGGCCGACGCGCGAGCACGGCAAAGTCGCGCATCATTTTAGGATTCAACATCTGGTAACGGCGCCACCGACAACGTCGGCGCGTCACGGACCGGTCGCAACTCGACAACTCGACAAATCGACAAATCGACAAATCGACCAACGCCACCAAGTGCGCAAATTGACCATTGGCGCCAAGTCCAAATGTTTGACCGTGACCGTCGATTGGCCCAGCTCCGCCAGCTCATCCTGGCTCAGGTCCGACTGCTCTCGCAGTGCGATTAGCGGGTCGTCGCCAGCGTAGTGGCGCCGCGATGCGATACAGGTCCCGTCCAGCAGGCTATTCCGTGAAAAGCGTGTCCCGCCATAGCGCGCTCAAGAAGGACTTCCACGGCCAGACTTCTACACCGTCGACCTTGCGTTTGGCCTCATCGAGGGAGACGACGGCATAGCGCCGCAGCAGACCCTCTTCGCGCAGCGCCCGCAGCCCCCGGAGATCGTGCTCGCCGACTTGGCGAGTCGCTTTTACCTCCAGCGCCAGCTGATCACCCACGATGAAGTCGACCTCGAACCCCGAAGTGCTTCGCCAGTAGCTGAGCGCCTCTGCACGCCGGCGATAGCCAAGGTACGCACGCAGCTCGAGTGCGATAAAATGCTCGAACGCGCGCCAAAACAACTCGCTACGTTCACGAATTTCTCCACGCCGCGCGAGCGCCCCCGTGACTCCGACATCGAACGAGAAGAACTTAGGCCGCGTGATAGCCTTGCGGCGCTTAGTAGCGCCGAAGGCAGAAACCGTAAAACCGAGCAGCGTATCCTCCAAGATCTGAACGAAGGATTGCACGGTTCGCACCGGCACACCGGCGTCGTTAGAGATGCCCTGGTAGTGAAGCTCCTCGCCGTTCGAAAGTGCAATCACATCCAGGAAACGCGCAAAGGCATCGACTTTGCGCACCAGCGCCTCGGCCACGATCTCCTCGCGCAGATAGAGATTGGCGTAGCTCCCCAGCTCCTCCGCATAGTCCTCACTCGGATAGACCGCCGGCAGGCCACCGCGGTTCAAGTAGCGGAGCAAATCGAAGCTCGGGATCTCGGCGAAGGTCAAGGGGAACAACGCCGCCGACCAGGCGCGACCCGCGAGCAAGTTGGCGCCACCCCGACGAAGCTTGCGCGCGCTGCTGCCCGTGAGCAAGAACCGCCTGCCCTGCTTGTCGATGAGCCGTTGGACCTCGTCGAGCAGGATCGGCAGTTTCTGGATCTCGTCTATGACGACAAAGCGCTTGGCGCTCACCTCTGCCAGCTCTTCCCCCAATGCCCGGGGGCGCTTGAGCAGGCGGGCATACACGTCGTCGTCGAGCAAGTCGTAGACCAGGGCCTCCGGGAGCTGGTCTGCGACCAACGTGCTCTTGCCGGTGGCGCGCGGTCCCAGCAGAAAGAAGCTCTTGCGCTCGAGCAAGGGCCTGAGCTGCAGCGAGCGCTTGAAAGCCATCGGCGACCACTATGCCGTTTGTCATGATAAACGGCAACTATGATTCCGCTCTCAGCACGCGCGCCCACCGGGCGAGTATAGCTTCACCCCGCCAATTCCTGGAGGCGCTCGCACAGCTCGCGCGCCTTGGCGGCGCGGACAAGAATTTGAAGCGAGCGCGTTCGGGTCCGGTCATTGTTTAGGTCCCCACAGAAGGTCGACTCTGTAGAACGGGAGCCTCGTCGAACTGCTCGAGCTTGATGTTTGCCAGATCGAACACCACTCGGACCTCGCGCTCGTGATGGGCAGCGACATCGTAGTGGCCTCGGATCAGCGAGTGGCGTGCGCGCCGCGCGCTAAAGGAACATTAAACACGCGTGCGCGCTACAAGGCGCCGTGGCGACCAGCCTTGCATTTCTCGACCTGGATACCGAGTATCACGACGTCGCTGCGCCGGCCGCCGCGTGGTTCGCGGATATCAGCTGGCGGCTTCAGTCGCAGCCGACGCGCTCGGTGGAGAGCACCACATCGTCAAAGCGAACGTCGTAGGTCGGCGGCTGCCCGTTCTGGAAAACCACGAAGCCGAGCCAAAGGCGGTTGACCACGGGGAGCCGGAAGTTCGGGCGATCCAGGGGTTGGACCTCCTCCCCGTTCACCCAGAGCAGCATGTCGTTTGCGCCGTTCGCTCCATTCATTTGCCACTCGACACATTCCCAAACGCCCGCCGTGGTCGCGGCGTCGCTCTCTGCCCAGTCGGTCCAGTCACCAGCGGTCGGGCCGTCGGAGCCCGGCGCCCAGCGACTAAACTGGCCTCCCACAGGTCGTGCCAGCTCTCCTCCGTTGTTGGCTGTAGCTTCGACGATGACCCAGTGGTCGCCTCCAGCCGTCGGAAACTGAGCGACGCGCATGAAAGCGCGCCCATAGTAACTGTTGTTTGGCGGCGTAAAGGCGTCGAGGAACACTCCGCTCTTGTTCCCAAAACCTGATCCCGCCTGAACCCGCAGCACGCGGCCGCGCCCGGGCTCGGCGAAGACCGAGACAGTACGCTCTGGTCTCAGCCCGTTCACCGTAGCCGTCAGCGCGCCGATATTGATTCCCTCGAAATCCTCGCAGAACAGCGCGGCATCACCGCAACCCGTGCCGACCGGCGGCGTCACCGGCGGTGGCGTGACCACCGGGGGATTGTTCGGCGGCGGCGTCACCACTGGCGGCGTCACCGGGGGATTGTTGGGCGGCAGCATGCTGCCGCCGGCCACCCCCATGGAGCCGGGTTGCACGGGAGGGACCATGCTGGCCCCGGCTGCGCCCGAAGCGGGGCTCACCGAAGCGGAGCCGCCCGCGCCTTGGTTTGCTCCCGCGTTGCCCGGCGCGCTCGCGCTGGGCGGCGTCGCGCTGAGCGGCGGCGTCGCGGGCGAGAGCGGGGCGGCGTTCGATCGCCCCTCGGCGGCGTTGGCCGCGCCGCTCGGATTCGGGCTGCCGTTCGTCGCGCCGTTGGGCGCAGGCGCTACGCCGTTCGTGCTCGGGTTGGCGGTGCCCGAAAAGGGTGGAGGCCCATTGTCGCCGCCATCGTCTCCGGCATCGAGGGGTGCACTACACGCCACGCCGGCGAGCAGCGACGCTAGCGCTGGGCAGGCGAGGTGACGAGTGACACGCGAACGCTTGATGGCCATGACGAGGAGACTCTCTCGGGAAGGAGGAGCGTCAACTGTCACACCGGCCACGTCGTGGTGCAACACCGTTGTCGGAGGCCTGTATCTAGATCCCAGCGATCTAACGGATCGCGGTGGTACGCAGAGCGCTCACGCGGCGATCCAAGCCAGGATTGTTGCGCGTTATCAGCTCGCGCAACGACTCGCGCGTGACGCCCAGCCGCTCCGCCACGCGATGCGCCAAAGAAGTGGTCGCGACGCCGGGCACGAACGAATACGTCGGGCGCTCGAAGGCATCGAGCTCGACTTGCAGGAACTCGAGCCCCGGCGTCGTCGCCCGAAGTTTCGCGGTAAACTGCAAAAAATGAGTGGTGACGAAGGCGTGCGGCTGGAGCTCGGCGAGCACCTCCAGCACCAGCTCTTGCAGCTCTTCCCCTTCACTGGGGTTCGTTCCGGAACACAGCTCATCCATGAGCACCATGCTGCCCGCCTTGAGTCCCTCGAACAGGCGCCGAATGCGCAGCAGCTCTGTCCCAAGCCGCCCCTCCGCCTGCCCCACCTCCGTGCGTTCGAGCAGCGACGCAAACATGCCGTTGACCCACGGCAGCCGCGCCTGCTCTGCCGGGACGAGCAACCCGCACTGCGCGAGCAACTGACCGAGGGCGAGCGACTGCAAGAGGCGTGTCTTGCCGCCGGAGTTAGGACCCGTCACCAGCACGATCGACGCACGGCCCGGCACGTCGAGGTCACAAGGCACGCAGCGCATGCCCTCGCTCACGAGCAGCGGGTTATACAGCTCCCGATAGCTCGGCATGCCGCCCGCGCTGAACTCGGGGATACAAACCTGGAGGCCCACGTGTTCGGCGCGATCCTGAAAGCCCATGCCAGCAAGAAAGAACTCCACGTCGCCGATCAACTGGAAGAAGAAGACGATCTGCGGCTCGAGACCTGAAAACACGTCGTCCGCCAGGCGGCTCAGTAGCTCCCCCGTGCTGGCGTGTATGCCGCGGATGAAAAGGGCGAAGCGCGTGAACCAGCGACCGAGCGCCGTCGAGTAAAAGGGGTTTGATTTGTTCTGCCGCCGCTCGAGCGTCTGAAAGCCGCGGACGCGGCCGTCGAAACCCAGCCGGATGCGGATGTCGACTTCACCCCGATGCTGCTCGTAATCCAGGAGCTCGCACATGCGCTTGAAGCCGGGCAAGCTCGCGAGCGCTTGACCATACTCGTGCAAGCGCGACAGGCCCGACGTACAACCGGCAAACCCGGTCGCGAGCAGCTCCACCACTCGCCGGATGGCGCGCAGAATGCCGAGGCGGAGCTCCGTGCCGCCAGGCACCGTCACGCCGCGGCGGCTCAACAGATCGCGAAACTGCAGCAAGAAGGCGTGCAGCCTCTCGAGCTGCTTGCGGGTCGCGGGCTGCGCCCGAAGCTCGGCAAAGATGGCGTGCCGAAATGCCGTGTGCGCCATGTCGCGAGGCGGCTGCGACACGAGCCGAAACAGGTGCGTGACGTTTGCCCCGCGATCGTGGCCTTGCACCTTCACGCTCAAGCAACGCGCGACGAGCTCGCGCAAGAACACGTCTTCCGCAAAATCCCCCGGCACGAACGCCGATGGCGCGAGCTCCGCCTTGTCGAGCAGGCGCGTGAACGAATCTCCGACGTCACCGCTCGAAAATGCAAAGCTGAGGTAGCGGGCGGCTCCCTCAGCGTCGATCCTGCGGAAGGGCACGCCGTGCAACAGGTCGCACGGCGCCGCGCCTTCCGGCAATGCAGCAGAGAAGATCCGATCACGAGCAAGTCGCTTCACGGCCAGCTAAGTATCACGGCCGACCGAGCCTCGCCATCGCAGGCCTGGGCTCGCCATTTTCTGAGCTCGTCGGGTCTGAGATTGGCGCCGCCGGACATTACGAGGCGCGCGTTGCGTGTAATGCAGATCGCCATCTCTCGCGACTCGATTCAGGGCGCGTACTCGGGCAGCGGCAGATCCATTCCGGTGCGGATGGCCACCACGATGTGGTCATTGAGCCTCTCGGCGGCCTCACGGCACGAGGCCGAGCGCTGAGCCTGCGACATGCCGCGGCAGCTCTTGCGCTCACTGGCTCGCGCGGACCTGATCGCGGCGTTTTGCAGGAGCGCCTCCTGGATGCCGTCGTCGATGTAGTTCCACGCAAATTGAGCGTGCCGAGGCGGCGCCGGCACTTGCATCACGAGCTCGTCATCGGAGAGCGTGGCACAGGTACCGTCCCAACGCAGTACGTCGAAGCCTCCGGTCCCGCTCACCTGCAGCTCTCCCGAGCCGCCGTGTTGGGCGAGGATCAGCACTTCCTCCGCAAACTTCAGGTTGGAATCACCCACGGGCCCACCCCGCAAATTGGCGGCCCTGACCTCGCGCATGCGCACGTAGGCGCGCGTGAACGGCGAGCTCTTGGCGAAGAGTCGAATCGCAGTGCCCACGTGGGGAGCTCGGCACGCGCGATCGACGAACTCGGCCGGGGGCAGGCACAGCGCGCCTTGCTTGTCGCATGCCGTAGGGAGTTCTCGGCGCGGCGCCGCGCTCACTTCGCGCTCGAGCTCTGCTCCCGGATCGGCCTGGCTCTCCGGCGCCGTCGAAGCGGACTCGGGCGCTGCCTCGATGACTCCAGCCGAGACGCGACTCGATGGCGTCGTCGGCGCGGGACCGGGCTCTTCGGGGTGCTGGACGCGGTGTTCGGAACCGACGCTGCACGCGGCCAATGTGAGAGCGACGGTGGCAAGGGCGCTTCGAGCTCGAACGGGCGACACAGGCAGATACCTCGATCTTTTGATCGGTCGCTGACGCCAAGTTTTGAAGCAGAAAATTCGCCTGCGGCGAGATCGACCATATTCGGCGGGCGTCTCGAAACGGTACGCCATGCGCGTGCGGCTCTGGTACCTGGGCACGCTCGTGCCGGGGGTTGCGGTGCTCTTGGTAGCGGCTTGGCTCGTGCGCCCAACCAACATCTGAGCGTGGGGTTTCAGCGCCGCGTTGGTGGCGGCGTGTTCGTGGGCGTCGTGGCGTTGAACGCGCGGGGCGCAAAGGCCGCTCGATCACCAGATCAGCGAGCCAGGACCGACCTCGGCAGCTGATCTCACGCGCCCCACGCAACTACATCGATTGCAAAGCTCTACACCGGCGGGACGATCTTCATACCTCAGACGATTTCTCTGGACGACCTGCCCGAGCCCGACTCGTTGAACGTCGATACTCCCGCGAGATGAGGCTCGCCGCGCGCGACAACGCCCTCTGCCGCCTCGTTTCGACGAGCCGACGATCTCGCTGCCGTCAAGCAGCGTCGGCGGCCCTCCCGGGGCCGTCACGGGGCACCGAGATCGCCGTGTTAGCGTCGCGACATGGGGGACCATGGAAAGCGCTAGGTTGCGGGATGACGAATGCGAATGGGTACGTGCTCACGCGGCGCTGACACGCTTGGCTCGCGATCGCGCCGCCGCGGACGCCGAAGAGGGCCGTTGGCTGCTCTGCGCTCGGCCGCGCACGTGCACGTCGGTTGCGGTAGCTTTGCCGAGTACGTCGAACGGCTCTTTGGTTACAAGCCGCGCACGACGCAGGAAAAGCTGCGCGTCGCCGAGGCGCTGGAGGGGTTGCCGCAGCTGGCGCAGGCGCTCGAGGGCGGCGCCTTGAGCTGGTGCGCCGCGCGCGAGCTCAGTCGGGTGGCCGCCGCGAGCACCGAAGGAGCCTGGCTCGAGGCCGCCCGCGGCAAGACCGTTCGTCAGCTCGAGGAGCTGGTGGCTAGCCGCAGGCCGGGAGACGAGCCCACGACGCCGCCGCAAGATTTGCCGCGCCCGCGCGTGCTGCGCTTCGAGGTGGCGCCCGAGACGTTCGCTCTCTTCCGTGACGCCATGCAACAGATCAGGCGCCTGGCGGACAGCGCCTGGGACGACGACGCCGTGCTGCTCTCCATGGCTCGTTACGTATTGGCTGGGCCGGGGGACGCAGGGCGCTCGAGCTATCAGGTATCGCTCACGGTCTGCCAAGCCTGCGGCAGCGGCCAGCAGCTCGCCAGCGGTGAGCCCGTTGCGGTGGGAGCCGAGGTCGTCAGCACGGCGCAGTGTGATGCGCAGCACATCGGGGAGCTGTTGCCGATCGCTGCCAATGAGAACGCGAGCGGGGACGAGACGCCCAAAGCCGTCATCGGGGCCGCACAGCGCGACGCACACGTGGGCGCGTCAGGCAGCCCCGGCAGCCACATCCACAGCGATACCGCCGAGCGCCAGGGCACCAAACAATCTATCAACAAGCAACGCATCGCCAAACAGAGCGTGCCGCCGGCCCTGCGTCGTGCGGTGCTCGCCCGCGATCAGCACCGCTGCCGCGTACCGGGCTGCACGCACACCACCTTCGTCGACGTGCATCACATTCAGCCGCGCTCCGAGGGCGGCCGCAACGAGGCGCGGAACCTCATTACCATTTGCGGAGGGCACCATCGCGCCACCCACCGCGGCGAGCTCATCATCAAATCCGATCCGAACGGAGGTCCAACGTTTTTGCACGCCGACGGCACCCCCTACGGCCACCCCATCACAGCCGCCGTCGTCGATGCCCACGCCAAGGCCTTTTCAGCGCTGCGCCAGCTCGGCTTTCGCGAGCGCGAGATCAGGGCCGTGCTCACCGAGTTGCTCGCAGACGAGGACCTCCGCGAGCCGACCCCCGAGCACTTGCTCAGGGAAGCGCTGCGCAAAATTCGCCCGGTCCGGTAGGTCGTGGGCGAGCGCCGCGTGGACGCCGGGCCAACGCCCAGGCGTAGTCGCTTCACGCATGCTCTCTAGGGCGGCGCGCCAAGGACGTTGGTTCCGGGGTGCGCGCACACCGCTGCAGCCGGATTTGTTCTCTGTCCGGGTGTAACAACGCGCGCAACTCGGGCTTGCGCGCGCTGGATCTGCCCGTGGCTCTACACGACCACTCGCACACAACTGGGCGCCAATCGCGGCCCACTTCATGAACAACGTGGTTGTCGTCACGCTCTTGAAGGCCTTGCATTTTTTGTCGCTAGCTCTGCTCGAGATGAGCGGACTGGCCGCTTCTATTGGTGGCGCGATGCCGGCCCTCCTCGCAGCTGGTCGCTCGTACGGCTCGTGCGCAAGGGGTGGGGAGGGCTTCGAGAGGCGCCAGCCCGTTTGGCCACGCCCGAGCCGCTTTACACGGCGCGAGCCCGTATGTAAGGCTTTGCGAGCGCGAGCCGGCTTTCGACAGAGGCGTGTTGTTTATCATCCTGGCTTTTCTGCGGCGGACTGCCGGCGGTGGCCCGACGCTGGAGGCCGTCGACCTCGCCATGCAGCGCTATGCGGACGGGGATGACACGGCCTTCGTCGAAGTATTTGCCGCGCTCGCGCCGAGGCTGCGCAGGTTCTTGCTGCGGCTTGGCGGCTCGCCGGAGCTGGCAGAAGATCTGACGCAGGAGACGTTCTTGCGCATGCATCACGCTCGGGGCTCGTTCGCGCGGGACAAGCAGGTCGCTCCCTGGGCGTACTCGATTGCGCGCAACTGCTTCGTCAGCCATGCGCGCTCGAGCAAGGCGAAGCTCGCGCGAGCCAGCCACGACGCCGACCAGCTCGACTTGCCGGCGGGCGGAGGCGCCAGCGTGGAAGACGAGAGCATCGCCCGTCAGAGCGCAGAGGTCGTGAGCCGAGCCCTCGCCGCGATGACGCCCGCGCGACGGGAAGCGTTCGTGCTCCTGCGTTACGAGGGGCTGAGCGTGGCGGCCGCCGCGCAGATCGTGGGCATCTCCGAGGGAGCGTTGAAGATCCGAGCCTTTCGCGCGTATGAGATCCTGCGAGCTGCGCTGGCCGGCATGGAGGACAGGCCAACGGCGGACGGGGCAGAAAGTAACCAACTGGCGACCGAGACGTAGACAGAGCAACCACTATCGAGCTCGAGATGGGGCTCCCCGACACCCAGAAACTGCGCCAACTTGAGCGACTCTTCTCCTTTCGACCAGATCCCCGATCCGCTCGCTCCCGAGGCAGCTCTCGCCCACGGGGGAGCGGCTCCTCGCGTCCCGCTCGCCGCGTCACCCGACCGCGTCGCGATCCAGCGGCGCCGCCGGGTCGCGTTCGGGGCCAGCTTGGCATGGCTCGCCGGCCACCTCGGCGTTTATGGTATCCGTCAGGATTTCACTGAGCTGCCCATTGCGTACATGCTCGCGCAGATCGTGTTGCCGGTGGTGGTCGGCGCCTGCAGCCTCGTGGTTGCGCTCGCGCCCGGCAAGCTGGGACTGGGCGTCGGCATCAGTCTGGTCAGCGCCATGGCCCTGGTCGGCCCTGCTTCATTCTGCGTGCTGGCGTCGAGCCTGCCCGCGCCGCACCCAGCCTTGAACGGGCAGCTCGGATTCTGGCTGAGCTCGCTGTCGTGTCTGGGTATCGCGATCTCCTGCGCGGCTCTCCCGCTGCTGATGGCGGCGCTCTCGTTGCGGCGAGCGTTCAGCACGCAGGCGGCTTGGCGCAGCGCGCTCGTTGGCGCAGGGCTCGGCGCGTTCTCGGGCGCCACCATCAACTTGCACTGCGCGAACGTTGACGCCTGGCATCTCGTCACCGGCCACGGCGTGCCGGTGGTGGTGGCCGCAGGGCTCGGTGCGTTCTTGGTGGCGAGGTGGACGCGCGCGTGAACGCGAGTCGAGGCCAGCTCAGCGCCCGGCGGGCGCGTGCAAGGTGCGAAGCACCTCGACCAGCTCGTCCCGGCTCGCCGTGCCGAGCGCCACGCGCGGGCCGCTTGGGACTTCGAGCACCATGCTCAGGCGCACGCCTCCGTCCGCTCCGGCGTTCCCCCACTCATCCCACCAGCCGAGCAACTTGTCGGCGATGGTGACGCTGCCGGCGGCAATCGCGATGACGCGAGCGCTGACCGCCGAGGCAGCGGCCGACTGCGGCTTGTCCCGCCGTTGTTCCCACTCGGCCTCGAACCACCCCATCGAGAAGAGGTCTCGCGTCGCGGCCTCTGCTTCGGACCCCTCCAGCATGAACCTGACCGTACTCGTCCTGGACATGACAGCCTCCCTGTGTTCCCCTCGGCCCTACTTCCCCCAACGCGGGGATCCACGTCTAATAACACGAGAGCGTCGGCCGAAACAGTTTTGTAAGGCGTGCGTAGCGGTACCACATGGCGGGGCTCGGGCTACACCGTGAAGGCTCGGGCTACACCGTGAAGGCGCGGGCTACACGTTGACGCCCCGTGCTCACAGGCATCCCGCCTGCTCCTCGCGTGCCGCTACATGGCGAGCTGCGTCGGCTTCGGGCTGGGAAGGCCCTCGCGTTCTACAGCGTCGAGCATGACAGACGACAACGACAGGTACACTGCCGCCCAGGCGTCCTTGACGGGAGGCGTGAAGGCTTCAGCTAAGCTCTGCTCGAAGGTCCACAGCAGCGCTTTGCCCAGCGTCACGTAATGGCCCGACTTCACGCCATACGCGAGGTGGCGGCGCGCTAACTCTTGCAGAAAGGGCCGCTGCACCTCCGGCGCGTCGAGGCCGCTCACCGCCAGCCCGATGGCCCTCATGAACTTGGGGCCCTGCCCGGACAGATCGCCCGGGAACAGGTCCTCGAGGGACGGATCGAGCTCGAACAACCTGTCGTAGAACAGCTCCGCCACCTGCGCCGCCATGGGACGGATCAGCTCCCAACTGCCAAGAACGAGTGCTTTTTGTCGTGCCGTTACCATGTGATCCTGCTTTCTGCGCGGCGGCGGCGGGCCGCGCGGAGCTGCCGAAGCAGAAACACCGCGAGGACGGCCTCCACAACCCCTCTCCCAGTATCTGCAACAGAATTGTTTCGAGAGCATGGCATCTCTCCCGAATCGAGAAACGCTGTCGCATTATGTCGGTGACGAGGGCTCAAAATCGTAGCGTCGAGCCCTCCGAGGAGAGCGGGCTGTGGCAACGACCCAGGGACGAGCATTGTGGGACGATCGCGGCAGGCGTCGGCGCTCGCGACCCCATATCGCTTTTTGACGCTGCGCCGGCGTGGGCCGAGGCCGACGAGGGCGGGGCCGCTCCTTACGGCGCTCAGACCTTGCGCGAGGCGCGCAGCGAGAACATCAGCGGCAGCTGCGGCCTTAGAGCGGGTAGCCCGTAGTAGGCGTGGCTCGAGCTAAAGCGCTCGACCACTTCGCAGCCGGCCACGACCTGCCACGCGCAATAGGGGAACTCGTGGAGCCACTCCAACGTGAGCCCGGCGCCGATGAGAGCGTTGACGATGTCCGCCATCGAGTGTTGCCACTCGTGCGCACCGACCTGATGTTTGGCGCCAGGGTCGGCGTAGTCCGCGCTCGGCGGCCAGCGGATACCGGCGGGGTCGTGGAAGTAATGAAAGTACGGGGCGAACGTCCCGGCTTTCGGCATGTCCTCGTCCAGCGGGAAGATGCGCGAGGTGGGGTGAGCTTCGACGATATAGAAGAAGCCGCCGGGCGCGAGGTAGTGCGCGATGAGCTCCGCCCAGGGCGCGAGATCAGGCAGCCAGTTGAGCACGCCGTACGACGTGTAGACGACGTCGAACGCGCCCGCCGCGTTCAACACCCGACGCAGCGCATACAGGTCGCTGCAGACAAACTCGCTGCGCGAGGCCAGCCCCGTTTCGAGGGCGAGGGCACGAGCCGCTGAGATCCCTCCGGGAGAAAAGTCTACGCCGGTGACCATCGCACCCCGGCGCGCCCAGGATAGGGTGTCGATGCCGAAATGGCATTGCAGGTGGAGGAGCCGTTTGCCGCGCACGTCCCCCACCTCCTCGACCTCCACGCGGTGCAGGCGACAGGCGCCGGCTTTGAAGTCCTCGACGCCGTAAACGTTGGCACGGGTGTGCAGCTCCGTGGCCTCGTCCCAGTGCGCCCGATTGAGCTCGAGCTCCTCTCGCATCGGCCAGGGCTACCTGCGGCGCCCGAGCCCGTCAAGGCGCTGGGCACTCTCGCTCACGAGCCCTTGCTGTTCGTGCCAACCTGCCCGAAAAGGACGAGGTGAATGAAATGAGGAGGACGACGCGGTGGCGCCAGCCGCGGGCTCAGGTATCGCTCAGTGGCGTCGCGCCGCTCGCCTTCGCAGCATTGGCGCTCGTCTTCGCTTGCACGCCCTCGACTCGTGGTGTCGACGATTTGGGCAGCACGAGCGGCGACCCGTTGGCTCGAGGGCAACAGCCGGCTCGAGGGCAACAGCCGGTCGTGGTCTACACCAGCGAGGGCAAGGACCTGCACACGCACGCTCTCGACGAGCGTACGGGGCAGCTGGCCCTGGTCTCGACCGTTACCTTGCCCGAACAGGTGCAATATGCGGTTGCCGACCCGCACGCGAGGTTCCTTTATGTGTCGTCCAGTAACGGCAAAGACCGCCACGGGTTACATGCCTTCCGCATCGACGCGGACTCCGGCCAGCTCGCGCCGCATGGCACGTCGTTGGTCCCGCCCGGCGGGCGCATCATCCATCTCTCGATCCATCCCGCCGGCAGCCAGCTCATCCTGGCTCACAATCAGACCTCCCAACTCGCCAGCGTCCGCCTGAACGCCGACGGCAGCCTGGCGGGGCTCGTCGCGCAACCGGGTCCGACCAGCACTGGATTTTTCACACACCAGGCGCTCGTCGACCGAGCGGGCACGGGCGTGGTGGCCTGTGGCTTGGGCGCTGCAGCTTCAGCCACGGCGGCGGAGAAGCCTGGCTCGCTCACCGTCTTCGAGCTCGACGCTGGCGTGCTCAGCCAATCGCAGCAGATCCTGCTGGGCGCCGGCCTCGGGCCTCGGCACCTCGACTACCTCGCGGATCGTGTTTTCGTGTCAGCCGAGCGGGGTAACCGCCTGCTGGTCTACGGGTACCGAGGTGGCGTGCTGAGTGGAGCCCCGCTCTTCGACGTCCCCACGTTGATCGATCCCAGTCATGCCCAGCCAGGCCAGCGGACGGGAGCCATCCATGTACATCCGAGCGCCAGCTACCTCTACCTCTCCAACAGAGCCAACCAGGTCACCAGCGCCTCGGTAGAGGGGCAATCCGAGAGCGCCTTGCTCGGAGGAGAGAACAACATCGCGCTGTTTCGAGTCGACGAGCGCTCCGGTGAGCCGACGTTGATTGCTCACTACGACACGCACGGCTTCGAGGCGCGAACCTTCAGCATCGAGCCGCACGGTCGCTTCCTCATCGCCGGCAACCAGGTGGCGCGCAACGTGCTCGACTCGAGCGGCAACGTCCAACCCATCCCGCGCAGCGTCGCCGTGTTCCGCATCCTCGACGGCGGCGAGTTGAGCTATTTGCGGAAGTATGACTTCGCCGCGGGTGACGTGTTCTGGGTGGGCTCGGTGGCTCTGCCCAGTGCTGAGGTCGGCGCGGCGCCGGCTAGCCCAGAGTAGCCCGCCGAGCCGAGGCTCAGGCGCCGTTACTTCTGAAGCTCACATCAGCTCGAACTGGACTCCCACCGAAACGCTCAGGAAGTGGAGCCAGTTCTCGTTGTAGCCATCTCCAAAGTCGTCGGGCTCACTCGTGCCCTCGGCCCCGCCACCTATCCAGCGGACATTGAAGTAGCTGAGCAACGTGGGGCTCAGCCGATACCCGGCGCGCACGCTGGCGTCGACGATCGCCCCCACCACGTCGGAGTCTCCGCCATTCAGGTACTTGATCGGCGCGTAGAACCCCGAGACCTCTGCGCCCCAAAACCAGCCGGCACCGAGCTCCTGGCGGAACATCGCTTCGAGCAGCGGCACCGGGCCGACGTCGCGATTGCTACGCCGCTGCGCTCCGTCCGCGGAGGTAAACGTGATGGTCGCATCTCGCACCTGAAGCCCTGCGCCGAGCGCTAGCTCGCCGCTCGGGCGGCTCACCACGGCATAGAGATAGCTGGCGCGATAGAACGGAAAACCGTACTGCAAGTCCACCGGCGTCTCCGCGGCGAAGGTGAGGCCGTCCACCGTGAGCGGCTCCGCCAACGTCACGCGCGTCTCGAGCTCGATGGGCTGATACAGAAGCTCGACGCGATGGCGTGAGAGCTCGAGCCGGAGGCTCAAGCGGGCAAACGGAAAGAGCACGTCCTGCCCGCCGTCGTCGACGTAGTCGAACTCCGTGCCGGTTCGACCGAATTGGATCCGGTGATACAGGGGGTCCAGCGCTCCGAGCTCCACGCTGGCGTGCAGCCGAACCGGCCGCTGTTCGTTCGCTAATTCGCTCGCTCCGAGCCCGGGGTGCGCCGCAGCCACGGCGGGGCGGAGGCAAAATGCCCCAGTCGCTGACAGGAGGAGGCAGGCATTGAGGTGCTTCATCCCTGGCCTCGTAGAGCGGCCTGACTCGCCTTCAAGTGGCCATCGCCCTCAACGCTCCGGATTGCGAGCACGCCCGCGCCGTGAGCAGCAGCTATTGGTCAGACAGGGACGCGGTGTCCTCGAGGAACAAGCCCTCGACGAAGCAGACTTCGTACGCGAGAAAGAGGCCAAACGCGATGCTCACCACGCCCGTCAGCCTGGCCAGGGTACGGTCGAAAGAGGCGAAGCGGCGCGAGGCTGCGGCAACCGGCAGGGCGACCAGCGCGGTAAGCAGCATCATGCCGATCACGGTGCCGAGGCCAAACACTGCGAGATAGACAATCGCCGAAGCCGTGCCGTCGATCGTCGTGAGCACGAGCAACGCCAGAGCGGCCGAGCCCGCCAGGCCGTGGATGATGCCGATGAACAGAGGCCGGAGGCGCGCGGCGAGCGCAAGGCTAGAGGGGACGGCCCGGCGCGAGCTTGGCCCGCCGTGACTTGTCCCGGCGTGATTTGGCCCGCCGTGCTCATGGGCGTGCTCCCCCGGCGGGCCACCGTGCACCGCCTCGTCGATGCGGCGCATGGCGCCCGTGACATTCATCAGGCCGAGCCCGATCAACATGCACGCAACGCAGAGCTCCATACCGAGCCCCGCGCGCGGCGAGATGACGAGGCCAAAGATCACGATGGCTCCGCCCACGAGCAAAATCGTGAGGGTGTGGCCGAGCCCCCACAGCGCACCGACGAGCATGGCGGAACGCGTCGTCCGCTCGCGGCTCACGATCGTGCTGACCGCGACGACGTGGTCGGCGTCGGTCGCGTGACGCACCCCCAGAAACAGGCCGAGAGCCAGGACACCAAGCAAGTTCATGAGCTCACGGGCTTATACCGCCTCCTGAGCCAGCGCGTCGCGATCACAATTCCGGTCAGCGAAAATGCGGCGCCGAGGCTGCATAATAAGCAGATCACGCTGGTCCAGAGCCAGCGCTTGCGGTAGAGAGCGCCGAAATCGAGCCGGTGGAGGCCCGTGTACAGCCAGCGCTCCGCGCGGCTCCTCGCGTCGTAGCGGCGCAGCAGGCGGGCAGCCTGCGGATCCGCGTACAGCCAGGTGCCATCAGCAAATTTAAACCGGACCAGCGGGAACGCGAGGTCCGGATCTAGGTGCGTCGGGTAGACGTAGGCGTCCCCGGGGGACTCGAGGGCGCTCGCCTCGAGCAGCTCCGCAGGGACTGCAGCTCGCGCCGCGCGCGTGAGCTCGGCCAGAGGCAGCTCCGAGCGCGCCATAGCCTGCGGAGCGTTGGCGTCGAGCAAGCGTGACGCTGGGGAGATGGAGGCGCAGAGCCAATACGGGTGTCCCGAGACTCGAACCAGCTCCAGGGACTTTACCGAGAGCTCGCGGCTGCAACGCTCCAGCGCCTCGCGCGCGCCGAGCGCCAGCTGATCGAGCGGAGTGGCAGGACCCGAGAAGGCCGAGATCTCCTCGTCGCTCGGCTCTGCCCCCGGGCTCCAGCCCCCCGGATTGAGCGAGAGCATCCCGCTAAAAACCCAGGTCAACGAGAGAAAGCCGAAGGCGAGGCCCAGCAGGTGATGCCAACGCAGCCAGACATCGGCGTACGGAGACCAACGCCGAAGTAGCTCCGCATGCGCTTGACGCCGCAGCCGCAAGAGGCCGAGCACGAGCCCGAGCAGGCACACGAGCGTAGCGAGCCCCGCCCCCACCAGCACCACCTGGCGCCAGGCCGCGGCGTGCTGGCGCAAGGCGATCGGATACCACCAGTGGGGGATGGCGCCGATCCAGGCCAGGCCTCGGCTCGTCGAGGTGGTGTGCTGGATCACGCGCGCGCGCGGTAGAGAGACGTACACTTGGGTCTGCGCCGCGTCGTCGGCGAACAGGCGGAGTACCGGCAGCTGGCCATTCGGGCGCACGTGCGGGGTCCACTGATCGGGCTCGTCGAGCAGCTCGTGTCGCTGGACCGCGCCCGCGGAAGGGCCCAGAAAAGCGGCGCCCACGCGCAGGGCCAGGGCCTCGCTCAGCGGGGCGACGCGCTGGCCATCCTCGGCGCTCACGGCGGCGAAGTCGGCGCCGCGTTGGAAGCGCCAGACGGGCACGTCTGCCAACATGCCGAGGCCAATACGCTCGGGGACGAACCCGATGCCGCGCGCGGCCTCAGGCAGCGAGAGAACGACGCGCTGTGGGTCGAGGGCCACGGCCCGCTCCAGGCGCTCCTGCTGTGAGATCCCGGGGAACCCGACAAAGACGAGCACGATCCCCGAAGCAAACCAGACGGCGAAGGGAAAACAAAAGAGCGCGCCGAGCCAGCGATGCAAGAGCGCGAGCCCGCGCAGCAGACGCGCCACGGCTACTGCCCTTCAAATCCCAAGCAGGTGATCGAGTGAGTACCGACCCGCTCCGGTCAGAAACAAAAGCAGGTAGGCCACCATGTACGCAAAAGCCATCTCGCCCGCGTTTTCGCCCGTGAAACGGCGCTTGTGCCAGAGCAGCCAGGCGATGAACATGGTGAAGGCGAGCCCGAGCGCGTTCACGCGCGTCAATAGCCCCAGCGCGATCAGCAGCGCACCGAAGACCTCGAACCACACGACGAGCACGTAGCTGAGCTCGCTCGAGATGCCGATCAGGTTGGGAAAGGTGTGGAACTGACGCCGAGCCGTCCACAGCTTCTCCCAGCCGTGGAAGGTGATCATCAGCGCGGCAAACACCACGCGCAAAATCAATAATCCCAGGTCGGCGTTCCTGGGGATCCAGGCGAGCCCGAGCAGCTCTTTCATGGCTCCACCTGCCTCGAGCCAGGCCCAGACCGAGCGCGCGCGTCGCCTTTACTCTCGGAGAGCAGCGACGCCACGTGCACGTAGCTCCCGCCGAGCGCCGCCGCGAGCCCACGGGCACGGCCGAGCCTCGCCGCGCCCTGCTCGCAGTCCAATACGACGACGTCGAGGTGGGCTCCCCGGCTGCCCAGATCGCTCACGTCTTCACGCGTGCGGCCGTCCGTCAGCAAGACGAGGCGCTGGTCGACTTGCCGCTCCGCGCTGGCAGAGCGCTCGCAGATCCGGAGGGCCGCAAGCAGCGCGTGACGCAACGGAGTGCCACCGCCGGCGCCGAGCGCAGCGATGGCGTCATCGACCGAGCCCGTGACCTCGAGGTTGGTTTGCGTGCGCACGCCGTGGCCGCTGAACGAAATCAGGGTCAAGCGCGCGCGCTCTGCTCTCGCCTTCTGTGCAAGCGCCTGGGCAACGCCTTTGGCGATCGACAACGCGCCGCTCTGCAACATGGACGCCGAGCAATCCACGGCGATCACCCAGCGCTTTTCAGGACGGAAGGCGCGCGAGCGGCGGCGCAGGTCCGCGTGGGTGGGGCGCGGCTGACGCGCCAGCGTACCGAACCAGTCGATGCTGCCCGGACCCCGGCGCGTACTTTCGCGACGCCGTCGCCGCGCGCCCGAGCTCACCCCCGGCGTCGCGCTCTGCTTTTCGTTGCCGATCCACGCCTGCGGCAGCTGGGGCGGCTCGATCGCGCGGACGGGGACCGGCGGCAACGCGCCTCGCTCGCCAACGCCTCGATCACCAACGCCTCGATTGCCAGCCCCTCGATCGCCAGCGGATCTGGAGCCTTCGCGCTCAGGAGCCGCGCTCGCTCCGCTGACGCTGTCGCCGGTTGCTTCCGACGTCTTGCCTCGCATAGGTCCCGCCGGTCCCGCCCCGCTCGGCGGTGTCTGGCTGCGCCCCGCCCCGGCTGCGCTCGGAGGCGCCCCGCTCGGTTCCGTGGGATTGCGGCGGCGATGCGCGAGCGCCAGCTCCGCGACGGCGTCGACGTCCTCGGCGAGGATGGCGTGCCGTTCGTGCCAGGCGGCATGGGCGCGGGCTGCGCGCAGCATGGCCAGATCGGCGCGTACGCCCTCGACCCCGGCGGCGTGGCAGAGCTTGGTCACGCGATCGAGACCGGGACCCTGAAAGTCCAGGCTCAGGGCGTGCTGGCGCGCCCTCGCGCAGCGCTCGATGAGCTCTTGCTGGGCCCCTTCGAAGCCTGCCCAGAAGAGCTCCGGGTCTCGCTCGAAGGAGAGCCTGCGCATCACGATCTGGGCGCGCTCGTGCGGCGAGATCAGGGCGTCGGCCGCCACCGAGAGGCCAAAGCGATCGACGAATTGAGCGCGCAGCTCGCCCTCCTCGGGGTTCATCGTCCCGACCAGCACGAAGCGCGCCGCGTGGGCGTGCGATACGCCGTCTCGCTCGACGACGTTGCTGCCTGTGGCGGCCGCATCGAGCAAGAGATCCACGAGCCCGTCTGCCAGCAGGTTGACCTCGTCGACGTACAGCACGCCCTCGTGAGCGCGCGCAAGCAGGCCCGGAGAAAATACAACCTCGCCGTTCTCCAGCACCTTGCCGAGATCGAGCGTACCGGTGACGCGCTCTTCCGTAGCCCCGAGCGGCAGCTCCACAAAACGACCCGGCAAGAGCTCCGCGAAGGCCCGAGCCAGCGTCGTCTTGGCCACGCCGCGAGGCCCGCGCACGAGCACGCCGCCGATCCCGGGATCAATCGCGCACAAGAGCAGGGCCAGCTTCAAGCGCTCCTGGCCGATCACCGCGGTCCACGGGAAAACGCGCGTCACGCCACACCTTCCTCGGTGTCGAGCAGCACCGCCTCGAGCGCCTCGCGATAGGCGCCGGGCGCTTGCCACAGGCCGCGTTGCACGGCCTCGAGCAAGCGCTCCGTCATCTCGCGCAGAGCGCTCGGGTTGTGCTCCGCCAGAAAGCCGCGGTTCTCGGGGTCGAGCACGTACGCGTCGCTGACGAGCGCGTACTGGTGATCCTCAACCGTGCCCGTCGCCGCGCCGTAACCGAACAGATAGTCCACTGTCGCCGCCATCTCGGAAGCCCCCTTATAACCATGGCGGCGCGCGCCGCGGATCCACTTGGGGTTGACCACTCGGCTGCGCACCACCCGAGCGATCTCCTCTTTCAAGGAGCGCACCCGCGGCGCCTCCGGGTTCTGATGATCGCCATGGTAGAGCGCGGCCGGCACGCCGCGCGTCAGCTCCACGGCCGCGCTCAGGCCACCCTGAAATTCGTAATAGTCGCTCGAGTCGAGCACGTCGTGTTCCCTGTTGTCCTGGTTCTGAAGCACGGCGTCGACGCTCGCGAGGCGCGTGCTCAGGGTTTCCCTCGCCGGCACCCCGTTGTCTAAGGCGCCGTAGGCGTAGCCGCTCCAGTCGAGATAGGCGCTGCCGAGGTCTTGCCGCTCTCGCCAGGCCCCGTTGTCGATCAAGCTCTGTAATCCCGCGCCGTAGGCGCCAGGCTTCGAGCCGAAGACGCGGAAGCGCGCGCGCCGCGCCGCCTCTTCACTCCCGAGCCCCGCCGCGACCAAGGCCTCTTCGTCCGCTCGCACGCGGGCTCGCAGCGGGTTCTGCTCGGGTGTTTCATCGAGCTCGGCCACGGCGCGCACGGCCGCGTCGAAGAGCCGAATCAGCTCGGGGAAGGCGTCGCGAAAGAAGCCGGAGATGCGCAAGACCACGTCCACCCGGGGCCGGCGCAGCGCGGACGTCGGCAAGATCTCGGTGTCGATCACGCGCCCGCTGCCGTCCGCCCAGACGGGCCGCACCCCGATCAGCGAGAGCGCCTGAGCGATGTCGTCGCCGCCCGTGCGCATCGTGGCCGTACCCCAGACAGACAAGGCGATGCAGCGCGGATACTCACCGTGATCTTGCACGTAGCGCTGCACCAGGCGGTCCGCGGCGCGTTTGGCGAGCCGCACTGCGGCCGGAGTCGGCACGGCGCGCACGTCGACCGAATAAAAATTGCGGCCCGTGGGGAGCACGTCGAGCCGCCCGCGCGTCGGCGCGCCGCTCGGGCCCGGCGCCACGAAGCGCCCATCGAGGCCTTGCAAGAGACCCGCGAGCTCGCTCGGCCCGCAGGCATCGAGCGCCGGAGCCACTCGTGTCGCGATGCGCTGGGCCACGTCGCGGCAGGCCTCGGGAGGCTCCACCTCACCCGCGACGACGGCGCGCGCCAAGAGCTCGAGCCGCTCGCGCGTATCCCCCGCCGTGCGCCAGGCGTCGCTCGAGAGCGACGCGAGCAGCTCCGGGCGCAGGCCTAGCCAGGGCGCCGAAAAATCGGCGTCGAGCGGGTTGAAGGAGCCGTTCAGGGCGCTCTCGCCGAGCAGGGCCTGCCCCAGCGCCACCACCAGGCTCCGCTCCGAGGCGAGGCCGCGCCCCGCCGGCAAGCGACTCAGCGCGACCAGCGTGTCGATGCGCTGAGCGCCCTCGGGGGAACGCCCAAACACGTGCAAGCCATCGCGGATCTGAGACTCCTTGAGCTCACACAGGTAGGCGTCGACCTTGACCAGCAGGAGCTCGTCATCAGCAGGCGAGGCGGGCCGCTCGGCGAGGCCGAGCTCCCGATGCAAGCACGTGGCGCGCGCGAGCTCGAGGATGTCGCGCCGCAGCACGAGGGCCCGGGGCGCGTCCAGCATCGAGGCTTGATAGTACTCGTCGACCAGCTTCTCGAGATCGCGCAGCGGCCCATAGCTCTCCGCCCGCGTGAGCGGCGGCACGAGGTGGTCGATGATCACGGCTTGCGCCCGGCGCTTGGCCTGCGTCCCCTCTCCGGGATCATTGACGATGAACGGATACAGATGCGGCATGGCCCCGAACACTGCGTCGGGCCAGCAGCTTTTACCGAGCGCGACGCTCTTGCCCGGGAGCCACTCCAGGTTGCCGTGTTTGCCCACGTGCACGACGGCGTGGGCGTCGTAAACCCTTCGCAGCCAGGCATAGAACGCGAGGTAGCCATGGGGCGGCACGAGGTCGGGGTCGTGATAGGTCGCCGCGACGTCGATCTCGTAGCCGCGCGCGGGCTGGATGCCCACGAAGGTGTCGCCGAAGTGTAAGCCGGAGATGACGAGCCGCCCCCGGCGAAAGCGTGGGTCACTTTCCGGCGGACCCCAACGCTCCGAGACGGCGCGCCCGAGCTCGGGGGGCAACTCGGCGAGAAACTCTGCGTAGTCCGCGAGCGAGAGGCTCTGCAGCGCCGGACGTGAATCGATGGATGTAAGCTCGTTGGTCACTTGCGAGGTGAGCCGCAGCATCAGCTCCTGGCCGTCTCGCGGCAGATCGCGGACGGGATAACCCGCCGCGGCGAGCGCCCGGAGGATCTCGAGCGTAGACGCCGGCGTGTCGAGCCCGACCCCGTTGCCGAGCCGCCCGTCGCGAGCCGGATAATTGGCGAGCACCAGCGCGACCCGGCGCTCACTCGGGCGAGCGCGAGCGAGCTTCACCCAACGCGCTGCCAGCTGTACGACGAACTCCGCGCGCTCGGGCTCGATCTGGTACTCGGTAACCAGCGCCTCGGCACGCGCCGAACGCCGCGCCAGGCCCTTGAAGCTCACGGCGCGCGTGATGATGCGCCCGTCGATCTCCGGAAGCACCACGCTCATCGCCAGATCGCGCGGCGAAAGCCCGGCGAGGCCCGCGCCCCAGTCCTCGGCGTTACCGCCGCTCATGATCACCTGCAGCACTGGCCGCCCGCGCCCGAGCGCGCCCTCGAGCGAGCCGCCAGCTTCGAGGCTCGCGATGGCAAAGCCGGTCGTATTCAAGATGATGTCGGCCTCGGCGTGCGCGAGCAGCGCCTCGACCTCGGCGCGGCAGCCACCGTCCTTGAGTGATGACAGCGAGATCGGCAGCGCGTTAAAACCGGCGGCCTCGAGCTCGGCGATCAGGGCGTCGAAAGCCGCCAGGTTGCCGGCCTGCAGATGGGCGCGATAGAAGAGCAGCGCGGCCACGGGCGCCCCGGCTCGATACTGCGCGCGGCGCTGCTCGAGATCCGTCGAGCCCTGCGCGGGGTGGTACACAGAGACCCGCGGTAGCTCGCTCGCGCGGCTCGGCTCGGTGCCGCGAGCAAAGAAGCGCGCCGCGAGGAATGACAGGAGCCGCGCGGCGTTCTCGGGCCCGCCCTCGCGCAGATAACGCCACACGCGCCGGCAGTCCTCGATGCTGGCCGTGCTCAGCCGATCGAGCTCCGGATCGGGCGTATCGTCCCCCGGCACGAGCACGAGCTCGAGCCCGCCGTCTCGAGCGCGCTCAACCAGCTGCTCGACGCCATATGACCAATAGCTCTGACCGCCTATCATGGCCACGACGACCAAGCGCGCGTGGCGGAGCACCGTGTCGAAATAGAGATCGACCGAGGCGTTCGATCTCAAGGAAAGGAGGCTAGCGAGCCTCAGCGAGGGGTAGTCCTCCGGCAGCGCCTCGCAGGCTCCGGCGAGCAGCAGCAGGTCCGTGTCCGCCGCCGACAGGATCACCACATCGCCCGGCGTCTGCTGCAGGTCGACGACGCCGTCCCCCGCGGCGTAGCCGCCCGGTCGGGTGGCGAGGACGTGCAAGGTCAGGCCCCGGCGGCGCTGAGCAGCGTGCGCGTGACGTCGTCCCGGTCCAGGTGCGAGCCGATGAACACGAGCTCTGTGACGCGCTTCTCCTCGCCGGCCCAGGGCCGATCGAAGTAGCTGTCGAAGCGCCGCCCCACCCCCTGCACCACCAGGCGCATCGGCTTACCGAGCACGTCCGCGAAGCCCTTGGCCCGGTACACTTCGTGCTCCCGCACCACCGCCGCGAGGCCGCGCAGCAGCGCCGCCCGCTCGAGCGCGGGCGGGCGCACCACGAGCGTGTCGAAGAGCTCATGGCTATGCTCCTTGCCCTCCTCGTGATCGTCATCGTGGTGGGTGTGCCGCTCATCGATGGCGTCTTCAGCGGCTTTGTGCAGGCCGAGCACGACGTCGAAGGGCAGCTCGCCGCGCCGCGCCGAGATGACTTTGACGGCCGGGTGCATCAGGTGTTTGATCTGCTCCTTCACCCGCTCGAAGTCCCCGGGCTGCATCTCGTCCACCTTGCTGACGATCACCAGGTCGGCCGCCGACAGCTGATCCTCGAACAGCTCGCGCAGCGGCCGATCGTGATCGAGGTTCTCGTCCTCGCGCCGCTTCTGGTCTACCGCAGCGGGGTCCGCGGCGAATTGCCCGGATAACACGGCAGGGCCATCGACCAGGGCAACCACGGCGTCCACCGTGCAGTTGGCGCGGATCTCCGGCCATTGAAAGGCCTGCACCAGCGGCTTCGGCAGCGCCAGACCGCTGGTCTCGATCAAGATGTGATCGATGCGCTCACGCCGCTCTACCAGCGCCTCCAGCACCGGCACGAACTCTTCTTGCACGGTGCAACACAGGCAGCCGTTGGCGAGCTCGTACAGCGGCATGGGCGCGCTCGCGTCCTCGTCACAACCGACGCCACACTGTCGCAAGAGCTCGCCGTCCACCCCCACCTCGCCAAACTCGTTCACGATCACGGCCAGCCGGCGGCCGTTCGCCTGCGTCAAGAGGTGGCGCAGCAGAGTCGTCTTGCCGCTGCCGAGGAAGCCCGTAACGATGGTGGTCGGAAGCTTGTTCATGGGAGTTGTTCCTGGGGGGAGCTCGCCGACCCTTCTGGGTTCGGCAGAGATACGTCCGCGCTCTTCGGGATGCGGCAAAGGAAGTGGCCCTTGAGCGCAGCAGGCCACTGCTTATAGGGGACCGCGCCGTCGGCGCTCGCGGCGTACAGGGCGGCATAGTCGAGCAGCGCGCGCGCCGATAGCTCCGTGGGCTCTAGCCCGGCGATCACGTAACCCGGGCCGCTCGAGGAGCGCACGAGCACGGCGCAGCTCCGCGTGCAGGCCCACAGGCAGCGCACGCTCGTCACGTCCACCAGGCTCGGCTCCGCCCCAGCCGCACCAGACGCCAGCGCCGCCCGCAAATGCTCGAGCAGGTACTCACCGCGCGTGCGGCCCGAAGCGTCACGCTGGGAGTTGCCACACGTCTCGCAAGCGACGATCTCGGCCCGCGCTCCCGCCATCAGAATTCGATGCCGGCCTGGGCGCGGATGCCGGCGCGATAATGGTGCTTGACCATCTTCATCTCGGTCACCAAATCGGCGACCTCGATCAGCTCCTTGGTCGCCCCCCGCCCGGTCAAGACCACGTGTTGATCGGGGCGCTTGCTCTGGAGCGCCTGGAGCACGCTCGCTTCGTCGAGCTGGCGCAGCCGCAGCGCCACGATGAGCTCGTCGAGCACGAGCATGCCCACGTCGGGGCGCGCCATCAGCTCGAGCGACTTTTCCCAAGCCTTCGCCGCAGCCTTGCGGTCGAGCTCCGCGTCCTGCGTGAGCCAGTGGAAGCCCTCCCCCATGCGGTGCCACTCGACCTGCTCCCCAAAGCGCGCGAACGCATCCGTCTCGGCGGTCGCGATGGCCCCCTTGACGTACTGCACGACGCCGAGCTTCATCCCGTGCTGCAGGGCGCGCAGCGCCATGCCGAAGGCCGCCGTGCTCTTGCCCTTGCCCGTGCCGGTGAAGACCGCGATCAGGCCCTTTTCTCCGGTGGCCGCGGCCTTCCGCTCTTCATAGCTGTGCTTAATTTTATCAACCTGGCGCTGATAAGCTTCTGGATCGTCGTTCATGTTCGTACCTCGGGCCGCGCGGCCGCGGACTATCCCACCTCTCGCTCCGCCCGGCAAGCGGCCCTCCGGAAGGGCCTCGCGCGGCGTGAAAGTTGATAGATTGGTCGAGAAGGCAGCTATTCGATGCAGGCTCGTGTCAGGTGTGTGGTCTCGATCGGACGTGTACTGGCGGGGGCGGCGGCGCGCTCGATGGGGCGGTATGCTGCGGCTTCTGGCCAAATCCGTCAGCCTGGCGCGCTCGCCTCGGCGAGCATCATGAGCCAGCTGCTCGCGTCAATGGAAGGCATCGACAAATCGTTCCCGGGCGTCCGCGCGCTCGAACGCTGCCGGTTCGAGCTCTCACGCGGCGAGGTGCATGCGCTGGTCGGCGAGAACGGGGCCGGCAAATCCACGCTCATGAAGGTGCTCGCCGGCATCCATGCCAAGGACGCCGGCCGCATCATCATCAAGGGCAGAGAGGTCGAGATCAAGAGCCCGCGGGCAGCCCAGCAGCTGGGTATCGGGATCATCCATCAGGAGCTCAACCTGATGCCGCACCTCACGGTCGCACAGAACATCTTCATCGGGCGGGAGCCCCGGCGCAGGCTTCCGATCTTTGTGGATGACGAGGCGCAGAACGAGAAGGCGCGGGCGCTCCTCACTCGGCTGCGCCTGGCGATCGATCCGCGCGCGCGGGTCTCGGACCTCAGCGTCGCCAAACAGCAGCTGGTGGAGATCGCGAAGGCGCTCTCCTACTCTTCCGAGATCCTGATTATGGATGAGCCCACTGCGGCGCTCACCGAGCGAGAGATCGGCGAGCTGTTCCGCATCATCCGCGAGCTGCGCGACAGCGGGGTGGGCGTCGTGCACATCTCGCATCGGCTGGAGGAGCTGCCGATGATTGCAGATCGCATCACCGTGCTGCGGGACGGGCGGTACGTGGACACCCTGCTGACCCGGAGCACCACGCGGGACCAGATCATCCAACTGATGGTGGGCCGGGCGATTTACGAGCGCGCGCCCGAGGTGCCCGCTGATCTGGAGCGCCGCGAGGTCGTGTTGGAGGTGCGGAAGCTCTGCCGCGGCCGCGTGGTCCGGGACGTGAGCTTCAGCTTGAGGCGCGGCGAGATCCTCGGATTTGCCGGGTTGGTGGGCGCGGGGCGCACCGAGGTTGCGCGCGCCATCTTCGGCGCCGACCCGCTCGACTCGGGGGAGATCTGGCTACGGGCGAAGCGGGTGAAGATCCGCACCCCAGGGGACGCCGTCCGTCACGGCATCGCCTACCTCTCGGAGGACCGCAAGCGCTACGGCCTCAACCTGGGGATGGATGTCGAGACCAACATCGTCCTCGCGACGTTCCGCCGCTTTCTCCGTCGCTTGGGCTGGGTGAACACCGCTAAAACAGGCGCGGCGGCGCGGCACTACGTCGAGGCGCTGCGGATACGCACGCCGTCGATTGAGCAGCTCGCCAAGAACCTCTCGGGCGGCAACCAGCAGAAGGTGGTCATCGCCAAGTGGCTCGCCGCCGACACCGAGGTCCTGATCTTCGACGAGCCCACGCGCGGCATCGACGTCGGCGCCAAGAGCGAGATCTACCACCTGCTCAGTGAGCTCTGCAAACAGGGCAAGGCCATCATCATGATCTCGTCGGAGCTACCGGAGATCTTGCGCATGAGCCACCGCATCATCGTGATGTGCGAGGGCCGAATCACGGCCGAGCTCCCGAGCGGGGCGACGCAAGAGCAGATCATGGAGTACGCGACGCAGCGCCATGCAGAAATCCAAAACTGACCCAGAGCAAAAGGCGGCCCCAGGGGAAGAGGCTGTCCCAGGGGAAAAGGCGGCCCGAGCAGAGCCGCCGCGCCTGCGCACGCTCTTGCGCTCGAACGCCATTCAGACGCTGCTCGCGTTCGGCGCGCTGATCGTGCTGCTGGTCGGGTTCTCGCTGGCGTCGCCGAATTTCCTGCAGTTCGACAACATCGTCGGCATCCTGCTCGCGACCGCCGTCAACGGCGTGCTCGGCCTGGGCGTGACCTTCGTCATCATCACTGGAGGCATCGATCTCTCCATTGGGGCGGTCATGACGCTCTCGGCGGTGATGGCGGGCGTCTTCATCACCCACTGGCAATTGCCGTTGCCGGTCGGCATCCTCGGAGGGCTCCTGACGGGAGCGGCAGCGGGCCTGTCGAACGGGGTGCTGATCGCCAAGCTGAAGGTGCCGTCGTTCATCGCCACGCTCGGTATGCTGAACATCGCCAAGGGGCTAGCCCTCGTCATCTCGGGGCTCCGGCCCATCTATTTCACCGACACCCCCGAGCTCAATGAGCTGGCGATGGGGTCTGCGCTGGGGGCAGTCATCCCCGGCTTCGACGTCCCGAACCTGGTGTTGATGCTCTTCGGCGCCGCGATCCTCGCCAGCCTGGTGTTAAAGCAGACGATCCTCGGTCGCTACACCTTCGCGCTCGGCAGCAACGAGGAGGCCACACGCCTCTCCGGCGTCAATGTGGACCGCTGGAAGATCACCGTCTACGCAGTATGCGGGCTCTTTAGCGGCCTCGCCGGTGTGCTGATCGCGGCTCGGCTGAACTCGGCACAGCCCTCGCTCGGGGTAGGTTACGAGCTCGACGCTATCGCGGCCGCCGTCATCGGCGGCACCTCGCTCAGCGGTGGGCAGGGCACGATCCTGGGCACCGTCATCGGCGCCTTCATCATCAGTATCCTCACCAACGGCCTGCGGATCCTCTCGGTTCCTCAAGAATGGCAAACTGTCGTGACCGGCTCTATCGTCATCCTGGCGGTTTATCTGGATATCGTCCGCCGCGGCCGGCGGGAGCAGGCATGATGAGCCTCACTTTCTGAAAGGGACACCCGCCATGAAAATCAGGAGCATCCTCTCTGCCACGCTGGGCATCGTCGCAGCCGCAGGCTTCTTGGCCGGAGACGCACCTGCCGCGACCGCGCCATCTTACATCCCCGTCATCTCGAAGGGCTTCCAGCACCAGTTCTGGCAAGCGGTGAAGCTCGGCGCCGAGAAGGCCGCCGGAGAGTACAAGGTGAGGATCAGCTTCGAGGGCCCAGAGAACGAGTCGCAGGTAGACAAGCAGATAGAGATGCTGCAAGCCGCGCTCGCGAAGAGGCCGCAAGCCATCTGTTTCGCCGCGCTCGACTCGAAGGCGGCGATCCCGCTCCTCAAGAAGGCGCAAGCCGCCAACATCCCCGTCGTCGGCTTCGACTCGGGCGTGGACAGCGACATCCCGGTTTCGACCGCGGCGACCGACAACGTCGCCGCCGCCGCCTTCGCGGCAGACAAGCTGGCCGAGCTCATCGGGGACGCCGGCGAGGTCGCGGCCATCGTCCACGACCAGACCAGCCGCACCGGCATCGACCGCAGCGAAGGCTTCGTGCACCAGATGAAGTCGAAGCACCCCAAGGTCAAGCTGGTCGACGTCCAGTACGGCGGTGGCGATCAGCTCAAGAGCACCGACCTGGCCAAGGCGATCATCCAGGGGCACCCCAACCTGAAGGGTTTCTTCGGCGCCAACGAGGGCTCCATCGTCGGCGTCCTGAACGCCGTGAAGGAGCTCAAGAAAGAGGGCAAGATCGTCGTGATCGGGTTCGACGCAGGCAAACAACAGAAGGACGCGATCCGACGCGGCGTCGAGGCGGGAGCCGTCTCCCAAGATCCGGTCGGGATCGGTTACAAGTGCGTCGAGGCTGCGGCCAAGGCCATCAAGGGCGAGAAGCTGCCGCAGACGATCGACACCGGCTTCAAGTGGTACGACAAGAGCAACGTCGACTCCCCCGAGATGGCGCCGCTGCTCTACGATTGAGGCAGGCACGCGGGGGGCGACGCGCGCTCGCGTTCACGCGCTGCAGGTGCGAGTCGGGGCTCGGCACGGGGCGCGGCCCGGCGCAAGGCAAGCGATGCCCAGGGGCACGGTCAGGGCCAGCGATATGAGGCTTTGCTACTCGCGCAAATCCGGCCGCGCTCCGGGCGTTCGGCGTCCGGGACGTGCAACCTCCTGATGATGGCTCGCCCAGTCGTGGCCGCGGGCGCCTGAAACTCACCCATGGATGCTTGGGCCTCGGCGCTCCCGAGAGCGCAACGGACGGGTCCATCCGTTGTTTGGGGGGCAAACGACTCCCTGGCGCGCGGCGGTAAACACAGCGGGGAAGATCCGACCTTCCCCGAAATGTCATCGCCGGCTCGCGTCGCATTTTACGGGCAAGCCTAATTTGCGCAGGGGGCGACGAATTTGGCGGGTCTCCTACGTATGAAGGAGCGGAGGCCCATACCGCCCCCACTCAGAAGGAAAGGAAGACGACTGTCATGTTCAATCATTTGGCCGTTATCGGTGTCGGAGTCATCACGGCGCTGTCTGCTACCAACGCAGCGGCCCACGACGGCTGGCGTCCCGCGCAGCCGAGCTCGTATCCGAGCTACGGGGCTCCGGCCCCAACGTATGCGCCTGCCCCGCCGCCGGTGTACACGCCCTATCCGTCCTATCCGTCCTACCCCTCGTACCCGTCGTATTCCTCCGGCGGCGCGGGTAACTATGCCGTGGTGCTGGCCCGCGCGGACTACAACTATGACGGCGGCATCACGCTGGGCGAGGCCCACGCCTACGGGCGAGCGGAGTTTGCCCGTGCTGACGTGGACTGCAATGGCGTGCTCACGCGCAGGGAATTGCGCGCCCTCGACTACGAGGTAGCGGGCCGCGCGCGGCGTGACGGCGTCGTGACCTTCGCGGAGTACGACGCCAACGTGCAGCGCCAGTTCTACCACCTCGATCGCGATCGCGACGGCTTCCTGAACAGCTACGAGCTGGGCAGGACGGGGCCCCGACCCGCCACCGTGAGCTGGAACTGGAACTGGTCGCTCTGAGAGCTGCGGCTGTGCACAACGGCCGCGCGTAACGGCCGCGCTTAGCGATGCCGCTCGTAGAGCCCTCCTCGGCGAGACCTCGTGGTATCGCCGAGGGCCGACGTGAACGGGAGAAGCGCGACCCCAGGCGCACCTATTCCGACATCAGGGCTCTGTCGCAACTCGAAATTTCTTCGGCCGAGGCTCTGCAGTCTTTTGCTGCCTCGGGCGTAGTGTGGGTTGATGGCGGACAGCGATCTCGACTTTCGGCTCTTGTTCGAGTCGTCGCCGGACATCCTGCTGGTTCTGCTGCCCGACGCGCCGCGCTTCACGCTGGTCGCTGCCACCGAAACGCGACTCGTGGCGACCCTCACGACGCGCGAGGGCACTATCGGTCGGGGGCTCTTCGAGGTGTTCCCTGACAACCCCGACGACCCAGAGGCGACGGGAACCAATAACCTGCGTGCCTCGCTCGAGCGCGTGCTCGCGACGCGGGCCACGGACACGATGGCGGTCCAGAAGTATGACATCCGAGGCGCGGATGGCACCTTCCAGACGAAGTACTGGAGCCCCAAGAACCTGCCGGTGCTCGGAGCCAAAGGGGAGGTGCGCTACATCCTGCACCGCGTCGAGGACGTGACCGAGCTGGTGCAGGCGAGCGAGCTCGGTGAGGAGCTGCGCGGGCGAGCTCGCCAAATGGAGCGCGAGGTCATCAGCCGCAGCCGCGAGCTGGCCGCGGCCAACCACGAGCTGCGCGACGCCAACGAGAAGCTACAGGGCCTCGACCGCGCCAAGACGTCCTTCTTCAGCAACGTGAGCCACGAGTTTCGCACCCCGCTCACGCTGATTCTGGGTCCGATCGAGCACGCGCTGGCGCAGCCGCATGGAGCGCTGGTCGGTGAAGACCTGGCGGCCGTGCACCGCAACGCCGGCCGCCTGTTGCACCTGGTCAATGATCTGCTCGACTTTTCCCGCATCGCCGCGGGCGGCGTGGAGCTCTCATTTTCGGCGACCGAGCTCGGCGCCTTCACCGCGGGCCTCGCCGGCGCCTTCCATTCCTTGGTGCAAGACGCGGGGCTCAGGCTGCGCGTGGAGTGCGCGCCCTTGCCCGCGCCCGTGTACGTGGACCAGGCCCGCTGGGAAAAGATCGTCTTGAACCTGATCTCCAACGCCTTCAAGTTCACGTTCGATGGTGAGATCGTGGTGACGCTGAGCTGGCGTGGTGACCACGTGGAGCTCCAGGTTCGAGATACGGGCACCGGCATTCCAGAGCATGAGCTGCCGCGCGTCTTCGAGCGCTTCCATCGCATCGAGGGCGCGCGCGGCCGCAGCTTCGAGGGCAGCGGTATCGGGCTCGCCATGGTGCGCGAAATTGCGGAGCTTCACGCCGGGTCTGTCCACGTCGTGAGCGAAGAGCGTCGGGGCAGCACCTTCACCGTCTCGATTCCGACGGGCTCGGCGCACCTCCGGCCGGAGCACATCGTGTCGATGGCTGTGCCCGGGGCTCGCCTCAGTCCGCCGGGCGGAACCCCGACCCACAACTTCGTCTCGAGACCAACATCAGCGGGCTCAAAACCAGCAGAGCCGGGCGCGACCCCGCCGCGCGAGAGCGAAGGCCGTATCTTGGTGGCGGACGACAACACCGACATGCGAAACTACGTCGTCCGCTTGCTCGAGCCCTACTACGAGGTTCAGGCTGTGGTGGACGGAAAGGCCGCGCTCGACGCGGCGCGAGCTGCTCCGCCTGATCTGGTGCTGAGCGACGTGATGATGCCCGAGATGGATGGCGTGGCGTTGGTCGCGGCGCTGCGGAGCGATGCCAGGACCTCCACCATCCCGGTCGTATTGCTGTCCGCCAGAGCTGGTGAAGACGCCATGCTGGCAGGCCTCGAAACTGGCGCTGACGACTACCTGGTCAAACCGTTTTCGGCTCGCGAGCTCCTCGGCCGCGTGCGCGCCCACCTCGCCATGACGCGAATGCGGAAGAGGGCGGAAGGGGCCCTGCGCGAGCTGGCAGAGACGCGCGCCGGGCTCGTGAGCGAGCTCGAAGGAAAAAATGCTGAGCTTCAGGCGGCATATAGCGATTTACAGATGGCTCAGGCCCAGCTCATACAATCGGCGAAGATGGCCTCGCTCGGCGGGCTCGTCGCGGGTGTGGCCCACGAGATCAACAACCCGCTCGCCTTCGCGCTGGGTCACCTGGACACGGTGCAGCGCAGCTTGCGGCGCGTAGAGAGCCAGCTCGGCGCCGCGCTCGAGGACGCGGCAAAGCCCGACTGGCGGCGTGCCTTCGACCGGCTCAGCGAGATGCAGGTCGGGCTCGACCGCATCCGAGAGCTGGTGCTCCGACTGCGCACCTTCTCGCGGCTGGACGAGGGCGAGCAGAAGCTCGTGAGCATGAGGGAAAACGTGGAGTCCGTCCTCTCCATCCTCCAACATCGCCTGCGACAGCGCGTCAGCATCGTGACGGAGTTTGGCGAACCTGACCAGGTGCTGTGCTATCCCGGCCTGCTCAATCAAGCGCTGTTCCACCTGGTCAGCAACGCGGCGGACGCCATCAGCGAGCACGGCTGCGTGACCGTCTCGACGCAGGCGGTGGGCCCTGAGTACATCATCCGTGTCGCCGACACAGGCTCGGGTATCCCCGAAGCCATTCACGATCGCGTGCTCGAGCCCTTCTTCACGACCAAGCCCATCGGCGAGGGCATCGGCCTCGGCCTGCCCATCACCTACGCGGTCGCGAAGAAGCACGGCGGCGAGCTCGAGCTGCGCCCGCGGCCCGAGGGCGGCACTATCGCCGTCTTGCGGTTTCCGCTGCTGAGTGCCTAACGAGCCCGCGCCGGCGCGTCAGCGCGTGGTCCTCTTCCTCAGCAGATAGGTATCCATGATCCAGCCGTGCTCGGCCCGAGCCGCGTTCCGAACCCGTTCGATCTCGCTGCTTCGCTCGGCGAGCGGTCCCGAGATCAAGAGCTGGTGCTCGGTGCCGAGGTAAGCGCCCCAATAAATATCGAGGCCCTCGGCGGCGAGCTCGGTGAAGGCACACTCGCCATCCAACATCACGAGCACGTCGTCGGCGCCCGCCGGCAGACCTTCGGCCAACCTTCGCCCCGTCGTCAGGTGCACGGCGCCGCCGATGCGATTGAGCGTGATCTTGTGCTCGGCCGCGAGCACTTGCGGGCTGCTAATGCCTGGGATGACCTCGTACTGCAACGAAAGCCGGCCCCGCTCACGCAGGCCTTCGAGGATCCGGAGCGTGCTGTCGTAAAGCGACGGATCGCCCCACACCAGGATCGCGCCGCAGCTATCCTCCTCGAGCTCGGTGGCAAAGGCCTCTTCGTACGCGAGCAAGCGCCGCTCGTGCCAGGCCTCGACCCGCGCCTCGTAGGAGGCCACGCCAGGGTCGCGCACCGAGTCTTTGAGCTCGACGACGCGATACGCCCGCTCGATGTAGCGCTCGCAGATCTCGCGCCGCACGCGCGCCAGCTCCGCTTTCTCGCTGCCCTTGTCGAGCAGAAACACCACGTCGGCCCGGTTCAGCGCGTTGATCGCCTGCACGGTCACGTGCTCCGGGTTGCCGGTGCCGATGCCGATGGCGAACAGCTTTCTCATGACCGGCAACATAGACAGGGCACTTCGGAATGCGAGCACGGAATGGCTGCGGCCCCAGGCCTTTGTGGGCCTGGCCAGCAGGCTGGCAGCGTCCCCGGGACGCTCCCCGGGAGGCGGGCGACGGAAGCAACCAGCTATCCGAGCGAGACGACTCTGATGCGCGGCGGAGCGCGTTGCCGCCAGGCACTCGGCGGCTCGCTGACGGCTCGGCGAAACTGGTCTTCACGGATCGCTGGCGCCCCCGGCGACCCCGTGACCGGCAGGGCCGACGTTCGCGGCGAGCTCAGCGAAATCCTCAGCGCGCACCGTCAACGTGACGCGATGCTCGTGGTTGCTCACCCACGCTCGGCGTGCGGCAGGTGCCCAGGCACGGTCGCCCGCGCTGCCCTGCAGCTGCGCTTCGACGAGCTCGCGCATCTCGAGCGCGGTGGGTGCCGAATCCCAGCAGGTCTGCCAGATGAAGCTCGGGGCCTCGCCCAGCGCGCGCCAATATAAGGAGATCCAGTCGCCACGCCAGCGTCGCGCAGCGGAGCGAGCGCGCTCGGGGTCGCGTGCAAGTCGTCCGACGTAGGCTTGCACCAGCCACGCGCCGAGCGTGTCCCGTGCGCGACGAGGGTAGCCCGGCGCGAGGCTCGTCGGGCTCTCGTCGACGCACCGCTGCGACTCGGACGGCCGCCACTCGTGGCGGATAGCCAGGATCTGCTGCGTCGAAGCGGGCTGCTGCGTTTCGAGCGCCGCCCAATAGGCGCCATACGTGTACGGGAACGTCGCGAAGGAGGCCTCGAGCGGCCGCGCCTGTCGGAGGATCGCTTCGTCGGTGCCCCGAGTCCGCGCGGCGAAGCGTTCGAGGAGCCCCGCCCGTGGGTCACGATCGTGGAGGAGCGCGCGAACGACTTCTTCATAGAGCGCGGCCTCGCCTTCGAAAGCGCCCCACAGCGTGAGCTCTTGGTCGAAGCTTCGGGTTTCGTCGCCGTCCAGCGCTGCCAGGAGCTCGCCGCTGGCGTCCTGAAGCGCGTGCACGTATTCGTGCGCCACACTCAACGCTGCGAGCTCGCCAGCGTAAGGGGTCGCGTCGTCGACAACCAGAAACACCGCGCGATCGCGAGGCGCGTAGTAAGCCTTCGCGCCCACGCCGCCGCTTTGGCCTGGCTGATCTCTAGTGCCGGGCGCCTTGCCGAGCCCGAGGAGATGAACCGCTTGCTCGAGCGCTGCGCGCGCGCTGCTCACCCGCGCGCGCTGCTCTGAGCGCTTGTGCCGTGACGCTTCCTCCGAGACGAAGCGCAGCGGCGGCCGCACGCCGCCACGTGCGGACACGCATCGAGCCAGCGAAAATAGCCGTTCTTGACACAACTCGTCGCGGACGTCGCAGCCCGTCCTTGCCAACTGCTTGCACTCGAGCTCAATGTCGGGGCGCAAACCTCGTGGCGCCCTGCTCGTCGCTGGCGTGTCGGACACGTGAACGACGGTCGTGCGGCTCTCGCCGTGCGCCTCCGGCTCGGCTGCTCTGCGAGGGCCCGGTTGAACGGAACGCTTGCACGCGCAGAGCAAGAGCAGGAGAGCGAAGCCACTCGCCCGGCGCGCCCGAGCAGCCGCGCGTCGAGCCCCTTCTAATGCGTGATCTGCGCGCATTCGTGGAAGTTTACGCTGCTCGAGACCTTGTCGTACCGGAGCTCGAACCTGACCTGGTTGCGGATGCAGATCTCGGGGCAGCCAAAGATTCTGCAGGCTAGGCCGCCACTTTCCGTGCAGACCAAGTCGTCACCGGCGTCGTATAATCCAGAATTGTGAAAGCCAGCGTTCACGGCGACCGCCTGACCACACTGGCCGTCGAAGGAGCCGCCCGCGTTCTTGCCCGAGCAGGGTTGCGCTGTGATGGTGCCCGTGTCCGCGCCGACTGCGAAGTAGGTGGCATGCACGTCCAGTGAGATGTCCAGGTGCGGGTCGGTCCGATTCGTGTGCTTGTAGCTGCCCGACCCAGTCGAGAAGTCACACATCAGCTCCAGGAAGGCCGCCGCCGGGTAGGACTGCTGGAACTCACCATTGTGCTCGAGGTCTGGATCGCTCAGCGACGTATGCTCCGTTGCTGCGTGCCGAACACGTCTCACCTCTGCGTTCGCCGACGGGCGTTGCCGGCAGCGACGGACATCTCGACGTTTTGTTTCACCGCGCTATGGCATGGCGAGCTTCGACGTCTTCTTGATGCTCGCGCGGTGCTCATTCACGACGATGTCACCGAGCGGCGTGAGGCTGGTCGGGTCGAGTTGATCCGTGACCAAGCTGTTCGGGTCGTCGTCACCCGGGTCCTTCCACTGCCAGAACATGGTGCCGATGCCCTTGGCCTGCGCCTCGGTCATGAGCAACTCATAGGGGACCGCGTCGAAGTCCGCGCCGGTGTCCGACGCGTCGAGCCCAAACTGGATCAAAAACGGCTTTGAAGCCACCGCCGCGCTCGCCTGTTGCACACCCGGGTTGCCCTCGGCGAACCCGCTCAGACGTTGGTAGCTGAAGCTGTTCCCGTACGCGCCCCAATACATCTGGCAGTTGAGCACGAGCGAGTGCAGCGGGTCGTGATCAACGAGCTCCTGCCCGTGGTCGAGCAGCCCTTTCAGGTAGCGACCCGCGTTCGGCGTACCGATGGTGAGCGGCTGGGTGTAGCCCCAGCCACGGAACTTGGTGATGACCGCCTTTTGCGCCGCCAGCCACTGCCTCACGTCCGCGGCCACTTCCCCGTCGCCCTCTTCCTCGATCGTGGCGTCGATGACCAGGTTGCGCGCGTTCCGCTCGACCATGGCTCGAACCGCCGCGAGCCCGAACCAATCGGCCGCCGTCGGGAGGTTCGCATCCGTCAAGTAAACGACCATGTTCTTGGCGTGGAAACGCCGGAGAAGCGCCTCGATCTTGCTCAGGTCATTCGTCAACAGCTGGAGCCGAACGGCGTTAAAGCCCTGGCTCGCGATGGCGTCGACCAAGGTCGGCATGTTTGCCTGCGCGTCGCTTCCAAACCAGCCCTCGATGCCGCGCGCCAGGAAGGGTGCGCCGCCCGAGTCGAGGAGCTCTTGACCTACGACACGCATCACACCGTCGGCGTTGGGTCGATCGCTAACGATGGCCTGCTCTGCAGGCGAGCCACAGCCCGCGCACGACAGCAAGACGATGCTCGAGAGCGCGGCAGGTTTGATCATTTCCGTGCTCTCAAGATAGCGCGGCTCGGAGCACAATTGGAGCCGTTTCACGGGCAAAGAAGCATCCGCTTCAATGGCCACTCGCGCCGCGTCGTCCTACGCGGCCCTACCGTACCGTATCCCTCCTGAATCAGAGCACACACGGTAGCTGCCGTGTCCCACGCTCAATGGCGAACAGACGGCGGCGGCCCCTTGGGGCTCGAGCCCGTCCAGCGCCTATACGCTCGATGAAATGCGCTCACACTAGTATAGCCGAGCCCATATGCAACTTCCTTGACGCTGACGCCGTGCTGGCGCAGCAACTCGCTGGCGATCTCCTGCTGACGTTCGGAGACCAGCGTCCGATAATCGACCCCTTGCTCGGCGAGGCGTCTGCGCAGGGATCGCTCGCTCATCCCCAGACGACGCGCCAGGAGCGAGATGCGGGGAGGCTTGATGTCCGACCCGGCACGCAGCCCCTCACGCACGTGCTCGACGATGCTGCGCAGGTCTTGTGCTTGCGATAACTGTTGTTGCGCGAGGTGCCAGATCTGGTTGGCCAGCTCAGGCTGCGACAGCAGCTGCACGCGATCGGCGAGAGCGTTGTCCACCACCAGCGTACAGCGCGGTTGATCGAAGCTGATCTCACACGCGAACATCTCTTGATAAAGAGAGACGTGACTCGGCGCCGGAAAGTCGAACATGACCCGCAGGGGGTGTGCGCCTGGCCCTGCGTATCGGGCAAGCACCGTAGCGAGCGAGCTCAGCACCCACTCCCCCATGCATTCCCGAACCGACGACGGAGCGTCCAAGCGATCGAACTCGATGCTCAGCGTCCGCTCGGTCTCCCGCACGCAGATTCCGCCGCTATGGCGGGCAACTCCACCTAATTTGGCCAAAGCCCAGACCGCGTGACGGAACGACTCTGCGATCGCGATATAGTTTCCTGCGGCACCGAGCGCCGTAAAACTTCCGCGCGCCCCCAGGCGCAGCCCCAGCCCCGGACTGCCAGAAGCCCGCTGCGTACGCGCCACGATTTCGAACATCTCGGCGTCGGGTATCCACACCCCATCGCTCTGGAGCCGTGACGGATCGACGATGCCCATGATCAGGTCAGGATGCGCGATACTGACCTGCTCGGCTTCAGACAACAATTGCCGCAAAACCAACGACGAAAAAGCCATCTACGAGCTCCGAGTAGTGCATGACCAAAGAGGCTTGGCGTTGCCGACGAGTTTCATGGTGCATCGCATCCGAACCAAAGGTCCGTAGCATATCTCGCTCGCCCAGCAGGAGACGCGCTCGAGATTAGGCCATTCACCCGGACTCCGCTCTCCAGGGTGGGAGGCCATTTTGGGAGTCCAGGCGGTGTTGCCGCGCGATACCCGATGTCGGCCGGCAGCGCTAGGTCCCGGAGGGCGCGCGCCCCGCGAAAATTCAGCCCCGAGCGGGCGGCATGCGAGGGCCGAGCCCGACCGAGTGCTTTCGATGACACGCTCCGTGCCGACCCGGCTGATCGCCTGCGGCGGGGTCCTCGGCAGCCCGCGTGCTCTTGCGCGCGCCGCTGGCGACGGGGGCAGCCCAGGCTGGAGAGAGGACCGCATGGATGTCACCATGTCCGCGTGGACGAGCCTCCGACGACGGAATGCGTAAGCCCGCGGGGCCGCGGCGCGCTCCGCGCTCGAGCACTTCGCCTGTGGCTTTCTGTTCGCACCATCGCGGCGCTGTGTCTGCTCGGATACGTCGGGCGGGCGGATGAGCCGCTGCGTATTCCGATCGTCTTTCACGTGGCAGAGGTCCGGGGCCAGAGCGAGGCCGTTGCGCCCGCGTCGTTCCTCACGGAGCAGCTCGCCGCGGCGAACACGATCTACCGCCCGCTCGGCATCGAGTTGGTCGTGCTCGAGCGCGTCCCGCTAGCGGCGCGCCACGCACGGCTCATCACGCGCGCCGACCGCGACGCGCTCGCGCCCTACGTTCGGAAGGGCGAAATCCACTGCTTCGTCGTCGCGAAGTTGATGGACGTCGACGAGCCGGGGCGCGAGCGGCGCGGCGTGCATTGGCATGCGCGCTCCGTGCCCGGGCGTAGCTTCTTGATCGTCAGCAAGATCTCACGGCCGTACGTCCTCGCGCACGAGCTCGGACACATGTTTGGCCATCGCGAGCACAGCGACGTTCCAGGCAACCTGATGAGCTACAAACGCACCGACCAACCCCCGTTCCTCGACGCCACGCAGGCGCAGCGCGTCCAGCGTACGCTCGCCGACCTGGTAAAGATGGGCGTGCTCGTGCCGCTCGCGAACCATCGGACAGCCACCCCCTGAGCGGCGCTGAGCATGGGTCCCATTTCGAAAAACGGCACGACCCCCGAAGATCTCGGCCATCTGTTATGTCGCCCTGCGGCGGGGCTACTCGCAAATCCACAGTGGCCCGGGCGGCCCTGCTATGCTGAGGGCATGACCTCACTGCGCGGCGCGCGCTTCCGGATCGTGGCCGCGGCGTAGTCGCGGGCGTCGACCTCGGCCAGCTCCAGCCAGCTAACCACGGACCGACACGTTGGCATGAGCCACGCCGGCGCATCACCACGTGTCGGGCCAGCGCTGCGCCGGGAGTTGCAGCGTGACACCGACCGAGACGTCCCAGAAGTCGTAGTCCTCGAAGTAGCCGCCCTCGGCAGCGTGCTCGTCGACAAATGCGTGGTAGTAGCGCATGTCGGCGCGCAACCCGAGCGCCCGGGTGAGCTGGTGCATCACCCCCACACCGGCGTTGAGCGCGAGGTTGTCCTGATCGGTGTCGTATTCCTCGCCGGCAGCGAATATCGCGTGAACCACTCCTAGCCCAGCGGTGGCATAGGGGCGCCAGATGGGAGCGCGCGGAATGGAGACGGGCATCACCAAATTGCTCATCACGATCAGGGCGTCAGTGTTGAGGTCGACACCTTCGGCAACCAGGTTGGCGACGTCCTCGTCGCGGAAGAAGTGCCCGTACCAGGCCGCGCCGAGCTCCAGCCCAACTCCGAGCCCGCGCCAGGCGGGGAGGTAGTAGCCGACGGACACACCCGCCCCTCCACGCTCGGTCTCGACGTCACCCGCGACCTTGGCGTTAACGTGCGGCGAGATGACGAGCTGGGCGTTTGCAGGCGCGGCAACGCCAAAGACCAGAGCAGCAATGACCGTACCGCAATAGCGAGGTCGCATGGATGCATCTCCTGAACGCGGCATCGCTGCAGCTCGCATCAGCCGCCCGCGAGCTCGAACAGGACGCCGCCGACGATCGTGAACAGGTCGATGGGGCCGAGGCTCACCATCACTTGGGCGAAGGGGCGCACGGCAGGCAGATCGACGTGCTCGAAGCGAAACCCTCCAACCAGGTTCATCCCGAGGCGCGTACCGTTCGAGTCTCCCCCCATGACCGGCGGCCCCGACGCCTCCGGCAACGCGAAATGGGTCGCGCCGACGCCGACGCCCAAGTACGGGTACAGAAACGCTAGCCCGACCGGCAGATCGTACAGGGCATTCGCACCGACCTGGAAGAGCGTCCTATCCTCGATGAAGAAGTGATCGAAAGTCAGGTCCACGATCAACGGGCTGAGCTCAAACCCAAAACGAGCCTCCGCGCCGATGGAGAACGCTCTTTCATTCCTAAGCTCGTCGTCGTCGAGCAACTGGACGCCGGTGCGTGCCCCGACCTGGATGCCGGTGTCAGCGCGCGCGGTAGGGCCGACGGCGCTTGCCGATGCGAATATCACGACGGCGATTGAGCGTCGACGAAGTGGCACGATAATTCGCCGAGCGAGGGGCGGCTCGCTCCTATCGACAGGGCGAGCGGATCGCGAACGGTGGCACATAGGCTTTGGGGTGGGATGCGCTCCACTATTACCGCACCTTCGCCAGCTCTTCCATGCGTTTTGCGCAATTCCCTGCACGTCGCGCGCGTCGACGGGCACACTCGAGCGTGGGAACTCCACGGGCTCCGCCGCAAGGTGCGCGCGCCAACGCGCTCGATGCGAAGCGCCTGACCCGGCACGCATCGAGCGCGAAAGCAGCTCAGCCTAGCGTGGGATCAGCCCGCGCAGAGGTAGACCGAAGGACTGAAAGCCGATTTGAGGAATTTCTTGGTGGCACCGTTGCAGCTGCAGCAAGCGCCAGCGACGCTGCTGGAGCTGAACTTGGTACACGCGGCGTCACAGCTACCGGTCGTGGTCGTGACGCCTTCGTTCAGGCCATACGTGGGATCGACGGAGACCTTACCGTCTCGCATGTAGAAGTTCAGCATCTTGTTCGAGGGATAGCCCACGAACTTGAGCTTGTTTGCCAAGGTCGCGGCGCTCGTGCTGGCGAGGAACGTGGTCGTGCCCTCCTTGAAGGGATCGAAGAAGAACTTCTTGTCGCATGAGCCAGCCTCGACGTGGTCGTACTTGAGGTCGTGGGCCGGCGCGTTACAAGCACCCGACGAGTTGCATGACATCTGATCGTTCCACGCGGCTTGCAGCTTGCTCTTGAGCTGCGCCGTGTCGAGCGTGATGTTACCCGGAAACTTGACCTTGCCGTTCGCCTCGGGCTTTTGCATGTCGAGCAGAGCCTGGGTGTTGGCGCAGCTGCCCCCGCCACCCGATGTCGAGCTGCACTGGCCGCAGGTGGCCTGGCATTGCGTGCCCATCCAGCTCGCCGTGCAGTTGCCGTAGCTCTTTTGCTGCGTGCAGGTCGTGTTCACGGTGTTCCAGGTGTCGACACAGGTGCTGCTGCTCCCGCCGCAACGCGCCGTGCCCGCGGCGGTGAGCTCCAGCCGACCCGTGGTCGAGTTCCAGCGGAAGTCCGTCTCCGGCTTCCAGCGTCGCAGCTCGCGCCCTGCGGCCACGGCCAGCGCGGTCATCACGGCGTTGGTGCCGCCCGTGTTCTCGCACAGCGTCTGCTCGAGCGTGCCGAGCTCCTCACCCGCCTCCGAGAGCTGGTCCGAGGCGAGCTCATCGCTCTCGTAGGCCGGGCCACCGCAGGCAATGCCCAGTGTCGTCGCGCTGAGCACACCCAGCACTAACCTTTTGAATTTGAACTTAGAATTTGGCATCACGCCGGATCCTTAAGCAAGGCGCGTGCCGCGGGTTAAGGCCTGTTAAGGGTCCCCATGTAGGGCGGGCTGGCCCGCGCAGTAAAGGCCAGGAGTTACACGGTGCAACGCCACGCGGAGAGCGCTCGGGCAGCGCTTTTGCGGGCCCCTCACGCTTCCGCCTTGCCATACACTTTGCTCAGTTGATGCACGCGCATGCGCACGTCGCTCGCGCGACTCGTTCAGCCGACACCTGTGCGGGCGAGCCCGTCGGACGCGAGGCGCTGAGCGACCGCGGCCCCGACTCTCGCGTTCTACATTTTGACACCAGCCACGATGGACCCTGCTGGGCGAGGTGGGCTAGGGTGGACCACTTTGCCCAACACCGCGCGCATGAACCGTAACCTCTCGCGCCGCGCTTCGGCACATCAATGGCGGCAGGGCCGCTCGTTCTGGCTCAATGGCGCGTTGCTCTCGGCCGCATCCATCGTTGCCTGTCATGCTGAGCAGGGCGCTGTCCGTACACCCGCGCCCGTCGTAGGTGTTGCGCCGTCGATCCGGATCGCCACCGGCAGCGGCGTTGGCGCGCTGCCGGAGCCGCGCGCACCCTTCTTCGACGTCACCGCCTACGGCGCTGTCTCGGGTGGGCCTGCGCGGGCGAATCAGGCGGCGATCCACGCGGCGATAGAGGCTGCGCGCGCCGCAGGGGGAGGCACCGTGCGGTTCCCCGAGGGCGATTACACGACCTACACCATCCGCCTGCAGAGCCATGTCGGCCTGCACCTCGCTTCCGCCAAGACGGTGATCCGGGCAGCCATCGCGGGCACTGGCCCTGGCGAGGGCGGCGGTTACTACGACGCGCCGGAGCCCAATCTGTACGTGGGCCTGCAGGATCACGGGCACAGCCACTTTGCCAATAGCCTGATCTACGGCGCGGGCGTGGACGACGTGATGATCTCTGGCCCGGGGCTGATCGACGGGAGCCGCCTGGACACCCAGGGGCAGACCGTCAACGTGCTGATCAGCCGCGACCTGCCCGAGTTGCCCACGCGGGCCGCGGCCGGAGCGCCGACGAACGCCAATAAGGCCATTGCCATCAAGGCCGGTACGAACATCGTATTTCGCGATTTTTCGATCAAGAACGGCGGCCACTTCGCCATCCTCGGCACTGGGATCGTCGGCTGGACGCTGGACGGGCTCACCATCGATACGAACCGCGACGCGCTCGACGTCGACGCCTCCCAGAACGTCAGCATCCGCAACTCGACCTTCAACTCGATGACGGACGACGCGATCGTGCTCAAGGCGTCGTTCGCCCTCGGCCGCTTCATGCCGACGAAAAACGTGTTGATCGAGAATTGCACGGTCAGCGGTTATGACGCCGGGTCGGTCCTCGCGCGGGTGTACTCCACGCACAAGCTGGTAGCCACCGATCGGGACGGGCCGACCGCGCGCATCAAGCTCGGCACGGAGGGGACCGGCGGCTTCGACACCGTGACGATCCGCCACGTCAGCTTCGACCGCTCGCGCGGCTTCGCTCTCGAATCCGTGGATGGCGGCGAGCTCACAGACATCAGCTTGAGCGACGCGAAGATGACGAACGTGAGCAGCTCGCCGATCTTCGTGCGGCTCGGCGATCGAGGCCGCATTCCCGTGACGGGCCTGCGCGCGGTCGACACGGTCGGCGCCGGCAGCGATGTGCGGCTGGACCAGCCGCAGTGGGTGCTCCCGAACGTCACCGCCACCTACGGGAGCTTCCCGCCTGCGCGCTTCGTGCCCTCGTATTTGAAGGATACCCCGGCCCGAGTAGGCGGCCAGAGCAAGCCGTTTGACATCGTCAATCCCTCCACACCGACGCGCTCAAACCCCTACGCCAGTGCTCCGGCAGATCCCAAGCTGGCCAATGCCGTCGGCGGAGCGCTGGCGAGGGTCCGCAACATCAGCATCGACCACGTGACGGTCGAGGACGCCGACCCGCGTTACCCGATTCTGCTCGCAGGCCTGGTCGATAATCCCATCGAGAACGTGCGCATCAGCAACATCTCGGTCGTGTACCGCGGCGGCTTGAAGCTGGAGCACGTGGTCGAGCAGCGGCAGCTCGACCAGATCTTCGACTACACCGCCTATCAAGCGGCTCCCGCCTCTCAATCGCTTCCATGGCTGGTGAACACCTTCTTCTCCAAGGCAGAGTCGCTCTTGCCGCGCATTGGCTGGTCGCCGAGCGACAGCGGGGGCAAGGGCGGCTGGGAGGCGGACCCCTACAACGTGCCGGAGATGCCGCGCGAGTACCCCGAGCCCAGTAACTTCGGCATCCTGCCGGCGTACGGCCTGTATGCCCGGCACGTGCGCGGCCTCAGCGTGTCGAACGTGCAGTTCAGGACGTTGGTCGAAGACGAGCGGGCGCCGGTCGTCCTGGATGACGTGGCGGATGCTCGCTTCGAGGCCTTCAGCGCCGACGCAAAGGCGGGCGTGGCGACGATCGTGACTGTGACCAACGACTTCAAACGCCCGCCTGTTTTCGAGTATGTGAAGGATCTGCCGTACCGGACGACGACGGTGACGGGCCTCTCCACGCCCCTCGGCACGGTGCTCGCAGCGGTGCGGGTGTCGCGGCCCGCTCCCGGCACTCCACCAGATTCGCTCTACGCTCATCCGACCGCCCCGAGTGCCGCGGCGCCATATGCCTATGCGCTGGCGGATGCCGACTACCCGAAGCCGTTGACGGTCTTCCGGCCCTACTTCGAGCCCATCCCCGCGCCCAGCGTGAAAGCTGGACAGCTGCTGCAGCTCCGTGTGCGAGCGGTCGCCATCGCCCCGGGCTCGAGCTTGAAACTATCGGTCACGGGTTTGCCCGCGGGCGCGGCGTTCGATGGCTCGACCGGGACCTTCCGCTGGAAACCGGCAGCTGCGCAGGTCGGCAGCCACGGCGTGACGCTGCTGGCGGATGACGGAGTTTTACCCGTGAAGAAGGCGCTCACCATCACGGTCACGCCCGCGGGCGAGCCGTAGTCGGCGCTCGTGCTCGTCCCCGCCCCCAGCATGGCGCAGCGCGCCGACGGGTAACCCGCTATCCTCTCTATAAATCTTGGCCAGCTTCGCGCTCTCGCTGTCCGAATCTCGAAGGCGCCGGCGCTGGAGGAAGCGCGAGCATCGCCGCAATAGAGTGATGATCACGAGGAGCCGCACAGCCGTCGATCGAGGGGCGAGCAGCGTGCGTGTCGCCGGTATTGGTTGTGACGGCGAGCGCTCCCGGGCCGCGAGACGCGGCGCTTCGTTCTACGGCGCTTCGTTCTACGGCGCTTCGGTCTACGGCGCTTCGTTCTACGACGGGGTTCCGACGGGCCTCAGGCCTTCGGTATCGTGCCCTTGCGTCTCTTGGAAACACGCAGCATAGTCGCGCGCGTCGAGCGCTAACTCACTCGACAGGAAGGTTCAAACGCGTTGAAGCCTCACGCGGTTCTCACCATGGCGATCGTTGCGGTCGCTTGTGCCGAAGTGCTGACCACCACCGCACCGGCGGCGGCGCAGGGTGAACCTGCCCCCCCACCCGAAGGGAGCGCGGAGCCCTCGCCGCCCCCCGAGGGCAGCACGGAGCCCTCGCCACCGCCCCCCGAAGGAAGCACGGAGCCCGAAGCGAGCGCAGAGGCAGCACCGCCCCCGCCCGAAGGGAGCGCGGAGGCAGTGGCCGAAGGGAGCGTAGACGCAGAGGCTATCCCCGAAGAGGCATATGCAGTTGATGACGAGGACGTAGCGGAAGTCGTCGTCACGGGCTTTCGCGTCAGCCTAGGTGCCGCTCTCCGACGGAAGCAGAGCTCCACGGGGCAGGTGGACGCGATCGTCGCCGATGACATCGCCGAATTCCCGGATCTGAACCTGGCGGAGAGCTTGCAGCGCGTGCCGGGTGTCGCGATCACGCGTACCAACGGTGAAGGCAATCAGATCACGGTGCGCGGCCTCTCCGGTCTGTACACGCGGGTTCGAGTGAACGGGATGGAAGCCAGGTCGAGCATCGGCAACAGCGCCGGCGCAGGCGGCGGCCGCAGCTTCGATTTCAACCTGTTCGCTTCCGAGCTGTTCAACTCCATCGTGGTGCACAAGACCGCGTCCGCCGACCTGGAAGAAGGCTCGCTCGGCGCCGTGGTGGACTTGAACACCGCGCGCGCCTTCAACTACGACGAGGGCTGGACGTTCGTCGCCGGTGCCCAGGGTTCCTACAACGACCTCAGCAACACGGTGCGGCCACGCCTGACGGGCCTGGTCGCCTATCGCGACCCGGAAGGGCTCTGGGGCGCAACGGCATCGGCCGCGTACACGCGAGTTCGCCTCGACACGGCGTACGCCGACACGGTGGGCTGGCAAAAGGCCCCGTTCCGTTCCGTCGATGGTGTCCTTTGCGTCGACAATCCCATGGATCCTGGCTGCCTGGATGTGGCTGACGCTTTCCATCCACGCATCCCGCGCTACGGGCAAGACTCGCTCAGGGGCGACCGGCTCGGTTTGACCGCGGGTGTTCAATTCCGCCCAACGGATCACACCGAGCTCCGGTTGGATGGTCTGTATGCCACCTACGGCAGCCGCAATGACCAGCGGCGGCTCTTCATGTTGTTCCGCGGCAACGAAAACACCTTCGACATCAGTGACCCTGTCTTCGAGCGCTTCCCGGACCGTTTCGGCGTCGGCAACGACACGCTCGTCGCTGCGACGGTGAACAACGGCTGGGCTCGGAACGAGCACGTCCGGCTCGACGCGGTGGCCAGGTTCCACCAACTCAGCCTCGCCCTGGACCATCACTTCACCGACAGCGTGTTTCTGAATGCGTTGGCAGGTACCTCGCGCTCCAAGTCGGGTCTGCCGCATGACACGACCGTGCAATACGACATCCGGCCGTACGGCGAATACCGCTACGATTTTCGCAACCAGAACGAGCCCTTGCTCGCGTTCAACGGTCAGGACGTGAACGACCCCTCGCAAGCCCTCGTGACCGAGCTTCGGGATCGGGTGGGCGACATCCAGGGCGGCTTTGACACAGCGGAGCTCAACCTGCGCTGGGATATCTTCGATCAACTGAAGCTGGCCGCAGGTGCGAGCTACAAGGTCGCGACAGCGGACCTCAAGCAGTCGAATCGGGACGGCCTGGTGTGCGCTCTGGCTAATATTAACTTCGATTGTGACACGGACGGCGACGGCACCAACGACGTGCTGGGGCCCCCGGGTGATGCGCGCTCGACGCAGCTCGAGTTTTCTGGAGTCGCGGGCGCTGGCTCCACCACACGTTGGGCGTCCCCAACCATCGATAGTTGGACCGACGCCTTGGGCTATGGCAATGTCCCGCTGGTTCCCAATCAGAACGCCACCTACAAGATTGTGGAGAAAGCCCTCGGCTACTACCTGCAGGCTCGCGGCGAAGTCCTGCTGGGCGTGGGGGACATGCGCTTCATGTATGATGCAGGGGCTCGGTATGTCACGACCCGGCAATCCTCCACCGGCTACGTCACCGGCGCGCTCGTCACGACAGACCGCCCAGCCTATGGCGACTTCCTGCCGTCAGCCAACACGGCGCTCTGGTTCACGGACGAGCTCGTGCTGCGCCTCGCCGCTGCACGGGTGATGGCACGCCCAGGCCTCGTTGACCTGGGCCCGGGCGCCACCGTGGATGGCTTTGGCTACACGATCAACTTTCAGAACCCGAGGCTCGACCCGACGCGGGCGACGGCGCTGGACGCGGCCACCGAGTGGTACTTTGCGGACGGTTCGCTGCTGTCTTTCGCCGTGTTCTATAAAGACATCGACTCCTTCCCCATCCGGCAATCGCGCCGCGGGACCTTTGCTTCGAGCGGGCTGCCGCGTACGGCGATTGCACCCACGACCCCCGCCGATGTGTCGGGGCCCGAAGGGGAAGGCACCTGTGGCATCCCAGAAGGCTGCTGGACCATCAGCGAGCTGACCAATGGACCCGGGTCAAAACTCAAGGGTTTCGAGGTCGGCTTCCAGGCGCCGTTCAGCTCTTTTTACGGCGGGCTGCCGCCGGTCATTCGTAGCATGGGGGTGCTGGCGAACTACACCTATGTAGACTCCACTGCCAAATACGACTTCCTCGGCAACAGCGTGGAGGAACGACTGCTTGGCCTCTCCAACGGGCAATACAACGCCACGCTCTACTACGACGATTCGACCTTCGACGCCCGCGTGTCGCTCGCCTATCGCAGCGATTACCTGGATGTGGGTCCCAACAGCACGGGCAACCTCTGGGAGTATATTGAGTCCAGCACGCGGGTCGACGCCTCTTCGGGCTACAACATCAACGAGCACCTCAAGGTGAGCCTCGAGGCGCTGAACCTCACGGACGCACCCTTTGCCCGGAAGATCGATGTCGATGCCGAACGTCGCTTTCTGTACACCAAATCAGGGCGAACCTTCCTACTCGGCGCCCGGGTGAGTTACTGACCGCTAGGGTCGTGCAGACTTCTGGTTGTATCGGCAAGGCAGAGAGCAGCATGAAGAACGAGAATGACGCGAGCGGGCGGCGGCCTCGCTCGCGGCGAGCGGTGGTCGTCGGGGCAGCGCAACTGGCATGGATTGTCGCCGTCGGGGCAGCGAGCTCGGCCTGTTCGGCGCCTGCGACGCCGGCGGCCGCCCACTCGCCGTCCAACCCGAGCATTCAAAGCGCGGCTCTGCCCCCCGGCAGCGAGGTGCTGGCGGCGACGCGCCTCGTCAACGCGCACTTCATGGCGAAATGGCCCGACCCGACGATCGACATCGTCACTCCGGTGCGCACGTGGCCCAGCAATATCTGGACGCGCGCCGTGTATTACGAGGGCTTGATGGGGCTCCGCGCGGTGGAGCCCGACCCGAAGCTCGCGGCGAGCTACTACGACTACGCCGTGCGCTGGGGAGAGAGCCCCGCCCACCCGTGGCAGGTCGGCTTCGGCGATCCCACCACCCTCGACGCCGACATGCGCGCGTGCGGGCAAACTTACCTGGACCTGTTCGCGGTCGACCCCCAGCCCGTACGCATCGCGCAGCTGGAAGCGAGCGTTCGTCACCTGATGGACTCGGGTAACACCGCCGCTTGGTGGTGGATCGATGCCATCCAGATGGACATGCCCGTCTTCACGCGGCTCGGGGTGCTGCGCAAAGACCCGAGCTACTTCGAGGCGATGTACAAACTGTACGCGCACACCCGCGACGTCGAAGGCGGCGGCCTGCTCGACAAAAAGACCGGGCTCTGGTGGCGCGACAAAAACTTCAACCCCGGCGAGCCCTACAAGCGCTCGCCCAACGGCAAGGACATCTACTGGTCGCGCGGCAATGGCTGGGTGCTCGCGGCCTACGCCCGAGTGCTCGAAGTGCTCCCCGCCGATGAACCGCACCGCCCCACCTATGAAGCAGACTTCCGCGCGCTAGCTGCCGCGGTCCTGCCCCTGCAGCGGGAGGACGGCTTCTGGAACTCGAGCCTCACCGACCCGACCCACTGCGCTGCCGCTGGGGAAGCGGGCGAGGATGGCCCGGAAACCACGGGCACGGCTTTGTTTGCCTACGGCTTCGCCTGGGGCATTCGGCAGGGGCTGCTCGACGCCGGGACCTACGGGCCTCCGCTCGCCGCTGCCTGGAACGGCATGGCCCGGGTCGCCGTGCGCGATGATGGATTCCTTGGCTGGGTGCAGTCGACGGGCCCAGCCCCCTGCTCCAGCCGCGGCCCGCTGGGTGCAGACGTGGTCCCCGACTTCGAGGACTACGGCACGGGCGCCTTCCTGCTCGCCGGCAGCGAGGTGCTGCGGCTCGGCGCGAGCGCGCACGAGTGAGGGGCTTGGGCGGCTGGGTGGTCACCTCGATGAGGTGACGGGCGGGCGCGGCTCGTCGAGCACGATCAAGTTGTTACAGCCGGTGGCGCAACCCTTTTGGCATGCGCGCTCGAACAGCCAACGCGCGTCGGCGGTGTCGCGCGGTATGCCCTTGCCTTTGGCGTACAGGGCGCCGAGGTTGGAGCAACCAAGCCCCGACCCGCTCTCGCAGGCACGTTGGTATAAGTCCCGTACGCGCTCCAATTCGGGCGCCGCAACCGAGCCTCGCTCCAGCATCGCGCCCTGGTTATTGCAGCCGTCGGGGCTGCCCGCGCGGCAAGCGCGCTCGAACTGTTCCAGCGCCCTGCCGGGCGCGGCCGTGGTGCCGTAGCCGCGCTCGTACGAGACGCCGAGATCGTTGCACGCCGCGCCGTCACCCGCCTGGCAGGCAGCGTGAAATTCCTCGAGCGCCACGGGGTGCCACTCCTCCCAGCCTTGCAGAGGCGCCAGAGAAACCCGGGTGAACCACAGGCTGCACCATACGCCGGCCAGCAAGAGGCCCGCGCTCATGAGCAACAGGGACCCCGGTAGCTCGGATGTGCTCGCAACCGATCGACTCCAACTCGTGGGATGTTCCATGGACGGTTGCCTAATTCACGACGCGTGCCGACTCTATTTATGGCCGCAGCCCGGGGTTTCATACCCGGTGCGCCCGATACTGGGACGAATCCGTCCCAGTACAGGGAAGGGACACAGGCTCCGCTATCGAGACTGCGCCGCGCGCGGTAAAGAGGTTCGCGTCATCGCGCGTTTGACGCTGGCCTCTGCGTCGAGGGGCAGGACGACCCGTGCGATGCACCCGGGGCCAGCAACGCGCCTGGTGAGATCGACGCTACCGCCATGGCTTTCGGCGATGGCACGCGAGAGGACGAGCCCGATGCCCGACCCCAGTGGCTTGGTGGTGAAAAACGGGACGAACAGGTTGGCGTCGCTCGCGAGGCCGGGACCGTCGTCTTCGACTTCGACGACGAGGTTCGTCGCCGCGACCTGCCAGCGCAGGGTCACGTGGCCACCGCCGGTGAGCGCTGCGTCCACCCCGTTGCGGACGAGGTTCACGAGCAACTGCTCGAGCTGATCGCGATCGGCGACCAAGGTCGGATCGCCGGGCCCCTCGACGACGACGGTGAGACGTGTCTCCAACGCTGCCACGCGGCGCAGCAAGCTCGCCGCCGATAGAGGCGCCCACGTCGGCGACGGTAAGCGGGTGAGCTTTGCGAAGGGACCGAGGAAGCGCAAGAGGCCCGAAGCGCGCCGCCCGATGACGTCGAGGCCTTCCACGACATCGGGCAACGTCGAGGCGTCGAGCCGCCCTTCGCTGATGAGCTTCTCGTGGGCGCCAGCGATGGTGATGATCGGAGAGAGGGAGTTATTGATCTCGTGTGACAGGACGCGCAGCAGCCGTTGCCAGGCTTGCCGCTCTTCGCTGCGCAGCGCGCCGCCGAGATGTGTCACGACCACGAGCTCGTGCGGCTCACCCTCGCGCCGAAACGGGATTCGCCGCAATGCAAACGGGCCGCGTAGCGCGTCGGCGGACGATTGCCCCGGATCCTGCTCTGGGCGGAGCCAGGCTTCGACGCCCAGCTCGCCGGCGGTCTTGCCGACAGCCTGAGCCTGTGACCTACCGAGCAGCGCCTCCGCCGCCGGATTGAGCAACTCGAGGCGGCGATGGCGATCGAACGCGAGGACGGCTACGTCGAGCTCGCGCAGGATCGCGGAGAGCAGCGCCGAGGATTCACGCTCGGCGAGGTGCTGGGTGTGAATCGACTCCGCCAGTTGATTGAGCTCGGTATGAACGTCATAGAGAGCGGTGCGCTTGCGCGCGACGACCCTGAGCCCGCGCTCGCCGCGCCGCAAGCCTTCCAGCACGTTGGCCACCGCACCCAGCGGGCGCATGACCTGCCCATCGAGCGCACGCCACGCGCCGATCAACGCGAGCAGCGCAGCGAAAGCAACCGCCGCGCGCCAGACAAAAGGCCACTCTGGCAGCGCCAGTGCAAGGGCCAAGAGGCAGGCCGAAGGCAAGGTGAGCCACAGCCGAAGCGCCGTCAAAAACTGCCCCGGCGACACGGCCCGCACCGAGCGCGTGCGGCGGCCCTCATGGGATGGCTCCGCGAATCCCCGAGAGCCGCCGATAAAAAGCGCTACGGCTCAGGCCGAGCGCGCGCGCCGCTTCGCCGGCGTTGCCCTGCGCCCGCAAGAGCGCGCGCTCCACGAGATAGCGCTCCGCCTCTTCGAGCGTCATCGAGTCGAGTGAACGCGCGCCCGCCGCGGCAGCAGAGAGCGCCAGATCCTCAGGCTCTATGCTGCCGGTCGCCGTCATCAAGACGCCGCGCTCGACCGCGTGCGCGAGCTCACGAATGTTACCTGGCCAGCTGTGAGCAACGAGCTTGGCCCGGGTCGCCTCGGAAAACGAGAGGTCCTCGCGGCCGTAGCGAAGCGCCATGCGCTCGAGCAGGTAGTTGGCGAGGGGCGCGAGATCCTCGAAGCGGTCGCGCAGCGCGGGGACGGCGAGCTCGACCGTATTGAGCCGGTACAGCAGATCCTCGCGGAAGCGCCTGCTCGCCACCTCTTCGGCAAGCGCCGCGTTGGTCGCGCTCACGATGCGGACATTGGCGCGCTTGATCTTGCTCGACCCGACCGGAGAGAAGTCCCCGCTCTGCAATACCCGGAGCAACTTGGCCTGATGCTCGAGCGAGAGTGTCCCGATCTCATCGAGGAACAGCGTGCCGCCCTCGGCGAGCTCGAAACAGCCCGCGCGATCGCCGACCGCACCGGTGAAGGCGCCCCGGACATGTCCGAAGAGCTCGCTCTCGAAGACGCCTGCCGCGAGCGCTCCGACGTTCACGGGCACGAACGGGCCCGCGCGGCGCCGCGAGCGCGCATGGATCCAGCGCGCGATGACGTCCTTGCCCGCACCGTGCTCGCCGGTGACGAGCACACTCGCGTCGGAGGGCGCGACGCGATCCAGCACCCGTGTCAGCCGCGTCATGGCGGGGGAGTTGGCGAAGAGCGGCGGCAGATCCGGATGCTGCGAATGCTCCGGACTATCGACCATGGAAACGGGGCCCTTCCGATCGGCGGCGACGCTCGCGGCGTGCTTCTCGAGACGCGCCAAGAGGTCGGCGTTGCTCCACGGCTTTTCGACGTAATCGCGTGCTCCGCGGCGCATCGCTTCGACGGCCGTCGGTACGCTCGCCCAGCCTGTCATCACCACCACGGGAAGGTCCGGCCGCTGGCGGCGCACGCTCGCCAAGAGATCGAGGCCTTCGACGCCGGACGTCGTGTCGCGCGTGTAGTTCAGATCCAGCAGGGCGACGTCGAGGTCTTCATTCTGAACGGCGCGCAGCACCTCGGCTGGCGACGACGCAAACACGCCATCGATCCCCTCCGCGCGAAACAGCAGCCGCAGGCCGCGCAGGATGTCGGACTGGTCGTCGCCAACGAGAACACGCATGGTCCAGTATCACTCCGTCCGCAGGGCGTTTGCCAATGGTAGCGCCGCGGCGCGCCGCGCGGGTATCCAACCGGCGACGACGGCCACCAGGACCAATAGAGCCGCGACGACGCCCATGGCCTCGGGATCCCAGGCCGAAAGCCCGTAGATCAGTGACGCCAAGTATTTGCCCGCGAGCGCCGACAGGGTGGCGCCGAAGAGGGCCCCAATTCCCACCAGCGTGACCACCTGCGCCAGGACCAGGCGAACGATGGCCCTGTCGTCCGCCCCCATGGCCATGCGGACCGCCAGCTCCGGCGTCCGCTGCGCGACGGAATACGACGTGATGCCGTAGATACCGAGCACCGCGAGCGAGAGCCCGAGAGCCGCGAACACCGACAACAGGAGTAGCGTGAAGCGCCGGGAGCCGAGCGATGCATCAGCGAGCTCCTCGAGCGCTTTCGTGCCGTAGAGCGGTTGGGTGGGGTCGACGGCGGCCACGGCTGCTCCGAGCGCAGCCAGGGCCGAAGCTCCGAGCTTCGGCGCCCGCACCGCGATGCCCACCGAGGCTTGCGGCGACTGATCGAAGGGAACGAAGACGAACGGCTCGAGCGGCCTGTCGATCCCCATTTCGCGGGTATCTTTGACGATGCCGACAATCGTGAAAGGCAAGGGCGACCCACTCCGATCATTGAGCTGCAAGCCGAGTGGGTTCCGGCCATTGAAGTGCATCGTGACGGCGCGCTCGTTGACTACCGCGACTTTCGGCGCGTCGCGGGTGTCGCCGGCTCCGAGGAGACGACCCGCTGCGAGCTCGAGACCGAGCGTGGTGAAATAGTCGCCACCCACCATCCGCCATTGTACCTGATTGAAAGTCGTCACGACGGGGTCTCCTTCGATCACGAGCTTGGAGGACTGCCAACCGGTGAACGGCAAGAGGCTCGTGAGCCCCACCGATTCGACGCCGGCGGTGGCGCGCAGGCGTTCCAGCAGACCGTCTGCAAATCTGCGGCGGTCCGCCGCGTCAGCGTAGCGCGGCTTGGAGAGCGACACTTGTCCGACGTAAACATCCCTGGACTCGAAGCCTGGCGAGGCTGCCGTCAGCTGCACGATGCTGCGCAAGATCAGGGCCGCAGAGACGAGTAGCACGAGCGCCACGGTGACCTGGGCGACGACGAGGCCGCTGCGCAGCCGAATTGCGCCGGCGTTCGTCGCACGCCCACCCTCGTAGAGGCCGCTCATCGGAGAAAGACGCGCCGCGTGCCATGCCGGCGCGGCGCCCGCGATCACGCCCGCGACCACGCTGACACCGAGCGCGAAGACGAAAACCGGCAACTGGAACGACACGTCGAAGGTGTTCAGACTCGTCGCGCTGAAGGCGAGCAGGCCATCCATCCCAGCGCGCCCGATGACGACGCCGAGCACACCGCCAGCCACGGCGACGATCACGCTTTCGACCAGGAAAGTGAGCGCGATGCGCCCCTCCGTCGCTCCGAGCGCGACGCGCACGCCGATCTCCCTCTTGCGCGAGGCAAGGCGTGCGAGGCTGAGACTGGCGGCGTTGGCGCACGCGGCGAGCAGCACCAGGGTGATGGCGCCGAGCAAGAGCCAGAGGACGCGACCCGTCTCGTCCGCGCCAAAGTCATCGAGCGGCTCGGGATAGAGGCGGAAACCGCTCTCGGGCTTGTAGCGCTCAGGGAACTGCCGGTAGAATGAGGGTGCGATGCGGTCGATGTCGGCGCTCGCGCTCGCAAAAGTGACGCCGGGGCGCAAGCGGCCCAAGGCCCTGAGGATGCCATTGCCGCGCGCATTCGGGCGGAGCATAGACTCGTCGAATGTGAGCGGCATCCAAACGTCGTGCGACGCGGTCACATCGCCGAACCGTGGATAGTAGTCGTAAGCCATGGGCAGCACGCCGATGATCGTGCGCGGCTGGCCGTCGATGTCTATCGACTGACCGATGGCATCGGCAGCCCCGTCAAAGGCGCGGCGATGGAAGCTCCAGCTCAGCATCACGACCGCCGGTGCCCGTGGCTGGTCCTCACCCGGCGCAAAGTCTCGACCCATGGCCGGCGCCAAGCCGAGCTGGCGGAAGAAATCCGGGCTGACTCGGGCCGCGAGCAGGCGGACGGCCTCACCCCCTCCTGTAATATTGAGGCCTGTGAGATTCCGTCCCGTGAGATTGACGCTGCTCGACGTGATAGCCACGAGCTTCGAGAAGCTCTGGCTCTGCTGCTCGATGTCGAGATATTCGCCCGGCGACAACGGCAGGCGGCCAAAGCGGTTGAACTGGAGATGCACCGCAACGAGCCCGTGAGCATCCGGAAAGGGCAACGGACGCAGCACCACGGCGTACAGCACGCTGAACACCGCGGTGATGCCGCCGATGGCGAGCGCCAGGGTCAGGACCAGGGTCGTGGTATACGTCGGAACGCGCGCCAGGCTCCGGAGCGCGAACTGGGCGTCATCCCGAATCGCGAGCCACAAGTTATACACGGCTCGTGGGCGCCCCAACCCACGAGTGTCGGAAAATGCTTTCATGGCTCTCGCCGATCTTCCACCACACGCCCGTCGAAGACGCTGGTGATCCGCGTCGCGCGCTTTGCGAAGGAGGTATCATGCGTGACCATGCACACCGTGGAGCCGGCCTCGTGCAGCTGCGCTAGCAAATCCATGACAGCCGCCCCATTGGCGGAGTCGAGGTTGCCGGTGGGCTCGTCGGCGAGCAGGAGCTCCGGCTTGCCGACGATGGCGCGGGCCACCGCCACGCGCTGCTGCTGGCCGCCGGAGAGCTGCGCCGGATAGTGCGCCAGGCGATGGCTCATCTCGACCGCGGCGAGCGCCTCTCGCACGCGTTCCTTGCGTTCGCTCGCCGGTATGCCGCGGTAGCCGAGCGGCAGCCCGACGTTGTCCTCGACCGTGAGCTCGCCGATCAAGTTGAACGTCTGGAAAATGAAGCCGATCGAACGATTGCGCAGGCGCGCGCGCTCGCGTGATGTGAGGGCCTCTGTCGAGACGCCGGCGAGCCGATACGAGCCCTCGGTCGGTGTGTCGAGCAGGCCCAGGATCGACAGCAGCGTGCTCTTGCCGGAGCCGGACGGGCCCACGATGGCGACCCATTCGCCGCGTTTCACCTCAAAGTGGACCTCGCGCAGGGCGCGCGTCTCCACGGTTTCGGTCAAGTAGACCTTGGCCACATCGGTGAGCTCTAAGAGAAGGTCTGTGGTCATCATGGGCTCGCGCGTGCTGTTTGGGGGGTTGGAGAGGGTAGCGGTCAATGCAGGGCGATGCGATCGCCGTCCGTGGTGCTGGTGTCGGAAACGATGATGCGGTCCCCCTCGGAGAGCCCGCTCTTGACTTCCATGCTCAGAGCGGAGGCGCGGCCCAGGGTGACGACCACGCGTTCGGCGTGCTCGCCGTCGGGCGAAAGGCGGTAGAGGCGGGCGGTACCGGCTTCGAACGCGGACGCTGGCCGGTCCACGTACAGGGCGTCGACGATCGTCTCGACGCGGATGTTGCCGTCGATGTTGAGCTGAGGTCGCGCACCCGAGGGCAGGGCCCCCTCGAGCTCGACTTCCACGAGCACTACCCCCTCGCGCGCCGCTGCGGAGACTCGCGACACCTGGCCGACAATGACGCCGTCGTGGGTATCGATCTGCGTTGCCATGCCCAGCGCCACATCTTTGGCTGAGAGCTCGGGAACGCGCAGCTCGGCTTTGAGACGGTCCGGCCGTATCACGCTGGCCAGCACGGCCCCGGGCGGGGCCCATTGGCCAGGCTCGACCGCGATCTCTATCAATATGCCCTCGGCGCTGGCCCGCACGTTGAGAGCGTCCACTTGCAGGCGCCGGAACTCGGCGACCTTCTTCATTCGCACGAGCTGCTCGCGCCACGCGGCGATGGCCCCCTGCCCTTTGGAATTCACGAGCTTCACCCGCTGCCGTGCCAGGTCGAGGCTGCGCGACAAGGCTCGTGCGCGCTCCTCCATCTGGGTTTGGTCGAGCTTCGATACGACGAGACCCAGGTCTGCGCCGTACACTCCCGCCCGCCGCGCGGCGTCGGAGAGCTCGGATTCGAGCGCTGCCGCCGTGGCCGCTTCGTTGATCGCTTGCGACCCGAGGCGCGTCTCGAGCTCGAGCGCCGAGGCCTCTGCCGTCGTGACGTCACGGTCGGCTTCGAGAGACGCCAAGATCACGTCAGGGTTTTGCAGTCTGAGGATTACCGTGTCGCTCGTGACCGCGGCGCCGGGCTTCTCACGGATCTCGTCGACACGGCCGGGCGTGACGGCGGTCACCCACCGCGTCTCTCGCGGAACCAACCTCCCGGCAGCACGGACCTCACGTTCGAACACACCGCGCTTGACCGTGGCGACGATCAAGCCATCGCGCGAAACCGACGGCGCCGCAGAGCGCAGGCTGCGCGCCATCGCGAGTATTCCAAGCACCCCTGCCAGCGCCACGGCGAGCGCCGCGTGCCGCCGGAATTGGCGCCGGGGCTGGGCTCGGGGGATGTCCATTGGCGCAGCTATCGCGAATCTCGTGCCAAGCGAGGTAGCGAGGGCTTTTCCCTGGTTTCTCGTGCCTTGCCAGCACGCTGTCCCAAAACTGGGACAGCGTGGTCCTAAGCTTCGGACGCGCGCACCGCTCACCAGAGCACGCAGCGTGGGGTCAGCGCGCAAGCGCCTTGCTATGAACTACGCCAGCGCGAGCGTGATGCGAAGCGCCGCTTCCACCTCTGCGAGCTCGCTCGAGACGAGCGTATCGAGCTTGCCGCGGAGCCGCGCTTTATCGATGGACCGCAGCTGGTCCCCGAGCGCGCGCGCGCGTTTACCCTTGACCGTCACCAGCGCTTCACCCGGATAGCAGTGGTCGACATTGCTCGTCAGCGGAACGACGACTACCCGCTGCGCATACTGGTTCAGCGCGTCATTCGACACCACGATGGCGGGTCGAGTCTTCTGAATCTCGGTACCGATCACAGGATCCAGCGCAACCCAGCAGAGACATCGCCATTCGTGCTCGGGCGGCTCTTACTCGGGCCATGCTTCGACGTCTGTGACGCTCCATTCCTCGCTGAGAGACCGCCGCCAGGGCTCCTTGGCAGCCTCGCGATAAGCGCGCGCCAGCTCTTCCGCGTCGGGCCCGAGCCGTGCCCGCAGCGCGTCGGCGATGAACGCGCTCAACTTTGGGGCCGGAGCCCTCGCCTTCAGCCGCCGGTACAGCTCCTCGTCGAGGGTGATATTGAGATGCACCATACTGTATCCAATACAGTATGGTGACAGGCTGCTCAACTCGCTCCCCGCGCCGTCAGCCGCCGTCCCCCGCTGGCTCCCGAGGTGCCACCTTGCGCTTCGAGCCCGTGTTCCCCGCGCTTTCTTCCTGGGCTCTGAGCACGCGGCTCTCCTTCCCACCGCCCTGGGCAATCATGACCGCCACGGCCTTTCCGCTGGCGTCCGCTTCGAAGCGGAACGTCATGTCGATCAGCCTCATAAAGAATGTCGTCTCCGACTCGGGGAAGAGCGGAAACATTTTCCCCGAGAGCTCGGCGATCAGCTGGTCTCCTTTGCGTAGCACGCGGATGAGGCGACCCGGCGCGAGCTGGTACGCGCCAACGTAGTCGTCGAGGCGGCGCGAGAAGAGATGGAACGGCTGGACAGAACCCGCCGGGGGCGCGACGCTTGGCGCCAACGCTCTCGGTGCTCGGATAGGCGACGCTCACGTCCACCACGATGAGCACGGAGGGATGCGCAACGGGGCGCGAGCGAGCCGCACAATGAGGACGAGCCACCCAGGAAAAAACGCGCGCACGATCACTGGTGATTGACCGATTTTCCGCAGCTTCGCCTATGAAGTCCGACACGCGGCCATAAGCTGCCCGCCATTCGCGTCAGGCGTCCCGCCCGGAGCGTTGTGTGATGCCGACGGCGTTCAAAAGCATCCGACCGCTCCAAAGCCGCGCAGCGTGGCCCTGAGAGCGTGAAAAAACCTGATGCTGCCGCACCTCGCCGAGCTCGACGCGCGAGGCGGCTATCGACAATGGGCGTGCGCCAGCCTCGTGAGCTACTGCGTGTACGAGCTCAGGCTCTCCGAGGACGAAGCCCAGCGCCGCTGCCCGCGCGGCACGGACCGCGCCAATTTCCGATATTGTTTGAGATGCTGGCCGACGCATCCATTCATCTTACCGGCAGCCGCAAGGCGGACCGACAACGAGCGCGACGACACGACTAAAACCTCGGCTTCGCTCGAGATGGCCTCGCCCGAGATGGCCTCGCCCGAGACGGCCTCGCCCGAGACGGCCTCGCTCGACATGCCACCCTCCGAACTAATGCCCGCTACGGCACCCGCCGTTCGCTGGGCATCGCGCTCGCCGAGCCGTCATCTGCCCGCCGCGCTGCGGCGCTCCGTAGCCCAACGCGACGGCGGTCGTTGCACTTACTTCGATTCGCGAGGCGTGCGCTGCCGCGAAACCGCGCGGCTCGAGTCCCATCACGAACACGCGCACGCCCGCGGCGGCCCTACCTGCGCGGACAACATCAGGTTGCGTTGCCGGTTATGCCGCGCGCGCACAACGACCTCGCGGCCGAGCAGGACTTCGGTCGACACTTCATCGAACGAAAGAAGCGAGGTGAGCCACCGGTCACCCGCGCCGCGCCGGCGCTGAAGGCTGATGGTGACGGTTCGGACGCTGGTCGCGCAGGTGCTGATCGACGTGCTCCGCAGCTCGGGTCACGGCGCGCAGGCGCACAAGCTCAGCGACGAGATCATCGCCTTCGCGCTGGCTCACGACGAGAGGGTGTATCTCCCCGAGCTCCCGAGGGTCCGCGGGCAGCAGCTGGAGAGCAGCGACCCGGCGCTGGCGACCTGCGAGTATCGCGAGGCCATCGAGCTCGCCCGCTTTGACGAGCGCCCGCAGCCTGGAGCGGCGTGCGGCCGTGAGCCTCGCAGCGCTCGAGGCCCGCACGGCATCGGGCGGATGAAGGAGGCAGAATTTTCTCGAATATCAGCTGCCAACGAAGCTGGGCTACGCCGCCTCGCATCCGCCAAGGCTTGTTCGAAAAATCGAGACCGAGTAGCTTGCGGCGGCGCGATCGGCTCGAGCTCGTAAACCCGATGGCGCATGGAGATCTCATGCCGGCGCTCGTCTCGTCCAAAGCCTCCGCACGCTGCCCTGCGTTACACGCTCCCCTGCTCGTGCTGCTGGCCTGCACACCCGCGGCTCCGACCGCCGCGCCGAAGCTGCCCGCCGCCGTTCCGACGGCCGCCGCCGGCCCGGTGCTCGTGAGCGTCGTCGATCTGCGCAACGCGGGTGGCAGCCCCGGCTTGCGCCTCGGCGACATCGACGGGGACGGGCGGCTCGAGATTGTCGTCGGGCAGCCCGTGGATCAGTCCACCCTCGGCCCCTACACGCCGCAGCGGGTCGCCGCCGTCACGGCCTTCGATCTGCGCGGCAACTTGCTCTGGCAGTACGGCACGCCCAGCGGCTTTCACTCTGCCTCCTCGGACATACCGATTCAGGTCTACGATATGGACGGCGACGGCAAAGCGGAGGTGTTCGCCAACATGAGCGACACCGAGATGAGCGTGCTCGACGGCACCAGCGGCGCGCTGGTGCGCCGCATCCCGCTGCCCGCGCCGGGCGCCAACGACTCCATCGCGTTCGCCAATCTGCGCGGCAGCGCCTGGCCGCAAGACATCATCGTCAAGACACGCTACTCGCAATACTGGGCAATCACCGGCGTGCCCAGCGCAGTCGGTCCTGCCGGCAGCGTGCTCTGGACGCAGGTGAAGGGGCCCGCGACGGGCTTCGCCGATCTGAGCACGGGGCACTATCCTCTCGTCTACGACTGGAACGGGGACGGCAAGGACGAGGTCATGGGCGGCTACGACTTCCTGGACAGCTCCGGCAAGGTGCTGTGGTCGTCGACCACGCTGAAGCTGCACGCTGACGCCATCGGCACCGGCGACATCGACGGCAATCCGGACAACGGCAAGGAGATCGTCATCTGCGGCGACGTTGCCGCCGCTTACGACTCGAAAACCGGCGCCAGGCTGTGGCAAGACACACACACCACCGAGGTCCAGCAGCTCGGCATTGGCGACTACCGCCCTGACCTGCCGGGGCTGGAGGTCGTGCTGCTCGATCGATTGCGCACCAAAGAGCTGGGCCTGAAGAGCAACAACCTGCTCCTGGATCGGCAAGGCAAGCTGCTGTGGAATGAAGATCGACCCGCCGGCTCCGGCTGGCTCACGGTGACGGAAAACCTCAACAACTGGGACGGCACGGGCAGCGATCTCATCCTGTCCTACCGGCGCGGCGGCGGCGGCGCCTTTCTGTATGACGGCTACGGCAAGACCGTCGCCGAGTTCCCCTACCCGGGCAGCACCAACGTCAACTACGCGGCCCACGCGGACCTGTGCGGCGACAGCCGTGAGGAGGTCGTTGTCTACGACGACAACAAGGCTTGGATCTACGCGAATGGGGGCTGCGATCTCGACGCCTCCCCGCGCGAGGCGCGCGCCCCGCAGCGCTATCACCTGTACAACTGGAGCATCTACTCGGGCTGGATCACGCCGGACGTTACCTTCTTCACGCCGGGGTCCAAGCCCAGCGCGCCGCCGCCCTGAACAACGTACGCGCTCCGACGTATGCCCTACGAGCCGCAGCCACGTTGCTGGTTGCCAAGCCCTCGCGGAACTACTTGATCATCGGGACTAGAACCCGCAAGCTTCCTAGCCCGCCGTCGCCGCCCTTTGCGGCTCGAACGTTGTGCGGGCACTGGGCGGTCGTTCCTCATACAGCGGACTCTTACAGGACTACTATGATGTCGAGGCTACGATGATGTCGAGGCGGCGGAATCGTTCGTGGGTTGGGTCAATGGGTGTTCTGGCGCTCGCCTCGAGCAGCGGACTTAGTTGCGGAGCTAGCGACACCGGTGAAGAAGGCACTGGTCCCGGAATGTTTGGACCCGGGCCGGCAACTTCGCCGCCGGCGACTTCGCAGCCGGCAACTTCGCCACCGGCGACTTCAGGTCAGCCCGAAGGCACGCCCAGCGTCGAAGCGCCGAGCGTTTCCACGCCGAGCTCCGAGGGGATCGGCACCGTCGGTTTGGACGGCAACGCCGCACCGACGGCTCCGCCGCCTGTCGGGATGACCCCTGTCGGGATGGACCCCGCCGGCATGGACCCCGCCGGCATGGCCGCCACGCCGGTACCCGTCGATGGGCCACGGCTCGAGCCCGTCATACCGCCCGGCTTCAACGTCGTAGAGGACCTGGACCGCGGCGTGGTGGCCGTGGTGCAGCCCAACGGCGTGTACGTGGGCTGGCGCATGCTCGGCTACGAATACGATCGTGAAAACCCGGGGCGCGTTACCTACAACGTGTACCGAGATGGCTTGCTCATCGCCAACGTGCCCAGCAGCACGAACTACAGCGATCCCGGCGGCAATGCAGGCTCGGTGTACAGCGTAACTCCCGTCATCGATCAGCTTGAAGGCAGGGCCTCGGCGCCCGTGGGGCCCTGGGCGCAAAACTTTCTGCGCATCCCGATCGAGCCGCCTTCCGCGATTTACGCGGCCAACGACGGCAGCCTGGGGGACGTCGACGGCGACGGCGAGTACGAGGTCTTCCTCAAGTGGGACCCGAACGACTCCAAGGACAACTCGGAGATGGGCGTCACGAGCGACGTGTTCATCGACGCGCTGAAGCTGGACGGCACACGGCTCTGGCGGATCAACCTCGGACCGAATATCCGGGCGGGCGCGCACTACACGCAGTTCATCGTGATCGACGCCGACGGCGACGGCAAAGCGGAGATGGGCGTGAAAACGGCGCCCGGCACCCGCGACGGGAGGGGCGCCTTCTTGAGCAAGGGCCCCGCAGCGGCCGACAACGACGCGCAGATTTTCCGTAACGCCGACGGCTACGTGCTGAGCGGGCCAGAGTATTTCACGGTGTTCGACGGTGCTACCGGGGGTGAGCTCAGCACGGTGGCCTTCGACCAGGCGCGCGGAAACGTCGCCGCCTGGGGAGACGCCTATGGCAACCGCGTCGACCGCTTCCTGGCCACCGCGGCCTACCTGGACGGCAGCGGCCTGCCGAGCTTCGTGATGGCTCGCGGCTACTACACTCGCAGCACGCTGACGGCCTGGAACTTTCGCAACGGGCAGCTCAACCGGCTCTGGAAATTCGACAGCGACGCCACGCCGAACGACGCGCAGGGCCGCCCCTTCGCTGGCCAGGGCGCCCACAGCTTGAGCGTGGCCAACGTGGACGGCGACCCCGAGCAGGAGATCATCTACGGTTCGATGACCGTCGACAACGACGGCAGGGGCAAATGCTCGACCGGGCGCGGCCACGGGGACGCGTTGCACGTGACCGACCTCGTCCCCAGCCGCCCGGGCCTCGAGGTGTTCATGCCCGCGGAGACCGCGAGCCAACCGTTTTGGATCCTGCGGGACGCCAACACCTGCGCGACGGTTCACACCAGCGCTCAGACAGGCTTCGACGTGAGCCGCGCCATCGCGGGCGACCTTTCGCCCGCTAGCCCCGGCCCGGAGATGTTGTCGAGCAGAATGGACGTGCTCCGCAGCGCGACGACGGGGGCTCCGATCGGCGGCCCGCAGACGACCTTGATCAACTTCCTCGCGTGGTGGGACGCGGACGAGTCCCGCGAGCTCGAAAACGGCATTGCGGTCACCAAGCTCGGCGTGGAACAGCCGCTGCAAACCTGCCAGCAGTGCCTCGAGAATAACGGCACCAAGAGTAACCCCGCGCTGGTCGCAGACCTGCTGGGTGACTGGCGTGAAGAGGTGATCTGGCGCGAGGCAAACAATAGCGCGCTACGCGTTTACACCACGACAGACCTCACCACCCGGCGCATCTACACGCTGATGCATGATCCGCAATACCGCATCGCGATCTCCTGGCAGAACGTCGCTTATAACCAGCCCCCGCACCCGAGCTTCCACATCGGGAGCGACATGGCGGCGCCGCCCACACCGGATATCCGCCTGCCATCCGCGAGTGTTTCACCCTGAATGTAGCTCCACCAGCGCCGCATCACGGGCTGCGGCAGGTAGCTCGTCAAGCGACGGGGATGTCGGTACCGGAGCCCAGCGAAGCGAGCGAAATCACCGTCCGCCGTCACTAGCTCGCAACCGTGCTCGATGGCGAGGGCAGCATGGTAGGCGTCAGCGACCAGCTTGCCACGGGCGCGAGCGGCGCGGCACAGGCGTGCAAACGCTTCCCAGCTGGCGGGGCCGTATGTCAGCAGCCGGGCATTCGATCGCTGTCGCAGCCGACGAACTCCAGCGCGTCCTCGGTGCTGGTCGGCTCGTCCCAAATCTTGGGGTTCGTCACGATGCGAACGAACCCACTCGCGCCAAGCTCGGACAGCGCGAAGGGCTCTGGCCCCGCAGCTAGAGCCCGCAGCCAGCTGGAGTAACGAGCACGGTCGGGGGACTCGAGCCGATGTGCATAGACGAGAACGCTGACGTCAGGAAGAAGCACGCGAACGTCTTCCAGGAATTGGCATCGAACGGTGGATCTTTCGCGGTCTGGCGACGGGACCCAAGATACGCAACCCAAGCGTCTCCGAGCAGAGCACTCAGTGTCCGTCGCTCTTTCAAAGCGAGGCGCTTGGCCGTTTCGAGTAGCCCCGGATCGAGATCTACCGTCGTCCGCATCCCTAGATGATAGCTCGGTGTGCATCAATCCGCATCAACCGCGCATCCACTGCCATCCCCGAGGGCGCCTATCGATAGCGCAGCATGCGCACGCGCAAGAGCGCGGGAGTGTCGACGAAGTTGAGCCCGTAGTCGGTCTGATCGCCGTTCCAGACGCGCTTGCGCAGCCAGTTCCCGCGGGCGTCAAAGCGCCCCTCTTCGACCTGTTGGATGGTGCCCTCGCCGGCTGCCGGCTTGTCCAGCGCGACCCGCATGCGCACGTTGCTGCCCGCGATCAGAAACTCGTCGGGGCCGAGCTGAGCCACGACGGCGCCGCCGACACCTTTGCCGACGGTGGGTGAAGGATCGGGTTTGAGCCACGGGGAATCGCGCTCCCCGAATTGCCAGAGATCGAACTGGGCGGTGACCTTCCAGGCCCCCATCACCGTCGACTCGTCTGCGGCGTCCTTGCCCTTGGCCGCGCCCCAGGTGGGATGCTCGAGCGCGATCTTCGCCCACTGCCGCGCCATGGGCGCGAACAATGCGTACTTCGAGGCGAACGCCTCGATCGTGGCGGCGTCGAGCTGCTTGGCACCGAGCGGGTAGTTGGAGTAGCCGGTCGCGTCGAAGCCAAAGGGCGCAAAGCCGATGGCACCCTTGCCCAGAGCAGACCAGAAGAAGCGGGCGTACTCCTCCGCGTTCCCCGTCTCCGGGATCAGCAGGGCGTTGTCCGGGCGCGCGTACACGCGGAGGTACTCTGCGTACACCTTGGGATCACGATTGTAGATGTCGGGCGCGACGATGTCGATGTGCGGCGCCGCGGCTTTCCACACGTCGATCATGTGCCAATCGGGCCCGCCGCTAGCGCCGCCGCTCTTAGGCGGCTTCGCGAAAGGATCGCTCAGCGCGGCGTTGCAGAACATGGGCAGGTCCAGGACCGCTCGCCCTGCAGCGGCGATCTCATCGATGTAGCGCGCGGTGTGCCAGGCGTTGAAGGCGCTGTCGGCGAGCCCGCCAAAGACGCTGGCCCAGGTCCCTGACTTGCCGAGAGCACGCGCCAGCGCGTCTGGCACCGCCGCCGCGAACAGCGCCTGCGCTTCGGGCCCGAAATCGCGCGGCTGGCCATAACTGCCCACCTCGTTCTGGGGCTGCACCATGATCACGCGGTGGTCGCGATCGATCGCTTTGAGGTGGCGCATCATCGCGACGAACGCGCGCTTGTCCGCCTCCAGCGTGGCCCGATGATGCGGCGACAGCACATAGTGCGCCTTGCCAGCGGCAGTGCGCATGCGCGGAAAGCGCTGATTGTCCTTTTCCACCCAGGTCGGCGCGTAACCGGGACCGGTGTTCTTCCAGGTCGCGAACCAGAGCAACACCAGGCGCTTATCGTGCGCGCGTGCCTCTCGCAGCAACACGTCGAGCCACGAGAAGTCGAACTTCCCGTCGCTCGGCTCGACCTGCTCCCAGGCGACGGGGATCTCGAGCGTGTTGGCGTGCAGCCGCTCGAGCAGCGGCCACACCTCGGGCAGCATCGCGGGATAGTTGCTGCTGTTGTTGGCCTGCACCCCCAACATCAAGAACGGCGCGCCATCGACCAAGAGCGCGTGCCGCCCAGCACGCCGTTCGAGCCGTGGCAGAGAGCCGTCTGCCAACGCTTCGGCGCTCCGAGCGGTGAGTGCCAAGAGCGCCAGCAGCGCCAGGGTGGTCGAGGAGTGCTTCATCGCTGCACTCGATACACGGATTGGGACGGTAATGCTCATGGCTTCCCACTTTCGGAGCTCGGCGGCGGCGCACGTCGAGGTGCAACCCGAGGTTTGCAACTGGCCTGCTCAGCGACGCAATTGCGTTCAATTGACTTGCAAATTGCTTGTGCGATACCTGGCGCGTGCGTCCCTTCATTTCGGCGCTCTGGGCGCGCCGCGCCGGGTTGGCCTTCGTGGCCTCCAGCGTCCTATGGTCCGCTGGGTGTCGCGACGCGTCACCGGGGCTCGAGGCCACCGCGGGCGGTGGCGCACTGTCGCCTGCCGGCGGTCGATCGGGAGCAGCCTCGGCAGCTGCGGGCGCCGCCGCGAACGGGAGCAGCGCAGCCACTGGTGGCTCGCCGCCAGAGGTTGACGGTACGCCGCCTCTGAGTCCTTCGGGGGCTGGCGGGGCGGCGTCCCAGAGTGACGCGGCCGCTCCGCACCTCGGCGCTGACGCGGACGCGGCGACGCTTGACGCGCGCGCGCCGAGCGCGGACCCCGGCGACGTCTTGTCGCCCTGCCCGAGTGACGGCTCAGCTTGCGTGATCATGCCCTTCGGCGACTCGATCACCGAAGGTTACCCGAGCTTCAACGGTGGCTACCGCGTCGAGCTCTTCCGCCTGGCGGCGCTCGCTCCCCACGCCATCACGTTCGTCGGTGCTCGAGCCAACGGCCCCGCCGAGGTCGCCGGCAACCCCTTCCCGCCCGCTCACGAAGGCTACTCCGGCTTCACCATCGATCCGAGCACGCGGAGCGGCATCTCGCCCCGCGCCGAGGTGGCCATCGCGACCTATCAACCGCACATCATCCTGCTGATGATCGGCACCAACGATATCGATCTGCAAATTGACGTGGCGAACGCGCCAGCGCGCCTCGGAGGCCTGATCGACCGCATCACCACGGCGGCGCCGGACACGCTGCTCGTCGTGGCGACCATCCTGCCCACCACCACGGCGGCCACCAACGAGCGGATCCGCGCGTACGACGCCGCCATCCCAGCGCTCGTGGAAGGGAGCCAGGCGGCGGGTAAACACGTCATCGGCGTCGACATGTACGCGGCCTTTACCGCCAACCCCGACTTCGCCACCGCCTATATGTTGGACGTGTTGCACCCCAATACCGCCGGCTACGCCCTGCTCGGCCAGCGCTTTTACGAGGCGATTTCGCCGTTCTTGCCAGGGCCCGAGTGACAGGCGTTTTCACGAGCTGGGCCGCGGCGGCGGGCTACAGTAAAGGTACGGTCTGAGCACCATCGGACGTCGGCGCAGAAGCTCGGTGGGTCACGAGGGCGTACAGAAGACCGGATGGCGGACGCCGTCGGGGAGCCACGACGGTGGGCGGTGCAGCACGGTTCGATAGGAGCTGACGAGCTCGGACAGCTCTCGGCTATAGGGTTGCCCGGCAGGTTCCAGGCCCAGACCGAGTGGCAGCCAGGGATGCGCTAATGACGGGCGCGGCCTTCGGCACGCTGCGGAGCTACGCTCTCCGCGGACACATGTCGAAACGGAATATAGCTCCAAGGCTATATCCTCTCGCGAATGGTATCGCTCGTGAGGTCCGAATGACGAAGCCGGGAGTTTCGCGCCGACGCCCACAGCCGGCCGTGTGCCAACTCAGCCGGGTATTGGTGACCACGCCTCTTCCTCAGGGGCCATCAGCGGCGCTGCCAGCCTCAGTGTTCGCGGGCGTCGACGAGCTGATGCCCGCGGTGGCCAGGGCCGCTGAATGACGGCGGCCCCGCCTACGGCATCCTGGGCAGCGGCCCGAACACGGAGCTTGCCCCGCGCTGTCGTGCTCCGGGTGCGTTCTGGCGAAGGCCTGTGCGAGCATCGACGGCCGTCCCCAGGCCGAGCCGTCCGGGGCGCCACTCCGCCAAGTTGGCGCGCACTCCATTTCGCGCCATGAGCTCGAGCGCATGCCGAGCGGCATCAGCGCACCGCCGCTTCGGCGCGAGGAGCCCGACGCCGCCATTGGCGTGGTGTGCATGCGGGAGTATCGTCGCCGCATGCACGGCGGACCACATCCACTGGCTGCTCGGGGTGGCTAACGCTGCTTGCCCCTTGGCGCACGGAGAAGGGCGGGTCCTCGCTCTGAGCGCGCGGCGCCCATGCGGGCATACACCCCATCGCCTGCTCCGGCGGGATTGTCCTTGGCGCGTTGGACGGCCTATGGCAAGAGGGACCGTGGGTTTTTAGGTCGTGCAGCCGCCTGATCGCATTCTGCTGAATGATTTCGTCGCGCAGTGGCGGGACGTGCGTGACGACTGTAGCGCGGCGCTAGAGCGCGTCGGGCAGAGCGGCTGGCTCGTGCTCGGTAAGGAGGTGCAGGCGTTCGAGGCGGAGCTGGCCGCGTCCTGGCACCTGCCGCACGCCGTCGGCTGCGGCAACGGGCTGGATGCCATCGAGATCTGCCTGCGGTCGCTCGGCATCGCGCAGGGGGACAAGGTGCTCACGACGCCGCTCAGCGCCTTCGCGACGAGCCTGGCCATCGTGCGTGCCGGGGGCGTGCCCGTGTTCGTCGACGTGGACGCATCGGGGTTGATCGATCTGGAACGTGTGGCGCGCGCTGCCGCCGCCGATCGCGCCATCAAGTACCTCGTCCCCGTTCACCTTTACGGGCACGCCGTGGACGCCGAGCAGCTGCGCGACGTGGCGGCGGCGACCGACATGGTGGTGGTCGAGGATTGCGCTCAGGCGGTGGGGGCGTCGAGCCGTGGGACACCGGTCGGCGCCACGGGCCGCGCCTGCGCCACGAGCTTTTACCCCACCAAGAACCTGGGCTGCATGGGCGACGGCGGCGCCGTGTTGTGCGCGGACGCGGCGCTCGCCGCCGAGGCGCGTAGCCTGCGGGATTACGGGCAGACCGCGAAGTATGTCCACGCGCGGCTGGGGATGAATAGCCGCCTGGACGAGCTGCAGGCCGCGCTCCTCCGCTCGGCTTTTCTGCCGCGCCTCGGGCGCTATACGCAGCGGCGGCGCGCCATCGCGAGCGCGTACCGGGCTGGGCTCGACAACGCTCGGCTGAGCGTGCCGCCCATTCCCGCCGGCTCGGACTCGGTGTGGCACCTGTTTCCAGTGCTGGTCGACGGGGAGCGGGAGGCGTTCATGGCGCACCTCTCGCGGCTCGGCATCGGCTCCGGGCTGCACTACCCGGTGCTCATCCCCGATCAAGAAGCGCTCGGGGGGGTGCCCTTCGAACGCGCCGACGCGCTCTCGCGGGCGCAGACGTTCGCGCGCGCGGAGGTGTCGCTGCCGATTCATCCTTACCTGTTGGACCCGCAGGTGGAGCGCGTCATCTCGGCTTGCAATGCCTGGGCGCCATGACGACCAGATATTCGCTGGTGATCCCCGTCTACAAGAACGCCGAGACGATCGCGCCGCTGCTAGCGGCCTGTGACAAGCTCAGCGCAGAGCTCGCGTCCGCGCTGGAGGTGGTGTTTGTGGTGGACGGTAGCCCCGATGCTTCGCACGCGCTGCTCAGAGATGGGCTGCCCGGCGTCAGCTTTCGCTCGCGGCTCGTGCTTTTATCGCGCAACTTCGGCTCCTTTGCGGCAATTCGCGAGGGTCTGGGCGCTGCGAGCGGTCCGTATTTCGCGGTCATGGCGGCCGACCTGCAAGAGCCGCCGGAGCTCATGCTCTCCTTCTTTGAAGCGTTGGAGAATGAGCCTGTCGATCTCGTCATCGGTACGCGTGAGAGCCGGGCGGATCCAGCGCTGTCGCGCCTGGGGTCAACGGCCTTCTGGTGGCTGTATCGTCGGGTGATCGAACCGAAGATGCCGCCCGGGGGCGTCGATGTCTTCGGCTGCAATCGCGCCTTTCGCGATCGCCTGCTCGGCCTCGTCGAATCGAACAGCTCGCTCGTGGGCCTGTTATTTTGGCTCGGGCACCGCCGCAAGCTGATCGGCTACGCGCGCCAGCCCCGCGTCGCCGGCAGGAGCGCCTGGACCGTCAAGAAGAAGCTGAAGTACCTGTTCGACAGCTTGTTCGCCTTCTCGGATCTGCCGATCCGGTTGCTCGCGTTTTTCGGCGCCGTCGGCCTCGTGACGTCCATCGTGCTCTCGGTCGTGGTGTTCCTGGCGAAGATCTTCGGCTTCGTTTCGGTGCCGGGCTACGCGGCGACCGTGCTGGTGGTGGCGTTTTTTGGCGCGCTCAACTCCCTCGGCCTCGGCGTCATCGGCTCGTACGTTTGGCGAACCTTCGAAAATACGAAGGGTAGGCCGCTCGCCATCGCGATGCAGACTGAGGATTTTGGGGTAGACAGGGCGTCATGACCGATTTTTTCGTTCACCCGCAGGGCATCTGCGAGAGCAACCGCGTCGGCGCCGGGACTCGGGTCTGGGCTTTCGCGCACGTGCTGCCCGGCGCCGTCGTTGGGAGGGACTGCAACATCTGCGATCATACGTTCATCGAGAACGACGTGGTGATAGGTGATCGGGTCACCATCAAGTGCGGTGTGCAGCTGTGGGACGGCGTGCGCCTGGAAGACGACGTGTTCGTCGGCCCCAACGCCACCTTCACCAACGATAATTTCCCGCGCAGTAAGCGCCGCCCCACAGAATTTCTACAAACGGTCGTCTCCAGGTCGGCGTCCGTGGGCGCCAACGCCACGATCCTCCCCGGGATCGTGATCGGGAGGAACGCCATGGTCGGCGCCGGCGCCGTGGTCACGCGCGACGTGCCCCCCAACGCGATCGTCACGGGCAACCCCGCCCGCATCACCGGCTACGTCGAGAGCGGCAGGGAGGGCGGCAGGGCGGAGAGCGGCAGCGCAAGCCACGGACCCGCGAGCCACGGACCCGCGAGCCAGAGAGCGGCGCGTCCGGCGCGAGCTGCCTCGAGCTTCAGGGGCCAGGAGCGGGTGGTACAGAGCAGCGTAGCGGGCGTCACCGTGCATCGCCTGAAGCTCGCGACGGACATGCGCGGGACGTTGTCTGTCGGCGAGTGGGGAACGGACATTCCTTTCACGCCCAAGCGCTACTTTCTCGTGTTCGACGTGCCGAGCGCCGAGGTCCGCGGCGAGCACGCGCACCGCGTCTGCCATCAGTTCCTGGTGTGCGCGAAGGGGCAGCTCGCCGTGGTGGCCGACGACGGCACGCGCCGCGAGGAGTTTCGGCTGGACAGCTCCGAGGTGGGCGTCTACTTGCCGCCCATGGTGTGGGGCATCCAGTACCGGTACTCGTCGGACGCCGTGCTCCTCGTATTTGCCTCCGAGCTCTACGATCCCGCTGACTACATTCGCAGCTACGACGAGTTCTTGGCCGCCAAATCCGGCTAAATCACCCGAGCAGGACGGAGCTGGCGTCGGCGGCGCGCGCGAGGTAAGACGCGAGCGTGCTCCAGAGCGCCATCAAGGGCCTACACCGCGCGATGCACCACCCCTTCGTCTACGACGTGGTTCGGCCCTTGCTCGTCGGAGGTGTGGAGCTCAAGCCCCTCTACGATCAGATCCAGGGCCCGGGCGCGGTGATCCTCGACGTGGGCTGCGGCACCGGCAGCGCCCTGCGTTATCTGCGCTCCTTCGAGTCGTACGTGGGGATGGATACCGACCCCATCGCGGTGAACCACGCGCGCGCCCGGCACGGCTCTAGCCGCGTCTCGTTCCAGGCACGAGCCTGCACGCCGGAAGACGTGCGCCGCGTGGCGCCGACGCACGTGGTGCTGGCAGGCGTCCTGCACCACCTGTCGAACGGCGAAGCGCGCGGGCTCCTCGCCTCGCTGTCGGAATCGCCTAGGTTGCAGCTGGTGCTCACGGCTGACATCGTGTTCTTGCCGGGGCACCGGGTCGGTAACTGGCTCGCCTCCATCGATCGCGGCGAGTTCTGTCGCACCGAGCAAGGCTACCTCGAGCTCGCCCAGGGCAGCCGCCTCGACCTGCGTTCGCGTTTCATCGCTCGTTCTCGTCCGCGGACGGGGATCGGCAAATATTTGTACATGACCCTCGCGCCGCGCTCGCCGTCCGGCGCCGCGCTGCCATGAGCACATCGGCCGTTGCCCTCGATCCAACGAGCGCCGCGCTGAGCGCCCGCACGTGGGCGCGGTTTGCCCCCGTGGCGGCAGCGGCCCTCATCGCCGTCGTATACACGCTGGATGGTTACTCGTACGGGCGCAGCAACCAGATGGAGCAGCTCGCCGCGCTGCTGGCGTACCTCGAAGACGGCTTTCTGAAGCGGGACTACTTCATACAGTTTTTTGTCGAGGGTGGCCCACGCTACTATTACATACGGCTCCTCGCGCTCGGCTCGCACCTGCTGCCGCTGCCTGCCCTGTTCTTCGTGCTGACGTGGCTGGCGAACACGGCCACGTTGCTGATCACCTTTCGGACGGTGCGGTACGCTTTCGGTAACCTGATTGCCGCCTACGCCTCGCTGCTGTTGGTCGCTGCGCTGTACTTCTACGTGCGGCTCGGGGACGCGGGTTTCTTGCTCACGAACAACCTGTCCCCAGCGTCGCTGGCCATCCCCGGCATGTTCGGTGCGATCAGCGCGGCGCTGCGGGGGTCTCCTACGGCGATGCTGTGGGCGGCCGGCACCGCGGTCATTCATCCGCTCTACGGTCTCGCGGCGGCCGGCTCGGTGCTGTTCCTCGAGGTAGCGCAGCTGCTGCGCCAAGAGGCTCGCGCCACCCCGATCCGGCGCGAGCTGTCACAGTGTGCGCTGAAGGCCCTCGGGTTCGCTGCCCTCTTCGCGCTGCTCTGGTATCGGCCGACGTCCGCGCCGCGCCTGGATGACGCCACGTATTTTCACATCTACGCGCGGACGCGCGGGCCGCACCACGTCCTGCCATCGACCTTTCCGAGCAAGGACTGGATCCTATTTGCGGACTTCACCCTGTGCTCGCTCTCGAGCATCTACCTCGTGCGCAGCCATCTTCGGCGGCTCGCCCCGCTGCTCTGGCTCGCGGCGCTGGTGATGCTGGGCTTTGTGGTGGGCTATGTCTTCGTAGAGCTGGTCCCGCTGCGGCCCGTCATGGTGGCCCAGGCGTATCGCTTCACCAGCATCACGAGCTGGGTTGGCGTCGTCGTCGGCGCCGGGGCGTTTGGCAGCGTCTTCGAGGCGGGGCAATCAGCTCGCGCTCAACGCTGGCGGGCGGCGGCGGTGGCTCTCGTCTTCACTCTGCTCGTGCTCGGCGAGCGCATCGTGTCGCCGCGAGCTCGGGGCGTCACGCTGGTCATGGCATTGCTCCTCGGGCTGGGCTTCTGGGCAGTGCACGTCGCGCGGCGGCCACGGACCGCGGCCTGGGTGATGCTAGCGGGACTGGCCGCGTTCGCCGGCTCGCGCTTTGGGATCTTCGCCCAGCGCGAGCGCTGGCACGGCAACCGCCTGCCTGCCTTCACGCTGGACGATTTCGAGACCCGCTACGACGACGTCGCGGCCTACGCGCGCGAGCACACGGATCGGGACGCCGTCTTTGCCATCACGGACGTCGCCAAGTTCTGGGACTCGGGCACGTTCCGCTACAAGGCGGGGCGGGCGCTGTTCGTGGACCACAAGGTCTTCCCGTATGGCGACCCCGAGATCGCGGAGTGGTACAAGCGCACGTCAGCGCTGAAAGCCCTGGACCCACAGCAAAACAACGACTCTCGCCTCGCCGCGTTAGCGCGCGAGTATGAGCTCGACTACGCCGTGCTGCCGAAGGGCTCGCCCACCGAGCTGCCTGTGGCGTTTGTCGGCGAGCACTATCAGCTGGTCGCGCTGCGCCCGACAACCCTCGGCGTCACGACGAGCGGGCGGTCGCCAGCGCAATGACGAGCTCTGCACGTCCTTCGGGTTGACCCGGTATCTCTCTCAGTCCGACGTGCAAGCTGGCGTGAGCCGATTCGCCGTCTTTGCCGTTCCGCCTTGCGCCAGGGGCAAGAAAGCATTCAGTCGGCACACCTCGCCCGCGGAGAGCGCGCCGATGCTGTCGGGGTTCTGCACGGCTTGGCGGGTGGGCGACAAGCCCGTGTGTGAGCGCACCCCGAGCCCCATCCATGACAGGATGGCTGCCCGCGTGCCGTGGGACTTGCGACGCAGGCGCTCGGCAGAGGTCGAAGCGGATGCGTCAATGGCTGCGACGTCGATGTGGATGACGCCCTTGGTGTGCTCGGTATACACGTTCGGCAGATCCGTGGGCTCAGTGAGCGTGTTGCCTTCACCGGTGAGGTTCACGCAGACCAGGTCCTGGATTTGAGGGCCGCTGCAGATGCCATCGAACTTGTTGACCGTGATGATCGCGTTCGCTGCGCTGGTCGTCTCGGTGAAGGTCCAATTTGTTGCCGCGTCGATGGCGGCGAAGTCGGCGCGGACCGCGTCCTTCTGCGCGGTGGTCAGCGAGCTTTCGAGAAAGTAAGTCGGGCTCTTGGTGCGCGGCACGCTGCACTCGTCGTTGCCAATGTTGATGCACTGCAGCTGCTCGTGCGTGTCGTCGACGGTGACGCCGTACGCGAAATTTGGCCCGGCCTTGAAGGCCATCGCCTGCTCCGCGCGACCGAGCTCGAGAGCCTCGAATTCTTCTGGCGCGGCGCCGCAAGCGACGACGAACATCAAACACATTGAATACTTGTTCATTTTTCCTCCCGGTGAAGTTGCGCGCTCTCTGCAACCTGCTCCCGACACGGTGACAGCCAGCCCCAGCTCAGCCAAGCTCGAGCAGTGATCCCCGAGCGACAGCCGGGGCGGACGCGCAGGGCCTGTGGGTGAGCAGGCGCGGTGAGGCGCCGCCGCTCACCGTCGAATCTTTGGCCGGAACTCGAGCAGGGCGATGGCCGCCCTTGAGTGCTCGGGTCTGACGTGCCAGCTTTCCCGAGCGCCGCGCGAGCTCGGCGCCCCACCCGAGTCTCTCCATGTCCAGCACCAACCTCACCTTTGGGTCCCGCGGCGAGCACCGCGCCTGGCTTCAAACGCAGGCCGCCCTGCCGCGGGGCTTTCGCGTCGGCGCGGCGAGCCTTTCGTTTGCGCCTTACGAGGTGCCCGCAAAGACCGCCAAGATGACGCTGACGCTGATCGCGCTCGACGCGCTCTCGCCGGATTTTGCGTTGATGTTCACGAGCAACGCCTTCCCAGGCGCTCCCGTCAAGATTGGGCGGCGGCGTCTGCTCGAGCCGGCGCTCGGGGCGATCATCGTCAACAACAAGATCTCCAATGTGTGCGCGCCCGGAGGTGAGGCCACGTCCGAGCGCCTGTGCGCCGAGCTGTCGCCCTTGCTCGGCGTGCCGCAAACGGCGATCTTGCCGAGCTCCACCGGCATCATCGGCTGGCGCCTACCGCTCGAACCCATGGTGGCGGCGTTGCCGAGGGTGGTCGGGGCCTTGACGGCAGAATCCATCTTGCCGGCCGCCGAGGGCATCGTGACCACCGACCTGTATCCCAAGGTGCGGCGCGCGCAGCTGGGCGGGGGCAGCATCGTCGGCATCGCGAAGGGGGCGGGCATGATCGAGCCAAACCTGGCGACGCTCCTCGTCTACGTGCTCACGGATCTGGCGGTGCCGCGCGACGTCCTGCGCCAGGTCTTGCCACGCGTGATGGCCGCGAGCTTCAACTCCATGAGCATCGACAGCGACACGAGCACGTCGGACTCGGTCGTGCTGGTGTCCTCCGGCAGGGTCTCCTGCCCCGACCTCGCTGAGTTCGAAGCCGCGCTCAGCCGGGTGTGCCAGGATCTGTGTGAAGACGTGGTGCGCAACGGTGAAGGTGTCCACCACGTGATCCAGGTGGACGTCACGGGTGCGCCGACGGAGCGCATCGCGCGCGATATCGGGAAGAGCGTCGTCAACGCGCCGCTGTTCAAGTGCGCGGTCGCGGGCAACGACCCCAACGTGGGTCGGCTCGTGCAAGCGGTCGGCAAATACGTGGGCGCTTCTCAGCCCGGCCTCGACCTCAGCCAGACGCGCATGACCCTCGGCGCGATCCCGCTGGTCGAGAAGGGCGAGTTTTTTCTCGATCCGAGCAAAGAGGCGGAGCTCGTGGCGCATCTAAAAAGCGCCGAGCTGTACGCGAGCGCTCCCCCGAAAGACGGGGTGTTTTCACCCCCCATCGACTATCCGCCGCACGAACGTCGCGTGTTGGTCCACATCGATCTCGGCCGCGGCAACGCCGCAGCTAGCGTTCTGGGCGCCGATCTGAGCCACGAGTACGTGAGCGAAAACGCTGACTACCGCAGCTAAATCCTGCGTGATCGGAGCGCGGCCGGGCCGGCCCGCTTCGGCGATTGATTCGCAGAGGCGCCTGGCTATGCTGCGCGCTCTCGAAAATGGTCGATCCCAACAGGCAGCCGCGAGGCTTTTGTCCCGGCGTATGGACGCCGATGCCGTCCGGCGATGGCCTGATCGTACGGGTGCGTCCGCGGAGCGCGCGCCTCGCCGCGCACCGGCTCAGGGCACTGGCGGGGTTGGCACGCGAGGCAGGCAACGGGGTGATCGAGCTGACGCGACGTGCCAACCTGCAAATTCGTGGCGTTTCCAGAGGCTCCCTGGCAGCGCTGCAGGACGGACTCGTGTCGCTCGAGCTGGCCGAAGCCACACCTGAGCGCGCTCGGCGCCCCGCCCTGCTCGTATGCCCCCTTTCGGGGCTGGATCCTCGTTGTGCGCCGCTCGAACCTTTGGCCGGCGCGCTCGAGCAGCTCCTCTCCGTAACGCCAGCGGCTCGACGTTTGTCCGACAAGTTTGGGCTGGTGCTGAGCGGGGGCAGTCACCTGTGCGCTGAAGTTTCAGCCGACATCCGCATCCAGCTCGATGCGGCGCAGCCGGGCCTCGCGGACTTGCGCTTGGCAGGCACGGCAGCCAGTGCCTGCTCTCTCGGCACTTGCCCGATCGGCGACGTACCGAGCGCCGTCGCCCGGTTGCTCTCGGCGCTCGGCTCAGCCGATAGCGGCTGGGAGCGGATGCGTGACGCGCTCGAGGGCGGTGGCTTGGCCCGCCTCCACGCCGCCGTGCAACACCTGCTCGGCCCCGCGCGACGCATGCCCTCTTGGTCGAGCTCGTGCCTGGGCTTTCAGTCGGGCAAGCAGAGCTATTTTGGTCTCAGTGTCCCGTTTGGCTCCGCCGGCGCCGAGGCCTGGGCCGGCATCGCGGACCTGGCTGACGACCTCGGCAGCGGCGAGCTGCGTCTGACGCCGGCGCGGCAGGTGCTCGTCACGGGCGTGCGTGAGGCCGATCTGGCGCGGCTCGTAGAGCGGGCCAAGAGCTTGGGGTTTGGGGTGGAGCCGACCGATCGCTCCCTCGAGCTGGTCGCTTGCAGCGGAGCACCGGCGTGTCAGTCGTCGCACGGTGAAACACGTCGCCTCGCGCTCGAGCTCGGCGAGCTCGTCCGACACGCGTCGCTCGCGCGGGGGACGCTGCACGTCTCCGGCTGCGACAAAGGTTGTGCGCGGAGCGGGGCCGCGGAGGTCACGCTGGTGTGGGGCGCGGATGGCCCTCGGCTCGGCTTTGGGACGGACGTCGCCCAAACCTCGAGCGGGCCCAGGCTCTCACTGGCGACGGTGCGCGAGCGCGTGTCTGCCCAGTTTGCGTGTGCCTCTGTCGCCGAAGCTCGCGCCGCCCGCCCTGCCAAGCTCAATGGCGCTCTCACAGCAGACGGGACGCGCTCGTGAGCGTGCGCTACGAGTACGAGCGCGACCCGGCGGCGATCTACGAAAAATCGTTCGCCATCATCCGCGCCGAGGCGGCCCTGTCACGTTTTTCCGAGCTGGAGGAGCGTGTGGCGGTGCGGCTCATTCACACCTCGGGCAGCGTCGAGCTGGCGGACGAGCTCGCCTTTTCCCCGGGCTTCGCCGCGGCCGCCCGCGCCGCGCTGCGGGCTGGCGCGCCTATCCTGTGTGACGCCAAGATGATCGTGAGCGGAGTGACGCGCTCGCGCCTGCCGCGCGATAACGAGGTGTTGTGCCTGCTGGACCACCCGGAGGTGCCCGCGCTCGCCCGGGCGCAGCGGACGACGCGCAGCGCGGCGGCGTTCTCCCTATTTCGGGATCGGCTCGAGGGCGCGGTGATCGCCATCGGCAACGCGCCGACAGCCCTGTTTCGCCTGCTCGAGCTGCTCGACGAGACGGCGGCGCGCCCGGCCGCCGTCGTGGGTGTGCCCGTTGGTTTCGTGGGCGCGGCGGAGTCCAAGCGAGCGCTCGAGGACGATGGCCGCGTCCCGAGCCTGGTCGTGCGCGGGCGCAAGGGCGGCAGCGCGCTGGCGGTCGCCGCCATCAACGCGCTCGGCTGTGATGAGGAATGAGCCAATGAATCCCGGAACCGTATACGGAGTGGGGGTGGGTCCTGGGGATCCCGAGCTGCTGACCGTCAAGGCCGCCAAGCTGCTGCAGGGCGCGCGCGTCGTCGCCTACTTCGGCAAGCGGGGCAAGGTCAGCAATGCCTTTGCCGCCGCCGAGCGCTACCTCGAGAGCGGCGCCGAGCACCTGCCGCTGATCTATCCGTACACGGTGGAGCTCGCGTCGAGCAGCCCGCGTTACGTGGCGGCGCTCCGGGGGTTCTACGCAGAGTCCGCGGCGCTGATCACGGAGCGCCTGGTCAAAGGGCAAGACGTTGCGGTCCTGTGCGAAGGTGATCCGCTCTTTTACGGCTCGTATTTGCACCTGCACCATCGCCTCTCGCGCGAGCACCGCTGCGTCGTGATCCCCGGCATCACCAGCTTCGCTGGCTGTGCCGCCCGCGCCGGGTTCCCGCTGGTGTCGACCGACCGAGTATTTTCCATCGTGCCGGGGACGCTGCCGGAGGCTGAGCTCGAGGCGCGCCTCTCGGGCGGGGATCCCACCGCCATCATCAAGCTCGGGCGCAACTTCCCCAAGGTCCGCAAAGTGCTCGAGCGGCTCGGGCGCGCGAGCCAGGCGACCTACGTCGAGCACGGCACGACCCAGAGCGAACGCATCATGCCGCTCGCGGACAAGCCTGACGACAGCGCCGTCTATTTCTCGTTGATCCTGGTGCCGGGCGCGGGCGACAGCGCCGACTCGCTGCAACACAATGGCAGCTAAGGGCAGCGGGACGCTGCGCGTCGTGGGTCTCGGACCAGGGCCCTCGGCGTGGCTGACTGAAGAAGCCAGGCGCGCCCTCGGCGCGGCACAGCACGTGATCGGTTACCACCGATACCTGTCGCGCTTACCCGAGCTGGAGGGGAAGATCTTGCACGGCTCGAACAACGGCGACGAGCTCGAGCGCGCGCGGCACGGGCTCGCGTTGTCGGCGTCGGGCGCACACGTCGTCATCGTCTCCGGCGGTGATCCGGGGGTGTTTGGCATGGCCGCTGCCGTGTTTGAAGCGATCGAGCAAGGGCCCGCGGCGTATCGCTCGCTCGACATCGCCGTGCTGCCCGGTGTCACCGCCATGTTGGCAGTCGCGGCGCGGCTGGGCGCTCCGCTCGGCAACGACTTCTGCACGCTGAACCTCTCCGACAACCTGAAGCCCTGGGCCACCATCGAGCGGCGTCTAGCGCTCGCAGCGCAGGCCGACTTCGTGATCGCGCTGTATAATCCGGCCTCGAACGCACGCATCACGCAGGTGCTCACCGCCTTTAATATCTTGCGGCAACACCGCGAAGCAGGCGCGGTCGTCGTGTTTGCCAAGGCCGTGGGCAGGCCTGACGAGGAGCTGCTCGTGACCACGCTCGGCGAGGCCGACCCCGCACACGCCGACATGCGCACGCTGATCTTGATCGGCGCCCGATCGACGCGCTGCATCGAGCGGCCAGGCGCCACGCCCTGGGTCTACACTCCGCGTCGCGTGAGTGAGGCGCCGTGATGAGCCGCCTCCTGATGAGCCGCCTCCTGATGAGCCGCCTCCTGAAGAGCGGCGAGCCACGCGTACGCGGCCTCACACGTGCCGGCGCTCTCCACGGGGGGCAGGCGCGGCCGCTCTACCATGACCACCGGCAGCCCGAGCCGGCGCGCGGCGGCGAGCTTGCCGTAGGTCGCGGCGGTGCCCGAGTTCTTGCTGACGATGACCTCGATCCCTTCCCGCTCGAGCAGGCTCGCTTCCGCCTCGGCGTCGAAGGGGCCGCGGGCCGCCAACACCCGGGCTCGCGGCAGGTCGACCGTGAGCTCGTCGAGCATGCGGATCAGGTATTCGTGCTGGGGCGCGGCTCGAAACGCTCCGAGCTCCAGCCGACCGATGCTCAGAAAAACCCGGCGCGGCGCGAGGCCAAGCGCGACAGCCGCCTCCACCATGTCGGCTACGGCGATCCAACGGTCACCCTCGACGGGACTCCAGGCGGGCCACTCGACGCGCAGCAGGGGCGTCTGGGTGAGCTCCGCGGCTCGCGCGGCGTGCCGCGACATCTGCGCCGCGAAGGGGTGCGTCGCATCGACCAGGGCGTCCCAGCGCTCGGCCTGCAGGTACGCCGAGAGTCCCTCCACACCGCCGAAGCCACCGACGCGATACGGAACTCTTGGATCCTCGAGGCGCTGCGTGCGACCTGCGAACGAGAGCAGCGCCTGGTAGCGCGCGTCCGTAGCTAGGCGCTGGGCCAGCCTGCGCCCCTCACTCGTACCGCCCAAGATCAAGACCCTGAACGCCATGTCAGCGCCGCTGCCCGTACCCGCCAGACCACAGCCGCTGCCGTGGCTCTACATCGTCGGCGTGGGCGCAGACGGTGCGCCGGGCCTGTCCCCGCCTGCGGCTCGAGCCATCCGCGAGGCCGAGCTCGTGATCGGCAGCGAGCGCCAGCTCACCCTGGTTCGGCCTCTGTTGCATGGAGATACCCTGAGCTGGCCCGCGCCGCTGTCGCTCGGCATAACACGGCTGCTCGAGCGGCGGGGGCGGCCTACCTGCGTTTTGGCGAGCGGGGATCCGTTCTTCTTCGGCATCGGGGCCAGCCTGGCGCCCCACCTCGAGCGCGGTGAGTTCGTCTGCCATCCCGCGCCGTCGTCGCTCTCGCTCGCGGCGTCCCGGCTGGGCTGGCCGCTGCAGGACACCGAGATCGTGTCTTTACACGGGCGGGACCTCGAGGGGGTCATCCGTTATCTGGCCCCAGGTCGCAGGCTGCTCGCCTTATCTTGGGACCGCACGACGCCCGCCGAGCTCGCGCGCTTGCTCGTGGCTCGCGGCTTCGGCCCTTCCCGTCTGACCGTGCTCGAAGCGCTGGGGGGCTCGGACGAGCGCTGGCGAAGCTGCCGCGCCGACGCCTTCGAGCTCGAGGGCATAATCGATTTGAACCTCGTGGCGTTGAAGCTCGAGGCTGAGCCCAGCGCCTTCGTTCTGCCCTGCCGCGCCAGCCTCCCGGACAGCGCCTTCGAGAACGACGGGCAGTTGACCAAGCAAGACGTGCGCGCCGTGACCCTGTCCGCCCTCTCGCCCCGCCCCGGCGCGCGGCTCTGGGACGTCGGCGCGGGCGCGGGCTCAATCGCCATCGAGTGGCTGCTTTGCCACCCCTCCTGCCAGGCCATCGCGATCGAACGGGACGCGACGCGCTGCGAGCGCATCCGGAAGAACGCGCGCACGCTCGGGGTCCCCGCGTTGCGCGTGGTCGAGGCGGCTGCTCCCGCGGGCCTCGCTGGGCTACCCGTGCCAGACGCCGTCTTCGTGGGCGGCGGCGCCGGGGACCCTGCCCTGCTCGAGCAGTGTTGGGCGGCCCTGCCTACCGGAGGCCGGCTGGTGATAAACGCCGTCTCGCTCGAGACCGAAGCCTGCCTGCTCGGCGCGTACGCCAAGCGCGGCGGCGAGCTCCGCCGCATCGCCATCGAGAGCGCGGTGCCCCTCGGGAAGCTCCACGGCTGGCGGCCGGCCATGCCCGTCGTGCAATGGAGGATCACCAAGCCATGATCGCGGCGGGGCTGGGCTGCCGAGAGGGTTGTTCGCCGGAGGACGTCGTGCGAGCGCTGGCGGAAGCGTTGCGCTTCGGCGCTACCGGCATCGGGGAAGTACAGGCCTTGTACAGCGCCGACTTCAAGCGCGGCGAGGAGGGGCTCTCGCGCGCCGCCGAGCAACTGGCAAAGCCGCTGATCTTGCTGCCGCTCGACGAGCTGCGAGCCCACGCTGGCGCTGCGCTGACGAGGTCCGCGCGCGTCCTCGAGCGCTTCGATCTCCCCTCCGTCGCGGAGGCCGCGGCGTTGGCGGGCGCGGCCCTCTTGGGAGGCCCCGGCGCCACGGCTCGCCTACTCGGCCCGCGCCGCGCATTCGGAGGTGCCACGTGTGCCCTCGCCAGCTCGGAGCTGCGCCAATGAGCGTGCATTTCATCGGTGCAGGGCCTGGCGCGCCGGACCTGATCACGGTGCGCGGTCGCGATCTCGTGATGCGCTGCCCCGTGTGTCTATTTGCGGGGTCGCTGGTGCCTCGCGAGATCGTCGCGCTCGCCCCCGACGGCGCGCGAGTGATCGACACGGCGCCGCTGCACCTCGACGAGATCGAGGCGGAGCTCGTGCTCGCCCACGGGCGGGGTCTGGACGTGGCGCGCCTGCATTCCGGGGATCTGTCGCTCTGGAGCGCGATGGGCGAACAGCTGCGCCGGCTCCGGCGGCGCGGCATCCCGTACACCGTTACCCCCGGCGTGCCCGCCTTCGCGGCGTCGGCGGCGGCGCTCGAGCAAGAGCTCACGCTGCCCGAGCTCTCGCAATCGGTGGTCCTGACCCGCACCTCGGGGCGCGCCTCCGCCATGCCCCCGACAGAGACGCTGGAGCACTTCGCCGCCTCGCGTGCGACGTTGGTCGTGCACCTGTCCATCCACACGCTGGACAGCGTCGTGGCACGCCTGTCGCCCCACTACGGGCCCGAGTGTCCGATCGCCGTCGTCTACCGCGCGAGTTGGCCCGACCAGCGGTTGGTGCGCGGCACGCTGTCGAGCATCGTGGCGCAGCTCGCAGAGCGCCCGATGGAGCGCACGGCCACCATCCTGGTGGGGCCGGTGCTCGGCGATCCCGATTTCAAAGATAGCTCCCTCTACGACATCGACTATCAGCGCCGCTTCCGTGGCAGAGAGGGCGCTTGAGCCACGCTCGCCTGTTGATCGGCGGGGTGTCGAGCGGAGTCGGCAAGACCACCTTCACGCTCGGCCTGTGCCGCGCGCTGATGCGCCGCGGGCTCGAGGTCAGCGTCTTCAAGTGTGGCCCCGACTACCTCGACCCGGGCTACCACCGCCTGGCGAGCGGGCGCAGCGTGCACAACCTCGACAGCTGGCTGATGGGGAAAGACGCCCTGACCTCGACCTTCGCGCGTCATGCGGCGGAGATCTCGCTGATCGAGGGCGTGATGGGGTTGTTCGACGGCGCGAGCCCCACCACCCTCTCGGGCTCGAGCGCCGAGATCGCGGGCCTGCTCGGCGCGCCGATCGTGCTGGTCTGCGACGCATCCGGCATGGCCCGTTCGGTCGCCGCGCTGGCCCACGGCTTCGCGAGCTTCGAGCCCGGCGTGACCCTGGGCGGGTTGATCTGTAACCGGGTGGGCAGCCAGGGTCACCTCGAGCTGCTCCGTCGCGCGGCATCGGCGACACCGGTGCTCGGTGGCCTGCTGAAACACGGAGCCCCGAGCTTTCCCGAGCGGCACCTGGGCCTGTGGGCAGCTTTCGAGCTCGATCTGATGCCGAGCATCGAGGCCTGGGCCGATCACGTCGAGGCCTGTTGTGACGTCGAAGCGCTGATCGCGCTCGCCCGTTCGGCGCCGCCGCTGATGGCGCCGAACGAAGCGCCAGTGCGGAGCAGCGCGCGGCGTTGCCGCATCGCCGTCGCCAAGGACGCCGCCTTCCACTTCTACTACGAAGCCAACTTGCACCTGCTCGAGCGGGCGGGCGCCGAGCTCGTGCCGTTCTCGCCGCTCCATGACAGCCGCGTCGGCGACGTCGACGGCGTCTACATCGGCGGCGGCTACCCGGAGCTACACGCAGCGACGCTCGCGGCCAACACGCCCATGATCACTTCACTCCGAGAGCTCGCCGCGCGGGGTCGGCCGTTCTACGCGGAGTGTGGCGGGCTCATGTACGCCTCGTCAGCCATTGTCACCGAGGACGGTGCGGCGTACCCGATGCTCGGGCTCATCCCGGGCGTGGCGCGCATGACCGGCAAGCTACAAGCGCTCGGCTACGTCGAGGTGGAGACCCGCAGCGACACCCCGCTCGGCCCCGCCGGGACACGCTTCCGAGGCCACCAGTTTCGCTACTCGCGCTTCGAGGCGGCAGCTCCGGCGGAGCGCTACAGCGTGCAGGTCGCGCGCACGGGCACGACGCTCGAGGAGGGATACGGGCAAGGCCAGCTGCTCGCCTCGTATGTGCACGCGCACTGGGCGAGCAACCCCGCGATCCCCGCCTGCTTCGTGGCCCGCTGCGCGGAGGGCCGGGCTGAGCTGGGCTGAGCGCTTGCAGCTGAGTCGAGGTGCCCGTTACAGGCGCTTGCGCAGGTTGGTTCGGTAATCGACATACCCCAGGGCGTGATTGAGCGCGAGCATGCGTGCGTTGCCCACCAGCACGTTGCTGTTCAGGAAGGACGCGCCGATCGACCTCGCCCAAGCTTCCCCCAGCCCCTTGAGCGTTGTCGCCACACCGCGCCGGCGGCAGCGCTCCGCCACCCACAGGCCGGCGACGTGCGCGCCGACGAGAGGCCCCTCCTCGAAGCGGCGCAGCAGGTGCAAGCCGATGATTTCGCGCCGCTCGAGGGCGAGCCCGGCGAAGGTGTTGGACTCGTCCTCTTCACGGCGGGCCTTCAGCACCGAGCGGTCGAGGAACTCAGCGGACTTCTCGAAGTGAAACTCGTCACCCTCCGCGGAGATCGCGTAGAGCAAGCTCAGGTAGGTGCGCACCTCACTGATATCCTTGTAGTTCAGCGTCCTGTAATCGACGTTCATGAGCACCCGTTCGAGAGCGCGCGCGCCGCGCCTCCGCCGCATCCTTCTCGTGTTCGCCTTGGCGCTTGACCGATGCCACAGTCATCAGCTAGGGCTACTCCTTCAAAGCTACTCATAACGCTTCAGGACAGGGAAGTCCGGTGTGACGCCGGCGCGGTTCCCGCCACTGTAACTGGGAAGCCCCCTTCGGGAAACCACTCGCGGCCAGCATAGGCCAAGCCATCATAGGTGGCAGCGGGGAAGGCCGGAGGGCGCGTAGAAGGTAAGGCCAGCTCGCCAAGCCTTCAGAATCCAGGAGCCAGGAAACCTACCTGAAGCGTCTAACGATTCGGCTCCGCGGGTGAACGGAGAAGGTCGATTGACGCGAGCGATCCAGACCTGAACGGGTTTGGCGCGTCGACCTGCCTTCTCGCTCATGCTCACGGGGAAAACAAGGAGCAAGCAGATGTCGATGAAGCCAATTTCGAGGCCCTGGATCAATGGCGTGGGCGCGCTGTGCGCGGTGGTGGGCGTCGGTTGCGGTAGCTCGCACGACGTCTCGGAGCTCACTGACGTCAGCGCTGTCAGCGCTGTCAGCGCAGAGGCGCTGGCCAATCGGGCCTACGTGATTTCGGAGCAGTCGAACGAGCTCTTCGTCGTCGATTTATTGACCATGACCGAGGTGGGCAAGGTGGATACGAGCGTCAGCTCGGGCGCCAACGCCAACCACATGGGCATGCTGTCGAAGGACGGCCGCAAGATGTACATCACGGCGGCTGCAGAGGACGCGCTGGTGGTCGTCGACACGACGACGCTCCAGGTCGACAAGCGCATCGAGCTCGGCTCCCACCCGACCCACGCCGAGTCTTGCTTTGGGTGCCCCCCCGACGGCCGCGATCTGCTGTGGGTCGTGAACGAAGGCGGCAACCACGGCGCGAGCGAGCCCGGCGTGCCCCATCCCGGCTCCGTCTCGGTGATCGACATGGCGACCGACGAGGTGGTCTCTACGTTCAGCGACGAGTCGCTGATCGTGCCGCATTTCGTCCGCTTTCACGATCGCTCCGCCTACATTCCGAGCATCGGCGGTAACCAGATCACCGTTCTCGATCTCGACACGCTGAGCGTGTCCGACGTGCTGCTGCTCGAGGGGCAGACGGCGCCGGGGCCTTGCAAGGGCGACCCCTGCGGGTTCGCGGACGCGCAGATCGACGGCAATGGGCTGCTGGTGGCCGCCCACATCGAGACGGGTCGTGTGCTCAGCTACGACACGGTGGCCGCGGTTCGTCGGGCGGACATCCCGACAGGTAACCGCCCCTGGTCGGTCTTCGTCGACACCCTCAGCAACGACTTCGACACGGTCATGATGCCGAACTGGGGTGACTCGACCGTGTCCGTCATCGATCGCCTGCAGCACAAGGAAGTCGCCCGCAGCCGCGAGGGAGATCAGGAGTCGTACGGCGTCAACTATAGCCCGCTCGCTCCCGGCCAGGCCTTCGTGCTCAACCGCATCAAGGAGCGGGTCGCGGTCATCGATCGCACCACCGGTAGGCTGATCGAGTCGTTGGACGTCGGTGGTACGACGGAGACGGCCTCCACGACGGGCGACGGTCGCTATCTCTTGCTGCCCATCTCCAGCACGAATCAGTTCTCCGTGTTCGACGTCACCACGCGCACGGAGGTCGCGCGCTTCGACGACGTGGGCAGCTATCCCTGGTCGGTCACCACCATCGGTGGGCAGAACTACTGCCACTGAGCTCGAAGGGCCCGGCGCCAGCGCTGCCTTCCGCAGCGCTGCAGCGAACAGCGACAGCACAATTGAGCAGCAGGAACGACAATCGTTCCGATTACAGTCGACACTGTCGCTGGGATTGAAGCTCTCCGTTTACTCCGGGGGAGCGCCACGTTAAAAATTGAGCATGTCGCAGCAGGGTCGTCGGTGGTTCGTTGGTTCCTCGGGGAGCTTCTTGGTCGGTGCCCTGGCGGCGCTGTGCATCGGCACCGCGGGCTTCGGCACCACGGGCTGTGGCGGCGGGGGCGGGGGCAGCAGCAGCGAGGGCACCCTGGCGGTCGGCGTCGTTGCGGAGGTCTCCGGCGCCAAGTATCGCTTGAGCGACACCAGCTTCGAAGTCACCGGCGGCGCCGCCCCGCTGACGCTCATGACCACCGACGGCTCAGCGGTGGTAGCGCTCCTGAGCCCGCTACTCACGCCCGGCCAATACTCGGTCCAGCTTTCTCCCGGTTGGGTGGTGGAGCGGCAAGACAGCGGCAGCTTCGCGCCGGTGGCGGGCGCGACCCTCACGTCGACCAATCCGCAGACGGTCAGCGTCGTTCAAGGGCAGATCGCCCGGTTGGGATTTGCGTTTATGGCTGCTGGCGTCGCCGTCGATTTCACGCCGGCCGCAGGTGAATTGGACGGTTCGTACGACTGACCCGCGACCGCGCAGCGTCACGGCCCGAGCCCGTGACAATCACGCTTCCCGCCTACCGTAAGCGCTCGGTTTGAGCGAGCCGACCGCACCGGCCTGGTGCGTTCCGTTGCGGCGACGGGCCTCCCCACGCATGCAAGTGTAAGGCGCAGGCCGCTCGCGCGTTGAATCTGGAGAGTCCTCACGCGAGGCCGCTGCTCGCGTTCACCGGAGACACACGTGCGCGCCATCCAACACCTCTTCCGCCCTCTACTTTTCGCGCTGTTCGCGCTGGCTCAGCTTTCATGTCAGGGCCGCGGCCGGGTCCACGAGGCTCCAGCCGCGAGCTATCCCGACAGCCCGTCAGCTCCTGCCGAGGCGCTGCCCTTCACCCCCTCAACCTCGGACCACGAAGGCTCCGCGCAGGGCGATCGCTACGCGCCGACGGCCCCGCCATCGGGCACCGACAGCCGAGGTGTGGCCCGCTCTCGAGTCGCACCCAAAAAGTGGGCAGGGCAAGGCGCCGCCGGCCTCGACGGGGACTGGACTGCGGGCGCTCCCGGCACGAGCCCCTCGGACAGCGCGCGCTCGCGAAGGCCCGAGCGCGAAGAGCGACCTGGCCTCGCGACTCATTGGGGAGAGAACCGCTACAGCCCTGCGCGCCAGGTCGACTTCGAACGCCGCGACGCGGCTCGCCCCGCCGCGAGCTTAAAGCTCCATTACGACGATCGGGCAGGAGCCCTCGCGCTGTTGCCCGGCGGCTCCTGGGGCCACGCCGAGGCCACCACGCTCGGCGGCGCGGTGCGCATCAGCATGTTAGACGACGCCGGGCGCCCCTTCGCGGCCCTGCGACACGGTGAGCGGATCGTGAGCATGGGCGACCCGGGGGAGCGCTACTCGCTCTTGGTCGAAAACCAGACCGGTGATCGCTTCGAGGTCGTCGCGAGCGTGGACGGGCTCGACGTGCTCGATGGAGAAGACGGCGCTCTCGATAAACGCGGCTATCTGATCGGCGCCTACTCTAGCGTGCAGATCGATGGCTTCCGCCGCAGTGACGCTGAAGTCGCCGCCTTCCGCCTGGGCAATGTCTCGCGCTCCTACGCTGCCAACAAAGGCAAGGCGCGCAACGTGGGCGTGATCGGCTTCGCCCTGTTCGACGAACGCGCAGCGACAGCCTCGTACCCCCGCTACCGTGAGCCGTGGCCTTCCGACGACACCTATCGCAGGCGCACCGCCGATCCATTCCCGGGCCGCTACGCCCAGCCGCCCCGCTGGTGAGCGCGCAATATCCAGAGCGGCCCCTCCCCTGTCGAGCTCCCCGGAGCGAGGCGGTGAAGCCCCGCGCCGGGTATGCCGCTCAGCCTTACTTGGCTCCGGCGGTCGCGTCCGTCGGCGCCGCTTCGGCCTTCGCCGTGGCGGCGATCTGCGGCAGCTTCTGAATTTGCACGACGTTCTCAGTGAACAACGGCACCATCACCTGGCCGCGCTTGCTGTCGTAGCCAATGTCGGCCGGCGCCTTGAGGTCCGCGAGCAGGGGCGAGAATTGGCCGTCCGGGGTTCCGATGAACACCGTGGACTTCTCCCAGCTCGAGACGAGCACCTGACCATCCGCGGTCTGCACGAGGCCATCGAGCTGCGCGCCCGGGGCCTTGATGGATGCCTCCTGCTTGCCGTCGGCCGTCACGCGGTAGAGGGAACCTTGCCAGTTGGCGACCCACAGGCCCGTGGCGTCGGCAAAAAGGCCGTTGGGAGAGCCGAGTTGCTCGCCCTTGATCAGGGTCGAGAGCTTGCCGTCGGCGGACACCTTGTAGATGGCGTCCTTCTTCGCCGGCTCGAGCGCGCCGTCTTTGCCCGCCTTGAGCCCCGTGTCAGAGACATACACGGTGCCGTCGGGAGCGACCGCCACGTCGTTCAGGAAGGACGCGCCGTCGACCTTGATCTGTGCGCCCGCCTTGCCCGTGCCGAGGTCGAAGGTGCGAATCACGTCAATGTCCGCCACGTACAACTTGCCGTTGACCACGCCGAGACCCTTGGGCGCGTTCAACTCGACGTCCGCCGCCGCGCCGTCGATCCACTTGAGCGTGATGACCTGGCCCTCCGGCGACAGCCTCGAGATGAAGCCGTTGTCGTCCTTGTCGAGCGGTGAGCCGTTGATGTTAGACACCAGATACGTGTCTGACGTCACCTCGTGCAACACGGACTCCGGCGTTTGAAAGCCCACGTCCTTGATCACGATCGGAGCCGGAGCAGCCTGGTCCGCAGAGGCGGCGGGCGCGGGGGGCGGCTCCGGCTGGACGGGGGCCTCAGCCGGCGGAGTTTGACTGCACGCAAAGCAAAAGCCGACAGCTAGCGCTGCTCGCGCGCTCACGTGAATGGCGCTCAAACGATTTTTCATAAACCAAACTCCCTCGGATGATTAAGGGTCACTCTGAGATCGAAGCGCATCGCTCGCGTCATGCAGGGTGACAGACGGCGCGGACTATATCTGCTCACCTTGGGTCGGGTAGTTTTTTTGCGCCCGTGGCTGTGCTTTTGACTCACCGCGTATCGGGCGAACGCGGGCGTTCCGTCGAGGCGAGATTTGCTGAAAACAGCGATCCGCCAGGCAAAAAGCCAGCGCCGGGAGCTGTGCCAACCTGCCCTGCGGCCTATCTCGCGCGCCGGCGGGAGCGAGGCACCATCATGCGGGGCGAGGCCCAGCCGCAGGCAACCAGACGCGAAAGGTCGCGCCGTGTCCGGGCTGGGACTCGCAACCGAGCTTCCCGCCGTTCTGTTCGACCACGATGGCATACGCCACGAACAGCCCCTGGCCAGTGCCCTGCCCTATGGGCTTGGTCGTGAAAAACGGCTCGAAGATCTGGGGTTGGAGCGCAAGCGTGACGCCAGGCCCATCATCGGTAAAGCTGATTTCGACGCCGCCGTCGACGTAGCGAGAGCCAATCGTCAGCTTCCCCAGTCCGCTCCTACGCTGACTCTGCACTGCCTCCACGGCGTTCGTGAGCAAGTTGAGGAAGGCTTGTTTGATGGGATGGGCTGCGCAACGCACACGCGGCAGCTCGGGCTCGAGCTCCATCGAGAGCTGCACGACGTCACTCCACATGCGGCGTGAGACCTCCACGGTGTTGCGCACGGCCTGGTTGAGCTCGAGCTCGGCGGTGGCAGCGTTGGGGTCTCCGGCGAACTCCTTCATCTCGCTAATGATGTTGGCCATGCGCCGGATACCGTCCAAGGCCTCGTCCACCGCGGCGGGTGCCTCCGCCAGGATCTCTTCCAGCCGGAGTTGCTGGCACTGCTCGGCGATCTGCCGCGCGAAGGGGTGCTGGTCCTGCTCGCTCTTGGCCCACGTGAGCGTGGTCACCAGCACGCTGCGCATCGAGGCGTACGACTTGCGGAGAAAGGACAGGTTGCTGGAGGTGTATTGCGCTGGGTTGTTGAGCTCATGGGCGACGCCCGCGGCGAGGCGCCCCACCGCTTGGTACTTGCGGGCCTCGAGCAGCTGCACGCGCGCCTCCAGGTTTTCGTTCATGGCCCGCTTGAGATCCAGCTGCCCGATCACGCGAGCACACAGCTCGGCGGGCTCGACGGGTTTGGTGACGTAGTCATTGGCGCCATGCGCAAAGGCGAGCACCTTGGTCTCGGTCGCCGAGTTCGCGGTTAGCATCAATACGGGGAGCTCGAAGCGAGACCACGTGCCGCGCAGCACGCGCAGCAGCTGGATGCCGGTGAGGCCAGGCATCTCGTGATCACAGAGCAACAGATCCGGCTTGCGCTCTTTGGAGAGGCTGAGCGCCTCGAGACCGTCCACCGCGATCCTGATCTCCACTCCTTCGAGCGTCTCCAGGATCGAGACGAGCCGATTTCGAATCACCTTCGAGTCGTCCGCGATCAAGATGCTCTGACGCGCGCTCACCCGCCCCGGCAGGCTGTAACGTCGCGACGAGTCAGCCGGAGCCACCTCTTGCACCTGTTTCTCCCCCGACGTCGTCATGACCTCACGCTGGAACGGTCGAATCGACCCCAGGGTTTAGCGCGCGCGCACCGCACAGGAACGACAGCCCCGTGACGGCGGCCGCGCTCAAGGCGCCAACGCCTCCACGAGCGGAAAAACTGCGTCGAGTTGGGACCGCGCGGCGTCCGGATCGGCACCCCGGCCCACCAGTAAGGCCATGACGCGCCGGCCCTGCCGAGTCACGCGGGCAAAAAACTGGCCCTGTCGCAGCGTGAGCTCGACCCGCCGCAGCCCTGGGTCCGGCTCGTCTTCCCCCATGCTCTCCCCGAGCAACGGTGCGAGCCTTTGCGCCGCGTTGCCTTGAAAGAAGGCGAGCGTGACCAGGGTCAGGGCCTCGCTGCGACGCCAGGCGTCCCCGTTCGCGGCATAACACCCGAGCAGGCTGCCGCGCTCCAGGTCGACCACCGCGCACACCACGTCGCCGCTGAGCGGCGCGGCAGTGCGCCGGCAGGCGTCCGTGAGCAGGCCTTCGACTCGGACCCTGTGCTCTAGACGCGAAGCTTCGCCGCCCTCTCTCACGCTCGACTCCGCCGGCGGCGCCCCGACGAACTGCACGGCGACGTTCGCGCGCAAGCCGAGCGCGCGCGGCGCTGGAGCCGGCGTCGCGAGTGAATGATTGCGTTGCCGCTCGTCCAGGCAGCGCAGCAAATCGAGCACCAAGGGCTGAAACTCGCGGCTCACCGTCGCCACCACGGGCTCGAGCGAGCTCGTCTGCAGCGAGCCCGCAGGCAACGTGAGGATCTGCGCCAGCGCTTCTTCACCCTGCGCCGTCCCGCAAGTGGCATGGATAATTTGCCCGCGTTGCATGTGAATGGTCGCGGGCACGCTCCCGAGCACGCGCACGCTCAGGGATCTTTGCGCGTAGTGAAACATCTGCAGCATGTCGACCAACGAGAGCCCATGAACGGTACCGAAGAAGCCCTGCGTGCACTCGGCAGCTCGCTCCACTGCTTGGAGCATTTCGCTCGAATCGAACGGCTTGCAGAGCACGCGGACCGCGCCCAGATCCTTCGCGCGCTCGCTGTCGCGCGCCGTCGCGTACGCGCTCATCAGGATGGGTCGCGTGCTCGGGAAGGACTGGCTCAGCGTCATGATCAAGTCGAGCCCATCTTTGTCACCCATGCGCAAGTCGGTGAGCAGCACGTCGTACGCTCTCTCACCCAAGCGCTGGAGCGCCTCGTCGTAGCCGCTGGCCAACATGGAGTCGTAGCCGTTGGCCCGGAGCTCGCGAGCCAGTGCTTTGCGCAGCGGGGCGTCGTCGTCCACGACCAGAACGGATGTCATCGTTTGCCTTGGGTCACTGTGCTGGTACTCGGCGTGTAGGTCCTACCCTTGCTGCGGTGTGTCGCACCTCCGGCATAAGAGGCAACCGTCGGAAATCGCGTCGGATATACTCTTCGAGACTCAATAGGGCGGCCAAACGGCCGCACTGGCATCGATAGACCGAAGCGGCTCCTGTCCTCTCCCCATCCAGGAAACGTGGCGCGCAGCTAGGAGGCGAGGGAGTGCGGCGCCTCCGGTTCAGCCGAAATGCCGAACGCTTGAAGCAGGGCCCTTGCCTGCGCGCCGCTGGGCGGCTGCTGTGCAGCTAAGATGTCGAAGGGGACGCAAAGCCACAGGCGTTCGAGAGGGTTATAGGCATGCTGCGGAGGAAACCCCGGCACGGGCGCTAGCTTGGAAGCCAGCGCGCTGACCAATTGGCAGAGCCCGTGGACGACGAGGTACGTTGGACCGAGCCAATCGTGCTGACGCGCATGCGAGAGCTCGTGGGCGAGCAACCAATCATGCCGCTCGTGCATGAACGCCGGCTCGACGACGACCACATGTCCGATAGCTATTGCGCCGAGCCCCTGACAACGTCCGACGGGAAGGCGATAGAGGTAGGCACGGGTTGCGGTACCGCCGACCCGTCCGGCTGGCGCAGCACCGAACAGCCAAGCGAATGCATGACCGATCAAGGTCGTTGGCGCAGTCCATATCGCACGCAGTAGCTTGAACAGGCCCCCCGGGCGGGCCGCTGGAATGCAGAGACAGCTCACTTCAACCTCCTCGCCATTCAGAATGCCGCGACGCGTATCACCCTACCGAATCGCGTTGGCGACAGCACGGGTCATAGTGATGGATTCTGGCAGAGCTGGTGGTGGCCGGCTCGGGCCCCGAGCGTAAGCAGGACGCCCTGTCCAAAACAGGCGCACGCAGCGTCGGTGGGGCGCTACCCTGGGCCGGGAATGTCAGCGCAGCGCGTGGCCGACCGGGAGATTTCGGGGGCCGTACCCAGCCAGAGGCCCACGACCGGGTTTGGCGAACGGTTCGGCGCCGCTCTCGGCTCGCCCATCGGCGTCATCCTGGTGGTGCCCGGCTTGGTGTTCGCGGTGGGTCTGTTCCTGACGCTCCTGGGCCAAAATGCGCTGCGCGAGAGCACGTCGACGCTGGGTCGAGACAGGCTCGCCGAGCAGACCAGCTTCGCAGCGCGCGGCATTGCATCGAGCCTGTCCCACGCGGAGCCGCTGCTCGACAGGATGCGCGAGCTCACTGGAACCTGGTTGCCCGACGACCCTCCGGGCCCCTTCGCCCACCAGCTGCGCGGGCTCGTGCAGGGGCGCCGGGGAGTTGCTTACGCCAGCGTCAGCTTTCCCGACGGGACGTTCCGCGGGATCTACCTGGACCCGGACGTGCTTCGCTTCGTGGACTCGGCGGTTGCGGCGGACGGCACCCACACGCGCCGCTACGACCTGGTCGGGGTCGACGGCCTCGGGCTGCACGAGGAGCAACACTGGGACTACGACCCGCGCAAGCGCGACTTTTATCGGCTTGCCGTGAGCGCGCGCCAGCGTATCTGGACCCAGCCCTACCCTTTCTTCGGCTCGCTCCAGACCGGCGTCACCCGCACGGAACCCGTGTTCCAGCCCGGCGAGAGCGGCGCGCTCCGAGCCGTTCTCACCGTGGACTTCGACGTCAACGCCCTCTCGGGGAGCATGGTCAGCGCGCCGTTTGCGGGCGCCAAGACGCTGCTGTATTCCAGCGATGGTACTCTGCTCGCCTACCCCGAAGGCGCAGCCACGCTGGCTCACATGGCGTTGCCGCCCGACAGGCCCGTCCAGATCAGCGACCTCGGTGACCCGGCGATCGACGCCTTCTTCGCCGCTGCTCGCCAGCCGGCGGGGCCCGGCGAGTTTTTGCGTTTCAGGAGCGGCGGAGCGCCCATGCTCGCGATGGTTGCGCCCGTACCTGGGTTCCCAGAGCTTGCCTGGAGCGTGGCATCGATCGTGCCGGAGAAGGTGTTCTTTCAAGCGCGCATCGAGCACGAACGCCAGAGCCTGTGGGTCGCGGCGCTCTCGCTGTTGCTGGCTCTGGGCGTCGCCGTCGTCTTCGCCCGTCACGTCGTACGCGTGCGGCGACAGGCGGACACGGCTCGTGATCGGGCCACGGAGCTCGGCAGCTATCAGCTGGTCGAGCTGCTCGGCAAGGGCGGCATGGGCGAGGTGTGGCGCGCCGAGCACCGGCTGCTGGCGCGGCAAGCCGCGATCAAGCTGATCCGCAGGGAGAAGCTGGGCTCTTCGCGCCAGTCTGCCTCCAACCTGCGTCGGCGTTTCCGGCGCGAGGCACAGACGCTCGCGACGCTCAAGTCGCGGCACACCATCAATCTGTTCGACTACGGTGTCACCGGCGAGGGCACGTTCTTCTTTGTGATGGAGCTGCTCGATGGGATGGATCTCGACACGCTCGTGCGGCGCGACGGGCCGCAGCCCGTGGGGCGCGTCATCCAGATCATGCTCCAGGCGCTGAGCTCCCTCTCCGAGGCGCACGAGGCTGGGCTAGTGCATCGCGACGTGAAGCCTGCGAACCTGTTCGTGTGCCGGGCCGCGGACGAGGTGGACATCGTCAAGGTGCTCGACTTCGGGATTGTTCAGAGCGCCAACGAACCCAGCTCGGAAGCCAGACCCCCCTCGCGCACGCTGGCGGAGCTGGCCGAAAGCCGGCTCACCGGGGGGGAGCAGCTGCTCGGCACCCCTGCTTTCATGTCACCCGAACAGATCCTAGAGCAGCCCACCGACGGTCGGGCGGATCTGTATGCGCTCGGCTGCGCCGCGCTCTGGCTGCTGAGCGGCAAGCTGCCATTCAAGCGAGAGACGTCCCTGGCGACGATGCTGGCTCACGTCACCGAGCCGCCCGATTTTCGGTCCCTGCTGCCCGCCGACGTCCCACCAGAGCTCGAACGGGTGCTGGCCCAGTGCCTCCAGAAATCGCCGAGCGATCGGCCTCGGGACGCACGCACCCTGGCCGCGTCGCTGCGAGCGATCGAGCTGCCGCTCCAACACACGTGGACCCCCGGACGGGCCCAGGCTTGGTGGACACATCGCCGCAGCCAACCGCCCAAGCCTGCAGCTGCGTCGAAAGACTGAGGGCTCGGCTAAGTGACCAAGTTGCAGCTCTGGAACACTTAAACTGTTCCCTTTTGCTCACAAAACCCCACGTGTACCCACACGGAACTCGGGTTGATATATGACCCTGGTCCATGACGACGAACGCATGGGGCGTGCTCTCTCGAGCCGCCCTGACGAGCTTGGCGCTGTGCGGCTGTTTATCCAACGATGAGCAGCTCATCGCGCCGCTGTCTGCCCCGAGCGGTTCCCTTCCCGGCGGCCCTGCTCCAGACGACTCTGCCCAAAGGGACGGGACTGTCGCGCAGGATCCGAGCGGGCCCGCAGATCCTGCAGAGAACAGTGAGGAGGTGGGTCGAGCGGTGCGCGAGCTCGGTACGGCCGTGATGCCCGATTCGCCTCCCGCGCGTCCCACCCCGGTAACGCCCGCCAGCCCCATGAGCGCCCCGGACGCAGGCGAAGCCGCCGTGCCAGAGGTGCCGGCGCCGGGGCCCTGCTCCGCGCCCGGGTTGCTCTTGTGCGAGGACTTCGAGTCATTTCCCGCGGGCCAATTCCCCTCAAGCGATGCTTGGTTGAGAGAGCTCGCCGGTTGCGGCTCGCACCTGATCGACGCGACCGGCGTGAGCGCGTCGGGGCTCAAGGCGCTACGCGCCGACGCGGGCGGTTATCCCGAATGCATGCTGCACGCGGATGTCTCGGGTCAGCGCCAGTTGTACGTGCGCTCGTGGGTGCGCCTAGGCGAAAACACCAGCTCGACAGAGCAGTACATCACTCTCTTGGAGTTCGGTCCACGCGCGGGGCAGGACGAGCCCGAGCTGCGAATCGGGGTTCGTTCCAGCTCCAATGGGTTGTGCAATGGCATACCGGGCCTCGACGTCAGCATCAGCGGCCTCGCGGGCGGTCCGAGCACCCAGTGCTCCGGCGTGCGCCTCGAGCAAGAGCGCTGGTATTGCCTGCAAGCCGAGCTGAAGCGCAACGGTCGGGCATTGGACTTCAGCGTGCAAGTCGATGGTGCGCCGGCCGCTGCGCGCTCTTATGCCGGGCTCGACCCGGCATGGGACGGCGACGAGCTTTATTTCAAGCTGGGTCGCGCGTCGTACGGAGGCCACCCGAAAGGCTCTGTGTGGCACGACGACGTCGCGATCGGCGATCAGCCGATCCCGTGCAACGTCTCGCCGTGAGAGCTAGAGCTGACCAGGAGTGGCGGGATCGGGGTCCGGGATGGTGATGTCGCTCACCACGAGCAGCACGCGCTCGAGCTTGCCGGACGGGCCGAGCACGGCTTTGTAATCCATGGCCAGGTAACGATCGCCCAACGCCAGGCTCTTCGGCATGCGGGCGAAGTCGGGCTCGCCCGGCAATTTTTCGAGCACCTGGCCCCAGCCCGCCTCGAAGCGCTGTCCGGCGCCGTGTGCTGCCTGCTCGAAGTAATCCCACAGTTTCGCGGCGCGCGGCGCGGACCCGAGCCAGCCGAGGATCGCCGTGGACTGCCCGAGCACGCGTCCGTCGCGACCGAAGCTGAGCAGGCCCTTGCTCTCGCCGAGCACCCGCTGCAGATCTTCGCTCTCGCGTGCCAGCTCCCGCGTGCGTTCGCGCACGAGCTCGTCGACACGAGCCTGTTCCTCCTCGACGCAGCGCTCGAGCTCGGACAAAAGCGCTTTCATGCGCTCGGACATGTGCATGATGCTGCGTGCCAGCGACGTGATCACATCACCGCGTGGTGTCTCCGCCCCTGGCTCTGCGCTGGGCGGCACCAGGCGCGACGCTACCTCCGCCAAAACGCCCAGGCGGCGAGTAAACGACAGCGTGATCAAGGCCGCCATGCCCGAGCTGAAGAACAACGTGCCCGCCGCGAGCGACCACAACGTGCCCGTGAGCCACGTCATGCCGGGGCGTCCTCCGCACCAGGCCGCGACGAGGGTCCCGAGGCCGAGCGCCGCGCCGCTCAGGGCCAAGACCAAGCTGTAGGTCAAGGTGGGGGTGGTTCGCTCCAGCTCGGCGAGCGGCGACACGTCGCCGAGGGCGGAGTGTCGCGTATCGCGTATCGGCGAGTTTGACGGCGGCGCGATGCTGGGCTTCGTGGGCGGCGCGGATTCGTCGCGCCGTTTGGCGCTCGGCGCATCGCCTCTGGCCTCAGGAGCGCGGCGCAGCGACAGATGGGAGCCAGGCACGCCGTCGCCGGGGGACTCACGCCCGTTCCCGTGGCTATTGGTTTGCCTCACGCTGAGCCTGAACGGTGCAGTGGGGGCCGGCTTGAGCCTCACTTTCCTCTCGCCCCATTCTGGCCGCCAGCGCACAGCACAGCACATCGGTTAGCTCGCGTGCCGCCGCGAGGGCGCGAGCCAAACGCGGCGCCGCATCGCCGAGCTGGGCGAACCCGAAGGCCCTACCTTACAGCCCAAGAATGACGATGACGTTCGGCTGCGGCTCGCACGCTGCCTTCCTCTGCCTGGCATTGCCAGGGCGTTCGGTCGGTCCTAGCATGCCGGGATCATGACCTCACCCGATCTCGCGAGCTCTCCCGACTACGATCCGGAGCTCACCCAGTTCTTCGAGCAGGTCACAGAGCTCAGCGCCCGCCGGGATGCCCTCGGACCAGACGCCTTTCTGATTCGCATCGACGAGCTAGCGGCGCAATTTGCGCTCCTGCGCAAGTACCGCAAGGATTCTAACCTGGCCGCGCGGCTCGAGAGCTTCGCGGTGCATCGCTTCGAGTTGGTGGATGATCCGAGCGAGTATGTGCTGGCCGGCAACGAAGTCTCACTGCTTTCGATGGTGCTGACGGATGCCGCGGCGCTGGTGCTGCCAGCGCTCAAACGTTCGGTCTCGATCGTGAGCCTGGTGCTCTCGGAACCGGGCGTGCCGCGGCTGTTTGGACAATTGCTCAAGCGCTTGCGCACGCTCGCGCGTCAGCAAAAAGACGAGGAGCTCGAGCGCTGGGTCGCCGGAGTGATCAGCGCCCTCCCCAGCGATTGAACGCGCGGGCGGCCACGCTCGGGGCCGCGCCACGATGGCGCCGCGGTCGACCCGAGCTCAGTCCGAGGCGACGATCGCCGAGTGATCTTCCGCCAAGTATCGCCGCAAGACCGCCAGGCTCGCCTCCGGCTGCTCGCCAAACATGGTGTGACCAGCGCCTTTAATCACGGCCAGCTCCGCGTTGGCGAAGAGCTCCATGTTCTGCTTTTGCACCTCAGGGCCCATGACCGTGTTGCAGCTGCCGGCCACCAGCAGGACCTTGTGCGGAAAACGCTTGGTGTTGGGGCTGACAATATTCACACCGAAATGCCCGTCCGCATCCATCGACTTTTTCAGTATGGCGTCAAACGCGCGCGAACCCGTTCGCCACCCATCGAGGTGCGCCGTCTCGAGGTTCGCGTCGCAGTAGTAGTCGGCGAGCGGATGATCCGGCACGTTCAGGCTCATCACCGTCTGCGCGAAGAAGTCTTTGCGCGCGTCATCGTCCGGGCCGTACACGTAGAGCGACTGGATCAGCGCGCGCCAGACGCCCGCGAGCAGGGGCAAGGACAACGGCGGCCTGCCATGCCGGATGGCCTCGAACCACTGGTTGCCTCGCTCGGCCGTCAAGAAAGCGGGCTCCGCGAGCACCGCGTGGCTCACGTTTTCGGGATGCCGATCGAGGTAAGCCGCCGCCAGCATCGCGCCCCAGGAATGCCCGACCAAGCGCACCGGCGCGTGCGGGCTCACCGACCCCACCACGGCGTTCAAGTCTTCGACAAACTGGTCGATGCCGAGCTCTCCGTCAGGCACACGCGGTGACAGCCCGGACCCGCGCTGGTCGTAAAACACGACCTGGTATTCGTCGCTCAGCGGCTTGAGCGGTAACAGGTATCGGTAGTCCAAGCCTGGGCCACCGTGGACGACGACGACGACGGGCCGCGTGGGCAAACCGAACACCTCGAGGTGATAGCGATAGCCGCCGATGTTGCGGCTGGCCAACGAAGGATCGTCCACTGTCGTAGCAGGCACGAGGTATTGGCCGTCGTAGGCCAGGTACGATCCGACAAACCCCAGCGCACCGACACCGAGCAGCCCGCCGCCGGCGACACAGAGCCACTTTAGAATCGGTTTCATGCTGAGACAGGGGTGGGCGGCGTGGCGCTCAGAAATCGTAGCGAATTTCCTGCGCGGCGAAAGCACTTATTCACCCGCCCGCCAGGCCGGAGCGCTCGGATGAGGTGAAGACGTCACCCCTGAGTGCCTGTTTGTTCAGCCCGTAACGGTGGGCGGTCCCCGCCTCGCGTCATTCCAAATGCGCGAGGTCATCCTCCAACACCAGCTGATCGTCAGTACAGAGCGCTTTGAACGCCGTTGCACCAGGATGCTCGGGATACGGTAAAAAGCAGTGCTCAGGGCTCGCGTTGCGCCAGGCCAAGGCGTAGGCGATGCGCGAGGCGGTACGGCTCTGTTTCAGCGGCAGCAGGAAATTGTCCACGAGCCAGTTGGGCGCGATGCCCGCGCCGTTGAGCCCGCCACGCGCTCCGAACTCCGTGAGGGCGGGCACCTTGCCGCGCGCTTCCGCGACCCGCACCACCACCTCGGCGACCCGCACCAACTCCTTCGGGTCGCTGCTATAATAGTGATCGACGCCCAACACGTCGACGTAGGCGTCGCCCGGGTAGCGGTACAGGTAGTCCGCGTCGGTGTGCACGTCGCCGCCGCTCGGCGAGAACGCAAACAGCAGATTGTCGAGCCCGCGTTCATGCCGCAGATAGTCCACGGTGTAGCGCCAGAGCGCGATGTAGTCCTGGGCGTTGGTGTGGGAGCCACCCCACCAGAACCAGCTCCCGGTATGTTCGTGGAAGGGACGAAAAATGATCGGGATGAGCTCGTTCGAGTCGCCGCGCAGGCTCGACAGGAAGCTCGCGGCGCGATCGAGGTAGCCACGGTAGAGCGCGTGACGCGGCTGCCCGGGTAGAATGTCGTGCACGGCTGGGGTGCGGTCCCAAGCATTACCGCCGGAGGTGGGGTTATCCAGGTGCCAGCTAATGGTGTTGATGCCGCCGCGCCGGTGCGCGTCGCCGATCAAGCGGCGCATGTGCTCGAAGTCGACCCCGTCGCCGTTCTTGGGCGCGCCCTTCTCCACTCCGAACAGGTCCCAGCCGTACACGGCGACGTGCGTGCCGCACAGGCTCTTGACGTCCGACCGATCGGTATCGCCGGACCAGCCGACGCCATACGCTGTCGTGTCTTCGTGACCCAGCGCAAAGCGCGGGCCCGACGCCAGGCGCGCAAGTGTGCGCTCCAGACGAGCCCGCGCCAGCCGTGACGCCTCGGCGTCATGCGCAGGCATGGGCGCGTCCACGCCGGGCACGGGGGAAGCCAAAAGCGGGCTCTCGCTCGCGCTCTCTCCGGCGCCGGGCAGCCGCGTCGATTCGCCCGTGGCGCCACCGGCGGTGCGCGCCGCGAGGCAGCCGCACAGGGACAAATAGGAGAGCACCGACAGGGCTGAAGCATTGATGCGCGCTGCGCCGCGGATCGATGTCGAGGCGTGAGCGGCGGCGCGCTGCTCGCGATGCGCAGGGTGAAGCACGACCAACATAATACGCATTGCTGGCGCAGAGGCTATGGACTTTGTTAAGAGCATCTTCCCATTGTGCGAAGATGACGCTCGGCGCAGATCGGAACGGGGGACGTTGGAGCCTGTCCGGGCGGCGCGCCCTGGTCACGGGCGCGACGCGCGGTATCGGGCACGCGATCGCGAGCGAGTTGCTCGAGCTGGGCGCAGAGGTGTTTGTGGTCGCCCGCAATCAGGCGCGGCTCGACCAATGCGTGGCTGAATGGCGGGGCCGCGACGTGAGCCTTCAGGTGGACGGGGTGGGCGGGGACGTCAGCGTCGAGGCCGACCGGGAGCGTATCTTCGCAGAGCTCGCGCGGCGTGGCGGTGGGCTCGACATCCTGATCAACAACGTCGGCACCAACATCCGCAAGCGAGCGGAGAGCTACACGCTCGAAGAGTATCGGCACATCATCGAGACGAACATGACGAGCACGTTCGAGATGTGCCGCCGTGCTTTTCCGATGCTGCGTGCACGTGAGCCGGGCGCTACACCTCGGGCGACGGCCGCCATCGTGAACGTGGTCTCCGTAGCCGGCATGACCCACGTGCGCTCCGGGGCGCCGTACGGTATGACCAAGGCCGCATCCATCCAGCTCACGCGCAACCTGGCCGCCGAGTGGGCGAGTGCGGGCATTCGGGTCAACGCGGTGGCGCCCTGGTACATTTGGACACCGCTCGCAAAGCCGGTGTTGGACGTGGAAGCGTATCGAGAGTCCGTTCTCGAACGTACGCCCCTCGGGCGGATCGGGCAGCCCGAGGAGGTCGCCGCGGCCGTGGCCTTCCTGTGTATGCCGGCGGCGTCTTACATCACCGGCCAATGCATCGCCGTGGACGGCGGCTTCACGATTTACGGATTTTGACCGTCGCTTCCAGCGCCGCTGGGCATTAACCTGGACGTCGTGAACGAAGCCGTTGCAGTGCCAGAGCGTTTGCGAGCGGCGCCGCGCGCGGGGATGTTGGCCCTGCTGATTGGAGTCCTCGGCTCCGCGTGCCCACAGCAAGCTTCGAACGAGAGCGCTCCGACTCCTGCCGTGTGCACAGCAGTGGGGCAGCGCTGTGAGGTCAGCCCGGGCAAGCTCGGTAGCTGCGTCGTGATCGACAATTGCCGCCAGGGAAACTGCTTCGTCTGCCAGTCGCAACACTGAGCGTGAAGGTCGGGGCCTTTTTCGTCACCAATACCGCCACGCGACGTTGCGCCCCGCCGCAAGCAGGAACAACTGCTGCGTCTGCCAGTCGCAGCCCGATAGTGAAGGTGTCGGCAAGCGGGTTTTGGAGCATACTACGGTATGAGCCAGCCCCCCAAGCCACCCCGAGCCACCGTGCGCCGAGTGCTCGACGCTCGCCCGCTCGCAACGCGGCCCTCCCGGCTCAAGCTCCGGCCGTTCACCGAATGCTTCGACAGGGGCGTGGGCATGCCCGGCCTGGTCATGCAGGGCGAGCTCGATGGCGATCGATTGATGGTCTCCGTCACCGGTCGCGACATCATCTCTCTTTTGGGTGAAGGCGGTTGCGACGCACACGGAGCCTTCGTCGTGCTCCAGGCTCAGGAGCACGCCATCGGCCACGGGCACGCCCTGCGCCTGGATGCCGACGCGGAGGATGTAGACGTCAGCCACGCGGCGCTCAGCTACTACGAGCTCGCGAGCGACCTCGTGGCGCGCCGGGAGCTCGCCTACGCGGAGCGCTGGTACAGCGTCTTCTTCAACCCGTTGGGCTTGGTCGATGGCTCGGGCTCGGGCGGGCCCCGCTCCATCTTACCGCGCCCATTGCCCAGCTGACCCACGCGCGGAGCACCAACGGCGAAGCGGGTACTAGTAGCCCGGTCGGCGCTCGGCGCCGCGAAGCGCGCTCGCTTGGATCCCGAGGTCGTCTAGAATTTCCGTCGCCACGCGCGCGCCCGTCTCTGCGCCGCCGTTCATATATCCCTGATAGTCCACCGACGTGTGCTCCCCGCAGAAGTGCAGGTTGCCCACGCGTTCCCCCTCCAAGCCGCTAAAGCTCGCCTGGCCCGGCAGGTAGCAGCTGTAGCTGCCGAGAGTGTGCTCGACCGTCGGCCAATGCATGACCTTCGCCGACCCGGCGATGTACGTGGCGGCGCTGTTCGGGAAGATCTCATCGATTTTGGCCAGGCGTGCCTGGACAAGGCTCTCGGCGGTGCCGGTACCGAGCGACTCACCGATGAGCCCACCCCCGAAAATGGTGAGGATGCCCGACGCGCCGGCTTGGCCTCGGGATGTTTCCCAGAGCAGCTGCAGACCGTTGTCCGTCGTGACGGAGCCGCTTGCCTGATGTTGTGTGCGCCAGACCTTCTCGCTGAACTGCGCCATCAGCTTCGCGTTCGTGCCCATGCCCAGGTTGTCGATGATGTCGCGCTTCTCCTCCGGCAACTCGGCGGTGATTTGCACCTGTCGCAGCCGCGTGAAGGGCAACGCGAAGACGACGTGGTCAAAATCTTCTTCGTAGGTGCTGGCCACGCCGCGATCAAAAGCCAGGCTGAAGGCGCCGCCCGCTTTTTCGGCCACCCTGACCAGGCGGTGCTCGAGCTGGATGGGGTTCATGAGCTTCGCCGCCAGCCCGGTGGTGATCTGGTCATTGCCGCCACGGACGTGAAACGCTTCGTCCGAGTCGCCATAGATACGAAACGGGTCCGGCTCTTCCGAATCGATCAGCCAGAGCAGATTCCAAGGGCTCTGCTCGGCGATCTCGCGACCGTATTCCCCCACGTAGGCAACGTCGATCAACTCGCGTAGCAACGGGCTGAGCTCTGTGATGGAATCCAGATACGCGGCGAGGTTCAGCTCGTCGATTCGCGCAAACTCGTCCTCGTCGTCTTCCTTGGCGACGTCCTCTGCGAGCCGCGTTGCGACCGGACGAAACGCGTCGACGATCTCGGCATCGGTGACGATGCGACCATCGAAGAACCAGGTGTCTTGTCGGATTCCGCTGTCCTCGACCTCCAAGATCGGGTCGAGAGTCAGCCCCAACTCTTCAGCTAAGCCACGTAACGACTCATGGTCTGTATCGATAAGCTCGCCCCCGAGTTCAGTAAGTTGCCCGTCCGCCCACATGCCTCGCGCGGTAAACATGCGCCCGCCCACCCTGTTCCACGAGTCAAACACCTTGGCGTTCAAGCCCCGTTGCCCGAGCCGGTAGGCTGCCGTAAGCCCGGCGACACCCGCCCCAATGATGGCAATACGCGGGCCGCCAGTTGCCTGAGGATGCTTGGCTGAGCACCCCAAGGCCGGGAAACCCGCCGCCACACCTACACTGGCGCCAAGCTCGAGAAAGCGCCGACGAGAGAGGGCTCGTTCGAAAAGAACACGCTCGACATATTCCTTCGTACCTACGTCACTAGAATTCGCGCCACGGGCCATGGCAAGAGCACGGCGTAGGCGTCGGAAGATTGGTGTGCGTCCCATGAATGTTCTAATACCCGGGAAGCGACCGCTCTTACCAGCGCCGTCTGTTCCATTGGCCCTTGCTTCGATACGTCTAACGAGTCGACGCTCGCTTCACAATTTTGCCGCTCGGCATGTACACCCTTCTGAACCACCGTCCGGTTTGAGCGCACGTCAGTTTTTTGCGTCGCGTTTCTGTCATCGGGGCCTCTTCTGACTTATGAAGTCATCTATGCAGCGGAAGGGTCTAGCCGCTTCCAGTACAGGGCCGAGCCCGAGCGTCAACATGGCCAACCTCACGCGTCTGTCCGTTCTGGTCGCCGAGGGTGACGACGATCTCAATCGCGACATCGCGGAGCTGCTGGCCTCGCTCGGTGTAAAGGACGTCGTCCGTGTCTTCGACCTGGCCCCAGCGCTCGAGTGGCTGAGGAGTCGCGCCTTCGACATCTTGATCAGCGCCGAACGTTTGGGCGACGCTGACGGCGTGGAGTTGGTGCGCGTCGCGCGCCAGGCGTCGCCGGCGACGCGCTCGTTCTTGCTGCGCGCGGAAGAGCGCGCGGGCGTACCCATGCCCGAGGACGTGGAGGTGTTAGAGCTGCCAGTTTCAGCGCCGAAATTGCGGAGTTTGCTCAATAGCGCCGCGGCTCCTCAAGGCGGCCTCTGGTGTGAGGTGCCGGAGCTGTCGCTCAGCGACATCCTGCAGATGTATCACCAGGGGCGTCGCTCCATCACCGTGCTCTTGTCCGGGCCGATCGCGGGGCGCATCCGGCTCGACACTGGCGAGATCGTCGACGCTCAAACGGAGAGCCTGCGAGGCATCTCGGCGCTATCCCGCCTGCTCGAGGCCGAGTCTGGTCTGGTGCGCACGGAGACCGTCGTGCACGATCCGACGCACACGATCAGCGCGCCCTTCCAGCGTGTCATCCTGGAGGCGGCGCAGCGGCTCGACGAGCAGCGGCGCGACAGCCAAGGCGTCGCGTTGCCGATGAGCATCGAGAATGTTTCTTCCGAGCAACTACGCCTCGACGACAATCCAGAGTTGGTGAGCCCGGAGTTTCGGGCGTATGCGCCCAACCCCCAATCCTTCCTCAGGCCCGAGTCAAAGCCGAGGAGCAGGAAGAGCGTCGTCATCGCGGCGAGCGTGCTCTCGGCGTTGGTGCTGATGAGCGCCGTCGGCGTCTATTTCAGAGGCCGGGTGGGCGCCTCGACTGGGGTAAAAGCCGACGCGCGTGCCGCGCAGAGCTCGCTTCCGGGTCAGCCCCCGAGTGATCGGGCGGAGCATGACCCGGCGCAGCAGGTTCATGCAGAACGCCCCCTCGAACAGTCCGTGCATGCGCTCACCCCACCGGGCGGGCCGGAGGCACCTCGAGGGCCCGGAGCGCCGGCGCCCGAAGCGCCACGAGGCGCGCTAGATGCGCCGCGGGCTGCACCGGACCCCGCACCCAGCTTCACGTTGACCATCTCGTCGACGCCGAGCCGAGCCACCGTGGTGGAACGCGGCAAGGTCCTCGGCAAGACACCGCTACGTCTCAGCATAGACAACGCTTCCGTCGCGCGGGCGCCACGGCAGTTCGTGCTGCTAGTGAACGGCTATTTGCCGTATACGCTGAGCCAAGCTGCTTCGAAAGCCGACGTCAAGGCGATCCTCGTGCTGTCGCCGCGGCCGATGGAAGCGAACATACCCGACGAAAATGCCCAGGATTCTGACGTGGAACAGGCTGGCGCTCGCTCGAACAAACCCCGTGCGAAGCGGCAGGACCTCGGCATTCGGCTGCGCCGCTGAGCCGATCGCCACGTAGACCGTCCTCGTCGCTGACCCTTTTTGGAGACTGTGTGCATCGATCAGACGCTTTCTGGCGCCGTTACCTCGTCATCGTCCTTCTATTCACCTGGTTCTGCACCGCTCTGCCGAGCGCCCGAGCGGACGACGTCGCCGACGAGGCCGATACTCAATTCAACTTGGGCGCCGAGCAGTACCAGGCCGGCAATTTCGAGCTCGCCCTCAGCCACTTCCTGGCTTCCAACCGGCTGGCACGCAACAAGAACGTGCTGTTCAACATAGCGCGCTGTTATGAGCAGTTGCGCCGCTTTCCCGAAGCGCATCGCTACTACACGCGCGCGCTCGAGGTCGAGACCAACGAGGTCGCCATCTCCGGCTTAAACCAGGCGCTGGCGAGGATCGCCGATCGCGTCGCGCTGCTCGAGATCGCGACTGACCCGCCGGGAGCGCGCATCTACCTCGATCGCAAGGATCTCGGGGAGCGCGGCACCGCGCCTCAGGCGATGGCCCTGCCGCCGCGAGCTTACCGCGTGATCGCCGAGCTCGATGGCTTCAAGGACGCCACGAGCGAGCCCGTTCAGCTGCGCATCGGCAGCCGCCGTAGCGTGTCCCTGGTGCTCGAGCGCATCGTCGGCACGATCGCCATCACGGGTGTCAAGGACGCCGCCGTGCGGCTCGACGCCGACAACACGCCGGAGCTCTGCCGCACGCCGTGTAACGTGCAAACCTCACCCGGGCAGCACATCCTCATCCTGACCAAGCCCGGCGTTCGCGTGACGCGCATCCCGGTGTCGGTGCAGGCCGATCAGGTATCGAGCATCGAGCCCGAGCTCGTCCCGGAGACCGGCTCCCTGGTCGTAAACGCCGACGAGAACGGCGCTGCCATCGACGTGGATGGGGTGGCGCAGGGCTTCACGCCGGCCATTCTGGCCTTGAGCGTGGGACCTCACCGCATCGTGGTGAGCTTGCGCGGCTACCGCCCCGTGCAGCGCGACGTCGTGATCCGGGCCAACGAACAGGAGCGGCTCGAGCTCGAGCTGTTCTCCAATGACTCGGTCGAAGCCGCCTCGCGCGTGGTCGAGCCGGTGGAGCTCGCGCCGGCCTCGGTCTCGCTCATCAGCAGCCAAGAGCTTCGCGCGATGCGCTATCCCACGGTGGCCGAGGCGTTGCGCGGAACGCGGGGTGTTTTCCTGTCCGACGATCGCGGCTATCAGGCGCTCGGCTTCCGCGGCTTCGGGCGCCTCGGCTCGTACGGCAATCGGGTGCTCGTCACGCTGGACGGTGCGCCGTTGAACGACGATTGGCTCTGGTCTTCTTACGTCGGCTTCGACCTGCGCACGGATCTGGAGGATATCGACCACATCGAGGTCGTTCGAGGTCCAGGCTCGGTGTTGTACGGAACGAGCGCTTTCTCGGGGGTCGTCAACCTCGTGACACGAGCCGTGGACGTGCCGACCGGGCGCGAGATCGGCGTGTCGGTCGCGGGGGATGGCGTGGCGCGGGCCCGAGCGCGAGTGACGCAGCGGCTGGGCAAAGACGCCGGCATCTGGGCCTCCATCGCCGGTGGGCAGAGCGAAGGGCGCGATTTCTTCTTCCCGGAATACGTCGCCGACGGTCCGCCCTCGGTGGCCGGCAACGCCCGCGGCATCGACGGGTCCCGCTTCGCCACGTTCACCGGAGGGGCCTGGTATAAAGAGCTAGGGCTCGCCTGGTCGCTGCATCACCACGACAAGCAGCTGCCCACGGGGCAGTTTGATACTTTGCTCGGTGACGGGCGCACCCACCAGTCCGATACGCGGGGCTTTGCCGAGGCGCGCTTCGAGCATCGTTTTGGTGACTGGGCCACCTCACTGACCCGCGTGCATGGCAACGCTTACTCCTACCACGGTGAGTTTGCGCGCTCGCCAATGAATGAAGGACTCGACATTAACGACTATTACAGCCTCTGGGCAGGCGCCGAACAACGCTTCGTGCTCACCCCTACCCCTGCCTTGAGCGTGAGCGTGGGTGCCGAAGGGCAGTTGCACCCGAGCGCCAAGGGAGACGCCACGACGGAGACCGCCGGGGCGTACCTGGATGACGAGCAGGACTTCGCGCTGGCGGCTCTGTACGGCAGCGTCGACGTGCGACCCTTCTCCACGCTCAAGCTCTCCGCGGGCGGCCGCCTCGATTACTACTCGACGTTCGGGTCCTCCTTCAACCCGCGCTTGGCTTTGATCGCGCAGCCGTACTCCGGCGGCAACTTGAAGATCGTGGCTGCAAAGGCCTTCAAAGCGCCGAGTGTGTACGAGCTCTCCTATGCCTATATCGGGCAGGTGCCCAATACGGAGCTCACTCCAGAGAACATCTACTCCGCAGAGATCGAGCTGAGCCAGCGGCTGAGCCGCACCTTGACGGCGACCGCCGCGGTCTACACCAACTACATCTCCGACCTCATTTCCCTCGAAGAGGCCGCGCCCAGCCCGGACGGGACCGAAAACGTCCAGTTCCAAAACACCGATACGCCTGTCGGGACCCTTGGCGCAGAGCTCGAGCTGCGGCGGGATTGGAAAGAAGGTTGGATGGTGGCCGCGACCTATTCCTTCCAGCGCTCCGGATACCTCGCGTCGGACGGCATCGGCGCACTCTTGAAACTGGACCGCTCGGTCGATTTCGGCGAGGTGCCAAACTCGCCGATGCACCTCGCGTCCTTAAAGGCCGCAGCGCCCATCATGAGCCGGGCGCTGACCTTGATGAACCGCCTAACGTTCGAGGGCCAACGCTACGACACGAACGACGCTGCCGACCCGGAAATTCAGCAGACGCGGACGGAGGCGTCGCTGATTTGGGATCTCGTGGTGTCGGGTCAAGAGGCGCGCTGGGGGCTCGATTATTCAGTGGGCGTCTACAACGCTTTCGATTCGCGAGCGCGTCAGCCCGTGAGCGACGAATTTCGGCAGCGCTCGATCCCGATTCTCGGCCGCTCCTTCCTGGCGGCCGCTACGGTCACTTTCTGAGCAGCACTATGACGTTCAAGACCAATGAGCCCGGCGGAGTCACGCAGCCCCCAGCCGGAGCGGCCCGACCCAAACCGAGCCGCGGGCTCCTGCTCTGGGTCGTGGGGCTCGGCGCAGCCCTAAGTTGCGATGAATCAGGTCCGCGCGTGTACACCGCCCAGGCGTATCAAGCCGACCCGGGCTGTCTGGATGCATATGTCCCGATCGGCCTCGTGGAGGCGAGAGACGTGGGTTCGACCTGCGACGCCGTGTGCTTGCGCCTCGGCGAAGGGCTGTACGTCTCGTCGGTGTGCGCCCCCTACCCCGCAGAGGTGAGCCTAGAAGACCCGGCGGACTCTGCCGAGTGCAGCGCGGCCCTTGCGACGTTCGACGCAGAGGCCTTCTGCGAGGACCTCGCCGCCGCCGATGCCTCCGCGCCCTGAGGGCAACTCGCCCGGAGCGCCCGGTTTTTTAGCCGCGCTCGGTTTCGGGCGGCAGGGCCACGCCGTAGAATGAACACGTGAAACCGGCCTCTCAGTTCCCGCACGCGGACGCGCGAGCCCTGCTCGGTGTCTTGTTCGACCTCGACGACACCGTGCTCGACGGCGGCCGGCTGACGCTGGCAGCGCTGAGCGCGTTGTACCGCCTGCATGACGCCGGCTTGATCCTCGTGGGGGTGACAGGTCGTCCCGCGGCCTGGGGCCAGGTGCTGGTGCGGCAGTGGCCCGTGTCCGGCATGGTCACCGAAAACGGCATCATTGCGCTGGTGAAGCGCGACAACGCGGTCGTGGTGCTCGATCGCGCGAGCCCGGATGAACGCCAGGCACGCCGCCAGCGGCTGTGGGCCTTGGTGAGGGAGGTGCGTGAGCAGTTTCCCGATTTGGTCCCGAGTGATGACGTCGGCGGGCGGCTCGCGGACTACTCGTTCGACATCGCCGAGTCGCAGCGGGTGCCCGACGAGATCGTCGCCGCCGCGACCGAGCTGGCGAGAGCACGCGGCGCACGCGTCGTGCAATCGAGCATTCAACTGCACGTGTCGTACGACGTCGACGACAAGGCGAGCGGCGTGGTGCGCTTTCTGCGCGAGCAACACGCTATCGATCCGACGCTAGCCAGGTTCCGCTTTGCGTTCGTCGGCGACAGCGAGAACGACGGCTCGTGCTTTTCCGCCTTCCAGCATAGCTTCGGCGTCGCAAACCTGCGCGGGCGCTCGAGCCTCCTACCTCGCTACCTCGCGACCCAGCCCATGGGCGCCGGCTTCGCCGAAATCACCGACGCCATTCTCGCTGGCAGGGGGCAGTAGGAAAAAAAGCCGCCGACCCGCCCAGGCGTGCCCGGAGCCGTAGTTGCTACAGTGAACAACGGAAGCGCAAAGAGCGACATAGCAGATCGCCGCCCGGGGTTGCGCACCCCGCTAGACGAGCCGGGCCACTACTTGCTCGAGGCGCTCCTCCGGCACGATGAACACGTTGTCTAAGCTTTGGCAGGTGTCGAGGTCCGGTGTACGGCGCCAACGCCGCCCGAGGCCGCCGTCGCTCGCCAGCGTGACGTAAGCCGGTGGCAAGAGCTCCGCGAGGCGCGCCGCCAGGTTCACCCCGCGCGACAAGTAGCAGGGCTTGTTGACCTCCATGAACAGGATCGGACGCCATTTTTTGAAGCTCACCCGTCCGCCCTCGAGCAAGAGATCCTCTTCACCACCCATGTCCACCTTGATCAGGTCCAGGCGCTCGAGCCCTTGATCCTCGGCGAAATGGTCTAGCGTCCTGAGCTCCACGTCGACTTGCGAGAAATGGGCTTGCGAGGAATGGGCTTGCGAGGAATGGGCTTGCGACAAATGGGCCTGCGACAGCGCCGCGTCGGCGTTGGTTCCGCGCTCGATCGATGCGCTGCATGCCCTGGCGCCGAAGTCCTCTCGCAACGTCAGGCGAGCCGTTCGCTCTTGATTCGAGAGCCCCAGCCTCCAAACCCTGAGCGCCGTCGCGACCCCGTTGAGCTCGAGGTTGCTGATCAGCCGATCGCAATTGCCCGGTAGCGCTTCGAAGGCGTGCAGCGTGCTCTCGATGCGACGGGCCGCCTGCGCCAGCGCCACCGTGTAGAAGCCGACGTTGGCCCCCACGTCGAGCACACAGCCGCCCGGCTGCATGAGCCGGATCAGCCGCGTCACGAAGGCGTCGTGGTAGTTGCCCGAGTAGTAGGCGTGAAACTGACGATGCGTACGCAGGTCGATCCACATCCGATAGCCGAGGTGCATCGGCGCTTGCACGAGCGGTCGCCTGCCGCGCTCGAGCCAAGCGCGATTCAGCTTGTCTGACAAGCTTTCGTGAGATGGCAGCCAGGGTACGGCGCGCAGAGTCGAGGCGACGAGGCCTCGCGCACCATCCGTGATGTTGCTGACGGAGATGGCCAAGGAGTGTCGAGCAGACGTAACACGGTTTGGTACGCGAGGGCCAGGGCCGGCGCAGTACCTCCCCGGGTGATAGTCGACGCCCGCGTACGGCCGTCAGTTGTACACAGGCTCCAGGTCGGGAAACTTCCGCAGCTGCCATATCGACAGCGGCTGCGGACCGAGCTGACCTTGCGCCGCACACGCAACGCAGCGGCGGCCTTAGCCGTCGCGGAGCGCTGCGCCGATAGACTCGAGCTTGGCGGCGAGCCTCTCCAGGAACTTCTGCTCTTCGGTCTCGTTCAGCGTTTTGTCCTCGGCGGCAAGGAGCACGTGGTACGCGAGTGACTTCTTACCGGGACCGACGGCTGGCCCCGCATACACATCGAAGAGCTCGACCGAGCGACAATGCGCGCGCGCCGCGTGGCGGATGACGGCCACGACGTCGGCGGAGCGCAGGCTCTGGTCGACGGCGATGGCAACGTCGACCTTGATCCCCGGAAAACGCGGTACCGGCGTGTACTTCTTGGTCTGCCGCGGCGCCGCCAACAACGCGTCCACGGAGAGCTCGGCGAGCACCACCTCGCTCTCCAACCCTGCCTTGAGACCCAGGGCGGAGAGGACGTCCGCGCGCACCGAGGCGAGACTTGCCACGACGGCACCCGACGGGAAAGTGGCGATCAGCGAACGCCCTGGCTCGGCCCAGGGCGGCGCCTCTCCCGGTCCCCATTCTACGGCCGGGCGCTCGAGCACGCGGAGGAGGTCGGCGACGACGCCGTGCAACCGGGCCAGAGCATTGTCTCGAAAGCCCGCGCCGCGACGCGGTGGCGGCGCCGCGAGCAAGAGCGCCAGCAGGTGCTGCTCTTCGGGCTCATGCGCTCGGTTCGAGCGTTCTGGCAGATAACCCTTGCCGATCTCGAACAAGCGCACTTCGTCGCGATAGCGACGATTGGCCTCGATATTGGCGAGCAGGCTCGGAGCGACGGAGCGACGGATGCGCCCCTGCTGCGACACGACGGGGTTCTGTAGAGTGGCGTGCGGCAGCTCGGAGAGCCCGAGCAACGTCAAGAGCTCGTCAGAGTGAAAGGAGTAGCTCAGGGTCTCCGTAAAATGAGCTGCACCCGCCAGGCGATCGGCGATGCGCCGCACCAGCCATCGCCGTTCGTCGTGTGGCGGCGGCTCGATCGGGCAAACCAACGTTCGCTCGGTGATGTTGCCGTAGCCATAGAGCCGCCCTACCTCTTCGACCAGGTCGCGCTCGATGGAGATGTCCTTGGTGGCCCGATCGGAAGGCACGAGCACGCTGAGCTCCCGCTCGCCGTCGACCGCCCTGCCTTCACGGCTCGTGACTCCGAAGCCGAGCCGGCTCAGGATATCCTGAATTTCAGCGTCCGCGAGCTCAGCCCCGAGCGCCTCGCGAACCCGGCTCGGGCGCAGGCTAATCTCCAGCGGCTTGGGCTGGCGGGTCCGAATGTCGGTGATCGGCGCCGGGAAAGTGACGTCGGGCTGCAGCCGCTTTAAGACGTTGGCGAAATGGGCGGCGGCGACGGGCGGCAGCTCGGGATCGAGGCTCTTCTCGAAACGCGCCGACGAATCTGTCCGCAGGCCGTGCCGCACGCTGGTGCGACGCACCGTGCTGGCGTCGAAGGTCGCGACCTCCAGCAGCAGCGATTGGGTCCCGCTCTGGACCTCGCTATTGGCTCCCCCGATCACGCCGGCCAGGGCCACCCCCGCCTGCCCCGAGGCGATCAGCAGATCGTCGTCCGTCAGCTGCAGCGCTCGACCGGCCAGGGTAGTAAAGGCCTCTCCGGCCTTCGCCTTCCTCACCACGATGCCGCCCGGTGCAAGCCGCTGGCGGTCGAAGACGTGGTTGGGCTGGCCGAGGTCCAGCATGACAAAATTCGAGATGTCAACGAGCTGGCCAAGGCTCCTTTGACCGACAGCCCGCAAGAGAGCGCGCAGCCACAGCGGTGACGGGAGGGCCTTTGCCCCGTCGATGGGGAGAGCCAGGTAGCGCGGGCAGGCGGCGGACTCGATGCTCACCGGGACCCGGGCGTCCGAGCCGAGCGCTGGCCATTCGACCTCGAGTGGGAGGAGCGGGCGCCGATAGATCGCCGACAGCTCCCGGGCGATGCCGCGATGACCCCACAGGTCGGGGCGGTGCGTGAGCGACTTGTTGTCGATATCGATCACCGAGTCGGCCAGATCTAGGGCTTCGGACAAGGGCTGGCCCACGCGCGCGGAGCCCGGCAGCACCCAGATCCCCGAGCTCTCGTCCGCGAGCCCGACTTCTTGCTCGGAACAGATCATGCCGAGCGATATTTCGCCGCGTATCTTCGACTTCCCGAGCGTCCCGATGCCAGGCAAGGTCGTGCCGGGCAGGGCGAGAGCCACCGTTTGACCTTCTGCCACGTTTGCCGCACCGCAGACGACCGGGACTGGCTCGGGCGCTCCAATGTCGACGCGACACAAGGACAGACGATCGGCGCCAGGGTGCGCTGCACGCGCCACCACCTTGCCGACCACCAGCTCGCGTGCGTGCGGCAGGAACGCTTCCACGCTCTCGACCTCCGCGGTCGCGAGCGTCAGGTCACGTCCGATCTGCTCGGCAGTGAGCCCGCTGACGTCGATGTGACGGCCTAGCCACCTGACTGAGATCAACACTAGAACTGCTCCAGAAACCTGAGGTCACCGCCCAAGAGCAAGCGCACGTCGTTGATGCCAAAGCGCAGCATCACGAGCCGCGATAGCCCGAGCCCAAAGGCGAACCCGCTCCACTCTTCTGGATCCACGCCGCAAGCGCTGAGGACGTTCGGGTGCACTAGGCCACAGGGCAACAGCTCGATCCAACGCGACTGCTTGCACACGCTGCAACCGTTCTCGCAAAACGGGCAACGCGCATCGAGCTCGAAGCCCGGCTCGACGAAGGGAAAGAACCCGGGGCGCAGGCGAATCTCTAGATCGCGCCGGAAAATGCCGCGCAGCAGCGTCTTCATCGAATTGATCAGGTGCGCCACGGAGACGTGCCTATCGATCACCAGACCTTCGAGCTGATGAAAGGTATGCTCGTGGCTCGCGTCCGTCGCTTCGTGGCGAAACACCTTGCCCGGCGCGATCACGCGCAACGGTGGGGACAGCCGCTGCATGGAGCGGATCTGCACGGGCGAGGTGTGAGTGCGAAGCACCAGGCGCCCGGGGCCCTCCAGGTAAAAAGTGTCCTGAGAATCGCGGGCGGGATGATCGGGCGGGATGTTCAGCGCCTGGAAATTGTTGAAGTCTGTCTCGATCTCGGGGCCGTCGGCGACCTGGTAGCCCATCGAGACGAACAGGTCCTCGATCTCGCGCGTGAGCACTGTCAGCGGGTGCAGCGTGCCGCGCTCCACCGCCGGTGGAGGTAGCGTGGGGTCGAAGACACCCGCCGCCAGATCCTGGCTTGCCGCGGCCTTGGCAAGCTCCGCCCCGCGTGCGCTGAGGACCTCCCCCAGCTCCTTCTTCAAGCGGTTCACGGCCTGGCCGAGCAGCGGACGCTCAGCAGCAGGGAGGGTCGGGATCTGGGCCAGCCAGGCCGCGAGCGCGCCGCCCTTGCCCAGGTATTTTCGCTCGACCTCCTTGAGAGCAGCGGCGTCCGAACAGGCCAGGATCTCCTGCTGGGCCGTGGCGCGGGTGGTCTCTATTTCCGCAGGGTTCATGGCTGAAACGCTACTACCTCGCTCCCGGGCCGCTGACTAGTACGAGAAACCGGGAACAGGTGCGGGGCCCAGTGACCCGAGCCGCTCGACACAGCGAAGCACGGACACCTCGCTCGTGAGCGTCTGCACTCGGTCGAGCGCCACCCAACGCGCCTCCTGCACCTCCGACGAGACGAGTAGCCGATCGGTGTGGGCCAGGAACGCGTAGCGCACGTCAAAATGCAGGTGACCGCTCTCCCTACCCGAACCCGGGATCGCGTGGATGTCCACGTCGAAGATCCCAGGCAGCAGTGCGTCTAGCCCGGCGACGCCGGTCTCCTCTCGAGCTTCGCGTTGAGCGGCAGCTCGGAGATCGACGTCCTCGAGCTCGACGTGGCCACCCGGTTGCAGCCAGCGGCGCAGCTTGGCGTGGTGGATGAGCAGCACGCGCTGGCGCTCCGGACTGATGACAAACGCGCTCGCCGTAAAGTGCCCGGGCTCGAGCTGTCGCCGCGAGAAAGGCTCGACCGAGCCGCTGAGCAGCGCCTGCATGCGCAGGACGACGGCGCTCTGCTCCGGGTGGACCCGCGCGTGCTCTTCGAGCTCCCTCTCGTCGAGCTGTAGTGGCGCCGCCACGCCGGCTTACCGCTAGTTTTTCCGGTTCGGGTCCACCTCCCCCGTCTGCGACACCAGGGTGTCGAACAGCTGCGAGGGAATGCGGGCAGGTTTGAGGTGCAGCTTCGACTCCATGACGCCGATGCGGCGAATCGGAGGCGGCCGCTCCGAGTTGCCATCCACTTCCGCAGCCAAAGAATCGAGATCCAATACCGCAGGAGCGGGGGGATAGGTCGGGGCGCGCTCCGCGGGTTTTTCGTCCTCCGCAGGGGAGACCCCGGAACGCTGGGTGTCTACCGGGCCCTTGTCTGCCGCGGTTTCTCCAGAGCCCTCGACGGCGCCCATCTCAGCCTTTTCATCGCTGTGCAGAGGCACAGGCTTGAGCCAATCACTCGCGCCCGTGTTGGCCAGTGCCAGGCGGGCGAGCGCGGCACCGCTCACGCGCGGCGAGCCCGCGTCCTCCGGTTCCGGTCCCGGCGGCAGAGTGGCCTTTCTCTCGTCGATCGCCCGTGGCGGCAGGGGCTCGGGCGGCGGGGCCAGACCGGGCGACGTGGCCGGCAGGCTCTGGGCCACGGTGTTGGCTGCCGCTGCGCTCAAATCGATCGCGGAAGCGGCGGCTCGCTGGGCCAGGCCCCGACGCAGCTGCTGCAACTCCGCCTCGTGTTCTTCGAGCAGGAGCTGAATGAAACGGTCCTGCTCACGCAGCAAAAACTCGCGATCCCGCTTCGCCTCGCGGCGGGCCTCTTCGGCCGCGTCGAGGGCGGCGTCACGCTCCTGCGTGAGCAGCGCGGCATAGCGTTCTACCCCCGCCTTTTCGCTCATCAGCTCGTTGAGGCCGCGGTACATGACGCGCAGCTCCTCGGTGAGCGCCTCTTGCGCGTGCCGCGAGGCGGTCAAGGCGCGCGACGAATCTCGAATCGAGCGCTGCATCGACCCCAGGCCCGCCTCGTTACGCGACGCGGCGCTCAGAGCGGTCTGCAGGCTCTCCACCAGGCGCTCGCCGGAGACGGGGCTCGAAACGCCGGAAAAGACCCCGGACTCGACCGGGTTCGCGGAGCGAGACGGCGACCGGCCCGGATCGCCTCGAACGGCAACCGAATGGCTGACGCCGCTCGACCTTTGGACGCTCGGCAAGATGCCGCTCACATGCTTGCCCCCGGGACCGCTGCTCCGCGAGTGCTCGGCTCCGAGGCGCGCAGCGGGGGCATCGGCACCGTCCGGATAAACACCGTCCGGATAAGCATCGTCTGGATAGGCATCGTCCGGATAGGCATCGTCCGGATAGACACCGTCGGACCCTTCACCGAGCAACGAGTCCAGAGTTTCTTCCGCTTTGATCAGCGAGCTCGCCTTCTCCACCGGGAATGCTCCTCAAGGTTGAGCGGCCGCCCAGCGACAATACAGCCACAGGGACGACGCCAGTCACACTTAAACATACTGAACGATAATTCTGAAGTTTGCCGGCTTTTTTGTCTATGCTGGCGCCGTGGCGGCAGTGGCGGGCCACCTGAGCAGCCCCGTACCCCCGGGGTACGATCCAATGCGGGTCAGCGACCTCCTGCTGACACCCTCTACCTGTCATCCGCCTGCCGCCCACCGGACCGGACCTCGAGTCGTCGAATGCACAACCCTTCATGCCCCGGATCGACACGCCACTCCAGAACCATACCCAACGCCCCGCGAGAACGAGCGCTCTTGGCGGCGCGGGCCGTAGTAGCGCAGGCATGACGGACGAACCTAGTTATTGCCCAGGCGACGTCATCGACGGTCGCTATCATGTTCAGAGGCTGCTTGGCCGAGGCATGTCCGAGGTTTACGAGGTCATCGACGAGGCCGTCCAGGAGCGCCGCGCGCTGAAAATCCTGCCCACCCGCGAGCAAAACGACCCCGGGCATCGTGCGCGCCTGTTTCGGGAGGCGGAAGGCACTCGCCGCATCGACCATCCCAACATCGTGCACATCTGCAGCGTGGCCTCGAACGACGCAGCGGCGCCGTATTTCGTGATGGAGCTGCTGCGCGGGGAGACGATGCGGCAGTACCTCGACCGCGCAGGGCCCATGCCGACAGGGCCTGCCCTCGATCTCATCCGCGAAGCGGCTGCGGGCCTGGCAGCGGCGCACGCGCAGGACATCTATCATCGCGACGTCAAGCCGGACAATCTGTTCCTGTGCGGCACCGGGGGCAGGCTGACGGGGCTCAAGGTCATCGATTTCGGCCTGGCAAAGGCCTCGCTGTGCACGGCGGACGGCGTCCCCGAGAGCGTCAGTAACGGCCCCGAGGTCATGGGCACCGCCGAGTACATGGCGCCGGAGCAGGTGGTCGCCGATCCCGCCGATGCGCGCTCGGACGTCTACTCCCTCGGTGTCGTCATGTTTCGATTGATCACGCACGAGCTGCCTTTCGATGGCGCAACCGCTCACGATCTCTTGGCTCATCAGCTCGCCAGCAACTCCCCTCCCCCGTCCTGGCTGATCGATCAACTCGACGAGGGTATCGACACGCTGATCTTGACGGCCGTGCGAAAGAACCCAGAAAACCGCTATCCGAGCATGCTGGCCATGCTGGAGGACATTGAACGGGTGAGCCACGGCCGCCCCCCGCATGGGGTTCAGCTCAAGCGCATCCCAGATCGGTATGAGCCGCGAAGCGAGCTCGGGCGGAGCGCCCTGGAGCTCTTGACGCGGCGCCACTCGAGCCGACCAAGCCCACCCATCAGCCTGTCCAATGACGTCCCGTGACTCCGCCACCTCGCTAGCTGAGGCACTGGCGTTCCCTCTCAGGAGGAGAGGCCCATCGCGGCCATGAACGTCGACTACGATCCGGCACCTCGCCTCCCGGTCAGCCCGTACGAGAGGCTGTTCGTGCTCGTGCTGGCGCTGAGTTTTTTCGGGCTCTTGATCGCTGACCTGGCCCAGGGCTTCAGCGTCAACAAGTTGAGCGTGCTGTTCGTGCTGTCGTTCTGGGGCCCGCTGCTCGTCTTGCACGAGCTCGGGCATGCCCTGGCCGCGCGCTCCGTGGGTTGGCACGTGACCGAGGTCGTGATCGGCTTCGGGCGTGAGCTCCGCCGCTTCCGCATAGGCGCCACGCGCGTTCGCATCCGCGCGCTGCCGGTCGAAGGCTACGTGCTGCTCAGCCCGAACAGCATCGCGCACGCCCGGCGCAAGCAAGCATGGATTTATTTCGCTGGCCCGCTCACGGAGCTCTTGCTGCTGGCGGCGCTCGGCTTTGCGCTCGACTGGTCGGCGCCGAGCCCGGCGGATTCCATTGGGCGTATCGCCCTGGAGAGCCTCGCCGTAGCCGCGGCGGTGGGGGCGGCGTCCACGTTGTTTCCGTATCGGTCCGGGGGCAACCCGAGCGACGGGCTGGGCATGCTGCTCAGTTTCGTAGCCTCCGACGAGAGCTTTTCACAGCGCCTGTGTTGGCCCTTTCTCTCGGAAGGTCGGCGCTTGCTCTTGAGGGAACAGACGGCGCTCGCGCTCGAGGCCATCCAGGCCGGGCTCGAGCAGCACCCGAACGAGCCTCGGCTGCTCGGGCTTTCGGCAGTGGCTCACGCCGCCAGCGGCAACGCCGAGCTCGGCTTCTCGACGCTCGAAGGCATGGGCTCCCCTGACGAACGTCCCAGCTTGGTTCGCGCCGACTTGCTCGCGGACGCAGCCTGGGTGGTGTTGTTCTCGCGCGACCCGGACCTGTTGCCGGATGCGCAGCGCGCCGTGCAGCGCGCGCTCGACCTGTGCCCGAACGACCCACACTACGAGATATTGCTCGGCCGCATCCACCTCGAGCGGGGGCGCCCTCACGAGGCGTACACGAGCTTGATGGGCGCCTACAAACGTACGCGCGACGTCGATCAAGAGGCGCAGTGCATCGCTTACCTGGCGCTGGCGTGCGAGGCGCTCGCGGGCTCACCCGGTGCGAACCGTGTCGCCAGCTACGCCTCGCGCTTCGCCGACGCGGTCAAATCGCATGACGTGCCAGAAGGCTTGCGCCAGAAGGTGCTCGAGCGTCAGGGCCAACGCCAGAGCTAGGCTTCGGGCTTCGGGCTTCGGGCTTCTGGCTTCGGATTCGCGCGTAGCCCACGTGCCCTCACAGCAGGCGAGATGTGCGCTCTACGCGCAGAGCACGCGCGGTGTACCGCGCGGGTGCGGCATGGCCCGCGGCATGTCGCACCGGCTCGTGCCGCAGCTGGCCCTGGCTGCTAACCTTATTAGAAGATGCTTAACCGTACCCTGACCCGATACGCCCCTCGAAAGATCCGTTGATGGACGCTTCTCCTGTCAAGACGGGGCAGGTACTGGCGGGCAAGTACCGGATCGAGCGCGTGCTCGGTGAAGGCGGCATGGGCGTCGTCGTCGAAGCACACGACATCAGCTTGGAACGTCGCGTCGCGATCAAGTTCTTACTGCCCGAGTTCGTGCGCCACCCCGAGGCGACCCAGCGCTTCATGCGGGAAGCTCGCGCCGCGGCAAAGATCCAGAGCGAGCACGTCGCCCGCGTGATCGACGTGAGCACGCTCGAGAACGGGGCTCCCTACATGGTGATGGAGTTCCTGGAAGGCTCGGATCTGTCGCAGGTGATCGAAGCGGGAGGTGCTCTGCCCATCGAAGACGCCGCCCTGTACGTGATCCAGGCCTGCGAGGCGCTCGCCGAAGCACACGCCTATGGCATCATCCATCGCGATCTGAAGCCGGCCAATTTGTTCCTGGCGGAGCAAGCCGGCGGCTCGCGCAAAATCAAGGTGCTCGACTTCGGCATCTCGAAGACCTTGAGCGCGACCGACCCAGGGCTCGTGGGGTCGCTGACGCGCACGTCATCGATGATGGGCTCCCCGCTCTACATGTCGCCGGAGCAAATGAAGAGCGCTCGGGACGTCGATCTGCGTACCGACATCTGGGCGCTGGGCGTCATCTTGTACGAGACGTTGAGCGCGACGCCGCCCTTCAGCGGCAATAGCATCCCGGAGATCGCCGCGAAGATCCTGCTGGAAGATCCGCGCCCGCTCGGCGAGATCAAGGTGGAGATCCCGCAGACGCTGGCAGACGTGGCGGTCAAGGCGCTGCGCAAACAGCCGGAGATGCGCTTCCAGAACGTCGGCGAGCTGGCCATGGCGCTCTTGCCGTTTGCCCCAAACCGCGCGAGGAACAACGTCGAACGCATCATCCGCGTGTTGAACGCCGCCGGTATGGCCCACGGCGAGTTTCTCGCTAGCCTGGCGCCGGCGGACCAAGTGCGCCTGTTTGGAGACTCGGTGCAGGTGCTCGAGATCAAGGACGTCTCGGCCCTGGGCGCGTCGCTGCTGCGCACCTCCGGCAAGAAGCGGCAGGCGACGCTCGCCAACTTCGGCCATACCCGGACGGAACGAGCGCCCCCCCGAGCGCAGGGCGGCTCTCGCCGAACCATCGCGGCCGCGCTGGCTGCAGTGGCGATCGTGGGGACTGCCGTCGCGCTCGTGCTCAGGCCTGGTGGTTCCGCTCCCGAAGCCGTAGCGGCCGCGGCGAACGGGCACCCCGCGGCGGAAGGCCTGCCCACCGCTCACGTCGCGGCGAGCACTGGGGTGACCCCGAGCGCGCCACCTGCAGGCTCCGGGCCGACGGTGCGTCCTGCCGCGCTGGAGGCTTCGGTACCTGCGCCGCCGCCGCTCGAAGCAACGCCCAGCCTCGAGGAGGAGGACGACGGCAACAGCGACGACGTCCCCAGCACGCCGCCGGCCGCCAAAGCAGCGGCCATTGCCAGCTCCAGCCCGGCGAAACCGAGCAGTGGCGCCAAGGCGAAGAAGGCGTCGCTTTCTGCCACCACCTCAGCCCGTCCCACGCGCAAAGCCAGCACAGCGACCAAACCTCGCGAAAAGTCCTACTCCGGAGACTTCAAGTCCAAGTTCGGCAGCCGTAAGTGATGAGGTGCCACGCTCGACCGATAGCGCCGCCGCTCGCCTGCGGCTACCGCTGGTTTCACTTCTCTTCGTACTGACGCTCGCGCTGGGCCTATGCCCCTGGCGCCCCGCCAGCGCGCAATCCGCCACCGATAGCGCGACCGCAGAGGCCCTGTTCAACGAGGGCCTGGCGCTCCTCGGCAATCAGAAGACCGCCGAGGCGTGCCGCAAGCTCGAAGAGAGCCAGCGCCTGGACCCCGGCGTGGGCACGCTGCTGTATCTGGCGGATTGCTATCAACAGCTGGGCCGCACGGCGAGCGCCTGGGCGACCTTTCGGGAAGCGGCCTACCTGGCGAAAGACAAGGCCGATGATCGCGAGCCAATGGCCGTCGAATATGCGCGTACGCTCGAGCCCAAGCTGAGCTACCTGACCCTGGAGGTCACGGCGGACCCGAGCGCAGGCTTTTCGATCCAGCACGACGGCAAGCCCGTCGGACAGGCGCTCTGGGGCACGGCCTTTCCGGTGGACCCAGGCTCCCACACGATCGAGGCTCGCGCCCCGGGCAAACAGCCTTGGTCGCAGACCTTGAACATCGCCGAGGGCTCGCGTCAAGAGCGCGTGGTCGTACCGGTGCTGCTCGACGAGGCGCCGGTCCCACCGGTGGTGGTCCCGGTTCCGCCGCCGAGGGCGGAGCCGCGCGCCGTGAGCCACACTCAAAAGACCGTTGGCTGGGTGTTGCTCGGGGTCGGTGGTGGGGCGGTGGTGACCAGCGGAGTGCTGGCGCTGCTGGCGCGCGGTGACGACAGCGACGCGGAGGCCAAGTGCCGCCCCGATCGCATCACGTTGTGCAGCCCTGCCGGTGTCGAGCTCGGGGAGAGCGCCGCCACGAAAGCGACGTGGGCAGGAGTCACTGCAGGAGTGGGCTTGGCAGCTCTCGCCGCAGGCGTGACCTTACTACTCACCGCTCCCGAGAGCCCGAGCGAAGCTGCCCCCGCGCTCGCGCTTCGAGCCACGTTTCAAGCGGACGCTGGGCAGCTGTTCATGTCGGCACGCTGGTAAGGCATCGCTAATCCGTCCTGAGCGCTACTCCTCGAGGCCAGCGCGCGACAGCAGGCCGCAAGCGGCGACGACCAGCTCGTCCACGTCCAGCGGTTTATCAAACACGGCCGAGGCCCCGAGCGCGTGCGCGCGCTCATGGGTCCGCCGATCACCGAAGCCCGTGATCAGGATCACGGGGATGTTGGCGAGCGCCCGACGAGCGCTCCGCAGCACGTCGAACGCGGTGAAGCCCGGCATGCGAATGTCGGACACGATGAGGTCGAGGTTCTCGCTATTGTCCTGGTTGACGATCGACTCCGCCAGGCACTCCACCACGCTGGTGCCGTCCTCGGCTTCGATCACCTCGAAGCCGACCGCTCGAAAGCGATCGGCCAGGAAGGCTCTGAGGTCCTCGTCGTCTTCAGCCAGTAACAAGCGAGGGCAATGTCCCCCGCCCCTCGCGCTCCGACTGGGCTTTGGCCGCGTTGTGATGCTCGTCATATATACCTCGACACAGGGCTATACCTCGACACAGGGCAAGTGGACGTCCGCGCTAGCCCCGACGCTGCGCGGATCTCGAGAACGCCCAAACAAATCGCGAGTCGACCGGGCCGAGCCCGACGCTCTAGTGCCGCGAATCCATCGAAGCGATGGGTAACTTACGCCGCCCCTGACGGGGCGAGGCCGGCGTAAGTTACCTGCCTAGCCCCGGATCTGATTCGCGGCACTGCCTTTACATTGCCCTCGATTCAATAGAATCGAGGTACTAGCGCCGAGCTCCTGCCACAGCGAGTGCTAGCCCTAATGCGCTTGCGTTGCCCTTTCGGATTTCGGTTCCGACGCCTTGCAGGGGTGCTTCGCGTCGTGCTTGCAATTCGCCTTCTCCTTTGCGCTCTGTTTCTCGGCCTTGCTCTTGCTCGGGGCTGGAGCGCTCCCCTCCGAGCGTGGGCTCGCGACGCTGGTCGCTGTGTTGGCGAGAGCGACGCCTGAGAATGCCAACACGGTGCCGAAGGCGAGAGCGCGGGTGATTGATGAGTTCATGATTGATATCTCCTCTGGTCGAACGTTCCGACACGAGGGCCTACACAGCAAAGGGCGTGCCGTTCGCGAAGAGCTCAGGCGCAGCGACAATGGGGCTGCCGCGATGGCCACGCCAGCGGCGCATGTCCCAGACTTCCCCAACGCCTGTCCCAAGGCTCCCCAACCGCGACGCGAAGCCCGCGTTTCCGACGTCAACTGAGCCTCGAGCTCGTGGCATGCCCCATGCTTTCCAGATCGGCGGCGCAGGCGGGAGCCGGGGTCGCCGACTCCATCCGACATTGTCACCCCACGCCGTCGTTTTGCGGAGGCCTACAGCATGAAGCTCGCGTTCAGGTTCCTACTTTCCACGCTCCTCGGCATCCTGGTCGTGGTGGCGGGTAGCACGTGGCTCCAGCTTCGGCGGGAGCTCGATCTGTTCGACAGTGATCTGGAGCGGGACCATCGGGTCCTCGCCCGTTCCCTGGTGCCCGCGTTCAACATGACCTGGGAGCACGAGGGGCGCTCCGCCGCGCTCGCGCTGCTGGAACGGGTGAACGCGAGCGAGGGGCTCTTGCAATCGCGCTTTCTGCCGGCGGACGCGAGCGACGCGCCCGCGCCAGCTCTGGGCAGCCCCGACGGATTGATACAAACCGTGCGGCAAGGGTCCAAAGACGCCGACATGCTGACGTTCGCGCCGGTCAAGCCGGGGGGGGCGCCGGGCTTCATCGAGATCAGCGAATCGACTCATCCTCGGCGCCGCTACGTGACCGAGTCCGTGATCCGCGCGCTGCTGAGCGGCCTGGGCCTGTTGGCTTGGTGCGCAGCGAGCAGTATCGGGCTCGGCTTCCTGTTGATAGCGCGTCCGGTACGAGCTCTCGTCGCGCAGGCCCGGCGCATCGGTAAAGGGGAGTTCCAGACCGGCTCTGGGCCGCGCTACGCGGATGAGCTCGGGCAGCTCGGCACGGAGATGAATCACATGGCCGCGTTGCTCGATCAAAGCCGGCTCGAGCTCGCACGGGAGGCGAAGGGCCGACTGCAGGCGCTCAATCAACTCCGTCACGCCGATCGACTGGCCACCGCCGGCAAGCTGGCGTCAGGCATCGCTCACGAGCTCGGTACGCCGCTTTCCGTAGTGCTCGGGCGCGCCAAGATGCTGGGCAGTGAGAGCGGCGTGAGCGACGTGCGGCGCAATGCCCAAATCATCGAAGCACAGGTGGCGCGCATGACGCGCATCATCCGCCAGCTGCTCGACTTTGCTCGCGCGGGTGAATCGAACCGAGCGCCGATCGAGGCCAAGCTCCTGGTCGAAAGAGTGAGCTCCCTGCTGCTGCCGTTGGCGCAAAAACAAGGGACTCGGCTGAGCTTGGGGCCGCTGCTCGAGGACGGTTCCGTCGATGCGGACGCCGAGCAGATCGAGCAGGTGCTCACGAACCTGGTGATGAACGCCTTGCAGGCTCTGCGCGAGGGCGGCGCCGTGACGGTCTCCATCTCACGCGAGACAGCCGTTGACCCGCAGCAGACGTCCGCGGAGGACTGTGTCGTGCTCCACGTGGACGATACCGGGCCGGGGATGCCCTCGCAGGTCGCGGCGCGAGTGTTCGAGCCATTCTTCACGACGAAAGGGATCGGCGAAGGGACGGGGCTCGGCCTGTCGGTCGCCTACGGCATCGTTCGAGAGCACGGCGGCTTCCTCTCGGTAAGCAGCGTGGTCGGCCAAGGCAGCCGATTTTCCATCCACCTACCGGCGCTCCCCGCGGCGCGAGAAATACGTGGAATAGAGAAAGGTAGGGCGGGGTTGTCAGCACCACAAGCGCCATGAGGCATCTAGTTCTTGTCGTCGACGACGACGCGAGCATGTGTGAGCTCCTGGCGGAGGGCCTCGACTCATCGAAATTTGAAGTGGTCTGGACGACCCAACCGGAACGCGCCGAGGGTCTGCTCAAAGAGCGCCCATTCGAGGTGGTCCTGACGGACGTGCGCATGCGGCGGCTCGACGGCCTCACCCTCTGCGCCCGGATCGTGCACGAGCACCGCGGCCTGCCGGTGGTGGTGATGACCGCGTTCGGCAGCATCGATGCCGCGGTCAGCGCCATGCGTGCCGGGGCCTGTGACTTCCTGACCAAACCGCTGGACATCGATCTCGCGGGCGTGACGCTGGAACGCGCCGTGGGTCACGGCTCCTTACACCGCGAGGTGGCGGAGCCTCGCCGTGTCGTCACGACCAAGCCAGGGCACGGGGAGCTGCTCGGTGGCAGCTCGAGCATGTGCTCCGTCTACGAAATGGTCGAGCGCGCCGCTCCCTCTCAGGCGAGCGTGCTGATTAGCGGGGAGTCGGGCACGGGTAAAGAGGTGCTGGCGCGCAGCATCGCTGCCAAGAGCTCGCGCTCCGCCGGCCCCTTCGTCGCGGTCAACTGCGCGGCCCTGCCCGAGCCACTGCTCGAGGGCGAGCTCTTTGGTCACACCAAGGGAGCCTTCACCGATGCGCGCAGCGCGCGCGAAGGCTTGATCGCCCACGCCCGCGGCGGCACGTTGTTTCTGGACGAGGTGGGAGACATGCCCATCAACCTGCAACCGAAGCTGCTGCGAGTCTTGCAGGAACGGGTGCTGCGGCCGTTGGGGTCGGATCATGAAGTGCCGATTGACGTGCGCCTGATCTGCGCGACGAACCGCGATCTGGAAGTCTCGATCGCGGAGCGCCGCTTCAGAGCCGACCTCTACTATCGCATCAACGTGATCCAGATCGCGCTGCCGCCGCTCCGAGCGCGCGGCACCGATGTGCTCACGCTCGCCAAGCATTTTCTCGCGCGCTTTAGCCTGGCCGCAAACGCAGAACCGCTCGGGCTGTCAGCGGAGGCAGAGGGCCTACTCCTCGCCTACCCCTGGCCGGGCAACGTGCGCGAGCTCGGCAACTGCATCGAACGCGCGGTGGTGCTGGCGCGGGGGCGCTCTCTCCAAGCGCAGGACTTACCAGACAAAGTTCGTCTGTTCGAGCCGTTGGAGCGCGTGCCGCTCGAGGTCGAGGCAACCGACCTCGTCGCGCTGGACGAGGTAGAGCGTCGCTATATCTTGCGCGTGTTGGGGGTGGTCCACGGCAACAAGTCGCGAGCCGCGCACGTGCTCGGGATGGACCGCAAGACCTTATACCGGCGGCTCGAGCGCTACGGCATCGGCGCGGCAGACGCCATCGGCAGCGAAGACGGCGCCTGCTCAGCGCCCTCCGGAGGCGGTATCGGGCGGGCGGAACCAGCGCCCCGGCTCGGGCTCCCGGCTCGGGCCGCCCACGTGCGTCCCTAGCGCGCAAAGTGGGAGGCGCGCGTCGAGCTGAACCCCTGCTCGAAGAAGAGCGCCAAGTAGGGGTTCGACCCGTATGAGAACCGGGACACTCCTGGGCGCCACTATGCGTCCCGAGGCGCGGGGCCCGTGGCGGCCGAAGGTTTCGCGCCCGGGAGCGACGGGGCGAGCAGATTCGCCTATGGATCGCTCGTGAGTGACCGTCCAATTGGTCGTGAGTCTTCAGCATCCAATACGCAGAGTGACCTCGATTTCGACTTTGGTTCGTGCGGCGTGCTCGTCCCTTCTGGGCCTGTTTGCCCTGACTGCGGCGTCGGGTGTCGCACATGCGCAGACGCCCCAGGCCTCCGTCGCAGAACCGCCGCTACCCGCGCTCGGCGAGTCAGCGCCGATGCTGCTGAGCACTCCGCCAACCAGTGCCGATGATGCCGAGACGGCCGCCGAAGGCTCGCCCGATAAACCGCGCATGTTCGGCGCCATGTTCGACCTCGGTGTGCCCGACGGCAGCATGTTGTCTTTCGTGTATCGCCCGCTCAACATCGCGCGCTTCCACGCGGGCGCGGGCTACAACGGCGTCAGCCCCGGCCTGCGCATCGGTGGGGCGCTGCTCCCCTTCGGTGCCGGTCCATCGCTCAGCCTCGACTACGGGCATTACTTCGAAGGTGACGCAAACGGCCTGGCCGGGCTCGTCGCGGGCCCGACTGAAGAGGGCAGTGTCTTGCTCGAGCGCGTCGGCTACGACTTTGTCAGCTTGCGCGCAGGCCTGGAGCTCGGCGGCGATCGCTTCACGTTCTTTGCACGCGGCGGAGTGAGCTGGCTACGCACGACGATCCACGAGTTCGACGCGCTGCTCGACGAGGGCGACACGAACAACGGCAACACGACCATCAGCGTTTCGGAGGATCCGATTTTGAAGGCCTTCGTACCCTCGCTTCAGCTGGGGCTGATCGTACAAATTTGAGCGCTTCGAGCTGACCACCGCCCAGAAATTTTGGACTATGACCATGCACCAGCGTAACGCCTGCCCGACTCCCCTCACACGCGCCATCGGCGCCGCCGCTTCTCTCCTCGGGCTGGGCTTCGGCCTCGGCTGTTCTGCCCAGGCGGACATTCCCGAGGTCGTGGTCACCCAGAGCGACATCGCCTTCGAAGGCGTGCCGCGCATCCCCGGCATCACCGACGTCTCGACCACGCTCAGCACCAGCTTCGATCATCCCAAGGGCTTCGAGCTGCCCGAGTTCTTTAACCCCGAGCTCCACCCCTTGTCCGCGAGCATCGAGGGGCGTGGGGGGATGCAGGACCTGTCCTTCATCGAGGGCCTGAGCCTGACCTTGTCCTCGCGCGGCGAAGGCGCGCCGCCGTCGAGCGTCGTGGCTAGCTACGAGCGCACCTCGGAGGGCCTCGTAGGTCGCGTCGTAAACATGCAAACGGACAACGACTCGGACGTCTTGTCGTACTGGAGCACGAAGGCCGCCTACTATGACGTCACGTTGTGGGGCGTCCTACCGGAAGACGCCTGGGCCATCGACGTGACGGTGGCATTCTCTGGCCGAATCTCCGTTTCGTCCTCGGACTGAAGGCCTTCCCGCGCCGCCGTGGGCGTCTATTGCCGCCACTCCATACCAAAGCCAAGGAGCGGGCCGCCGTAATAAAGGTCGCTCCCGCCAAAGGCGAAAGACCCGGGCGTGAACTGAACCTCGTTGAACGCGCCGGTCTCGAACAGGGCGGCGTACCCGATGGTGCCGCGCAGGAAGAGGCTGTGCCGGGTCCCGTTGCCCACCAGCAGGACCTTGCCGCCCACCTCGAAGAAGCCATAACCTACCGTCCCGCCGCCGCCTTGAAGCACCATCCAGCCCCGGTCCGCGACCGGGATCTGCGCCAGACCGGTGAACGCCGAGTAGTCGAACTCACTGTGAAACAGTGACACGTCGTTGCGTAGGTGGAGGCTCAGTCCGTCGCGAGCCCCAAACCTGAGCGACTGAGCCACGCTCAAGCCGGAGCCGGGCTCAAAATCGCCATCGTTTACGGTCTGTGCGCCGACGCCGAGCCCGATCTCGAACAAGCGCGTGTCGTAGCTGATGACGCCGACCGCGAGCGCGGCGAACGTCGTGCCGTCTCCCGCGCTCGCAAAGGCGAACGGCGAAAGCTCGAGCGCGTAGCGCAGCGGGCCTTCGGATTGGTAGGCCAGCGAGAATTCGTTGAGCGCGCCCACTCCCAGCTCCTCGAGCACGAAGAAGGGCCGCAGCACCCCAGCCAAGGTCCAAATTCCGGTGGCGCGCGGCGGTGCCGATCGGCTGCTCGTGAGCGACCGAGAAGAAAGCGTCGCCTCCGCTCCGATCGGAACAGCCTCACCCAGGCCGAGCTCCACCAGGCTCTGAGACTCCGTCACGGAGCTGACGCGGCCCACTGCTATCACGTCACGCCGCTTGAACCTGCCCAGGGGACTCTGGTCGTAGGTCTCCACGCTGAACTCGATACGACGACCTACCTCGATGTCGTGCTCGCGGCCGAGATCCACCACGACCTGACCGCCTTCCGACGACAGCACACGCCCAGTGATGGTCATCTCCAGAGACGCGGATGCTGCGCTCGCCTGCGCCGGCGGCGCTTTCGGAGCACCCATCGGCGCAGCGCGCTCCGCCGACGGCGATCTGGGCAGCACCTCTGGCGCAGTGACCTGCCCGGTGAGCTCGCCGGGGCTGGGCCCGTTCGGCGTGAGCTCGAGCGGGCGCGCGCTCCGAACCTCGAGCTCGACCCAAATGCGGCCGCCGCGCGAAAAGACGCCGACGGCGCTGCCCTCGACGCGCTGCGTCTGGATCAGCCGATCGCCAGCCAACTCGTCGAACTCGACGACCCATACTCCGCTCTGGCCACACGCCACGAGCGTGCGTGCGCCAGCCTGCATTGTACCGTGCAACACGCAAGGCTCGGCCTGAGCCGGCCGCAAGCGGGCGAGGCGTTGTTCCAGCGTCGAACCCAGGGCGCCGCTGCTCGAGCTGCCCGGGGTGGGAGGAGCAGCCTCCGGTGTTGGCTGCGTTTCGGGGGACACGCTCGGCGGGGCCTCAGGCGTGCTCCCCAGCGCTGGAGCAGGCTTCGGGGCAACTTGCGCGGGCTGCGCTGCCGCCCGCTGACAGACGAAGGCCGCCGCGAGCGCGGTGAGACAGGCGTTTTTAACGCAGCCGGCGACCCACCCTTGCCGGCGAAACAGAGCCCTCAACCCCAAGTAACCCTCCACCATTTTCGAACACTGCTTAACACGCCGGGCCAGCCGGGACAAATCGTGCCAGCATAGGGCTCTATGCGTGGCTGCCGCGCCAGCCTTTGATTGCTAGAGCTCACACAACTTTTCTTCTCCATCCCAGACATCCGGGTAGCTCGGATCGAGAACCAGGGAGGCACCGCATGAACCACGTCGTGACGCGAGTCCGCTATACGAGCCTATCCGCCTTGGCGTTGCTGGCAGGCATGCCGGCGCTGGGGTGCAACGCTCTCGATGAGCCCGCTCCCGAAGGCGGCCGCAGGCTGGTGCCCACCGACGAACGGCCCAGAGTGCAGGCCGACTCGCCTCCCCCTCCCTTGAGCGGCGGCACGTTGCTGGTCACGAAGTCCGGCAGCCGAGCGCTCATCGCCGACGAGGCTCGCGACCGCCTGAGCGTGGTCGACCTGGACACCAACAGCTGGCTGGCGGAGGTGAAGTTCGAGCTGGGGTCAGAGCCAGGGCGCCTCGTCGAGGGCGCCGATGGCTCGATTCACGTCGTTCTCCGACGCTCGGGGGCGGTGGCCACCGTCTCGCCGAAGGACTGGTCGATCGTGCGCCAGAGCGCCGTGTGCACTGCGCCACGCGGTCTCGCCTACGACCCGGTCGGAGATCAGCTGTACGTGGCTTGCGTCAGCGGTCGCCTGGTCACGCTCTCGAGCTCTGGGGAGGTGACGCGCTCGGTGCAACTGCCAAACGACCTGCGAGACGTCGTCGTCGAGCGGGGCAACGTCTGGGTGTCGCGGTTTCGGAGCGCGGAGGTGTTGCGGCTCGACGCGCAGGGCGGGATCGCCGAGCGGCTGTCACCGCCGAAGCTCGCGCGGTCCCGGATCGCCGCCGACGGCTTTACGCAGACGCAGGCGCTGTTCGAGCCCACGGTGGGCTGGCGCCTGCAAGCCAACCCTGGCGGCGGCGTCGTGCTCGTCCATCAGCGCGCCACGACTGAAGAGATCTCGCTCGCCGCGGCGCCCAACGGCGGCACTGCGTACGGCTCCGTCGGCGGGAGTTGCACGGGTATCCAACGGGCCAGCGTCACGACGTTCGATACGGGAGGCCAGGTCAAGTCCGGACCGGACGTGCCGCTCAGCTTACCCGTAGACGTGGCTGTGCGCAGCGACGGGCGAGCGCTCGTCGTCGGCGCCGGCCGTGCCGACTTCGGCGCACCTGTATCGACGTTCGCCCAGAGCGGCAGCGGCGGATTCAGCGCTCCCGTGCCGGTCAGCGACAGCTCCGCACCCGTGATATCGACGGTCGATGTGGCGAGCCCGGGAGAGTGCAACTTCGACGAGCCCGTGTTCGTGGGGGCGGATGTGAGCGGCCCGGAGCAGTACATGGTCTCGGTGGCGCTGCATCCGTCCCGGAGCGATCGCTATCTCGTCCAGACGCGGGAGCCCGCGCAGCTGCTCATCGTGAGCTCGTCGCTGGCGCCAACCGCCATCCCGCTCGGTGGAGAATCGGTGGCGGATACCGGATTCGACCTGTTCCATCGCAACGCCGAGGCCGGCCTGAGTTGCGCCTCGTGTCACCCTGACGGCACCGACGACGGCCACGTCTGGAATTTCGAGGGCCAAGGCCTGCGGCGCACGCAGCCCCTGGACGTCGGCCTGGAAGGCACGGCGCCCTTCCACTGGGATGGCAGCTTGCCCGACGTGAGCGATCTGATGGGGGAGGTGTTCGTCAATCGCATGGGCGGCGTGCACCAGAGCAGCGAGCGGCTGTCCACGCTCACGGACTGGCTGTTCGATTTGCGGGCGCCCGCGGCGGAGCTACCGGGGGACGACGCTATGGTGTTTCGAGGGCGCCGGCTGTTCGAATCGCTCGAAGTGGGCTGCGCCGACTGCCACCGGGGCCAGAGCTTCACCGACAACAACAGCTACGATGTGGGCACGGGCAAGCCTGGAGAGAAGTTTCAGGTCCCGTCTCTCGTCGGTATCGGGACCCGCTCCCGCCTCATCCACAACGGCTGCGTCGGCTCGCTCCGAGAGCGCTTCGAGCTCGAGTGCGCGGGCGGCGACCGCCACGGCAAGATCTCACAGCTCGAACCCGTCCAGGTCGGCGACCTGATCGCGTACCTGGAAACGCTCTAGGTCGAGAAAGTTTAAACGCCGAGTGAAGTCGGGGGCTTCTCACGCTCGGACCCGGGGCGGGCCAGGTGACGGTCCCGCGTCGAGAGAGTGACAGGGCGCACCCGCCGGAGCTAAAAGGGGCTAATGTTACGGGCGCCAGCGGGCCGTAGCAAGAAGCGCGAGCCCGCGCCAAGCGCGGCTCCATATCACTGCTGCCTCGTCCTCGCCTCCAGCTCCACTTTCATGAATCATGTCACCTGGCTGATCGGCGTTGCCATTGGGCTGGTCGTCGTCGCCGCTCTCTTGCGTGTCACGCCCGACGTGACGGGCCGCGTCCGCCTGCGCCGAACGGCCCTGCTGTTCATCCCGTACGCGCTGCTGGCCACGGGCACCATTTTTGGCCAGCGCCTCGGTCCGGCGATGTGGTTTTCCATCGTGAGCGTGGCTGCAGACTTCCTGGCCATCTTGCTGGCCATCAATCTGGCCGCCGCTGCGCTCTTCGACGTGGCGCTCAAGGTGCTACGGCTGCGCACCCCCGACATCATTCACGATCTCATCGTCGGGGCCACCTACGTGGTGGCGCTGGTCTGGCTCATGCACCGCTCCGGGGTCAACCTCGCCAGCATCGTGGCGACCAGCGCGGTCGTCACTGCCGTCATCGGCCTCTCCTTACAATCGACGCTCGGCAGCATCATCGGCGGCATCGCCCTGCAGGCGGACAATTCGGTGAACGAGGGCGACTGGATCGAGCTAGAGAACAAGACACAGGGGCAGGTCAAGAAGATCCGCTGGCGTCACACGGTGCTCGAGACGCGAGACTGGGACACCTTGCTCGTCCCCAATAACCAGCTGCTCAACCAGACGCTCAAGCTACTCGGCAAACGCGACGGCCAACCCCTGCAACGTCGAATGTGGGTGCACTTCAACGTCGACTATCGGACGGCGCCGCGCGAGGTGATCCGCGTGGTCGACCAGGCCATGTCCGCACCCATCAGCGGCGTGGCCAAGGAGCCCCCGCCCTCGACGATCTGCCTCGACCTCGCGCAAGAGCACAACCAGAGCAGCGGCCGCTATGCCACACGCTACTGGCTCACCGACATCGCGCGCGACGATCCGACCAGCTCGGCGGTGCGCGAGCGGATTCACGCGGCGCTGCGGCGCGCCCAAATCCCGCTGGCCATCCCAGCGGCGGCGCTGTTTGTATCGCACGACGACGTGGCCCGAGTGGAGCGCAAGCAACGCCAGGTTTGGGTGCGCGCGCGCGAGGGTTTGACGAGCATCGAGCTGTTTCGAAGCCTGTCGGAGAGCGAGCTCGACGCCCTGGCGAAGTCCATCAAGATTGCGCCGTTCGCCACGGGTGAGCTAGTGACGCGGCAAGACGCAAAGGCCAACTGGCTGTACGTGCTCACGCAGGGGCAAGTGGAGATCCGCGTCAACACACCGGATGGCGACACCAAGCGCGTGCACGTGCTCTCGGCTCCCGATTTCTTTGGGGAGATGGCGCTGGTCACCGGCGGTCGGCGCGAAGCCTCCGTGGTGGCGCTGACGGACATCGAGTGTCTGCGCGTCGACCGCGCTGCCTTCGGCTCACTCCTCGAACGGCGGCCGGAGATCGCGCAGGAGGTGGCCGAGGTGCTGGCTGAGCGTCGGGTCGCGCTGGACGCCGCGCGCGAAAATCTGGACGCAGAGAGCCGGAACCTTCGGGTCCAGGGCGAGCGGCACCGCATCTTGAGCGCCGTCCAAGACTTCTTCGGCCTGAGGGGCTGACGCGACACCGCAGGCCTGCTACGGGGCCGAGGGCGGGCTCTCGCTGGGCACGTCGCGACCGACGGCGTGGTCGAGTTGCACACGTGCGACACGCAAGCCCACGTGGGCGTTGATCAGGTTCGAGCGCGCGCGGATGCGCGTGGTCTCGGCCTGAATCAGCTCCAGCGCGGTGCCCATGCCCTGCTCTTGCAGGCGCTGCCGAGCCGTGTATGCGGCCGACGCGGCGCGCTCCCCCTGCTCCGCCGTCGCGACGCTGACTCTAGCCTGATTCAAGGCGCCGAGCGCGCTCACGACCTCGACCCGAAGCAGCTGCTCGACGCCGCGCTGTCGTTGCTCGAGCTCAGCCACTTGGGAGCGGACCGCGCTCGCCCGAGTGCCGGCGGTGCCCACGTCGTTCACGGTCCAGACGAGCTGCAGCCCCGCGTCCCATGTCCCATTCCAGCGCTCCTCGGCAGGGAAGATCCGCGGGTTGGGGTTGCTGTAGGTGAGATTGCCGAAGGCCTCAAAGCGCGGCAACGCGCCGGAGGACTCCACCCTGCGCACGTCGCGCAGCGCCGCCTGCGCCTTGTCTAGAGATTGCATCTCGAGCCGTTGCCGCACCGCCTCGCGGTACAGCTCATCCAACACGCCCGCCTCCTCGGCGCCCGGAAACTCGGCCAGGACGTCTTCACCGATGCTCAAGGGCTCGTTTGACGGCGCTTGTATCTGGCTGCGCAAGCGCTCTTCCGCGACCATCTGTCCTGTCAGGTTCTGGGACACCGCCAAGCGCGCGTCGGCTTCGAAGGCCTGGGCCTGGAGCACGTCCGCTTCTGAGGAGCGTCCTACGCTGCGCAGCGTCTGCGTCCGCGAGAGCTGCGCGCCGGCCTGGCTTAGCGCCTGCGAAACCAGCACCCCCTCGAGCCGCGTGCGCACCCAATCGTAGTAGGCGAGCTTGGCGTTGGCCGCTGCAGTCACGCGCGCGGCGCGTTCGTCGAGCAGCGCGGCCTCACGATTCGTGGTCGCTCCGCGTACCGCCTGCACGGTACGCAGCAAATAGTCCGAGAGGGGCACGACGAGCCCGGCGTTGAGGAAATGGTTCGTGGTGGGCTGGGGAAAGGTCCCAAAACCCTGGAACGTGAGGGGCTCGACCTCCGACAAGAGCGTGGTGCGAGCCGTCAGGGTCAGACGCGGCGCTGCTTCCCAGAACACCCGCTCGCGCGTGCTCTCGGCCGTAAGCACGCGCTGTCGCTGGATCGCGGCCTCCACACTGTTGTGGGACGCCCGGCGCGCGGCCTGTAGCGCCGTGAGCCCCCCAGGCTGAGCGAGCACTCGACCGAACTCGGGCGCTGCTCCATGCTCAGTCCTGCCGGCTGCCGCCTCTGGGGTCGAGTGCTGCGCGGGCGCTTCAGGCGCCTGTGGCGTGGCTCGAGCCCCTGGTGCCACCTGCGGCGGGGCCACGCCGGGCAGACTCGGGGAGGGGACGGGCGGCGGTGGCGCGCTGGGGCTCTCCTCGGCCCAGGCTGGCAGAGCGATAGACACCAACATACACACCCACATTGGCGCTGCGCTCAAAACGCGAATGCTGCGGGACGGACGACGCTCGATGACCCCGACGACCGATGGAATGGACACCTGACGGACTCCTTCTTCCGGCAATTCTTTCCGGCGAGAGGGGCCAGCCTAGTAGGAGAAACCCGAAGTCCGCGCCGGGTTTCGACCAATGTAGAGGAAGTACCTAATGCACGGAATTCGATCTGGCCGGACTTAGGGCATGAGGAGGTACTCGTACGAGGTGGCGGCGCGAGTCAGCCGCCTGAGACGGGCGGGATCAGCGCTACGGTGTCGCCCTCGACAACCAGCGCCCCGGAATCGACGAAGGTCTCGTTCACGGCGAAGCGCACGCTCCCTAAATGGGGCAAGAGCTCCGGGTGAAGCCGCCCCAGATGCTCGGCGAGAGCCCGGACGGAGAGAGGGCCCGGGAGCACGGTCAGCCTCTCTTCACTCGTTCCGAGCAGCTCACGCAACGCGGCGAAGTACAGGATGAGGAGGGTCATGTTCAGGAGCGGGCCCGGCTCGAGGCGACGTGGCTACATCGCCCGCGATGCTTTCACAATATAGCCAGGCCGCTCCTACCCGCCCTCATTTAGTACCTGCCTTCATTCAGTGCTGGGACATTCCGTGTCGAACACGCCTGGGGCGGAGCTCCGTGCCCGCCGGCTGGTTCGGAGCGAATGACTTTCGACGGATTTGAGCGGCGCCAAAATACTCCGCCAGCCAGCGACGGGTTTTTGAGCAGCCCGCGTTGAACCTCCCGAACCCGGCACCGACGTCATGCACGACGGCGCCATGACCAAGGAACTGTGATGAAGAAGTACTACCTGACCGCTCTCGTTCTCGGCTCTGGCTTAGCCCTCGGGGGCACCGCGCTGGCAGGCGGGGACTGCGGCGACGCAGGCCATGGCAAAGCGGGTCACGGCAGCGCAGAGCGCTTTGACCAACTCGACACAAATAAGGACGGCAAGGTCACGCTCGCGGAGCTCACCGTGGCTCGTGAAGGTTGGCTCGCCGAGGTGGACAGCAATAAGGACGGTGTGGCCACTCAGGCGGAGCTCGACGCGAGCCAGTCGGCCCGACACGGCAAGCGCATCGAAAAGATGTTTGCCGACAAGGACACCAACAAGGACGGGCGCCTGACGCGCGAGGAGAGCCAGTTGCCGGAACGGCGGTTCGCCCGCGGCGACGCGAACGGCGACGGCGTGTTGACGGTCGCCGAGCTCCGCGACAAAGGCAAAGCCGGCGGCGCCCACGCAATGGCCAAAGGTCGAGGCGGGAAGCTCGGACATTTCGATGAGAATGGCGACGGCAAGGTGGAACGCGAAGAAGTGCGCAAAGCGGCCGCGCGTCAGTTCGCTCGCTTGGATCAGAACTCGGACGGCAACTTGACCAGCGATGAGCTCGCCCGTCAGCCGGGCCGAGGCCACGGGAAACACCAGCATGGGCAGGGGGATAAGGGCACGAACGGCAAATCGGCGAGCCCAAAAACTACGGCCACCTGAGCGAGGCCCCGAGGCTAAAGGGGCAAAAGACGGGACCGCATCCCGGCGCTGCGGCCCCACCGTGGCTCTTACCCTAGCGGTCGCATGACCGTTATTTCGCGGGTGATTCACACGTTGCCCGGGCTCCGCAGGCGGGAGGGCGAGCCACCTCCCGCCTTGCTCGACAGAGCGGGCAACATCCTGCATTGGGGCCCCGAGCTCTGGCCCGTCTGGCAGCGGACGGCCGCCGAAACGATCGGCCTGGCCCTCGGCCAGATACTCGTCCCGCTCGATCAGCCGAGCCTGCCCGAGCTCGCTAGCCTACTGCCCAATCGCGGCTGGCAGAGCATCGTGGCGGTCGTTCGCTGCAACACCGGGCCGCCTAGTGTGGCGCGCGCCGAAATCTCACACACGGGAGACCGTCTGGAGCTCAGGCTCGAGCCCCTGCATGCGCTCAGGGCGGACGCGGATGCAGCGCCGGCGCCCCGAGAAGCGCAGCTCCTCAGGGCCGTGCTCGAGAACGTGCCGGGCTTCTGTTACACCATCGACCATGACTTCGTCTTCACGTCTTCGGAGGGCGCCGGCCTGCGTTTGCTGAACTTGACGCCGGGCGAGGTGGTTGGCACTAACCTGCTCGACTGGTGGACGACGCGCGCTCTCACGTACGAGCCGCTGATCTGCCACTTGAAGGCGCTGGCGGGTATCGCGTGTAGCTACCATGACGTGTGCCTAGGGCGCTCCATCGAGTACGCGCTGCGCCCTCTGACGGACGACCGGGGCTCGATCATTGGAGCGATCGGTGTTGGCATCGACGTCACCGATCGCGAGCGCAGCCGCGAAGAACGCGCCAAGCTCGTCGCTCACCTGCGGCAGTCCCAGAAGATGGAAGCGGTCGGGCGGCTCGCAGGCGGCGTGGCCCACGACTTCAACAACTACCTGACGTGCATCATGGGCAACTTGTCGCTGCTGGAGGACATGCTCAAACCGGGCCCGGAGGCGCCGCAATATCTGGCCGAGGCCAACTCGGCGGTCGACAGCGCAGCCAACCTGACGCGGCAGCTCCTCGCGTTTAGCCGCAAGCAGGTCATCAGCCCGCGGGCGCTCAGCTTGAGCGCGTTGGTCGAGCGCATCGCCGGCATCCTGGAGCGCATGATTGGAGGCCGCATTCGGCTCAGCACAGTTTGCCCGACAGACCTCTGGCACGTCAAAGCGGACCCGAGCCAGCTCGAGCAAGTGTTGGTCAACCTGGTGGTCAACGCCCGCGACGCCATCAGCGGCCAGGGCGACATCGTGATCGAGACGCGTAATGTCGACGTCTCCGCGCTGGCCAGCCGCGCCCCGGAGGCGCTCACCGGCCCATACTACGTCGCGCTGTCCGTGCGTGACTCGGGGCGTGGGCTCTCTGACGTGGTGCGCGCCAGGTTGTTCGAGCCGTTCTTCACCACCAAAGACGCCGGCGCGGGCACCGGTCTCGGCCTTGCCACCGTGTTCGGCGCCGTGCAAGAGAACGGTGGGATTATCAGCGTAGACTCCGAGCTCGGTCGAGGCTCCACGTTTCACGTGTACCTGCCGCGGGTCGAGCCCGGACCCTCACAGGGCCCCTCGGTGCTGCCGAGCAGCCCGCCCAGCTCTACGCTCGTGGGCGGCACAGAGACGATACTGCTCGTCGAAGATGAGCCGTCGGTGCTCGAGCTCGCAAACTGCACGTTGCAGCAGCTTGGCTACAACGTGTTGCCCTGCGCCGGCTCAGACGAGGCGCTGCATACATTTGCAACTTACCAGACCCGCATTCAATTGCTGCTCACTGACGTGGTGATGCCACGCATGAACGGCAGGGACCTGGCGTCGCGAATCTGCGCGCTAAGCCCGGGCATCAGCGTGTTGTTCAGCTCCGGCTACGGGGAGAACATCCTGGCGAGGCAGGCCTTTGCCCACAACGGCTCGAGCTTCATCAGCAAGCCCTATCGGCCGCGTGAGCTCGCCGCCAAGGTGCGTGAGTTGCTCGACCAGCGGCGTCACTGAGCTTGGCTAGCCGTGGCAGCGCGCAGCCACGACGCGAGGTCTTCGGGTAGAGCCGCGTCAAACTCGAGCGGCGACCCGCTCACCGGATGCGCGAATCTCAAGTGTTTGGCGTGCAACGCCATCCGCGGCGGGTGCCACGCCTGCCGTGGCGCATACTCGGGGTCGGCGAGCACGGGCAGGCCGCGGCCGAGCAGGTGTCGGCGGATCTGATGCGTCTTACCCGTCTCGAGCGTGGCCTCGAGATGAGAGAAGAGCTCGTACTCTGCCAGGCACCGAAAATGCGTCACCGCGGGCTTCCCGCTGAGGCTCTGGCGCACGCTAAATTGTTGCTCGCTCGGTCTGCCCGAGGCGAACACGTCATAGCGGCGCGACAGCGCGTGCGTTCGAAAGGCTTCGCTCAGCCTCTGGTTACAGAGCGAGCTCTTGGCGTAAACCAGCACGCCACTCGTCTGCAAGTCCAGCCGCTGAACGACGTAGATGCTGGCGCGTGGCTGCTGCCGGCGGGCGAGCAGGGCTTGCAGGTTGCCACCATCGCCCTCCGGCGTGGGAGCAGAGAGCAGACCCGCGGGTTTGTGGACCACCACGAGATGCTCGTCTTCGAACAGTACCTCGAAAACGGGCAACTCGGCCTCGTCGCGACCCCTCGCGTCACGCCCAACGTGTTTCTCGGCACGCTCGAACGCTCCGCCTAAGTGGACGGCGATGTGCTGGCCCAGAGAGACCCGACGGCTCGCCACCTTGACCCGCTTGTTGTCCACGAACACGCTGCCGAGGTCGATCGCCACGCGCGCGCTGCTGCGGGAGAGCTGCTCTACACATCGCCCGAGACATTGATCGAGCCGAAGGCCAGCTGCGTCGTCCGGCACACGGAACTCGAATTTGGCCATCTCGCGAGGCGCGGACCTTCCCTCGCCGGGGCCATCGCGTCAATCCACTGAGCCGAGGCGGGAGCTCGCAGGTGCCGCATAAAGGGTCGCGCTGCTCGCAGCTACAGAGCCCCGGGTAACCTACGCGTCTTCAGCCCGAATTGTGGGGGAGGATCGCCTCATCGGGGCCGCATTTCCGACGCGCGCTCGAGCCGTGCTCGCGTGATGCAGCACGAATTCAAGAAGCTTGCTATATAATTGAACATTTATGATGTGGCACGAGCGGTGCACTAGACGGGCCGCAGCGAAGGCTCTTTTAGGAAAGCGAGAGGCGATGACGCACCAGAAAAACAGAATCACCCTGCTGTCGGTGCTGGCGGCACTGGCGCTGTCTCCGGCGCTCGTGATGGCTCAGACCGGATCGGCGCCCGGCGGTACTTCGGGCTCAGCGAGCGGCTCAGGCACGACGAGCGGCACCGGCACGAGCGGGCGCAGCAACGACTCCGCGACCATGGCCGGCGCGCGGGGGCCGTCCGCGATGCCTGGCGCTCAGCAGAGCATCGACCCGAGTGAGGTCCAAAAGGTGTTCGGAACCGCTGCCTCGCTCGTCGACCTACGGTCGCTCGACGCCGAGGGGGTCCGCCGTTTGCAGCAGGCGCTGCAGGAGCGAGGCCACTACCGAGGCCAGCTGGATGGCATCTTGGGCCCTCAGACTCGAGCGGGGCTGAACGCCCTCTTGACCGAGCAGTACGCTCTCAATCAGAGGTTGATCAACCAGGGGCAAATCGCTGGGCAGGTCGCTTCTAGCTTGGGCATCGACGCCCCGGGTGTAGCGCCCGTCAGCGGCGTCGACATGCCAAGCGACCGAGCTCCGGCACAAGCTTCGGACATGCAGCCCTCGAATCGATCGGGCACGTCGGGGAGCTCGAAGTCCCGCCCGTCAACCTCGCCTCACCCGTCCGGGGGCTCTAGCTCTCCGTCGACCTCCGGGCCTTCAACCCAGACGAACATGCCGCGCTAACCCGGCGCTGATCCACTGAGGCCGGCGGCTTAGCGCAGCGCTTCGTGGGCCGCCGAATCCCGAGGAGCAGCCTCGCGAGCGGCAGCAGCGGCAGCTCGACTCTCCGTACGCTCTGAAGCGTCTGCATCTCGAGGCGCTGCTTCTCGCACAGCCCCCTCTCGCACAGCCCCCTCTCGCACAGTTGCGCGCCCTCGGGAGGCGTCTGAAAACAGATGCTTCGCGAACCGCGTGACGGCGCGATCGATGGGCAAGGCAAAGGAGATGCCCTGGCTGTCTCTCAGAATGAAAGACACGATACCGACCACCCTGCCCTCACGGTCCACCAGGGGTCCGCCCGAGTTTCCGACGTTGATGGGCAGGTCGGTCTGGATGTACTCGACGCCGTCGAGGAAGCGGTTGGGGAAAGACACCATGCCGCGGCTCACCGAGAAGTACATCTTGCGGGGCGAGCCCACGGCCATGACCTCGTCCCCCACGCCCACGCCACGTGAGCTGCCGATAGTGGCCGCGTTGAGCACCGGCTCGGGCATCTGCAAAAGCGCGAGGTCGAGCTCGAGGTCGCTGTCGAGCAACTCCACCGGCGTCACGTCGGCGCCGAACGGAGTCACCGAGATCGCTCGTGCGTCTTTCACCACGTGCAGGTTGGTGAGCACCAACCCGGCGGGGTCCAGGATCACGCCCGCTCCATAGTTCTGATCCGCGCGAACGGAGACGGACCAACCCTGCGCGCGCGACGCCACCTGGGCCCACGTCGGTGGCTCGCGCGTGGCTGCTGCCCCTGACTTGCGGCGCGAGGACCTATCGGGAAGGTGCGCCGCGACGATCGGCTCCGCTTCGCTCACGCTCGGGATCGCCTCGTGCGCTGAGCCGGCAACCGGCAGGCGCTCGGGCGGGAGCGGCGCGGGGGCAGGCTCGTTGCGGCCCGAGAGCACACCCAGGGCGAAGCTCGTGAATAAAAATCCCAAGTGCACCGCGAGTGTGGCAAGTCGCATCGCTACCTAAGGTGTGGCAGATCCGCTCTCCTTATACAATCTCCGCAGGGGTGAGCGCAAAACCAAAGCGCGGCTCTCTGCTACGTCGTAGGCTTCCGCGCCCCATTTACGCCGGGTAGTGCAACACCCTCAGGGCGGGTTTAATGCTAGATCACCCGCGGCCGGCGAGGTGCTGGTAGGTTCGAAAAGCGATGAAAATCGACGCCGCCATGAGGTTCCCCTGGCCCCGCAGCGCTCGGGCCCCGGTGTCGCTCACGTACGACGACGCCGTGCCGACGCAACGCACCAACGCCGCGCGGCAGCTCGCTGAGTGCGGCCTGATGGGCACGTTCTTCTTGACCGGTACGGCGCCCGATCTCGAGGCTCGCCGCACCGAATGGGTCAAGCTGCGCGCGGCCGGCCATGAGCTGGCCTCGCACACCATGCACCACCCCTGCGACTGCTCGCACGTCTGGGTCCCGAGGGGCTACACCGTTCAGGACTACGATCTGGCCCGCATGCAGGCAGAGCTCGACGAGACGCTCGGGTTGCTCGCCGGGTTGGGAGCGCCCGCGCCCCATACCTTCGCCTATCCATGCGGCGAAACGCACGTGGGGCAGGACCCGCAGAGCTACGTGGGGCTCGTGGCGGAACGCTTTCTCGCGGCGCGCGGGGTTGAGCCTCGCATCGCCGACCCGCAAAATGACCCGCTTTCGCTCGTGCCCGCGCATGACGGCGCCAAGAGCCCTGCAGAGCTGATCGCGTTGGTCGAGCAAGCCGTGGCCCAGGGCGGCTGGCTCGTGCTGTTGTTTCACGGCGTGGGCGGCGATCACCTGCCGGTGGAGCTCGCAGCGCACCAGGCGTTGCTCGAGCACCTCGCCCGCCGCCGCACCGACGTCTGGACAGAGCGCTTCGGGGCCGTCGCCCAGCACATAAAAGCCGAGCGCGGCCGCCAACACAAGGCCAGCACCCCCCACCGTTGATCGGTAGGCCGCAGAGTGTCTCGAAGCGACCGGGATTTCGAGTGCGGGTGTCGGGAGCGGCCCAGAGGGCTTCGGGCGGAGCGGGAGCGGTGTGATCCGCGGGCGTCCCCTTTGCCCAGCCAAAACCCAATCAGCCACACGCGCGGGCTCTGCCCGTGCAGCGCTGCCGGCTGTGGGCGGCCGGCGCACCTTTTGTAATAACGCGGCCCGCAGCGGCTCTTCGGCGCCTGACGGCGCGCTTCGAACAGGCGCCCAGCGCCACCCCGGCGAGGTTCGACCGAGACTGACGTCGGCTCTTGGAGCACAATGCTTTCAAATGACGGGTGACCCCGCGCCCCTGCTCATCGACGGCGGCCCGCTGACCCTGCTCGACGTCGAAAGCGTGGCCCGCGGGCGCGCGCGAGTCGTGCTGGCTGCCGCGGGGCGCGCGCGGCTAGCCGCCTCGCGCTGCACGCTCGAAGCTGCCATGGCAGAGGCGGAGCCCCTGTACGGGGTGAACACCGGCTTCGGTTCGCTCGCCGGGGTGCGTATCGGCACGGAGGATTTGCGGGGCGTTCAGCAGAACCTGATCCTGTCGCACGCCGCGGGCGTCGGGCAAGCGCTGCCGGAGGACGTGGTGCGGGCGATGCTGTTGCTCACGGCGGCCTCGCTCACGCGCGGCCTCTCCGGCGTGCGGCCGCTCGTGGTCGAGCGGCTGCTCCTGCTGCTCAACGCGCAGGTGACGCCCATCGTGCCGGAGCGAGGCTCCGTCGGCGCATCCGGGGACCTGGCGCCCCTTGCCCACGCCGCGCTGGTGTTGATCGGTGAAGGGGAGGCGTGGCACACGGGCGAAAGGATCAGCGGAAAGGCAGCGCTGCTCCGGCTCGGCGTGCCGCCCCTGGTGCTCGAAGCCAAGGAGGGGCTGGCGCTGATCAATGGCACGCACCTGATGGCGGCGCTCGGGGCGCTCTCGATGTGCGACACCGAACGCTTGTTCTCGGCCGCTCTGTGCGCGGCGGCCATGTCTGCGGACGCCTGCCGCGGCACGGATGCTTACCTCGACAAGAGGGTGCACGACGCGCGTTGCCAGCTCGGCCAACAGGAGGTCGCGGCACGGCTGCGCGCGTTGCTCCACAACAGCCAGATCGTGCCCAGCCATTTGCACGATGATCCGCGCGTGCAGGACCCCTATTCGCTGCGTTGCGCGCCACAGGTGCTGGGCGCGTCGCTGGATGCGCTGCGTTTTGCGCGGGCCATCGTGGAGCGGGAGCTCGGCGCTGTCACCGACAACCCGCTCGTGTTCGAGGCGACGGACGGCGCTGACCGGCGCGTGGTCGCCGCGGGCAACTTCCACGGCATGCCGCTCGCGTTGGCGCTCGATACCTTCAACATCGCGCTGACACACGTCGCCGGGATCGCGGAGCGCCGCGTGTACTATCTACTGGCCGCTTCGAGCGCGGAGAACCGCCTCAATCCGCAGCTGTCGCCCGTCCCGGGGCTGCACTCGGGTCTGATGATCGCGCAATATGTGGCAGCGGCGTGCTGCAATGAGCTGATCGGTCTGTGCACGCCGGCGAGCATTCACAACCTGCCCACCAGCGCCGGGATGGAAGATTACAATTCCTTCGGAGCGCACTCTGCGCTCAAGGCCCGGCGCGTGATCGAGCGCGTGAGCGACGTGGTAGCCATCGAGCTCTTGTGCGCCGCCGAGGCCCTCGAGTATCAGCGGCCGTTGCGCTCCGGCGACGGCATCGAGCTGGCGTTCGCCGCGGTGCGCGAGGTCGTGGCAAAGCGTACCCGTGACCGCCCCCCCGCGCCCGACATTCGGGCGATTTCCCGCTTGATCGAGCTCGGGCGGTTCGTAGGTTGAAGGAGACGGTAAGCATGAGTGACTCCCCTACTGCCGACAGTCCCAGCGCGACGACCGCCGCGCGTGTGGTGCGGGCGCCGCGCGGCAGCGACATGAGCTGTAAGACGTGGCACGCCGAGGCGGCGCTGCGCATGTTGATGAACAACCTCGATCCCGAAGTGGCCGAAGATCCAGCGCACTTGATCGTGTACGGCGGTCGGGGCCAAGCCGCGCGCTCCTGGGAGGCTTTTGATGCCATCGTGAGCTGCCTGCGCAAGTTGGAGCCGGACGAGACTCTGCTAGTACAGTCTGGCAAGCCCGTCGGGGTGCTGCGTACACATGCTCACGCCCCGCGTGTCTTGATCGCGAATTCGAACCTGGTTCCGCACTGGGCCACGCAGGCCCATTTCGACGAGCTCGCCGCGAGAGGGCTGATCATGTACGGGCAAATGACCGCTGGCTCGTGGATCTACATCGGCACGCAGGGCATCTTGCAGGGCACGTTCGAGACGTTCGCGGCCTGTGCGAGCCAGCACTTCGGGGGCGACCTACGCGGGCGGCTGGTGGTCACGGCGGGCGCCGGCGGCATGGGCGGCGCGCAGCCGCTGGCGGTCACGATGAATGGCGGCGTGTGCCTGGTGGCGGACGTCGACGTCCAGAAGCTCGTGCGGCGCCGCGCACAGCGTTACCTCGACGAGGTGGCGCCCGATCTGGACAGCGCCATCGCGCGCGCCCGCGAGCTCGCTCTGAGGCAGGAAGCGCGCTCGGTAGGCGTAGCTGCCAACGCCGTCGACTTGCTGGAGCGGCTGCTCGAGCTCGGGGTGACCCCGGACGCGCTGACGGACCAGACCAGCGCGCATGACGTCTCGAGCTACGTGCCGCGCGGGCTCTCTCTCGTCGAGGCAGCGTCCCTCCGTGCCTCTGACCCGCGCGCGTATGCCGAGCGCAGCGTGAGCACGATGGTCCTGCACGTGCAGGCGATGGTGGCCTTGCTCGATCGCGGCAGCGTGGTCTTCGACTACGGCAATAACCTGCGGCAGCGCGCCCACGAGGCGGGGCACGCGCGAGCCTTTGCCTTCCCCGGGTTTGTGCCCGCGTACATCCGACCGGAGTTTTGCCTGGGCCGGGGCCCGTTCCGCTGGGCGGCGCTGTCCGGGTTGGCCGAGGACATCTACACCATCGACCGCGCCTTGCTCGATCTTTTCCCCGAAGATGCGCGGCTCGCGCGTTGGCTAAAGCTCGCGCGCGAGCGGGTCAGCTTTCAGGGCTTGCCGGCGCGCATCTGTTGGCTCGGGCTCGGTCAGCGAGAGCGAGCGGGTGTGCTCTTCAACGACCTGGTCAGGAGCGGCCGGGTCAAGGCGCCGATCGTGATCGGCCGCGATCATCTGGACTGCGGCTCCGTGGCGTCGCCCAATCGCGAGACCGAGGGCATGCTGGACGGCTCCGACGCCATCAGCGACTGGCCTTTGCTCAATGCCCTGGTGGCGACGGCGAGCGGCGCGTCCTGGGTGAGCTTTCATCACGGCGGCGGCGTCGGCATCGGTTATTCACAGCACGCGGGCCAGGTGATAGTGGCGGATGGCACGAGCGACGCTCGCGAGCGGCTGCTCCGGGTGCTCCGCAATGACCCGGCAACGGGTGTGCTGCGCCACGCTGACGCGGGCTACGAGTCGGCGATCGAATGTGCGCGCGAGCACGGGCTCGAGCTCCCCCTGCCGGGGGCGGCGCAGCCCGCAGCACGACCCAGCGCGCGGGGCTCGGCGTGAGCGTCCCCAATAGCCTGCCCGGCGTCTGGCCCCAGCTCGAGCCGGGACGCTTTGCCAGCGGCTTCCGAACGCAGTCGCCGGCGGGCTGCCGCCTCGCGTTGCTCGGCTTGCCCGACGATCTGGGCGTCAAGCTGAACTTTGGCCGCGCCGGAGCGAAAGCAGGGCCCACGGCCTTTCGTGCCGCCTTGGCTGGCTTCGGCGTCCCGTGGGACGGGTTGGCCAAGCGCGTGCTCGACGTCCCCGTCTATGACGCGGGCGATGTCACGCCGGCTCCGGGAGGCGACGAGGCCGCGCTGTTCGAGACCCACCGTCGCGTCGAGAGCGCGGTGTCCCACCTGCGCGAGCTGGGCCTGGTCACGGTGTGTATCGGCGGCGGGCATGATTTGAGCTTGCCCACACTGACGGCAGTGGCTCGGCAGGCGGGGCGCGCGCTGGGCGGCATCAACGTGGACGCGCACCTCGACGTGCGCGCGCGGATCGGCTCCGGCATGCCCTTTCGTCGCTTGATCGACGGGGGTTACGTCGATCCTCGCCAGTTCGTCGAGCTCGGCCTGGGACGCTTCGTCAACGACCGGAGCGACCTCGAGTGGCTCTCTGGTCTGGGTGCCACGTTGATTCACGCGCAGAGGATCTTGGAGCGCAGGCTCGGCGTGCCCGGCGTGCGCGCCGCGCTCGCGACCGCCTGCGCCGGAGGCCATGCATTCTTGAGCATCGACCTCGATGTCCTGGATCAGAGCATCGCCCCTGGCGTGAGCGCGCCAAATCCTATGGGGCTCGCGCTGCGCGACGTCGCCGAGCTGGCAGAAGCCGCGGGCAAGCGCCCGGAAGTTGGCCACTTTGACCTGATGGAGCTCAACCCGAGCTACGACGTGGACGGCCGCACCGCTCGCACTGCCGCGCTCCTCTTTTTGCATTTCGTCGCGGGGTTTGTCGCGCGTGAGTAGCTCGCTGATCAGGGGCGCGCGCGTGCTGACGGGTGACGGTCGGCGTGCACCGTTCATTGGCAGCGTGCGGCTGGAAGGCGCGCTCATCGCCGAGCTGGGTGAGGCCCTGAATCCGCAGCCAGGGGAACCGGTGTTCGAGGCGGCAGGCCGAGTGCTGATGCCCGGTTTCGTCGATGCACATACACATGCCGCGTTCGCAGGCCATCGCCTCGACGAATTCGAGCTCAAACGTCAGGGAAAGGGCTACCTCGAGATCCTGGGCGAGGGTGGCGGCATCTTCTCGACCGTACGCGCCGTGCGCGCAGCCAGCCAGGAAGAGCTCGAGCGCGGGCTGTCTCTGCGCCTGTGGCACTTGCTGGCCGAGGGCACGACCAGCGTGGAGGTCAAATCCGGCTATGGCCTCACGACCGCCGACGAGCTCAAGCTGCTGCGCGCGATCCGAGGCGCGGCGCGCGGCTTCCCCGGCGCCGTCGTGGCGACCGCGCTCTTGGGACATGCCGTCGACCCCGAACAGCCGCATTTCGTCGATTACGTCGTGGAAGAAACCCTGCCGGCGGTGCACGCCGAGTTTCCCGGCATCAGCATCGACGCCTTCTGCGAGCGCGGCGCCTGGTCCCCGAGCGATTGCCGCCGGCTCTTCTTGCGAGCGCTAGAGCTCGGGCACCCCGTGCGTTTACACACGGACCAGTTCACTGCGCTCGGCGGCGTCGACCTGGCGCTGGAGCTCGGCGCTCGCTCCGTCGATCACCTGGAAGCAACGCCGCCCGAGGCCTTATCGCGCATCGCGCGCACCGACACCTTCGGCGTCATGTTGCCTGTGAGCGGTTTCCACACCGACCAGCGCTACGCCAACGGTCGAGCCTTTCTGGACGCCGGGGGCAAGCTCGTACTGGCGACGAACTACAACCCCGGATCGTCACCTTGTTCCTCCATGCCCTTCGTGATCGCGCTCGCCGTGCGCGCGCTCGGGGTGAGCGCGCTCGAGGCCATCAGCGCGACGACGCACACTGCCGCGCAGCTGCTCGGGCTATCAGACCGCGGGGTGATCCGCGCTGGGGCAAAAGCGGATCTGGTCCTTCTACGCCACCGCGACGAACGCCTGCTCGGCTATGAGCTCGGCGGTAACCCCGTCGACCGCGTCTGGGTGAATGGTCGCGACATAGACCTTGCTTCCCCCGAGCGCCCCGGCTGAGCGCCTCCATTTTTTGGGCTCTCGCATGCGCCGCGCTCTGGTACAAGCCGGCGCATGGACATCGGGCGAGACTTGGCGCGGATTGCGCTTCAGGAAGAGCAGCTGCAATTTGAGCGCTTTGACGCGGGTGTCGCCTGGCAGCTGGGCAGCTGGCTCAGGGGCGCCGCCGAGGCTCTGGGTAAGCCAGTCGCCGTCGACATCACGCTGGCAGGCGCGCCACTCTTTTATACGGCGACGCTCGGCGCGACGCCGAACAACGCGGAGTGGATCCGGCGTAAGAAGAACGTGCTCAACCGCTTTCACAAGAGCACTTACGCCGTTGCGCTGGAACACCGGCAGAGCGGCGTCACCCTGGAGGCGCGCACCGGAGCGCCGCTCGTGGATTTCGTGACCGCCGGCGGCTGTTTCCCGATCCGTTTGCGAGGTAGCGCGGCGGTGCTGGGCAGCATCACCGTATCCGGGCTGCCGGATCGCCAGGATCACGAGCTCGTGGTGCGAGCGCTCTCGGAGCACCTGGGCGTCCCGCTCGAGAGCGTGGCGCTCGAAGCAGAGTGAGCCAGCAGCTCGTGGCTACTGGCGGCGTCGTTCCAAGCGCTCGTGGAAGCAGCGCATGATGCGCAGATACAGCTCGTCCTTGAGCACGCCGTCCTCGTTGCCCGCGTCGATGCTGGGGTTGTCGTTGATCTCTATGATCAGAAAGCGGCCGTCGGCCTCCTTGATGTCGATGCCGTAGAGGCCGTCCCCAATCAGCTTCGCCGCGCGCACGGCCAGGTCGATCACCTGCGGCGGAGCGGCGTCGACGTCCAGGGTATCCACCTTGCCGTAGTTGGGGCGCTTGGATTTTTCGACCTTCTGGATCTGCCAGTGCCCGCGCGCCATGTGGTAGCGGCACACGTACAGGGGGCGGCCGTCGAGGACGCCCACGCGCCAGTCGAACGTGGACCGCACGAACTCCTGGGCGACCACGAGCTCGCTCTTCTGCAGCAACGTCTGCATCAAGTCGGCGAGCTCTGCCTCGTTATCGGCCTTGACCACGCCCGCCGAAAAGGAGCTATCGGGCTCCTTGAGCACGCAAGGGAAGCCGAGAATTGACCCGACCAGTCGGGCATTCTCTCGATGCACGACGATGGTCTTGGGGCACGGGATCTCGTGTTTGTCGAAGAGCTCGGCCTGGTACACCTTGTTCGTGCAACGCACGATCGAGCGCGGGTCATCGATCACCACCATGCCCTCTGCCTCGGCGCGGCGCGCAAATCGGTAGGTGTGGTGGTTGACCGCCGTGGTCTCTCGGATGAAGAGCGCGTCAAACTCGGCGATGCGCCCGTAGTCTTCTCGATCGACGATGGTGACATCCATCCCGACCTTCTCCCCTGCCCGCACGAAGCGCTTGACCGCCCTATCATCGGACGGGCGCGCCGACACGTCCTCTGACCCCGCCAGGATCGCTAGCTCGTAGCGGTACTTGGCCCGCGACGCGGATGAAATGCGAGGGCGCTGAAAGAAATTCTTCGCTTGCTGAATCACGAATTCACGGTGGGATTCCGGAATCTCGTTGAGCGCCACGGGGCGCAGCGAGTTGAGGCGCCAGCCATCGGCGTGCACGAAGCCGGCGCGCAGGAGCGGCGCAGGGAAATGATTGAACAGGGCCTGGCACAGCCGATCATAGCGCTGGGCGAGGTTCCGGCCGAAATAGATGCTGAGCTCGAAGCGATCGCTCTTGATGGGCGCGAGGCCCCGCTGCACCAGATCCTCGAGATCGTCAGAGACGATGCGGATCAGGGAGGACTGCTTGAGGTCCTGGACCGTCAGCACTGACGGCATGGGCTTGTGCCCTCGAGCCTCAGCCAGCAGCGAGACGTAGTAGCCGATGCTCTGATAGCCATACGAGCGGCACAGGTTGAAGACCTTGGCTCGCTTCATCTCGATGAATTCGGGATCCGTCAGATACTCCCGGGCGGAAACCATACGTGCCTGGGGGACCTCCCATGGCCAGAGCTCCGGCTTTTCTACGACGATCAACACGGCCATCGGGGCTCAGCTCCTCCTCGCAAGGGTTACGGCTGGGTCTTCGTCGTCTGTCACGGTGGGCCGCAGAATAGACCTGAGCGGGACGCGCATATCAACCCGTATCGTCGCCTCGACCCGCGGCCGAGGTACAGCGAGGGCGGCGGATCGGGGCGCGAGTACTCGCCGGTGTTCCACTGTCGGGCTTGGTTCGTCGGCCGGGCCTGAGCGGGTCGGCTTAGGTCGTGTCCCCGCCGCTCGGCTCCCGTTTCGGTTGAACGGGAGGGGAGGCCGCGGTCCGCGTGGCTTCGAAACGCAGCATGCGAGGCTTGAAGCCGCAACGTTCGAAGGCCTCGTGGGCCACGCTGTTGAATGCCCAAGAGCTGACCTCGACGTCGCTGACGCCCTCGGCTGCCGCCTCCGCGCATACCTTCTCGATCAGCGCACGCGCGACACCCTTGCGACGCGAGCTAGGCTCGACGCTGATCTGATCGAGCTCATGCCACTGCCGCTGCCAACAAAACGGATTTTCCGCGCGCTCTTTGCGCAGGACCAGGGCGTAACCCAAGAGTGCCCCCGCCTCTTCGGCGGCCCAGAGCCGCGCCTTCGGTTTGTCGAACAAGCTACGAAACCACGCCGCCACCTCCTCGCGATCCGCCGGCTTGAAGTAATCAGGGCGCTCGCTGACGTGCAACGCTTGCACGAACACGTTCAACTCTGCCAAACGAGCTTCGTCTCCCACCTGCGCCTGTCGGATGATCACGTGTGCTCCTGGTCCGAAGCGCTGAAGCGCTTGGGGAAGGCCAGCGTCCCGCCTCGGCACGTACCAGGTTAACACGAGCTCGCGCGGGCGCGTCTCCATGGATCGCAGGCATCATGCCCGGCGCGTACCGGCTTGGGCTTCTCAATCGACGCTAGGTGCGATCCCCAAGGCGAGGCTGACGCGATCTCGCAAAACGGCCTATAAACCATGTGATCGTTACACGCGCAGAGCTTTACCACAGTGATTTCTGGCGATAGAGCGAGGGCTCATGACTCCGCGTTACTCGTGTCTCGGCTCCCTCTCCTTCGTCCTGCTGCTCGCGGCTTGCAGCAACACAATCTCCGACCTCTCGCGCACGCCCGATGCGCCGGCTCCCTTCAACGGCCAGCCTGCCCCCACGCCCGCCGCGCCTCCGAACGTGAGCGCGTTGCCCTCCAGCGCAGCGCCGGCGAGCCCCTTACCGCGCGTCACGCCCGAGCAAGCCCCGGCGCCCGCTCTGCCAATGCAGTCATCGAGCGGCGTCTGGCAGGCGCCAGCCGTGGTCGACCCGTCCACCCCGGTCGGCATCCACGGTCAGCTGCGCGTGGTGGGGACGGACCTCGTGGACGCGGCCGGCACGGCGGTTCAGCTCAAGGGCGTCAGCAGCATGTGGCTGAACTGGGAGGACCGCTATTCGACGAGCAAACCGGCCTTGCAGTGGATGCGAGACAACTGGAACATCTCGTTGTTCCGCGCGGCGATGGGTGTGGAGCCCGAGGGCGCGTACCTGGCGGACCCCGAACGCGCGCTGTCACGCCTGCGCCAGGTGGTGCACAACGCGATCGATCTGGGTGTGTACGTGCTCATCGACTGGCACGACCACAACGCGCACGAGAACCGAGCCGCCGCCGTGGAGTTCTTCGCGAAGATTGCGGCGGAGTTTGGCGGCTTCCCCCACGTGCTCTACGAGACCTTCAACGAGCCGGAGCAAGCGGACTGGTCCAGCGAAATCAAGCCGTATCACGAGGCCGTCATCCCCGCGATTCGTGCCCAAGACCCGGACGGGGTCATCGTGCTCGGCTCACGCCAATGGTCACAGCGCGTCGACGAGGCGGCGCTCGACCCTGTCTTGGGGAGCAACTTGATGTACACGGTGCACTTCTACGCTTGCGACCATCAGGAGCAGCAACGCGCTGAGGCTCAAACGGCCTACGCAGCGGGCCTGGCCCTGTTCGTCACGGAGTGGGGAGCGACGCCCGCCGACGGTGGGGCGACGGACCCGACCGTGTGTGAGAGCGAGGCACAGCTCTGGCACGACTGGATGAATGAGCGGAAGATCAGCTGGGCGGCGTGGAAGCTGGACGGCTGCGGCGACTCCAGCTGCTTGCTCAACAGCGATACCGCCCCGATCGACGGTGGCTGGACTGATCAGTGGTTGAACGGCCACGCCAGGTTCGTGGTCGACCGCCTCACGGACTGAGGCGCCTTCGCGACGGCGCCGGCTCAGTCAGAGCGGTCCCCAGGTGTGCACCGGAGCGTCCGTTTCGCTGAGATCCATGTAGCGATTGAGCATGACCCGTAGCGCTTCGGGGGGCGTGTGGTCTCGCTGCGCCCGTGCATAGGCCGCGCGCTGCCACACCGCGCCGGTGACGCCCGCCGTCACCCGGCCGGAAATCTCGGCCAGCCACGCGTCGGCCTCGCTGATTTCAACGCCTCCCGCGAGCAGCCCTGCCCGCGCCAGCGGCAACAAGGTGAGCGCGAGCTCGCCGGCGGCGACCGTGCGAGGCGATGGCGCTACCGGCTCGGGCCACAACAGCTCGGCGCCCAACCCATGCCGGGCCGCTTCGTAGAAGTTGCGCCGCGCTTGCCCGAACGTCATCCCACGATGGTAGCGTTCCATCTGCGGCGCCATGCCGAGAGTGAGCCCGACGAGGAAGGCGGCGTTGGCCACGGTATCGCGCACGGTGGGGCCCGCGGGCAAAGCCCGCATCTCGATGCGCAGGTGCCCTGCGCCCTGTGGATCGTAGACGGCGCGGTTCCAACGCCACACCGTCCCGTGGTGCAGGCGCAGCTCATCGAGCTCGGGCGTCCCCCCCGCGAGCGCGACCTTCAGCGGATCCTCCGGACCGAGCACGGGCAGGAGCGGCTCGTGAAGGTTCACCGCTTCTTCAAACAGCTCCAGAGCTCCTTGCCGAGCCCAGCCGTGACCGAACGAGACGCGCGCCGGACGCCAGTCATCGACGTGAGCATCGGCGCGGTCGTCGACGGACTGGCGAAACAGCGCGACGCGCGTCTCGTGCCAGAGGCGTTTGCCCAAAAAGAAGGGCGAGTTGCCGGCACATGACAGCACGACCCCCGTGGCCAGCTGCGCCGCGTTATAGGTGCGAGCGAAGACCTCGGGCGAGACCCGCAGGTGCACTTGCAAAGACGTATTGGCGCCCTCGAAGGTCACGTCGTGCGAGCGCACCGAGAGCTGGTCATCGCCCTGGATGTCGATATCGAACGCTTCACCTCGGATGCGCAGGAGCCCGGCGGCGAGCGCCCGGTAGCGGTTGCCCTCGCTGAGCACGCTGGCGCCGAGGTGTCGCTTCTCCAGGGTCGGGAGGATACCGATGGCGGCGACCCGCGCCCCCAGGCTCGCCGCACCCCGACGCGCCGCGAGCAGCGCGTGTCCAAGCTCAGCGTGCATGGCGCTAAACGGACGGCCCGCAAGCGGCGACGGCCGCGCGTTGATCTCCAGGTTGAAGCGGTTGACCTCGAGCGTCAGCCGCTCATCGGGGACGACCTCCATCACCTCGCGGTTCTGGAGCGCGGGTTTGCCCGCCGCATCCACCAGGTTGAGCTCGAGCTCGGCTCCTATCGACGCTGGGCCCGCGCCGAACGCCGGACGCGCGAGCAAGACCTGGAGCGCTCGAAGGTTATCTTCGAGCTTCGCGGCGAAGCGTCCGAATTCTTCTTCGTCGAAGCTGTCCTGGGAGATCTCTAAGCCCATTCGCCATCCCGTCGTCGATGCTATGAGAGCTAGCAAAGCTCGACCGTAGGCACCAGATGTGCCCTGGCGCACACTCCGCAGGACCGCCACACGCGGCTTTCGGCGTGCGCCTCTCGGCGTCAGGCCATGGGCTCTTGCCCGTGCCCCACAGGGTACCCCGACGGCGGGGCTACAGCGTGAGAGAGCGCCAGAATTTCGACGAGGATCGCGCGAAAGACCAGCGCCACGTCGTCCACGTCGATGGAGTCGGCGTGCTTCTCCAGGGTGAGCCCGATGTGCTCGTTCACGAACGCGACCAGCGCCGGCTGCTCGATGGCCACGATGTCTTCTGAATCCAGCGCGTCCAGCGCGTCCACTCGCCGGAGCTCCTCGTCAGCGCCCAGAGCCGAGTCCTGAGCGGCGACGGCGTCGGCGCTGAGCTGCTCGAGCGCGGCTCCAGGAAACTCTTCGAAGGCCATGAACACGGCGATGGCCAGCATCTGACCGAGCTCGAGCGCGGGCGCGTCCAGCGAGCTCGACAGCTTGTTCGCCATGTACTCGCTAAGCGCCCGCTGTTCCGCCGTGAAACGCTCGAAGCCTTCGCTGGTCAAGCGGCGCGTGCGTTCATCGGCGCCGAGGAGCGTTGCCCGGGTAGCCGCCACCGCGCTCGCCGGAACGCGCGCGTAGCGGGGAACGGGCCTGATTGCCGAGCGACGTACCCACACCTTGGTGAGCCTATCACGCCTCAGGCTGCCACCGAAACCGAGAGGTCGCGATCCTTCAGGGCAGCAGCGCCAAGCGGCGCAATTCTCGCGCGGCGAGCCACGCCTGCGTGTCCCCCCACTCGACCCGGAGCAGCGCACCTCGGGCGGCGGAGACATGGACGAGCGCGCCCTCGGGCACCCGATCGCCCGCTTCACCCAGGGTAGAGGGCCCCCGCGTGCTCTCAAACGGGCGACCATCGGCGTCGTGCAGGCGGGCCTCTTCGACGATCACCACCGCCGGAGAAGAATGACTGCGCAGACGCGAGCCTGCCAGCGCCATGCCGCCGCCCAGAGCCAAGAACAGGACTCCTACGGCGCCGACGATGGCGCCCGCCAAACGGGGCCGGTGCGCGGGCGAAAGCAAGCGTGCGGCTAGCCCGAGCGAGAGCAGCAAAGAACCGACGGCGCCCAGCCCCGCCCACACGTTTTCCCCGAGCAGCCCGAGCAGGGCGCGCAGCAAGCGCGGCCGAGCCACCACTCCCTCGCCGTCGTGTTTCGCGCGGCGCTCCGAGATGAGCTTGCGAATGCGCTCGAGCGCGAGCTCCGCCTCCTCGTCACCCGGGTTTGCGTGGAGCGCCTCCTCGAAGGCCGCGACGGCCTGGCCCAGGTCCGCGCGGCGCCGGGCCGTCGATTCGGCTCGCCCGAGGTAAGCCACGCCGCGATCGAAGCTCAGATCGGGATGTACGACGCCCTGATCCGACCAAAGCTCCAGCTGATCGATGGCCTCGGAGAAAGCGCCCCGCGCGAGCGCGGCCTGCACCTTGCCGAGCTCTTCCGAGGACGGCAGCGCAGCCTCCGCTCGAGCCTGGCTGGACCAACAGAGAGCAACGCTGAGGGCAAGACTGCAGGCAACGCCCCATGAGACACGGCCGCGTTGCTTCGGGTCAAGAGCGAGGCTCACGGCCGCACCTCTTCGACGCGAGGCTCGGGCCCGCTCTCTCGGGCTGGGCGCCGCACCAGGTCTCTGACCAGGCTCTCCACCTCCCGGACCAGCGCCGCGGCGCGAGCGCGGTCCGCCTCCCCGCGGCGCAAGGCGCCCGAGCTGTCGAGCAGCTCCCCCGACTGCTGCGCCAGCTCGCGCGAAAGGCCGGCACGCTCCAGCGTCTGGGTGAGCTCGGAGCGCAGCAGGGCACGCGCGCGTAGCCCGGTCGCCCACTCGATCGCGCTGTAGATGGCGCGCTCTGCCGCGCTCGCCACGCTGCCGAGCTCCTCCCCCGAAAGAGCCCGACGCGCGTCGGCGAGCGCCCGGGTGGCATGCGTGGCTTGTGACTGCTCGCGCCGCGCGCTGCGTTTCTTCAGCCGACGTGTGAGCTCGAGCAGCCCGGCAGCGCCCAAGACGAAGGTCGGACCCGCTCCGAGCAGCCAAAAAAAGGCGCCGCCGTCGGCCCAATAAGCCCGCGAGCCGCGCGGCGTGAGCGTCGGCCTGAACGCGACCGACTCGAACAGCCGTGGCCCCGCGGGAGCTCGTGCGGGCGTGGCGAGCACGGCGTCCGCGGGCGCTGCTTCGACGTTCACTTTGCCGAGCTCCACCGTCGCGACGCGATAGCGCCCCGTCGCTGGGTCGTAGTGGGGCAGCGAGAGGCTGCCGAGATCGATACTGCCGGCTTTGGTCAAGCGCGCCAGATAGTTGAAGCTGCGCGAGCCGCCCACGGTCGAGCCCTTTGTGGCGACGTCATCGCGCAGCGTCGGCTCGAGCCATTCGACGCCCGACTGTTCGGGCAGCTTGAGCGCGCCCGGCAGCCGCCCGGTCCCCTTCGCGCGCGCGGAGATCGAGATCGAGCCGCCGACGGCGATGCTACGGGGCTCGACCAGAGCGGTAAGCTGGAAATTGCCGACGTCGCCCGAGTAACCGCTAGGCCGCCCTGCGGGGGGAGGCTCCGACACCTCCACCACGAGCGCGCGCGTGCTGCGGCGCAGACCATCCCCGCTGCGTGCACCGTAACGCCGCCCGAGAAAGCCAAACTCGAGCGGACCTACCTCCAGCTGGCCCGCGTGCAACGGGAATAGGGCGATCTCACGCACCTTGACGGCGATCCAAGACTGACCGTCGAGCGTGTACTGGTAGGCGGGCTGGCGACTCCCGTCCTCGACCAGGCGCTGCGCGAGAAAATCCGGATGACTGGGCTCGCGCGCGCCGGGGGCCTCTTGAAACAAGCCCTGCGCCCCGTGCGCATAGATGGTCAGCGTGAGCTGCTGACCGACGACGGCGCGGCGCGGCTCGAGGTGGGCGGCGAGGAAGGCGAGCGTATCGGGCGCGTGCTCGGGCACGAGATCGACCGGCGCCTCCGGCAACTGGTCGAAGCGCGAAGATTTGCCGCGCAAGCGATCGAAGAGATCGTCCATGCCGGTACCATTGCCTAAGGGGTCCAACGAATCGAACGGATCGAGCTGCCGCCGCCGTGAACGCGCGCGCGGGCGCTGACCTTCGGGGAACACTCGCACGCGTACGGCCTCGGCCTGCTGGCGCTGGCCTCTCGCCATCACGCTCGCGGGTCCGATGCTGAACACTCCCGCCCGCGTCGCGGTCAAAAGCCAGGTGGCGCTGATCCCGGTCTGCGTGACCATGTTGAAGCCGGAGATCGACACTTGCTGGCGAGTGCCCACGCTCGGTCCGCGTACCTCGAAGCCATCCGGCACGACCAGCTCCGGGGAGGACGGCGCCTCGTCGTCGCTGCTCATGGCGTCGAGCCTCACCGAGAGCGCCTCGCCCACGGCGACCTCGCGAGCGCTGAAGCGGAGCTCGAGATCCACCTCTGCAACGGCGACCTGGGACCAGAAGAGAACGGCGAGGACGAGCGGCGCCCAGAGCGCGGGCAGCCAAGCTTTCATTTGTCTTCGACCACGCGCCGCACGCGCCCGCGTTGGGCTCGCGCGGCCTCTTGTTGCACGGTCGGCGCGCGCTCGAGCTGGTCGAGCATCTTGTCGTCCTGACTGAGCGAGAGATTTTGTGGAGGCGGAGGCGTGCCCTTCTGGTCCTGCTTACCCTGAGGCGAGTCCTCGGGATTGGGCTTCGGTTGCTCTCCCTGTTTGTCCTCTGGCGGAGCCTTGGGGTCAGGTTCTTTTTCTTGCGGATCCGGCGGCTGATCCGGATCTTTCTGGTCGGATTTCGGATCCTGATCCTGCTTCTCTCGGTCATCCTTCCCGCCGTCGGAAGGCGGGGGTGGATCCGGGGGAGGGCTGCCGCCGTCGCCCGGGTCAGGCGGACCCGCGTCGGGTGGCTCGGGAGGTTTCTCGTGCTCCTTGGCCAAGCGCAGCGCCAGGGCGCGGTTGTGAGCCGCATCTCGCCCGACAGGCTGGGCCGTCTCGCTGTCGTCCCCGGGAATCAGCGCGAGGGCGTGATCGTAGCCGGCCACCGACGCCTCATATTCATGACGCAAGAATTCGAGGTTGCCGAGCAGGTAATAGGCCTGCGCGCGCAGCTCGATGGGCAAGCTCGGCCGAGCCACGAGCTGCTGTACCACGGACAACGCACACGCGACCTCCGCGCTGCGTTGCGCGAGCAGGCGAGGATCATCGCCCTCTCGTCCGGTATCCTCACCGAAGCGCGCGCCAAAACGCTCACCGAGCCGGAACAGCACGAGCCCCAGATCGAAGCTCGCCTGCGCGCGATCCGCGAGCGCCGCCGAGGCGTTGATGCTGCCCTCTTTACAGGGCGCGAGACCTAGGTACTCGATCAGCCGAACCTGTGCCGCGCCCGCGTCTTTGGCCTCTAACGCCGCGATGGCCTCGTCGACCTTTGGCGAGTGGCGCGTGAAGGCTTCGTCGATCGCCCGACTCTCGCACCCGGACGCGAGCGGCCAGGCTAACGCGGCCCCGAGGAACAAGAGCAGGCCCTGTGCGCCCGCGCCATGCAGACCGCGCCGCGGCCTCGACGGCGGTGCCTTAGCCTCCGGCCCGACGTCGGCGGGCGCCTGCGCTCGGGGCACGAGCGGAGCTTTTTCGAGCTTTCGCGGGCGGCGCCGCCGCACCTCGGGCACGAAGGTCTCGAGCGCGAGCAAGAGCAGCCCGAGCCCGAGCGGGTAAGCGTACACGTCGGCGTAGACCGTCTCCACGCGCTCGGAGAGCTCTTCGGTCATCATCGCCCGCAGCCGCCGCGTCACCTCTTCGATGCCGGTGGCGCCGCCCCCGCTCTGCACCACGTTACCGCCGGTGATCTCCGCGATTTGCGCGAGCTGGCGTTCGCCCTCTGCCGAGAGCGAGGTGGTCATGATCTCGCCCTGGTCGCTGCGGCGCAGGCCGCGGTCGATGCCCTGCTCGTCGATGTCCGGAATCGGCTCGGGCGTGCGCCCGCCAATTTGCACGACGAAGATGCTGACACCCGCGTCTTTTGCGGCGCGCGCCGACTGCTCGGGATCCCCTTCGAGATCTTCCCCGTCCGTCACCAGCAACATCACTTTTCGATGTTTGCTCGACTGCGGGTCGCGATCGAGGAGCGACCGGCCTGCCTCCAGCGCGCGCGCGATGGCGGTGCCCCCCACGGGCATGTCATGCGGGGTGAGCTGCCGAAAGAACTGAGCGATCGCTCCCCCGTCGCTCGTCAACGGAAAGCTGAGCGGCTCGCCCGCGAAGGCGACCGCAGCGAAGCGCGCGCCGGGCAGCTCGCTGATCAGACGCGCCACCTCGCTCTTCGCCCGTTCGATACGGTTCGGCGCGACGTCCTTGGCGTACATGCTCTTCGAGTAGTCGAGCACGACGATCACGTCCAAGTTGGTGGCCGGGATGCGCCGGGTGCCCCACCCGTACTGAGGCTGAGCCAGCGCCACGAAACAAGCCGCGAGCCCGAGCACGCTGAGCCCGCCTTTGATCGCCCGTCGCGACCCCACCTTTGCCGTGAGCAGAGCCTCGACCGGGCCCTCTTGGCCAAAACGCCGGAGCGCCCTCACGCCCTGGAAGGCGCCGAGCACCAGCAGCGCCCCGACCGCGAGAGCCAGCAACGTGCCAAAAAGCCAGAGCGGCTCGGCGAACTTCACGGAAACCTCCGGAGCACCAGCGCCCTGAGCAAGGCGTCGAGCGCGATCAACACGACACCGGGCAGCAGCAAGTACCGGTACAGGTCCTCGAAGGTCGCCACGTGGGCCTCGAACTTTGTTTTCTCCAGGCGGTCGAGCACGTCGTGCAAGCTGGCTTGCAACACCTTGGCGTCCGTGGCCACGTAACTCTGCCCGCCCGTCGTCGTCGCGATCTGCTCGAGCAGCTCGGCGTTCACGGGGAAAAAGCGCGTCGAGTAACGCGGCTGACCGAAGAGATCGAAGCCGTCGTGCACTTCGGCCTTGTCCCCCGCCCCGATCTGGATGGTGTAGACGCGCGCGCCGACCACCGTAGCGAGATGGGCCGCGTATTCGGGAGACAACTCCCCGGCGTTGTTGTCGCCGTCGGTGAGCAGGATCACGGCCTTGCTGGTCGCCTGGCTGCGACGCAGCCGAGCCATGGCCACGCCCAGCCCGTCGCCGATGGCCGTGCGGCTCGGGTCGATCAGATCGAGCCGCAAGCGCGACACCAGCGTATCGAGCAAGTGATAGTCGAGCGTCGGCGGCGAGAGCACGTAGGCGGATTTGCCGAACACCACCACGCCGATGCGGTCCGTCTTGCGCCGCGACACGAAGTCACGGATCGTGGCCTTGGCCGCGTCGAGCCGCGTCGGCCGCACTCCGGGCTCTCGATCGGGAGCCAAGCGCGCCAGGTCATCCGGGAAGTTTTCGATCACGGCGCGCATCGATCCGGACAGATCGAGCACCAGCACCAGATCGATCCCCTCCTCCTCACTGCTCGTGGGAACGACCGCGTTCAGAGGCCGCGCCAGCGCCAACACGAGCAAGACGAAGCCCACGGCGCGCAGCACCCCAGGCAAATCTCTGAGCCAGACCCGGACGCCCACGGGCCCGCGCGCGAAGCCCGCGACCGTCCCGAGCAGCAGCCGAGGACGGCGCGCGTCTTCGCCGAGAGTGCCGCGCCACAAGAGCCACGGCACGATCGCGAGCGCCAGCAAGTACCAGGGGTACTGCCACTCTGCGCCGCCGAGCTCGGGCCCTTTGACGAGGGCGGGGTAGGCCGCGCCGAGCAAGAGCGCGAGCACCAAAAACACCGCGCTGGCCGCCAGCCGCTTCACGCCCGCCTCCCCGCCTGCGCCGGCTCGGTTCGAGCCTCTACGCCAGCCGTCGGCGGAGCGGCCTCATGCATGGTCCCGCGCACAATCTCTTCGCCTCGCTCGAGCGCGAGATCGCACTCGGCGGCCTCGGGCGTGAGGTTCGCGAACTTGACCAGATCCGCGCGCCGCAACAGCCGCTCGATCTGCTCCGTGAGCTCCGGCTTGGGTTGGCTGTGACCGAGCGCTCGCAGGTGCTCGAGGATCTCGCGCGTGGTGCTCTCCAGGCCGTCAAAGCCGAAGCGTTGCCCGAGGTAGGCGCGCACGGCCAGCGAAACCTCGTCGAAGAGCTGCGTCGTCAGGCCCTGCTCGACCAGGCGTTTACCGCGCACGCGCGCCAGAGCTTCGAGCGCGAGCTCCCAGGCTGGCCGGGGCGGCGGCGGCGGCGGCAGCGGGCGCTTTCGGCGCAGCCAGCTGCTCACCAAGAACGCAATCAACGCCCCGAGGGGCAGCGCGATCAAGGCCCCGAGCGCGACGTTCTTGGCGGCCGTCCAGACTTCGAGCTGACGCAAGGGCGGGGGATTAGGGCGCGGCGTGGCCGCTGCAATGTTGGCGGTCGGATCATCGACCTGGAGGGTATGCGGCGCCGTGCATAGGGTGATGAGCTCGCCGCTGGCGCGGGCGATCGCGATCGGCACGCTCGGCAGGACCAGGGTGTGTGGCCCAGCCTCCTTGGGCAGCGGCACGAACGAAAGCTCCACCCGCGTTCGAACGGCTCCGTCGCCATCCTTGCGCTCGATGCGCGGAGCGGCGGGGCCGTCGAGCGCGGGGATCACGAAGTGTGCGGCCTCGAGCGCTTTACCCTCAGGGCTATCGAGCTGCAGCTTGAAGCCGCCAGGCAACACGGCCTCACCGAGGCCGTGCGGCACCTCGATGCCGAGCACCACCGCGTAGCCGGCGCGTGCTCGCTCGGGGAACGTCTCCTCGATGGCGGGGCGCTCTTTGCCTTCCGGGATGTGCTCGATGCACGCCGAGCGCTCGCGGCTGGCCCCGCTGGGCGCGCCTGCGTCTGCGCGGTCAGCGCCGACCGCCCCCGGGCTCCAGAGCAACACGAGCGCGAGCGCCGAGCGCGATCCTTCGCGCCCGATCATCGATGTGCCCTCTTGGCTCGACGCGCAAACAGATCACGGAGCGGGCGGATGTAGGGCTGGTGAGTGTAAACCACGCAGTGATCGAGGCCAAACTTGTGAAACACCTCAACCTGCCGCTGGCGCTCCGCGCGCATGGCCGAGGCGTAGTGCTCGCGCACATAGGCATCAGACGTGTCGACGAGGATGTCTTCTCCGCTCTCCAGGTCCTGGAAGTTTGCGAGGCCCACGTCGGGCATCTCATCGTCCCGCGGGTCTGCGATCAAGACCGGCACGACGTCGTGCCGCGCCGCTGCGAGCGACAGCGCTCGCTCGTAGCCGCTGGCGAAGAAATCGCTGATCACGAACGCGACGCTGCGCCGCCGCGCCACCTTGTACAGCGTCTCGAGCGCGACCTTGAGGTCGGTGCCCGTGCCTTCGGGCTCTGCCGCGAGGATCTCCCGCACCACCCGCAAGACGTGCTTTTGCCCTTTCTTCGGCGGCACCAGCTTCTCCACCCGATCGGTGCTCAAGATCAAGCCCACTCGATCGTTGTTCTTGATCGCGCTGAACGCGCACAGCGCCGCCACTTCGGCGGCGACCCTGCTCTTCGGACCGCCCTGGGTACCGAAACGCTCGCTCTTCGACACGTCCACGACCAACATCACCGTCATCTCGCGCTCTTCGACGAAGACCTTGATGAACGTCTCGTCCATGCGCGCGCTCACGTTCCAGTCGATGCTGCGGACGTCGTCGCCCGGCTGGTACTTGCGAACGTCACTGAAGGCCAACCCCTGGCCCTTGAAGCCGGAGATATAGTTCCCCGAAAGCTGCTCGGTCGCGAGCCGACGCGTGGTGATTTGAATCCTGCGCAGCGCCCGGAGTAACTCCTTCGGGATCACGTCGCTTCCTCCTCGAGCTGCTTCAAACCGGAGGCTCTCGTCAGGGGACTTCCACGGCCTCGAAGACCCGCCGCACGATCGTCTCGGCGGTGACTTCCTCGGCCTCCGCTTCGTAGCTCAAGACCAACCGATGCCGGAGCACGTCGGGTCCGATCGCCTTGACGTCGTCGGGCTCCACGTAGGAGCGGCGCCGCAAGAATGCGTGGGCCTTGGCGGCCAGATTTAGCGCGATGCTGGCGCGCGGGCTGGCGCCGTAGGAGATGAGCGGCGCGAGATCTCTGAGCGCTCGGGGCGGCTCGCGCGTGGCCAGCACGATGTCCACGATGTAGTCGCGAACGCGATCGTCGGTGTAGATGTCCCGCACCACGCGCCGCGCATTCAGCAGCTGCTCCGGCGTCGCCTTCGGCTTCACCTTGCCCGGGGGCACACCGGTCATGCGATCCATCAGTAGCCGCTCCTCGGCGCGGCTCGGATAGCCCACCTTGACCATCAGCATAAACCGATCGACCTGCGCCTCGGGCAAGGGATACGTGCCCTCTTGCTCGATCGGGTTCTGCGTGGCGAGCACCACGAACGGATCGGGCAACGGATAGGTCTTGTCCCCGATCGTGACCTGGTGCTCCTGCATCGCCTCGAGCAGCGCGCTCTGCACCTTGGCGGGCGCGCGGTTGATCTCGTCCGCCAGCACCAGGTTCGCGAACACGGGCCCGAGCTTGCTGGTGAAGTCGCCCGTCCGCTGATTGTAGATGACAGTACCGATCAGATCGGCGGGCAGGAGATCGGGAGTGAACTGGATGCGCGAAAACTTCGCGGAGATGGCGTCACAGATGGTCCGCACCGTGAGCGTCTTGGCGAGCCCTGGCACGCCCTCGAGCAGCACGTGCCCCCCCGTCAAGAGCCCGATCAGGATCCGTTCGATCATGTAGGTCTGGCCGACGACGACCTTGCCCACCTCCGCGATCAAATCTTCGACAAACGCACTCTCTTGGGCGACGACGTCATTTAAGGCGCGCACGTCCTGCATGCTCTAACTCCTCGGAAACACAAGTCCGGCTCGCGTATATCCCGGCCGACCCCCACGAGACAATCCCGGGTCGGGTTCTATTCCGATCCCGCGCGGGGCGCAGCGCTATTTGGAGACCGAGGGGCGCCGCCCTCGGACCCGGCGGCCGGGGTCACGCTCGGAGCGTCACTGCGAGAGGCAGGTGCTCGAGAGCTCGCGAGCTGCCCGGGGCACGAGCACGTCCATGAGCGAGCTCAGGTGGCTCGACTTGACGAAGACGGTGCCCAGATCTCGGGCCCGTGCCAGCCGCTGCGGCTGAGAGCAGGCCGTATAGAAGATGACCTGGTTGACGATACCGCGCAGCCTGAGCAAGCGCGCCAACTCGACGCCGTCGCCGTCCGGCAAATCGATGTCGAAAACGCCCACCTTGAACGGCCCTCGGAGCGCCGCGGCAGTGGCACAACGCGCCACGTGGCGGGCCTGGATACCGCGCGCGACCAGGCTGCGCTGCAGGGCGCGCGCGAGCAGCAGATCATCTTCGACGAGCAGGAGTTGACTGGATGCACTCATGGGGCTTCGGCTTTCTCGCGGGTCTCCACGTCCGGAGCCGCTCCACGCTGCTCCGAACCACCCCTTTTTGGGGCGCACCTAGTACGCCCGCGAATCTGCTTTCTTGAGTTGTGAATAAGTCGATTTCTCGCTGACTGAGCCGGCGTGGCGGAAATCTTCCTCGAAGGCTCGCGCAGTACCGGGGGCCGCACGAGTTATTCACAGCCTTACCCCCAATAGTCGCAGGTTTCCGGCGGGTTTACTCCACCCGATCCGGACCGCAGGCGAGGCTCGGGTCTCGCGCAATCGCCTGGCAATAGGTACGCTCGACGCATGCGCGTTGCTGCGGGAACCAGTGGCTTTAGTTACAAGGAATGGCAAGGCAGCTTCTATCCGGAGAAGCTGCCCGCTGCCCGCATGCTCGAGTTCTATACGGCGCGCTTACCCGCGGTCGAGCTGAACAACACCTTCTATCGCATGCCGGGCGAAGCCTTGATCAAAGGCTGGGAGGAGCGCAGCCCCGCCGACTTTCGTTTCGTGCTCAAGGCGCCGCGCAGCATGACCCACAGCCGCAAGTTGGCCGATTGCGGGGAGCCACTGGCGCGGTTCATCAAGCTCGCCTCGGGTCTGGGAGGCAAGCTGGGGCCCCTCTTGTTTCAGCTGCCGCCGTTCTTCCAGAAGGACATCGAGCGGCTCCAATCCTTCCTGGCTCTGGTGCCTCGCGAGGTGCGCGCGGCCGTCGAGTTTCGGCACCCGTCGTGGTTCGACGAGGACACTTATTCAGCGCTGCGCAGCCATAACGCCGCACTGTGCGTGGCGGACGTGGACGATGAGGAAACACCTCCTGTCGTGCCCACCGCCAATTTCGGCTACCTCCGCCTGCGCCGCCTGGACTACACGCCAGATCAGATCGCAGCCTGGGCGGCCCAGCTCAAGGGCCAGCCCTTTGATGAGGCCTACGTGTTCTTCAAGCACGAAATCAAGGCGCCAGCCCTGGCGACGGCCTTCAACGCACACTTCAGCTAGCTCACGATCGATAAAAGCAGTGCCGAGCGGCTCGGCCTGCGATAGTAATCGTTCAATTGAAAGGTGTGTCATGCGCCTAGGTATCGACTTTGGCACTACTCGAACCGTGGTTGCTGCCTGTGATCGGGGGAACTACCCGGTCATTTCGTTCAACACGCCCCGTGGTGAAAATCAGGAGTTCTTCCCCAGCATCATCGCCGAGAAGGAGGGCAAGCTCTGTTTTGGCTTCGAAGCGCAGGACAAGCGGGGCCAGCCGGGGTGGGCGCTGTGTCTCTCTTTCAAGCGCTGGCTCTCCTCTCCCGCGGCCACGCCCAGCCATCGCGTCCGCCTGGGCTCGACGGACTTCGAGCTGCTCGGCCTCCTGACGCTGTACCTGGAAGCGCTGAAGCGCGCTCTGCTGACGAGCTCGAACCTACCGCTCACCAGTCCTCGCGCGCCGCTCGAGGCCACCATCGCGGTCCCGGCGAACGCCTTTTCGACGCAGCGCCTGGTCACTTTGGAGGCGTTTCGCCGCGCCGGCTTTGACGTGATCAGCATGCTGAACGAGCCCTCCGCCGCGGGGGTAGAATACGCGCACCGTTACCGCAATACGCTGAACAGTCGTCGCGAGAAGGTGCTCGTCTACGACCTCGGCGGGGGGACCTTCGACGTATCGCTCGTGGATATGCAGGGCCGCGCGCACGACGTCGTGACCAGCCGCGGGCTATCGCGTCTGGGCGGAGACGACTTCGACGACGTGCTCTCGAAGTTGGCGCTGGAGCAGGCAGGTGTCAGCGGGGCGGCTCTGAGCGCAGAGTCCCTGGTCGAGCTCGGCCAGCACTGCCGAGATCTAAAGGAGGCCATCAACCCCAACACCCGAAAGATCCACGTGGAGCTGGGGCGCTCTACGACGCTCGCAGATCGGGTCCGGCTCGGTATCGCCGAGAGCAAGGTGGAGGTGGTGACCGTGGATGCGTTCGACACGGCGTGCACGCCGCTGCTCGAGCACGCCCTCGAGCTGGTGCGGCTCACGCTGGGCGCCAGTAGCTCGAATGGCAGCACCAGCCCGGCGGAGCCGCCAAACGGTACCAGCGCAAACGGCGAATTGGAGTCCGCCGACGATGGAGCGTCGAGAGGAGTCGCTGGCCTGTATGTAGTGGGTGGCGCGAGCGCACTACCCGCGGTCGCCCGCAGCCTGCGCGCCGCGTATGGCCGGCGTGTTCGCCGCTCCCCCTACCCGTCCGGAGCCATCGCCATAGGTCTCGCTATCGCTGCCGATGAGGCGGCCGAATACGAGCTGACGGAGCGCTTCCATCACAACCTGGGCGTATTCCGCGAGGTGGACGGAGGCAGCGAAATCGGCTTCGATCGCATCATCGGACCGGATACCGAGGTGCCCGCTCCCGGTGCAGCTCCGGTGCAGCTCTCGCGGCGTTATCGAGCCACCCACAACGTCGGGCACTTTCGTTTCATCGAGTGCGGTTGGCTGGATGATTTGGGCCACCCGAGCGGCGACATCAAGCCGTTTGCCGACGTGCTGTTTGCGTTCGATCCCGAGCTCCGGGGTCACGCGGATCTCGGCCGCGTCATCGTCGCCCGCAGCGCGGCGCTCGGCCCTGAGATCGAAGAGCGCTATCTCATCACCGAATACGGCACGGTGGAGCTCACGATTCTGGATCGCAGCTCCGGCTACGAAAAAAACTTCAAGATCGCGGGCTCTGCGCAGGAGGCTCTAGCGCTCGATCGGCCGCGCGTGTTCGGGACCTGACGGGTTCGGGCAGCACGCGCACCGCGAGGCGGATCTCCGCGCTCGGGCGCAAGGTTACGGACGGCGCGAAGCGCAGCTCACGTGCGCTCTGGAGCTCGAGCTCGACGCGCTGGAGCAAGGTGGCCAGAACGAGCGTGATGGATTGCAACGCAAAGTGATTGCCGATGCAGGTGCGAGCGCCTCCACCAAACGGGAAGTGAGCGAAGCGGGGACGCGCCGCGCTCTCCAACCAGCGCTCGGGGACGAATTGGTCGGGCTCTTTCCACCAGCGGGGGTCGCGCTGAACGACGCTCGGGGGCATCAGGACCTGCGTCCCGGGGCCGAGCTCGTAGCCACCCACGACGACGGGCGCCGCCACCTGCCGCGCCACCACCCACACGGGCGGGTAGAGCCGGAGCGACTCATCGACCACGGCGCGCATGAGCTCCAGCGCTTTGGTGCTTTCCGCTGTCGCGTCCTCTCCGCACAACACTCGACGGAGCTCGTCCTGCAAGCGCGCCTGGAGCTCGGGCTGGCTGGCGATGGCGTGCAAGCAATAGGTCAGGGCGAGCCCCGTGGTCTCATAGCCCGCCACGATCATCGTCAGAATTTCGTCCTTTAGCTCGCTCTCGGAGAGCTGCGAGCCGTCTTCGTCGCGGGCGGCGAGCAAGAGCTGCAGCAGATCATGACCGCCCACGCCGTCGCTCCTGCGCCGCTCGATGCAGCGCTCGACCGAGGCCAACATGTTCACTCGCGCGCGCGCGAAGCGCCGCCGGTGCGGCGCGGGGATCACGCCGGGGACCAGCCGCCACAGGCCCATGAGCTCCCGCATCAGGTAATCTGTCGCGGCGTCCACGCCCTCGAGCAAGTGCATAACCTCGTCCGGGATGTCGAGGTTGAGCAACGATTTGGCGGCGATGTCCATGCTGAGCCGCATCATGTCCGGATACACCTGGCGGACACTCTGCTCACCCCAGCGCTCGAGGTGGTCGCGCGTGATGCTCACGCTCGCGCTCGCATGCACGTGGATCGCCGTGCGCCGCATCGCCGGCGCCATCAGCCGCCGGTGACGGCGCCAGACCTCCCCGTCGATGCTGAACAGGCCCTTGCCAGTGACGCGCGACAGAGCCCGCATCATCTCGTCGCGCTCGAACGCCCCCGTCGTGTCCATGAAGACGCGTTCTATGTCTTTTGGATCGAAGAGCAGCGCGAAGCGCGTGCCGCCCAGCCGATAGCCCACGATGTCCCCGTACCGCTGGCGCAGCTCGAGGAAGAGCTCAATCGGGTTTTTTTGAAACCGGTACACGGCTGACGGCCCCAGCAGCCCAGGTCCGGGCAGGGAGGGTGGCCTTGGCATGAGACTCCTTCCTCGACGCAAGTATAGAGAGCAGTCTGCTGCCAAAACGGCACACTCCCGCGCGGGGATAAGCGGCTTAGATCAGGTGCCGGGCCAGCATGTCGAGCAACCCTTCCGGATTGTCGACGTGCACCCAGTGCCCGGAGTTCGGGAGCTCGTGATAGAGGACACGTGCCTCCCGCGGCAGCCCTTGCGCGCGCGCTCGCATCTCGGCCGTCCAGCGGTCGCTCCGCTCGGCGACGACCAGCCGGAACTCCGGCCCTTCGCGTGGCGAAGCCAGGAAGCCCCAGAGGTCGACCGCGAAATAGTCGCGCATGAGCTCTTCAATCGCGTCGAGATCGAAGACCCACACGTACTGATTCTCCAGCCGCTTCAGGTTCGTGGCCATCCACTCGGCGAGGCCGCTCGACAAGCCCGCCGCTATTGCCAGATGTTGGACCACCTCCCGGCGGCTCTGCGCAGGCATCGGCACGCTGCGCACTGCCCGGATCACGGCGGCGATTTCGCTCTCGTCACCACCTGCCTGAGCTCCAGGCACTGCGTCGAGCACCCACACCTGCTTCAGCCCGGGTGCGCCTTGCCGCGCATGCTCGATGGCCACCTTGCCGCCGAACGAATGTCCGATGACCACGTCTGGGAATTGCCCCAGTGCCTGCCCGAGCGCGCTGAGATCGCCAGCGCAGGCGCCCAGCGTATTTGGGGGCGGAGCGCCCGCGGATTGGCCGTGATGGCGCAGATCGACCAGCGCGTAGCGATATTCCGGGCGCCGCGCCGCTAGCTTCTGGATGAAACGGTTGAAGTTCTGCCCCGAACCGAGCGCCCCGTGCAGAACAAAGCAGAGCTTGCTAGCGCTGCTGCTGTCAATCAGCCGATAGCTAGGGATGAAGGCGCTGGGAGTGAAGGCCACGTCTCAGCCGCGCATCGCTTCGATCGGCGAAAGCCGCGCCGCGCGCACCGCCGGGAAGAACCCGCCGAGCACACCCATCACGCCCCCGGCCGCGATCGAGCCGAAGATGATGGCCGGCGATGGGTCGAAGGAGAACGAGATCTCTTGCCAGGTGGCGAAGTTCATCATCGAGAACTCGACCGCCGTCATGCCCATGGAGGCTAGCCCTCCGATGATCCCGCCGATCAGCGCGAGCACGCTGGACTCAAACAGGAATGAAAGCAGCACCGCGCCGCGCGAGAAGCCGAGCGCTCGCAGCGTACCCACCTCTTTCGACCGCTGCGCCACCGCGCCGTACATGGTGATCATCGCACCGATCATCGCGCCGACCGAGAAGAAGAACGCGATGATGGCGCCGAGGCTGGTGATGAAGAGCGACGTGCCCTCCGACTGCTTGTCGTAATAGACGGACTCTTTGGACGGCTCGAGGCCCAGCTGCTTGTCGTTCTCGACGTAAGCCGCGAAGCTGTCGTACGCCGCGGGCGATTCGAGCAGCACGGTGACCGACGAAGACGAGCTACCGCGCCCAAAGGACGTGCGCACGGTGTCGATGTCCGCCCAGACTTCGGACTCGAAAGAGGAGCCACCCGACTCGAAGACTCCGACCACGGTGACGGACCGATTCTTCTTCAAATCGAAGCTCGACCCGAGCTCCGTCCCTTTGAAGCGCCCTCGAATGCCGCGCCCCACGATCACCTCGTCTGTACCCGGCCGCGCCGGTCGGCCCTCGATCACCCGCACCTCCGGGCGCACCCGCATGACGCCGGACTGCACGCCCCGCACCAGGATGTTGGACACGTGCCCTGCTTCGCCCACCTTGTCGAGCGCGGCCACGATCACAACGTCCGCCGTGCCGATCGGCTGCCCTTGTGCGTCCTTCTTCACCCCGGGGGCCGCCATCAGTAGGCTCACCACGTTGCTGTCGATTCCGCTCGCCATCTCGGTGTCGGAGCCCCTTCTCAGCACGATCGCTCGGCCGTCAGAGCCGTTGCTCACGAGCGTGTTTTTGATGCCTTGCCCGAGCATCAAGGCGGACGACAACACGAACACGACGAGCCCTATACCCAGCGCCGTCGCGATGGTCGTGGCCTTCCGCACGAACAGGCTGCGCACATTGTAGCTGAGCGGAATCAACATCGGCGTCTATCTTTCTCGACTGAAGCTTGGCGGGGGCGGAGAGTGGATCAGCCGACGCGCCGCAAGGCGTCGATCACGTTCAGCCGCGAGGCGTTGTACGCAGGCAGCGCGGCGGCGACCACCCCGAGCAGGGCCGCGAGCACCATAGCCCAGACCACGGTGACCGGGTCGATGCGGAAAAATGGAAAGAACGCGCCCATGTTCTCCTCCAAGTAACGCCCCACTCCCTCCTGCACGAACGGGTACGCGATCATGATGCCGAGCACGCCGCCGGCGACGCTGACCGCGACCGCCTCACCCAGCACGAACACTGCGAGGTGCTTGGGTAAGAAGCCGATGGCCCGCAGCACGCCGTATTCGTGAGTGCGCTCGCGCACGCCCATGGCCACCGTGTTGCCCAAGATCAGCACCATGATCGCCAGTATCACCAGCGAGACCGCGTCGACGGCCTTCAGCACGGCCGAGATCATCCCGATGAAGGAGGTGTTCATGGCGCGCTCGCTCATGCTCAGCGTCTGAATGTCCCGCTCGTCAAAACGAGCGTCGATGGCCTGAGAGATCTCAGCCGCCCGACCCGGGTCATCGATGCGACTGACGACCCAGCCTATCTGGTCTCGCGCGTTCGCGGCGGCCGCTTGCGGCGAGTCGTTGAAGTAGTCGTAGTGAAACATGAAGCTCGAGCGATCCACCGACTTGCGACTGGCCGTGTAGATCCCCGAGATGACGAACTCCCAGTCGCCGGGAAAAATCGTCCCCAGCAGCGTCACGCGGTCGCCGACCTTCCAGCCCAGCTTCTTGGCCAGCGCGTCCCCCACCACCGCGCCCTGCCTGTTACCAAACCAGCTCTCGCGCTGGTCTTCGGGCACGACGATCTCGTCGTACACCTCGAGGTACTGCTTGGGGTCGACGGCGAACGAGGCGAAAAACTCGCTGTCATGCTTCGGATCTTTGCCGCCAAACCAGTTGGCGCCGGCTGCGCTTTTCACCCCGGGGATCTCGCGGATCTCCTGCAGGTAACGCTTGGGCAGCGTCATGATGAAGCTCACCTTGTGGCGCGTGCCCACGCGATCCTTGGCGGCGTGATCGGCGGCTACGGTCCACGCCGAGAGCACCGTGCGCAGCAGAATGAACGTAACGATCGCCACGCTCACCCCGACCATGGTCAGGACGGTGCGCAGCTTGTTCCGGCCCAGGTTACGAACGGCGACGAGACCGATGTTCACAAAAGCGCGCCCTTGTCGAGGTGATGCACCTTCTTGGCGCGCTCGGCGGCGGCCGGGTCGTGCGTCACCATGATGATCGTTTTGTTGAACTCCTGATTCAGCCGCTCGAGCAGCTTCAGGATCTCGTCAGCGCTCTTGCGATCGAGATCACCCGTGGGCTCGTCCGCCACGATGAGCTTGGGGTCGGTCACGATCGCACGCGCGATGGCCACGCGCTGCTCCTGCCCACCCGACAGCTCTCGCGGGTAGTGGTCCATGCGCTCGGAGAGCCCCACGATGGAGAGGGCCGTCTTGGCGCGCTCCCGCCGTTCCTTGCTCGACAAGCTGGCCAAGAGCAGCGGCAGCTCCACGTTCTCCAGGGCCGTGAGCACCGGCATCATGTTGTAGGTCTGGAAAATGAAACCGATGTTCTGCGACCGCCACTTGGCGCGCGTCCGCTCCGGCAACGTCCCCACGTCCGCACCCGCTACTTGCATCGTTCCTGAGGTGGGCCGATCGAGCCCTGCGATGAGGTTGAGCAGGGTGCTCTTGCCGGAGCCTGACGGCCCCATCAACGCCTCGAACGCGCCCTCCCGGATCGTGAGATCCAGGTCCTGCAAGACCGTCAACTCTTCCTTGCCGCGCAAGTACACCTTGCGAACCTTGATCGCCTGGACGATGGCTTGGGCGCTGCTGGTGGCCACTTCGCGCTCTACGACTGCTGAGGTTCCGCTCATTTAGATTCCTTCTCTTTGACGCGTTGACCGTCCGCCAGCGTCTCCGGAGGCGACGCCACGAGGCGTGTACCAGGCCGAGGACCATCGATCAGCTCGAAGCCGCGACCAAAACTGGGGCCGAGCTTGACCGGCACCATGCGCACGCTGTCGTCTTCGACCACGAACACCACTTTGCCGCCCGCTCGGTCCGCTATTGCGCTGCTGGGCACGATGATCTTGGGAGGCTGCTTCAAGGCTTCTACATCCAGCGGCTTGGTCAGGAAGCTCACGCGCGCGGCCATGTCCGGCAGCACCCCTACCTTGTCGTCGACGAAGGCCACGCGCACGATCACCGTCGCCTTCGAGCGGTTCACCTGGGGCGTGATCTCCTCGGTCCGACCCCGGTAGCGGCGGGCGGGGAATGCGTCGAGCACGATCTCTGCGGGAGACCCCAGCGCGATCATGTGCAGGCGCTGCTCGGGCACGTCGGTCTCGACCTTCAAGGTATCAAAATCCGCGATCTGCACCGTGCCCATGTCCACGCTGACCCCGGGCGGCTGCGGGCTCACGACCTCACCGGCTTGGGGAGGCTTGGTGACGACGACGCCCGAGATCGGGGCCCGAAGGTTCAGATTTTCCAGGCGCGTGGTGAGCGCATCGAACTCCGAGCTCTGGGCCCGAGCCTCGGCCAACGCAGCGTTCGCTTCCGCCTGCGCAGCGGTCGCGCGCCGCTCGAGCGACGTCACGCGTGCCTTCAGATCTTCGGCGACGCCCGACGCCGAGACGCCTTCGCGGGACAGCCGCTCTGCGCGCGCGTACTGTTGCCGGCCTTCCGCGAGCTCTGCCTGCAGCGTGAGGACGCCCGCCTTCGCGCTCTCGGCGCGCGCCCGCACCGCCAGCACGCGGCTCTTGGCCGCTGCGATGCTAGCGTTGTCGTCAGCCGGGTCGAGCGTGAGCAACACCTGCCCGGGCTCCACCTTCTGGCCCTGCGTCACGAAGACTTGTGCCACCTTGCCAGCAAATTTTGGCGCAACTCGCGAGACACGTTGCGGCACGACGTAACCCGCGGACGTGAGTTGCACCGATGCTTCGGCGGGAGAGACCGAGAGCACCTCGGTAAACGTGACCGCGGTCTTGAAGAGCTCACTCTCCAGCCGAGGCAGGGCCAGAACGTAGAAGGCCACGCCCGCGGCCGCCAGGACCGCCAGACCGACAATCCAGCGCCAGAGGCCGGCGCGAGCGGGAGCTGGCGCCTGCCGATTGATCCGCAGAGACGCGAGTTGCGACGAGAGTTCGTCCGGCATGCCGGGCTTACTAAGACTATCGACTGAGCGCCGCCAGCCTCTTTTGATATTCCACGTCGTTGTACTGCGCGAGCTTCGCCGCGTAGGTCGGCGCGAGGTCTCGCTCCAAACGCTTGGCCGACTTCCGTGTCGCGTCGAGCGCCTCGCGGTTTCGGCTCGCTGCCGCCTCCGTGTCGAACTTCAGCCACAGCGCCTGCGCTGCATTGATGCGATCCTGAGCCAGTTTCACGGCCTTCTGCTTGGTCGCTTCCACCTCCGCAGCGGCCGCCGCCTCGGCATCGACGATCTCCTTATCTAAGGTGGCGACGATGGCGCGCTCGTCACACACCTTCCACGTGTAGTCTCGCCAGGTACGTGCCGACGCGAAATCTTTGTAACCAATGGCTTGCCGCACCGTCGTCACGCTTTGCTCGCAGCGCGCCGGATCTTGCCCGAAGAGCTGGCAGCCCGAAATCACCGAGCCCATCACCACCAACCCGGCCCTGATCAGGCCCGAAAGGCCCGTTGGACCCGCGTCGAAACGTTGCAAGCCGCGTCCTCGCTCGGCCACCCTCGTCGTCGTCACCCGTACGCTCCTTGGTTATCGGCGGACTCTCTCACACATTGGCATGAGAAAGTAACTTTCAGGCCGCTGCCTCGAGCGCCGTGGCCCGTCGCGCGCGGTAGGTGGCCAACGCCAGCCCACCCCTAGGCAGCGGTTCGGCTGCCGAGCCGCTGCGGCGAGCTCGAGAGCATTGGGCACGCGCAGAGCCCGCGATTTGAGCTGGACGTCCTTTTGCTTTCGAGCAAACTCCGCGCCCATGACTTCATCCGAGCCATCCTCTATGATCATTGCTCGCCCGCGTCCCGCGTCCAGGGCCTCGTTTTCGCTCGCTGCGATGCTAGTGCTGGCAGGGGCCGCCCTGGGGTACGGGTGCCAATCTGGAGAAGTCGAAAAGACCCGCACCGAGATCAAGACCAATCCGTCGGACAAGGCCGCAGCAAAACCCGTGGAGGGCGCCGCCCTGGCGCAAGCCCCGAATACCCCACCTGAGCCCGTCGGGTTACCGGCGCCCGCCGATGTAGCAGCACCTCCAGCCACGGCCGCGCGTACGCCGTCGGGGCTCGCGAGCGTGGTGCTGCAACCCGGCACCGGCAGCGAGAAGCCGACGCTCGAGGACCAGGTGAAGGTGCACTACTCGGGCTGGACGAAAGACGGAAAAATGTTCGACTCGTCCGTCACGCGAAACGCGCCGGCGGAGTTCGGTGTCACCCAGGTGATCAAAGGTTGGACCGAAGGGCTCCAGCTAATGGTCGTGGGTGAGAAGCGGCGCTTCTGGATCCCGGGGGAGCTGGCGTACGGGGAGACGGCAAAGCGTCCCGGGGCCCCCAGCGGGCAGCTCACGTTCGACGTCGAGTTGCTCGAGATCATCAAGCCACCCAAGCCGCCAGAGGTGCCCAAGGACGTCGCCAAGCCACCTACGTCTGCGAAAAAGACGGCGAGCGGCCTGCGTTACGCGGTGCTCACGCCCGGCACCGGCAAGGTCCACCCGGCGCCCACGAATCGGGTCAAAGTGCACTACTCCGGCTGGACTCCGGACGGAAAAATGTTCGACTCGTCCGTACCCCGGGGTCGTCCGTCGAGCTTCGGTGTGACGCAAGTCATCAAGGGTTGGACGGAAGGGCTGCAACTGATGGTCGTCGGGGAGAAAGCGCGCTTCTGGATCCCGGCAGAGCTCGCCTACGGTGAAAAGCCTGCGCGGCCCGGCGCACCGGCAGGGCCGCTCGTGTTCGACGTCGAGTTGATCGAGATACTCTGAGCTCTGCGGCCACGGCGCGGCTGTATGCTCTCTCGCATGTCGACTCTCCCCCACGCGCTGCTTGGCTCCGCGCTGCTCCGCGCTGCGTTAGCGGTGCTGAGCGTGTGTTTGGCTTGTGCGCCAGGTCCAGCGCCCGTCACACCCGACGGCGAGTCAAACGCGCCCGCCGCGGAGGCGCCCGCCGGCAGCGAGGATCCCGCACAGGAGGAAGGCGCAGACGTCGGAGCGGCAACAGCGAGCGGCGAGGGGGCGGAGAACGAGAACGCGGCAGGCGCCGCCTCTACTCCGGCACGAGCCGCCCCTACTGCCGCGAGCTCCCCCATCGATCTGGACGCTGCCGACGACGATCTGGACGCGGACATCGCTCAGCTCTCCGCCAGCACACGGGTTGAAAAGGCGACGCCCGCAGCGGAGCAGACAGGTCGGGAGATCGTCTACCGCGTGACGGCGAAGGGCCTCGTGATCGAGGTAGACGGCATCCACCTCCGGCCCGAGGCCAAGCCGTTCAAAGACAAGAGCGGCGCCTATGGAGTCGAGCTCGTCGTCAACGCCGAATCGTTCGATGGGCGGCAGTATTGGGTGAATCAGCCCGGCGAAGGTCCTCTGAGCATCGCCGGCAAGGTGGAAACGAAAGGTGGAAAGAGCTCACGCTTCGCCGATCAGCGCGACGGCAGCGGTGAGCAGGCGGTGACGGCAGCCGAGCCACGGCGCTTCAAACAGCGCTGGCCCGGGCGCGGCCAACCGAAATTGTGGTGGGGCCAAACAGTGACGTTGGAGATCGGGCTCTGGGGCGTACGAGCAGACGGGGGCAGAGAGCGCCCGGTGCGCCGGCTCTTCGTCGTCAAGATGCTGGCCGGCAATCAACCGCAGGCCGTGATTTCCCCTCCCGCCATGGACTGGGGAAGCTGACGCATCAGGCAGCATGGGTAGCTGTGGTGGCGCCGGAGGTTTCCAGATTTGCCGGACTCGTGCATCGCCAGCGGACGTCGGCGGCCGGCCGAGGTAACAGCACTGCCCCGTTCGCGATTGCGTTTCGAAAGAGTAGGTTTTCTTGGGCGTTTGTTGCGGCAGCGGCTTGCAGCAACAGTAGGGAGAAGGCAACCTGGTGATGCATGTGGCGTCGTCGCAGCGGTGGTGAGGTGGCACAGGGCGTGGCCGCAACGCTGCTGGTCCTGAGCTGCCAAATCATGGGATGCCAGGCTGACGCCAAGCCCTTCGGGACGGACCTGCCGCCCACTCCATCTGGACAAGAGCCCGTAGAGCAGCTGCCGAGCGTGCCCGTCGCGCCTCCTGGCAGCGCCCCCATCGACTGCAGCGCAGGCGTGGCCCCGGGTGCGGCAGAAGCGCGCCTGCTGACGCGGCGTCAATACGACAACACGATTCGCGATTTGCTCGGTGACGTGAGCGCGGTAGCGCTGACGTTCCCGGCAGAAAACACGCTGCTCGGCTTCGGCAACAACGCGGACGCACATCGCGCGAGCCTACTCCTCGCGGAACGGCACGTCGCCGCCGGTGAGGAGCTAGCGGCGGCCGCCGTAGCTCGCGGGCTCGACAGCTTATTGCCCTGCGAGCCCGGCGATCGTTCGGAAGCCTGCGTGGGGCGCTTCATCACGGAGTTTGGCTATCGCGCTTTCCGGCGTCCGCTCGCGCCGGACGAGAGTGAGCCGTTGCTCGCGCTATTTCGCGCTGCCAACCCCGAATGGGGCTTCGAAAAGTCGGTGGAGCTTTTGCTCGCCGCGTTCTTGCAATCGCCCCAGCTCTTGTATCGCACCGAGTCGCTGGCAGCGGAGTCCGTGTACGGGGACAGCCCGAGCGTCGGCACGGCGGGCGTCATCGCGCTCGACTCCTATCAAATCGCGTCGCGGCTCTCCTATTTCCTGTGGAACACTATGCCCGACGCGGAGCTATTTGGGCTCGCGGACACGGGCCAGCTCACCGATCTCGAAATCGTGCGCGCTCAGGCCTGGCGCATGCTGGATGATGAGCGCGCGCGCGGCACCGTGGCGGACTTCTATGAGCAATGGCTCGGGCTTCCGCAGTTTGCCGGGCTTTCTCGCAAAGTGCCGGGCAGCGAGGTGGTGAACGGCTTCAACTCGAGCTGGGCGGAGTCACTCAGTCAGTTCGTGCAACACACGTTCTGGGACGAGGGGGGCAACCTCGGAGCGTTGCTCGGCTCAAAATCCGTCTTCGTCGACGCGCCTCTCGCCGAGCTGTATGGGGTGGGTGCCGGGCAGTACCAGGACGCAAATCGCGCCGGCATCCTGACGCAGCCTGGCCTCATGGCGCTGCTCGCCCATGACGAGCAGTCGGCGCCCGTGCAGCGGGGCAAGTTCATTCGCGAGCAGCTGCTCTGCCATCAATTGCCACCGCCACCGCCCGACGTAGACACCACGCCACCGGATCCGGACCCGAGCGCCACAACGCGGGAACGTTTCGGGCAACACAGCGCCGATCAACGCTGCGCGACCTGCCACCGGCACCTCGACAAGGTGGGCTTTGGTCTGGAAGCCTTCGACCACCTGGGCCGCTTTCGCACCGAGGAAAACGGGCTGGCGATCGACGCCACGGGCGTCGTGACAGACTCCGGTGATGAAAATCTCGACGGCGCGTTTGACGGCGCGCTCGAGCTCTCGGGCAAGCTCGCGGTCAGTCCGCAGGTCGAAGCCTGCCTGGCAACTCAGTGGTTCCGCTACGGCATGGGCCGCGCCGAACAGCAGGAGGACGTTTGCAGCCTAGAGCAAGCCAAGCGCGATTTTGCCGGCGCTGGCGGCGACTTCAGGCAGCTTTTGGTCGCGCTCGCCACGACGGATGCTTTCCGTTTCAGGGCTGTGGCTGAGCAGGACTTGTAGGGCGGCCTCGCAGATCGCGCTTCGCGAAGCCAGGCCCCTTGCGGGCTGGGCCGACGTCGGGCAAACCGGTCCGTCACAGCATGCCCGTCTTCGTGAGTCGCAAAGCCAAGAGCTCGGTCGCCCTGAGATCGCAGCGAGTGCGCCAGATTGCCGAAAAAATGCTGCGTTATCTCGACCGTGAAGAGCACGAGCTCAGCGTGCTTTTGACGGACGACGCCTTCATCCAGACGCTGAATGAGGCCCACCGTGGCAAGGATCGCCCCACGGATGTGCTCGCGTTCCCCCAAGACGAAGAGCATGGCTCGCCCACGCCGCTCGATCACGCGCTGCTCGGAGACGTCGTAATTTCGCTGGATACGGCCGAGCGCCAGGCAAAAGGTCGCAAGCACTCGCTGCTCGACGAGGTCAGCTTTTTGCTGGCACACGGCATCTTGCACCTCGTTGGCTACGATCATCGGACTGACAAGGAAGAGGCGGCGATGAACGAAATGACGGCTCGCCTCGTCGAGAGCGCCTGCTCATAACTTCCGAGCCCGCCTCGTCGACCTACAAATGAGCCTTTTTGTCGGCCTCGGGCGCCGTCATGCGAGGCGGTTTGGGAGCGCGACGGATGACCGGAGCATGCTCGATCGATCGCATCAATGGAGGGTTTCCGAGTACTTACCGGGGAACCCTGCTGCGCTACGCGAGCATCAGGCGGCGCTCGAGCCCGTGTATCCTTGTGTGTGTGTGCGAGAGAGAAATCGCGTTTGAAGGAACAAAACCGCTGTTTTTTGCTTGAAAGGGCTTGGTGCCCCTGTTACTCGTCGCGAGCCCATCTGATGTTCTTGCCGAGTTCGGTACGCCAAACCGCGCAGTCGCGAGGAGTGCAGTCCACTGACACGCATCCAAAACGCTGCGCAAATCGGGTCTGGCGACACCCAATCAGGCAGGTCTGACGAGCAGCGACGGTTTCAAAGGGATATCACGCAGACGCATCTTTTCCGCGGACTAGCCGCATTCAAAGGGTGCGCTCCACGTGGACGAGAGCGGTTTCTATCGCACAGGAGGTAGTGCATGGCTGGCAAGAGACTCACCAAGGCCCAGGTCATCGCGGAGATTAGCGATGCGACGGAACTCGACAAAAAGAGTGTTGGGCGCGTTTTCGACACGCTGTCGGATATCATTCGTAAACAACTCGCGGGGCGTGGTGCTCCGGGAGAATTTGTCGTTCCGGGCCTGGTCAAGCTTCGAGTCGTGAAGAAGCCGGCCACCAAGGAACGTCAGGGCATCAATCCCTTCACTAAAGAGCCGATCACGATTCCGGCGAAGCCCGCGAGCAAGAAGGTGCGGGCAACCGCGCTCAAGGCTCTGAAGGATCTCGTCCAGTAGCGCCTGCTCTTCACCGTGAGGTGGCACTGTAACAACTAGACCCTTCAACGGGTCCGGTGAGACACGAAGGCCCTCGGTCGGTAGCGATTGAGGGCCTTTTTGCTTTTGTGCCGACCGGTCGAAGGCTCGAGTTGACGCCTCCACACGCCCAGGGCTCGATTCACCAGCTCAGGCTAATTCCACCGCGAAACAGCCCGCCGCCGGACGTATTCGTCACCCGCCCCGATGCGTCGATGAATTCCGGTTCCCGCGCGGCGCGAGCGTCCGTCCTGCCGCGCATGAACCCGAGCAGGTCGAGGTTCAACGCCACTCGGGGATCCAGCTTGATGTCCAGGCCGAGGCCCGTGTGCGCGCCGAAGTAACGAAAGCTCTGCCCGTCCCCAGCCACGTCGACGCGAGCGGTGCTGGTATTGAGCCCGAAGAGCACATAGGTCCGGATGAGCCGGTGTTGGTTCAGATAGAACAGCGAGCTGAATGAGAGCGAAAGCTCTTCGCGATCGTAACCGTTGTAGTCGGTGCCCAGGAGTGAATCGAGGCCAAGGTCCAGCGTCACTACGGGATTGACGCGGTAACGCACGCTCGCGCCGACGCCGCCCATGCGCGCGTCATGCCCGCGGCGCCTGCCGTCTCCCAGCATCACGCCCTGTAGCCGCAGCGCTATGCTCCAGGGGGATGGCCCGTCGAGACCGTCGACGTCGTCACGACCGGGTCGAAAGCGAGACCGGCGACGCACATCCAGCGTCGGCCTGCCATAGGGACCTAGCTCGGTGGCGCCGGGAGGCAGCGCTTCGCGCTCGTCATCCCTCTCATCCGGGGACTCTCCCGGCAGCTCTGAGCGCTCGATCTCCGACTCCCCACCGGCCTCGTCGAGCTCGGCGGCGTCATCACAGAACCATTCGCCGGGAGGGCACTCTGGCTCCTGTGCGCCTGCAGTCGAGACGGCACCGAAGGACAGCGGGATGGCAAGAGTAAGCAGCCAACGACTTTTCATGGCAACGAGAGAGTAGCAAGCCCACCCTCGAGCGCCAGCCCGCGCGCGGCCATCGCGGCCCCGAAGCCAACACGGGCCTTCTCTGGCATTTGCTTCGAAAAACGCGCTAAGCCACGGGCGTGACCGCTGACGAACAAGCCGCTCTGGTCGAAATCGGCCAGAAGTATCTCTACCCCAACTACCGGCAGCCTCCGCTGGTGCTCGTGCGCGGTGAAGGGCGCAGGGTCTGGGACGCCACCGGCAAGGCGTACCTCGATCTTTACGCCGGCATCGCTGTGACGTCGCTCGGGCACGGACACCCCGACGTCGTCGCCGCGCTGCGCAGGCAAGCCGAGCGGCTCGGCCACGTCTCCAACTATTTCTACAACGAGCCGAACGTGCTCCTGGCTCGTGAGCTCTGCCACAAGACGGGGTTTGCTCGGGCGTTCTTCTGCAACTCGGGGACGGAAGCCATCGAGGCTCTGCTGAAGCTCGCGCGCCGGCACTTTTACAACCTCGGTCAGACCAAGCGTTACAACATCATCGCCTTTGAGCGCTCCTTCCACGGGCGTACGCTCGGTGCGCTCGCCGCCACCGGCCAAGCTGCTTATCGAGACGGCTTCGGTCCACTGGTGGGCGTGGTTCATGTGCCCTTTGGGGATGCAGAGGCGGTGGCGGCGCGCCTCGATGATTCGGTCGCGGGTGTGCTCGTCGAGCCGGTGCAGGGTGAGGGCGGCGTCTTAGCCGCACCTCCGGGATTCTTGGAGCAGCTGCGCAGCTTGACCTTGGCGAGCGGCGCGCTCTTGCTCGGCGACGAGATCCAGACCGGCATCGGTCGAACCGGGAAGTTTCTAGGCTTCGATCACGCAGGGGTGAAACCCGATGCGATCGCCCTGGCGAAAGGCCTCGGGGGTGGTGTGCCGATCGGCGCGATGCTGAGTCAAAAGCACCTCGAAGGGGCGCTGCCGCCCGGCAGCCACGGCAGCACCTTCGGTGGCAATCCGCTGGCCTCGGCCGTGGCTCGGGCGGTGCTCGCCCGCATCGATGCAGATAAGCTCGTCGACCGCGCACGAGACAACGGCGCCTATCTCGGCGCGCGCCTGGCTGAGCTCGTGGAGCGCCATCCGTCGACGCTGGAAACCAGCCGTGGCCTAGGCCTCCTCCAGGCCCTCGTGCTCAAACCCGGCGTCGACGCGCGCCACCTGCTCGAGTCCCTGCGCGGCGCCGGAGTACTGCTCACCATTGCTGGCGGTTCCGCGCTGCGTTTCTCGCCGGCTCTGAACATCGAGCGGTCTGAAATCGATGAGGGCGTAAGCATCGTGGATCGCGTATTAGACAGCCTCGAACGCGAGCCCTCTGCCTGACGGCGCCCGGGCTTTAAGCTTCAGGCTCCGAGCTACGCTTTGATTTGTTAGGACGATGCGTGTGACCCGTCACTTTACTGAACTCTCGGATCTCGGCGCCGAAGGCCTGCTCAGCTTGCTGGACGCCGCCGACCGCTGGAAAGACACTCGCGGCGAGCCCGGCGTGCGTAAGCCTCTCGCCGGCAAATCGATCGCTCTCGTGTTCGAGAAGGCGTCCACTCGCACTCGCCTCTCGTTGGAGGTGGCGGTGGTCGAGATGGGCGGGCACCCCATCGTGATCTCGTCGCAGGACTCCCAGCTCGCTCGGGGCGAACCGATCGGCGACACCGCGCGCGTGCTGTCACGCATGGTGCACGGCGTCACCTTGCGTACGTTCGAACACGCGCGCCTGCTGACGCTCACAGAGCATAGCCGCGTGCCTGTGCTCAACGCGCTGACCGATCACAATCACCCGATGCAACTCTTGGCTGATCTTCAGACCATTCGCCGGCAGAAGCCGCGGCTCCAAGAGCTCTGCTATGCCTGGATTGGCGACGGCAACAACATGGCGAACTCCTGGCTCGAGGCCGCAGGCCTGCTCGAGCTCACGCTGACCTTGGCGTGCCCGGAGGGATATGACCCCGACGCGAGCGAGCTCGAACGCGCGCGAAAGCGCGGTGCCCGCGTGCGCATCGTGCGCGACCCACGGCAAGCTGCGCAAGGCGCGGACGTGATCAGCACGGACGTCTATACGAGCATGGGACAAGAAGCCGAGCGGGAGAAGCGCGACCGGGCTTTTGCCGGGCTGTGCGTAAACCGCGAGGTGCTCGCCGTCGCCGCTCCCGAAGTGATGGTGCTGCACTGTCTGCCGGCGCACCGGGGCGAAGAGATCTCGGCAGAGGTCATCGACGGACCGAACAGCCACGTCTGGGATCAAGCCGAAGCTCGCCTGCACACGGCCAAGGCCGCCCTCGAGTGGGCGCTTTTGCCGGATGTCTGACGCGGTCAAAACACGCGCCGCGTTCCCCGCCCCGGTCGCCCGGGGCAGCCAATTTACACTGCCCTGCAACACCTGCGGGCTCAGGGTGGATCCCCTTCGCGCCCCCCGGGTCGCGATTTTCTGGGAACGATTTCACTATTTCTGTAGCCCCGAGTGCCGAGAGCGCTTCGTGCCCGGTCAGGCAGGGCCACAGCCCGCCGAGGCGGGCGGCTCGGGTAGCCCGCCAGCGCGTGGAGTGAGCCCGAGCCCGAGCGCTGCCGCGAGCGCGACGCTTGCCCCGGTTCCCGACGAGCAGTACTCGTCGCCCAGCTCGAACACCAAGACGGGCTCAGGTTGGCTCCAAGCTGCGCTAACGCTCGGTGTCGTCGCCGCGCTGAGTGCCAGCCCATTTTTGGCCGTCGCAGTTCCCCCGTGGGCAGGGCCGTTGGCGGCGCTCGGCGCCTGCCTGGCGTTGCAGAGGCGCGTGGACAACGGCCGGGGCGGCACCCGCCCCCACGAGCGCGCCTTCACCCTGGTCGCTCCGCTCGTCGCCACACTCGCCGCGCTGGGCAGCTTGGTGCTCGATCCCTCGGCGGCTGCCCAGAACACACGCGTCGCCGGAGCGATCAGCGCCGTCGCGGCGCTCAGCCTGCTCGCGGCGGCCCGCAAACGGCGAAACCTCGAGGCCGCGAGCACACACGTCGCGCGCGCCCTGGCATTGTCGGGCTCCCGCCCCCGCGCCGACGGGACGCTCGGTCGCGTCGAGCTCAAGCCGGGTGAGGAGTTGCAGCTGTTGGCGGGTGATCGCCTCGCCGCGGACGCCGTGGTCGCCGCCGGGCGGGCCACGATCGAGCCTTGGCTGGGGGCGCGCTCCTTGGTCGTGCGCGAGGAGGGCGACGCGCTACTGACCGGGGCCAAAGTGATCGATGGAGCGCTCCGGGCCGTGGTGCGCTGGGTGGGCAACGACCGAGCCTGGGCGCGGCTCACGGTAGATCCACAGCGCCGCGCCGATCGACATTCGGCGCTAGCCAAGCTCGCGGAGAGGATCTCCACTACGGGTGCGTTCGGAGTCGGGCTCGCCACGGGGCTGATATCGCTCGCGCTCGAGGTGCGCTTGGCCATCGCCGTCAGCTACGCCGCCGCTGCGTACGCCGTGCTCGGCAACATCGGGTTGACCGAGCTCGTCGGGCTCTACATCTCCCGCGGCGTCCATCGACTGCTCGGGCGCGGCATCTCGGTGCGGAACGCGGCCGCGCTGGACCGAGCGGGCCGCACCACGAGTGTCGTGTTTTGCGATCAGGGGACCTTGCTGCGTGGAGAGCTCAACGTCGCCAGCATAGAGCCTTCTGCGGGCACCAGCCCGAGCGAGCTGACCAGGTTGCTCGCCGGGGCCTACGCCGGTGTCCCCTCGCCCATCGCCGCTGCGCTGCAGCGCTCCGCCTTGGCGCAGAAGCTACGCCCGGACGCGACTCGCAGCCCCAATTACCTGCCCGGCCTGGGGGTCACGGCAGTGGCCTCGAACGGGCAATCCCTGGTAGCGGGCCGCCGATCGCTCCTGCTCGAACGGCGGATCAGCGTGGCCTCCGCCGAGACGCGTATCGCCGAGCTGGAGGCGCTCGGGCGCAGCGTCCTGCTCGTGGCTCTCGACGGCCGCTGGGTGGGCCTCTGCGCTCTGCAAGACAGCCTGCAGACAGGGGCGCGCGCTGCCGCGCAGTGCTTGATCGACGCCGGGGTCGAGCCCGTGTTGCTGTCGGCGGAGACGCGGGCGACCTGCCAGGCCCTGGCCCGCCACATCGGCATCGACCACGTTCGACCCGAAGTCCTGCCCGATGATCGGGCCTCTGAAATTCGCCGCCTGTCACTGACGGGCGCGGCGGTCGCCGTGGTCGGGCGCGGAGCGGACGACGCAGCGCTCGCGGCAGCAGCCCTCTCCATCAACATCGACTGCACTGGCGGGCCGCTGGAGCGCTGGGACATCGACGTGGCATCCGGGGACGTGCGAGACGCAGCCCAGGTGATCAAGCTCGCGCGCGAGTTGCACCAAGAGACCCGGCTGGCTTTGCTCATCGCAGTCACGCCGGGGCTCGGCGCGCTGCTACTGTTACTGCTCGGCGTGCCGACGTGGATCCTTCCGCTGTGCGCAGTCGCCGGCGCTCTCTCGGCCCTGCACCGGCTCGACGTCTCCCGCGGCTAAACGTTTACGGACGAGCCTCGTTTGGCTTGACCCCGCGGGCCGCTCCGCCGCGAGGCTATTTCCCGACGCCCGTGTGGGACAAATCCATCCCGCCCGGCACGTTACGACCCGCCGCGCAGCTACCCGGAACGCAGCTACCCGGAACGCAGCTACCCGGAACGTTCCGCCCCGCGACGCTCCGAGGCGACTTGCCTGCGAATTTCTTGTGCACGCGATTGAACTGCGCGTAGCTACCAAAGCCGGCTTCGTAGGCCGCCTGCTTCAGGCTACCGCCCCTACCGTCCCTCTGCATGCTGTCCCAGAAGCGATCGATGCGCTTGCGGTTTCGATAGTCTACGAGCGAGATGCCCATCTCGCGCTTGAAAGCGCGCGCCAAATGGCCAGGGCTGACGCCTAGCTCGTGAGCGAGGTCGTTGCCGCGCCGAGCAGGGTTCTGGTCGATGCCCTCGCGCACGCGCTGCACGAGTAAGCTTGGCTCCGCAGGCGCGCCGAGCGGCTGCCAGCGAATGGGGCCGCGCCGCGTCATGTACTCGATGGCGACCATGCTGCACAAAACGGACGCCGCCGCCTGCTTATCCGGATCCATCGCGGCGCGTGTCAAGGCAGCGTCGTTGTACATCACGCCCACGAGGTGACCGCCGGCAAAGAGCGGAGTGACCATCACCCAACCTTCACCGATCACGAAAGTCTGCCCTGCCTCGCTCGCGAACCAAGGCGCGCTGGGCCGGCACAAAGCAGGAAGACCCTGGCCGAGTAAATTCTGCAGCGCTAGACCGTCACGCATCGACAGCTCGTGAAACTGATCGTGCTCGGCTTTCATTTCCCCGTCGCCACCGGTGCCCCAGGAGCCCCTCAGGATCAACCGGTCGGCAAACGGGTCCCGCATGTAGAACGCGACTCGCTCCAGCCCGATCGAGCTGCGCGCCAGCTGGGTCGCGACCTTCAGCATCTCATCGACGTCGGCGCACGCCGGCAACTCCGAAGACGCGGTGGACACCGACAGCGCGCCGGCGAGCAACCTACCGCTCGCGAGGGAGAGCTCACGCCCTACCCAGCGCTCTCGCGGATCGCCAAACACTGGCCATGCTTGACCATCGAGGGCCCCGACGAACGTCGTTGGACTTTCAGCGTATCCCACTGTCAACTCACCCGGAGTAGCGTCAAGAAGCCCTCCGCTTTCAGATTCACCTTGCAGATGCGCCAGAGCTCTCACTCGATCACCGATCTTTCTTGGCGCGTTCGAGGAAGTACCCAGAGATGCGTCGAGAACGTGTGGAAGCGGTCCCGGCCATCGAGTGTGAGGAACCACCGCCGCCGACACTCACTCTGTCGGCAGGCGCCCCGTCGTGCATGCGTTAGGCTACGCTTCGGGCCTCGATGAGCTTCGCCGCCGCATTCGAGCAACGAGCCGAGCTAATATTAGCTCGAATGCAGGTCGAGGTGAATGTCCGTTCCAATTGCAAAGATAATCGAAATCGCTCAATCTTGCGCGCGGTTCGCCCGCGGAGCCTCCGAAAACAAGCAATTTGCTTTGAGGAAGGTGCAGAATCGTTTCCCGTCGGGGCAGCACTTTGGGTGATGTCCCGGCACGGCACGCACGGCGCTCATCCCGCAGCGTGGCGTGGTCGCAAGCGGGTCTCGAGCAGGCTCGCGCCATGCATACGGGGCGCGCGTAGACCGGGATCGATACTATAGCCACGACTGTCGCCAGGACTGCTCTCGACGCGATGCTCGACACATTGGGTCGGTGGACGTGTAACCCCGTCCATTGACAGCGCCTGCTCGGTGCGGTCAACCTGGGGAAGCTTCGTCGCGGGCGTATGGTTCACGGGTCTCCGGAGGACGGGCGTCAGCGGCGAGTCCCGGGTCCACACGCCCCGTGACGCCCGAAGGTAGAGAGCATGAGCCAAGCGAGCCCCAGCCCTCGCCCCGCGCCCTCTGGGCCCGAAAACGAGATGCTGAATTGATGTCGGTTCCCAGCGTAGAGATAGTCGATACAGCCGAGCTGCCGCGCCCCACGCACGACGTGTATTGCGAGCCGGGCCTCGTGAGCGACTACTACGAGGTGCGCCGCGGCTACCATATCCTGCGCCGTAAGGGCTCGGCGACGAGCTATCTGGTCTTTTCCCTCTCAGGTTGCGGCTTTTTCCGCGACGCCAAGGACCAGCTGATTCGCGTCGGCAGAGGTGATCTGGTTCTGATCCAATCCCACACTTATCAGGAGTACGGAATCTGGCCGTCGAGCAGCCATTGGAAGTGCCACTGGGTGCATTTTGATGCTCAGCCTCACTGGGCGTATTGGATGCCGCTCGCCGAGAAATGCGCGCTGCGGGGCGTCAGCACGGCCCACATCTCCTCACGTGCGGTCCAGCACCAGATCAGTGACCTTTTTTTTCAAGTGCACACCGAGCGCAAGCGCCCGGAGGTTTGGCGCAACGCCCTCGCGCTGAATCTGCTCGAACGCATCCTGATCTTGGCGCGCAGCACCACTCACCACAGCGCTGCAAAGGCGGTGGATCCGCGCGTCTGGCGGGTGCTCGAGGCAATCGAGGCCAGCGCACCAGACCCGCCGAGCTCCAGCGACCTCAGTCGCGTGGCAGGTCTTTCTCCCTCGCGTTTGGCGTCGCTTTTCAAGCAACACACCGGAATTTCGATTCTCGCTGCCGTCAACCGGGTGCGCTTACGCGCCGCGCAACAGGCGCTGCAGGAGATTGGAACGAGCGTTAGCGACGCCGCTGAGCGCTCGGGCTTTCAGAGCCCGTACTCGTTTTCGAATTGGTATTTGAAGCAGACGGGGCTTCGGCCAGGAGAGTACCGGCGCCGCTGGTTTGAAAAGATGCAGGCTGCCCAGAAAGATCAGGACTGACCCCGTGAGCCTGCGCCACTCCGCTCACAATTGTGCTGGCATGAAGCTGCAAATTTCAGTCAGGCGGATGGCTCTCGTCGCCAGACGCGGCGCCGGTCGCGAACAACGAGCCATGGAAACGCGGCAAGCCGTGACAATCATGCCGAGCGTTCGCGTCAGCGGGACTTGGATTGTGCTGGCTTCCGGCCAGCGTAGGTTTATGGTTGCCGGCAGGTCCTACTTGCGCCTGTGGAAACGTCTATGACAGAAATCAGCAAGCGCGAGGCTGCCGTACAACTGTGACGCACCTACCGAGAGGTCTATCATGAAGCACATGCCACGTATCTTTGGGTCTTTCATGCTGAAGGGTTGTGGATGGGCCGTCGCGCTCAGCGCGGGAGTCGGTTGCGGGTCGGATGCCGCTAGTCCATCGAGCACCGACATGCCGGGCAGCACCACCCCGGAATTTAGCGCGAGCCCGGGCGGTGGCGATAGTCCCTCCATCGACGCGCCGAGCGACCCTGCCCCCAACGCCGCGGCGGCTCCCGTCGTCACTCCGGTCCCCACTGCAACGCCGGCGACTGGGGACAATAGCGAAGTCGTGCCGGTGCCCGTTGCGCCGCCGGTGTCGAACGCGGAGGTCGGCGCCGGCGCCGTGCCGTCGGATACGTCGAACATGCCGGCGCCTGTGGGCGAAACGCCACCAGCGGTTGGGCCAGAGCCCGACGCGGCGAGTCGGTTAGTGTGTACTGGCAGCGATCCGATCAGCTGTCACTTCGGTGGTCCACCCGGCAATTATGACGTGACGGTGGTCCTCGGCGGCGAGGTCGCAGCCAATACGCGCGTCCTGGCTGAGACCAGGCGCGTGATGCTCGGTCCCGTGGCGACCGCCGCTGGAGAGACGCGGCGCTTCACCTTCGGTGTGAACGTCCGGCAACCCGAGGGCGAGCCGATACAGGCAGTGCCCGCTGGAACTCCGGGGCTGGATCTGTATTTCCAGGGTGCCGCAGGCGGCGCGCCCGCGTTGCAAGCCATCGGATACGCCCCTGCCGCCGACCCGCTCATGATTTACGTTGCCGGGGATTCGACGGTGGCCGACCAGAACGGTGCCGAGTACGGGGGCTGGGCCCAACAGCTCCCCCAGCACTTCGACTACCCCGTCGTCGTGGCCAACTACTCCGACTCTGGTGAAAGCTCAGGCAGCTTCCTCAATGCTCGCCCTCTGTTTGGTGCCATCGAGTCGCAGCTCCAGGCGAACGATTGGGTGCTGATCCAGTTCGGGCACAACGACAAGACCGTGACCGCCGCGCAGTTCCACGACAACATGACGTCGCTCGTGGCACGCGTCAAAGCCAAGTCGGCTCTCCCGGTGCTCTTGACACCGGTCGCCCGTGCTCAGTTCAATGGCAACGCGGTCTCCACCCAGCACGTCAACGGGACGGGGGCCAACCTGCCCCAGATCGTCGCCCAAGTGGCCCGGGAGCAAAATGTGCCCTTGCTCGACCTGACAGCGCTCACGACCCAATGGCTCTCGGAGGTGGGGCCCAACGGTTGGCAGGCGTTCCACGCCCTCGGGACCGACGTGACCCACACCAATGACGCTGGAGCAGCTGTCGAGGCCGGCTTCGTGCGCGATCTGCTCTTGGGAGCCCAACTCGACGGCTTGACCAGTCACCTGCGCTGAGCCACGGTCGCGTTGCGTCAGGACCCGGGGCGAGGGCAAACGTCCTGCCTCGGGCTAGGCGATCGTAGCAACAGGGGGCGCAATGACCATCTCCTGGTCCCGCCCCCGTTTGGCTCGCCCGCGTAACGCTTACTCGCGCAGCAGGCGTTGCACGACGAAGCGGGCGTGTCCGTTGAGCCACTGGTCCGTCCAGCCGCCGTCGGCCGGAGCGTTGCGGCTGGTGAAGAAGCAGCTCGAGTCACGGCACCCGTCCAGCTTCCACGCGGCCCACCCAATGCTGCGCTCATCGAGCCAGTCATGCCAAAGCGTCGCCTCTGCCTCGCACACCTCCGGAGCGTCAGCGCCTCCGTCAGCTGGCGTGGCGCCCCATTCCGTGACGAACAGAGGTAGGCCCGCGTTGTAAGCGGCCTCCGCCTGGCGGCGCTGAGAGGCGCCGTGGTCGCACGCGTAAAAGTGGACCGTGTACATGAGGTTGTCGCCGGCGACGCGATTCAGCGCGGCTTCGTCCACGCGTTGCGACCAGGAGCGCGTCCCGAGGATCGCGACGTTGTCAGGGTCCTCGGCGCGAATCGCGCGCAGCACGGCCTCGTGGTATGGCTTGATGACGCTGGACCAATTGACGTTCAACGGTTCGTTATACGTCTCGTAGAGCACGTTCGGAGACTCGCCGAACTCTGCGGCCACCTGCGAAAAAAAGGAGGTGGCCTGAGCGAGGTGGAGATGCGCGTTGTGGTCATGCCAGTCGATCACCACGTACACGCCGACGTCGATGGCGTTTTGCACTACCTCGCGCACGCGCCCGAGAGCCTCCTCGGGGTCGGTCAGGTAAGCGCCATTGGGCTCGACGCCCATCGCGGCGCGGATCACGCTCACGTTCCAATTGTCTCGCATCCACGCCAGGCCCGCCTTGCTGGCAGAGAAGCGGCTCTCCCAGTTGAGCCACATGGTGCTCACGCCCTTGAGTTGCACGTCGGCGCCACGCTCATCCACCAGGCGCGTGCCGTCGACGTGCAAGTGACCGTGCGCGGCGACGGGAGTGGCTCCCGCGGGGACGGGCGGTAGCGCGGGCTGCGCCGGCAGGGTGTCCATCGGGGTCAGCATCGGCGGAGCCATGGCCTCTGAAGGGCCGCCCGGCGCTGCCGTCCCCGGCTCTAGGGGGAGCACCGGCTGCAGGCCGTCCGCCGAAGAACCGTCCGTCGTGTCGGAGGCGGCTGGGTCAGCGAGGCTCGGATACGGTGGGACGACCTCTCCGCTAAAGGTGGGCACCGCGCCGGCATCGTCCCCGGACGTTCCACCACACGCGCCGAGCAACGCAAAGGCAAAGATGGCACGGCCCAATGAACCCAAGCATGAAAACGTTCCGTCCCGCGATATCATCGAATTGCAGCCCATCGTATATTTCTCGGTTACTTCATTTTACGCGTGTGCCCGCGTTCGGATCGCCGTCACGAGAGCTCACGTCGGGTCGTCAGCGCTTGCCCGAATGCTGCACAAGATAGTCGCCCGATGGCACCCTGTCTTACGGATTTTGCCAAATGGCGCCCTTGCTCCCTGGGCGCGGCTATCGGCGTACCTCGCTGGACCGCATCGATCGCGCTGTGACGCAAAGCTCTGATGGGAGCGATAATGCTCGCAGATTTGCTGGCAGTTTCGCTCCCTCGTGTCGCCAGCTAGATCGCTCGCTGCTGTTCCACGATGCATCACCGGGGCTGGCTCCGGGCTCCGCGCGCGGCCGTCGGCTCGTTTGCACCCCAAACAACGGACGCACTCACCGTGAGGGGGGTGCCGCGCGCCAGGGCTTGTTTGGTCTACGTTGGTCGAAACCCGGCGCGGACTTCGGGCTTCTCCGAGGCCGAGCGAGCCGTTTTTTCTAGCCTAGATTGAGGCTGGCGCTCGGGGCGCTGCTTCAGCGTCGACCGGCCCGAGCCGTGGCGCTGAAAGCAGCGCACCAAACTCGCCCGCGGCGAACAGCCGCTCCAGATCCTGAAAGCCTCCGATGAGCGTGCCTTTGACGAAGATCATCGGGAACGTGGGCCAACCCGTCCATAACTTCAGGGGCAGCCGCTCGCGCCACTGGCTCAGGTAGCTCCCATATTCGAGGTAGTGATGCGCGACGCCGTGCTGGTCGAGCAGCTTGCGTGCCCGGCGTGGGAATGGGTTCTGCCGCATGCCGACTACGACCACGTCGTGGGAGGAAACCGCGCTCTCCACCTCTTGCACGCTCGATGCGCGGTAAGTTGCGATCTTTTCCCGAATGGAGGCGTGGATTCGGCGTTCGGAGAGGACGGGGCGCTGCATGGCGAGTCTCTAAGACCTCGCCTCGCGTTCTGCAAGACGACTACGGACGTCGCTCCCCGATGACCAAGGCGAGCAGCGGCCCTCTTGGGAGTTCCGGCGTCAACGCTCCACGCGGCGTCCCACAGGCTTTCGGCTCTGACTCGGAGGCTTAGGGATAGGCGGGGGGCGGCACCCAGGCCCGCAGCGCGCCCTTGGCATCGAAGATCTCGGTGTCTGTGACCACCGCGTCACACGCCACGTCGTGGGGCTCGACATATAGCTCAGCCAACAGCTGAAACGAAAACGCGAGCGCAATCGTGAGCGCGGGCGGCGCGACGTCGGGCAACGTGGCGTCGTAATAACCCAAGCCGTGTCCGAGCCGATGGCCCTCCGGAGTGATCGCCAGCGCGGGCACGAGCACGACATCGATATCGCCGCGTTCCGCGCGCTTGGCGTCCCGCGGCGGCTCGGCAAACTTTTGCCCGCGAAGTTGCAGCTGCTCGGCCTCTTCGATGCGCCGAAAACCAGTGCTGAAGCCGCCCGGCTTCGGATCCATGAACGGGTAGTAACGAGCGACTCCGCGCTCGGCCAGCGCTTGGTCGAGGGCGCGCAGATCGACCTCACCGTGCGCCTCGATGGGCCAGAAGAGCCCGACGCTCCGGGCGCTCTCGAAGGCTTCGATCCGGCGCAGCGCCGCGATGATGCGCGCGCTGCGGGCGAGCACCGCCGGGATAGGCAAGGCGCGCCGCGTCGCGCGCATGCGCGCCCGAAGCTGCTTTTTTGCTCGCTGCCCGAGGTCGGAGCGGTCGCCATCGCTGACGCCGAATCGGCTCACTGGGCCCGCTCCGCATCGGGATAACGCGCGGCGTAGGACTCGAGCATTTGATTGGCAATCGCAGCCCCCAACTTTCGATAGCCCGAGGCCAAGAGGTGCACTCGATCCCGACGTGCCAAGCGAGGATTCCCAAACGCCCAACGGCGCAAGCTGCCGGGGCCGCCCATGGCCCCGAGCGTGCTAAAAAATGCGCACCCCAGATCTTTGGCGAGGCTCGCCTGCGCCTCGTCGATGAGCACCACGCGCGGATCGGTGATCCAGTCCCGCCCCACCCTATCGGTCGGGCCCAAGAGCAAGCAGTCCGCTCCGGGGGCAGCAGCTCGTAGCCGCCCGAGCAGGTGTGTGTACTGCTCTCGGTAAACGCTGACCTCGGCGCTGTCCCCCACTTCATTGGTGCCGTAAGCGAGCACCACCAAGGCCGGGTCGCGAGCTTTGACTTCCTCGACCCAGGGGTCGGCGTCCCAGGCCAGCAGCGTCGCCGCGCGCGCGCCGTTGATGCCGAGCGTGTCGATGACGAGCCCCGCGGCCTCCGCTTCGACGATCACCCCGAACAGCTCGGGGGCATCCACCAAGGCATCTACCGTCAAAGACACGTTACCTCGAGTTTCTACTACCATACTCGACAGCCCGGAAGGCCGTACCTGCCCCGCCCCGGCGAGCACACGGCGATGGACATCGCCGCTCTGAACGGCAAAGGTCGAGGTGAGCTCGGGCAGACGGTAGAGGAGCTCCCAGCGCAGCGGGCCTCGTGCCCACTCGAGGCCTCCAGGGAGCTCGAGCGTGACGCTGGCATCGGCAGTCGTTGGAGCCGCGCCCATGCCGGCCAAACCCAAGAAGCCGTCCTGCTGAGGCCACGTGGCGGACGGGGAACGCGGGATGATCCGCCATTGGCCGGTACGCGAGACGTGGGCCTGACCGTGACGATACATTTGCAGACCGAGCAGCACGAGCCCGGCTCCTCCCGTTCCGAAGCGGGCCTGTAGCGGATCGCGAACGGCCTGCGTCCAGAAGTCGGCCGCCGTATGCGAATCTCCGAACCACAGCACTCGGACGTGACGTTGCCGGCGTCCGGCGTCGAGCTCATGAAGAGACGCGTAAAAATTGGGGAGCCACAAGGGCACGACGCCCGCCACCCTCTGATCTTCAGCGCTCGGCTCAGCAGGTAAAGGCGCTGAAACGCTCACCTTCGTGATGGCGGTGGCTTCGACCGGGGTCACGGGGCTCACGGCGGGCGCTGCTGGGGCGCAGGCGGAGAGACCTAAGAAGAGCAGCATGGCGAGGCTCGAGAGCCGCCCCGCGCAGCGCTTGCGACACGGCGCCTCTCGCACGACGTCGCGGTTATGACTTCGCGACCTTGGGGGGCGGATTAGCGATCGTCTGGGCAACGTGCCTCACCAAATGTTCGAAGTAAGACTCCAAGGAAGGGCAGACCAGGCCGGCGTCCCGCAACAGGCGCTCGGCAACCTCGGTGCCGTAACGCACCTTCCGAAATGTCATGTTGATGAACGTCCGCGGTCGCCAAAGAATTGACTGCAAACCGTCGCGGAGCAGCGTGTCTCGGCGCAACGCGGCGCCCACCGGCGGCATGGAGAGCCCCTCCGCCGACAGGCGCTCGCGAATCTTCATGCAACGATTGAAGCTCACCCGCACCGTCATCGGGTTCGGATCCGTCAGCTGTAAGGTCGCTCCTACCGCCGCTCGGCTCCTGCTCACGGCGTCTGCTGCCCGCACGAGATGATCGATGGGCACGACGTGCAACGGCGCATCACCCCAATCGGGTAACAGCGGGGAGAGGTCCTGGGGGGAGCTGAGGATGAGCAATATCAGCAGGTACACGCCGTCGAGCGTGTCCACGCGACCGTTCGTCGACGGACCCACCACCTGACCCGTGCGCAGGACCACGATGGGGAGCCGGTCGCTCCGCCGCCGAGCCATCAGCTCAGCCCGCGCCAGCGTGAACGATTCCGGTCCAGGAAAGCGTTGCCCGAGCTCGAGCTCGGCCTCCGTCACGTCACCCTGTCGGTCGCCGCTCACCGCGAGACTGGAATGGACTACCAACGACTCGAGCCGCGCCGCAGCGCGGGCCAGCTCCAGAACCTCGCGCATGTCGCCAATGTTGACGGCTTCACAGGACTCCCTGCTGCCGGTCCCAGCTCCGATTTGAGCCAGGTGCTGGATGCAGCCGACCGCGCTGCACAGCTCACGGTACTCCTTGCCACTGAGCCCCATGTCGATGGCCGCAGCGTCCCCGGAGAAGAACCGGAGACGAGTGCTCTGATCCGGCGGCAGCCGCGCCCGGTAACGTTCGGCGTCCGTTGCGTCGGCGGCTGACACCACCGCCCAGACGTCGTCGCTCTGGTTCTCCAACAGGTGGCCGACGAAGTGGCTCGCTCGAAAATTGGGAAAGCCCGTGACGAGCGTTACCCGCGCGGCAGGCATGCAGTGATAGTCAGCTCAGAACGGGATGTCGTCGTCATCCGTATCCGGGAACTCGCCCCCGGCAGGCGCCCCAGACTGAGGACGATAACCCTCCGAGACGTCAGAGTCGTCGGAGCCGCTCTCCCTGAAGCCACCGCCACCGCCACCGCCAGATCCGCCCGCCGCGCCGCCGCGCCCGCCGCCACTCCCCTGCAGCAAGATGTTGCTGCACACGATTTCGGTGCGGTACTTCTTGTTGCCGTCGCGGTCGTCGTAGCTCGAGGTGCGCAACCCACCCTCGACGAAGATGCGGCTTCCCTTGGTCAGGATCTTCGCCAGCGCCTCGGCGCGCTTTCCCCAGATGACGACGTTATGCCACTCCGTCCGCTCCTGACGAGCGCGGTTCTTGTCCATGTACGTCTCGCTGGTCGCGAGGCGCAACTTGAGCACGGCCTGGCCACCACTCGTCATGCGCAGCTCCGGGTCGGTGCCGAGGTTTCCTAGCAACATGACGCGGTTCAAGCCTTCAGCCATTCAATCTTCTCCTCCAGAGGTTCCTCGTGATGGCTGGGCCGACGGCCCCTGTCAATCCTGTCGTGCGTGGCCTTTTGGCGAGCGGGGCGACCCCCGAAGATCTCGGCCATCTGCTATGTCGCCGTCCGCTTCCGGTCCTCACCGTAGCAACTACGGTTCCGGGCACGCCCGGGGTGCGGGGTGTCCCCGCAATAGATGCCGTCCGACTACGCATCTGGCTCGAGCTTTTCGGGGGTTCCCCGTTGACTCGAGATTAGCGTCAAGGGGGCGGCGCCCTTTGATCGTATTTCAACGCCTCCACCGGGGCATGCGATCATCAGGTGGCTTTGGGGTCGTTGATTTCTTGGAGCATGCGTAGGAGGTCTTGACGCAGGCTGAGGAGGACTTTGCGCATGTCCTTGGCGCGGTGGTCGGTTTCCGGCGGCTCTCCCAGGCCGGGCAACGCGGGCTCGCTCAGGTGCTTTCGAGCTCCGGCGATCGTAAAACCCTGATTTCGGAGCAGGTCTTTGACACGCAGCAGCTTCTCGACGTCACGCCGAGAGTACACGCGCTGCCCTTTGCTCGACTTCTGCGGTCGAATGGACCGGAACTCGGTCTCCCAGTAGCGGAGCACGTGAGGCTGCACGCCAACGATGTCTGAGACCTCGCCGATGCGATAGTAGAGCTTGACCAATTCTCGCGACTGCATTCCAACTGATCGTATCGACAAAGACGTCGGTTAGCCTCAGACCCGCCCGCCGCGGTCACCACCGCTCGAGCTCGACTCGGTCACCAAGCGCAACCCATCCGTTGAGCTCGACTGCCCGTTCTGAGCGCTATGTGAAGCCTCGTGCCCTCCAGAGCCACCGTCGACCCAGTCCGTGCCGAGCCCCTCGTTCAAGGCTTGCTTGAGCAACTGGCTCGCCTTGAAATTGAGCACGCGGCGCGCGGTAATCACAATCGGTTCACCGGTCTGCGGGTTTCGACCCTGACGTTGCCGCTTGTCGCGCAGGACGAAGTTGCCGAAACCGGAGATCTTGATCTTCTCCCCACGGCCCAGTGTTTCCTTCATCGAGTCGAAGACCTGATCGACCAGGTCTGCGGCCTCCTTCTTCGAGAAGCCACCCAGCTTGGTATAGACCGCCTGCACGATGTCGGCTTTCGTCATACGGAGGACTTCTGTGGGGGACCCGTCAATTGCTAGGGAAACGGCCTATGGCTGGCAGCGCCGTCGCCGCGTCACCTGCCCGAAGACCGAGGATCGTAACGGCCCCTCGCGGAAAGTTCCACACGAAACCAGTCGGGCGACGACGTCGCTCGCACTATGCTTAAATAATGGGGCCCGAGCGCATGATTTCGTGCACTATTGCGCCGCCTGACGTGAGTAATTGCGCCGTTTGGCGGTCTCGGGAGCGCCACGCTGCGGGAGCCGCCCTGCACATCACTCCAAGTCAGACCATTGGCCCGGAAGCCGCACCCGGACTTTGGAGCACGGCGCACAGCTCACGCGGGCGCTCGCCCAGCACTGGGCGCGGCCGACCCGGTGAACATCAGATCTTCGCGATGACGCTCGCGGCGGAGGGTGCGAGCGCCCGCCGGCGCGCCAGCTGTTCCATTGTCATCATCCCGGCCATATACGTGTAACCGAGCGCGAACAGCAGCGCGAAAGGCGTCGCCAGGTAGTGGCTCGTCTCGAGCGAGATGACGACGCTCGCGACGCTGACCAGCGCCAAGAGCAGCTCAGCTACGGGGAGCGGCGCCCGGCGCTGAAGATAACGGCTCGCCCGGAGGCCCCGCTTCGGCGTGCGCACGAATTCCCCCGCGTCGTGCATCAAACCTTCCAGCACCGCACGGGACAAATAGGGGCTGAGCCCGATGCCGAGCGCCATCAACGCCGGCAGACGCATGAGGGCCTCGCTCACTGGACGCCCCTGCGCCCGATTGGCGGTCGCGTAGAAGGCCGCCAAAGAGCCCGTCGCCCCGAAGCAGAGGGGAACGTCGACGATCAGCAGCGCCACCCAGTTGTCTGCCACCGGCAGCATCACCAGCGCGAACGGCAGGAGCAAACACAACAGCAGCATCAGCGGGTACGCAAAATGCGGCGTCAGGTGCAGCAGCGCCTCGAGCTTCTGATCCCGCGTGAGCGGACCCGACAGCACGCTCGGCAGCAACTTGCGCGCGGTCTGCACCGTGCCCTTCGCCCAGCGATATTGCTGCGCACGGAACGCGAACACGTCCTCGGGTAGCTCGCTCGGAGCCACCACGTCGGGGCGATACACGAAACGCCAGCCCCCGAGCTGCGCCCGGTACGACAGATCCAGATCCTCGGTCAGCGTGTCGTGCTGCCAGCCGCCGGCGTCATCGATGGCTTGCCGCCGCCAGATGCCCGCCGTACCGGAGAAATTGAAGTAACAGCCTGAGGCGTAGCGCGCTCGGTTCTCCACCAAGTGATGCCCGTCGAGCATCAGCGCCTGGAGGCCTGTCAGCAGGCTAGCGTCCCGATTGAGGTGTCCCCAACGCCCCTGCACCATCCCGACGTTGGCTTGGCGAAAGTGGCCGACCGTCGCCTGCAGAAAATCTGGAGGCGGGACGAAGTCCGCGTCGAAGATCGCGATCAGCTCGCCGCGCGCCTGCCCCAGACCGTAGTTTAGCGCTCCGGCCTTGTAGCCCTGGCGCGACGTGCGCCGCAAATAAGTGATGTCTAGCCCGGCGTCGCGCAGCCGATCGACGGTGCTCTCCGCGAGCACGCGCGTTTCATCGTCTGAATCGTCGAGGACCTGGATTTCGAGCTTGTCTCGCGGGTAGTCGATGCGGCTCACGGCTTCGAGCAGCCGTTGCACGACGGTCGCCTCGTTATATATGGGCAGCTGCACGGTCACCGTGGGCAGCTGCTCCGGCGGCAACCGCTTCGCCCGGTGAGGGGGCTGGCAACGCAGGCACAGCCAGGCTAAACGGGCGCGGTGCAGGCCATAACCACAAAGCAAAAGCAGTACAGCGAGGTACAGCGCAATCAGGAGGATTCCCATCTCTCGATCTCCGATATCACCCGATTAAGCACCAAATGTCACGACGACAATGAGTTACCTCAAATCCACGGCCGAGCGGCTTACGGCGCAGGCCGTTGACGTCCCCCACCCGCGGCATGGCGGCACGGCGTTTCGGCGCAAGAGCTGTGGCGTTACTGCACGCGCGCAGATACAGGCGGGCACGATGAAGTTTCCTCGATGCCCGATAGGCGCGATCACGTGTTTGCGTCGGTTTGGCCATGAACGATGGTGAGTCGGCTATTTGAACCAGGCGCTCGTGATGTCCTCTACGTCGTGGATGTGAGCGGCTACGTTTTCCGCGCGTACCACGCCATTACGCCGCTGACTAGCCCGAGTGGTGAACCTACCCAAGCCGTCTACGGCACGGTCATCATGCTCGAGCGCCTCATCAAACAGTGTGCCCCGGCGCTCATGGCGGTGGCCATGGACTCGGGCAAGCAAACCTTTCGCCGAGACCTCTATCCCGACTACAAGGCGCACCGCCCCGAGGCGCCGCCCGATTTGCGGCGACAAATGCAGCGCGTCGAACAGTTGCTGCTTGCGCTGAGCATCCCGATTTACGTCCAATCAGGGGTGGAAGCCGACGACCTGATCGCGAGCATGGTGAGCGAGGCTCGCCGCCGGAGCATGCGCGTCGTGATCGTGAGCGCGGACAAGGACCTGATGCCGCTGGTCGGCCCAGACGTGCTGCTCTGGGACACCATGCGGGACAAGGTGTGGGGCCCGGACGAAGTCGTCGAGCGCTTCGGGGTACGCGTCAATCAGGTGCGCGATCTCTTGGCGTTGACCGGGGACACGTCAGACAACATTCCCGGCGTGCCCTCGGTAGGTCCAAAGACCGCGCAGCAGCTCCTGGTCGAATATGAGGATATCGACGGCATCTATGCCCACATAGCCGAAATCAAGCGTCAGAAGCTGCGCGAGACGCTGGAGCAACACCGGGCGCTGGCCTTTTTGAGCCGCGAGCTGGTGACGCTGAAAGACGACTGCCCGGTTCCCTTCGATACGGACGCAATGGCTCGGCCCGATGGCGATCTACAGGCCCTGCGGGGTCTGTACGCCGAGCTCGGTTTCCAGCGCCAGCTGACTGCGCTCGATGAGCGCATCGCCCGCGGGGTGGTAGAGCGCGCGAAAGCCGACGCCAGAGCGCGGGGCGAGGCGGAAGCGCCGGCCGAGAACGCGCGCATCGGGCTGCTCACGACCCTGCCCGCGCTCGAGCAGGTGCTCGACGAGGCGCGGCAGAGCGGGCGGCTCGTCCTGGTTCCAGCGCTGCAGACCCTCGGCAATGACACGCACCTGGTGGGCCTGGGGCTCTCGGCGGGGGCTGGCGCGGCGCATTATTTGCCCCTGGGGCACCGCTACGTCGGCGCACCGGTGCAACTCAGCCCTACCGACGTGCAACACACGCTGGCCTCCGGCCTCGCAGAGCACCAAGTCGCGCTCGGCGGGCACGACGTGAAAAATCTGCGCGTCGTCCTGGAAACGGCGCTCGGTGCCGGTCTCGGCGACCATGTATTTACCTTCGACGCCCTGCTCGCCAGCTATCTGATCGACCCCGAGGCCCCCAACGAGCTCTCCGATCTGGCGGAACGCGAGCTGTCTCTCGAGCTACCTGGCAAAGGGAGCCTGACCAAACCGCGCCGCGGCACGTTAGTCCCGCTCGACGAGGTGAACGCCGAGGAGCTCGGGGCCATCGTCGCGGGTGAGGCGTTGGCCGTGGTACGGCTGTGGCCGAAGCTCGAAGCGCAGCTCGACGCTGATCAACTGAGCGAGCTCTATACCACGCTGGAGCTGCCGCTCAGCGAGCTCTTGGCCGAGCTCGAGATGCGCGGCGTGCTGGTCGACGTGGCCTTGCTGAAGCGCCTCGGCACATCCATCGATGCCCGCCTGCTCGAGCTCGAACACGAAGCGCAGACGATCGCTGGGCGGCCTTTCAACGTGCATTCGCCGCGGCAGCTCGAGACCTTGCTCTTCGACGACCTGAAGCTCCCCTCCGGCAAGCGCACCAAAACGTCGCGTTCTACGGACGCCGCTACCCTGGAAGCCTTGGTCGACGAGCACGCGCTACCGGCCGTCGTGCTCGAGATACGCAAGCTCGCAAAGCTCAGGAGCACCTACATCGAGGCGCTGCCCGGGCTAGTACGCAAGGACACGGGCCGCATCCACACGCGCTGGGGCCAGGCCACCGCTGCCACCGGGCGCCTGAGCTCGAGCGATCCAAATCTGCAAAACATCCCCATCCGGACCGAGCTCGGGCGCGAGATCCGCAGCGCCTTCGTTGCCCCCAACGGCCACCAGCTGGTGAGCGCCGACTACTCCCAGATCGAGCTCAGGGTGCTCGCCCACCTGTCGCAGGACCCCGTGCTGATGGAAGCCTTTCACGGCGCAGAGGACGTCCACACCCGCACCGCCATGGAGATCTTCGGGCTCGCTCCAGAGGCCGTGACCGCAGAGCACCGGCGGCGGGCCAAGGCCGTCAACTTCGGGGTGATATACGGCCAGGGAGAGCAGGGCCTGAGCAAGAGCCTCGGCATCCCTCGGACCGAGGCCGCCGCCTTCATCGCCGCCTACTTTCTGCGTTACCAGGGCGTGCGCGCGTTCATGCAGGCCACGCTGGAGAAAGCCCGGCAGACGGGCACGGTCAGGACCCTGCTCGGCCGGCTGCGGCGGGTGCCGGAGATCAAGAGCGCCCACCATGGGCGTCGCGCAGCCGCGGAGCGCATCGTCATGAACACGCCGATCCAGGGCACAGCCGCCGACCTGCTCAAGCTCGCGATGTTGAAGCTACGCGCGCCGGTTACGCCCGGCTGCCGCATGATCCTGACGGTGCACGACGAGCTGGTTTTCGAGGTCCCCGAGGCGGAGATCGAGCTGGCGGTGCCCACCATCAAGACGCGCATGGAAGCCATTTACCCTCTCGACGTCCCCCTGGTCGTCGACGTGGGCCACGGACGTGCCTGGGATCAAGCGCATTGAATGAGTCAGCGGGCGGGGGAGATTTGCAGGGTTTTCTTTGCCCGCAGGTCGCTCTCCCGCGAGCTCTGACCCACGAGTATTTCGATGCTGCCGGTCTCCAGATCCCAAACGTGGCGCTCGACGTTCCAATACGCGAGGTCGATACCGCGCAGCGCCAGCGTCACCCGCTGCGTCTCGCCCGGGGCCAGGGTCACCCGCTTGAAGGCCTTGAGGGCGCGCTCGGGACGTTCCACCGGGTCTCGCGAGGCGAGGTGGCGAACGTAGAGCTGAACTACCTCGTCCCCGCTGCGCGTTCCGGTATTTTTTACTTCGATCGAGGCCACGAGCTGCTCGGACAGGGTGAGCCGGTCGGCGCTGGTCTCGAGCTTGCCGAGCTCGAAGCTGGTGTAGCTCAGCCCGTAGCCGAAGTGATACTGCGGCTCGTGCTTGGAGTAGAGGTAGGTGTGGCCATGCTTGATGTCGTAGTCGAGCATGGGCGGCAGTTGCTCGATGGAGCGCGGCCACGTCTGGGCCAGCTTACCGCCGGGATTGACGTCCCCGAAGAGCACGTCGCCGATCGCCATGCCGAGCTCCTGAGACGCGTGCGTGACGTGCAGGACGGCCTTGGCGTGCTCGATCACCCAGGGCATCGCGTACGGGAAGTTAGAGATCAGGACGACGATGGTGTTGGGGTTCTGAGCCACGACCTTGCGCACGAAGGCCTCTTGATCGCTCGGTAGCGCGAGGCTCTTGCGGTCGACAGCCTCTTTGCCTTCGCTCGGCGAGGTGACGACCCCCCAGCTGGCGTTGCCCTCCGGGTGGTTACCGATGCACACGATCGCGACGTCACGCTCGCGGACGAGCTCGACGGCGACGTCGCTCATGTCCCCCACCCAGCCCACGGCAATGCCGGCGCCGGCGACGCGCTCGATGCCGTCTCGGGGCGGGATCGTGTATGGAGGCATGCCGGAATACCAGTCGAGCAGCACCTCGTTGCAACGCGGCCCCACCACCCCGATCGATTTGACTCTGCTGCGGTCGAGGGGCAGCGTAGCGTGACGATTTTCTAGTAGTACGATCGATTTTTGCGTGACTTCGCGCACGAAGGCACGGGTCTGGGCCTCCGCCCAGGGCTTTTGGTGAGTGCTCCGGCCGATGGCCGAATACGGGACCTGGCTCGGCGGGTCGAGCAAGCCCAGGCGGACCATCACGCGAAAAACCCCGCGCAAGCCGACGTCGAGGTCGGCTTCGCTCAAAAGTCCACGCTGCACGGCTTCGGTGACGGGCTCGACGTAATCGTCCAGGAACTGGTTGATGCCCGCCTTGATGCAAGCGGCCGCCGCGGTGGCGAGGTCGGGAAATGCCTCGTGATCCGTCACCAGCAGGCGCAGCCCTCCTCCATCGCTGCAAATGATCCCGTCGAGGCCCCACTCCTTCTTCACGATGTCGTTCAACATCGGGTGGATGTGCGCCGGGGTGCCATTGACCGCGTTGTAGGCCGCCATCATCGCGCGCGAGCCCCCCTCGGCGATGGCCATGTCAAAGGGCCGCGCGTAGTATTCTCGAAACAGGCGGTCGTCGAAGTCAGAGGTGGAGAAAGTACGGTCGTCTTCGTTACTGTTGGCGCAAAAGTGCTTGAGGAGCGCGGCGCAACGCCAATACCGCTCGTCGTCGCCTTGCAGGCCGCGGGAGAACGCCGCCGAGAGCGTGCCCACGTGAAAGGGATCCTCCCCGTACACTTCTTCGGTGCGGCCCCAGCGCGGATCGCGCCCGATATCGGCGTTTGGGGCCCTCACCACCAGGCCGCCGCGAGCAAACTCGGGATTTTGAAAGAGCGCGCGCGCTTCGATCGAGAGCTGCTCGGCGACGCGCCGCACGATCTCGGGATCCCAGGTCGAGCCGAGACCGTAGGCCTGCGGAAACTGCGTCGTGGCGGTCGGATCTTTGCGCGCCCAGTTGGCGGGGCCGCCTTGCGCCACGCCGTGATACCCTTCGATGTGGGGCGAGCCCACGATCCCCAGCCGCGGCACGTCCGGGCGCGTGCCAAAGCACGCGATCTTCTCGTCCAGGTGCATGCGCGCCAACAGATCGTCGATGCGGCGATCTGGCGCCAAGCTGAAGTCGAGGAAGGGGTACTTGCTCATGTGGCGTGGATACCCGAGCGCCACACAGCGCGATAGTTGCTGGAATTTTCCAGTCAGCGCTGCGAAGGGGCGGATCGCATCGCACCGATCCGATTGTTCGGCTCTAACACAGCCGAGTAGTGCAATTGCAAAGTCACGCTGCCGACGGTGACAATCGGATACCCGTGCTGCGTTAGCAACGTAGGTTAGATAGCAAACGGCCCCGCTACGCTGATATATTGCAAGTGGAGGCACTTGGCTCGCAAGTGGGACTGGGCTAGGTCCGGCGTCCTCCCGTTTGACGGTGGTGGTGGAGCGACTCTGCTCGACTCAAATCGCTAGCACGCTGCTGTATCCGACCGAACGTATCCGACCGAACGTATCCGACCGAACGTAATTGACCGAACGTAGTTGCCCGAACGTAGTTTGACCAACCTGTGATTCGACGTGTTTGACCGATCTGTGTGACCCGACGTGTTCGTCCGGGCGATCCGACCGCCGACTTAGTGGAGCATAACCATGAAAACGACTGACCCCCGCTCGACGCAAACCAGACCGAGACGGCTTTCCATGACGGCTTTGTTGCTCGCGCTGACCGCGGGTTACGCGGCGGCAAGCTGTAGTGGCCAGGACGGAGATGACGACGGCAACGGCAACGGCAACGTCGGTCTAGTCCGCGTATCGCCACGCCCCGGAGACGCAACGGGGGGCGGCGCGGCAGGCTCGGCCAACGCCGGTGCGGCGGGTGCAGCTGGCTCTGGCTCTGACCCTGGATCGCTGTCGGGTGCCGCCGGGTCGAGCTTCGAAGACGACGACACCGCGGGGCTGATCAACAACGCTCCCCCGCCGCGCGGCGGGGGTGGCGGCGGCGTCGTAAACAACAATATCGTGCGCTGCGACGACTCGGACTGCGAGCAGAACGGCGGCATCTGCCAGGGTCAGACCTGCGTCTTCGACTGCGACGAGGACGAGTTCGACTGCGCGCTCGAAGAAGTCGAGTGCGCCGACGACCTCAACTGCATCGTCAATTGCGCCCAAGACGGGCAATGCGCGCAGCCGATCACGTGCCCAAACAACGCGACCTGCACGATCAACTGCGACGAGAACGATACCTGCACGGCGGCCATCGACGCCGCGGGCACGGAGCAAATTACCGTCAACTGCATCGGTGACGACTCTTGCGGCATCGACTTCCTGATCGAGAACGCGCGCGACAACCTGCGCCTCGACTGCGCCGGTGATCGCTCGTGCAGCGTCGGCCTGGTCGAGTGCGGCAACGGCCAGACGGTTTGCGACATCGACTGCGGCGGCACTGACAGCTGCGCCCTGGACATCGACCTGGCCGGTGACAACGCCGACCTGCTCTGCGACGGCATCAACTCTTGCGCCGGCGCCATCATCTGCGACGGCAACCTCGACAACTGCGCTGCCATCTGCAGCGGCGATGCCAGCTGCGCGCAGGGCGTGGTGTGCGGTGGCGTGGGCCTCCCGGAGCTCTGCGACGTCGACTGCAACGGTGAAGGCTCGTGCCTGGCGGGCCTGAACTGCGACGCTGAGCGCTGCAACCTGCTGTGCGACAACAACAGCTGCGACGGCAACGTCGTCTGCGGCGTGCCGGCAGGCGACACCATCGACTGCCAGATCGATTGCGGCCTCGGCAGCTGCGACGGCATCACCACCTGCGACACGGTGGACGGCAACTGCGACGTGGATTGCCTCGAGGCCGGCGCCTGCACCGGCGCCATCACCTGCAACGCTGAGGAAGGCACCTGCAACATCGACTGCGCCGCAGACAACACCTGCGGGAACGCCGTCAGCTGCGTCTCGACGGAAAACTGCGCCATCCTCTGCGACAACGACAACGTGTGTCTCGGCGCGGTGGACTGCACCTCGGCGGAGGGCACATGTAACATCAACTGCGGGCTCAACGTCGCGGGTTCGTGTCAGGCCGCAGTGACCTGCACCTCGGACCTCGCATGCACGTTGACCTGCGATGCCACCAACTCTTGCCAGGGTGCGGTGACCTGCACTTCAGATGCAAATTGCTCGATCGGTTGCGGCGGTGCAGAGTCCTGCCCGAACGATGTAGTATGTGACTCAGGAGCGACCTGCGACATCGATTGCAACGGAGTCGGCGCCTGCGACAACGCCGTGAACTGCCAGGCCGATCGCTGCGACGTCGATTGCGGTGCCAACGCTGCCACCTGCGCAGTGCAGAATCAGTGCGACGCGCCCATCATCGCCAACGACTGCATCGCGGCCGTCTTGTAGTCGAAGAATCGCCAGCGTCGACCGGCGCTCGACTGTCCAGGGACTCCTGACGTCGAGCGCCGGTTCTATTTTGTGCTGATCTGATTCTACGTCACGAGTTCCGGATTGTAGGCGCTCAAGCTGCGTCGTGATCCCCCGGGGTAGTTTTCTCGCTCTGGGTACTCGCTGGCTGGGGTGAGACGGGTCCCGAGTTCGGGAAGTTCTGCCGATCTTTTTTCCCGAGAGGCTGATCTGCGGAAGGCTGATCGCCGGCGAAGGTCGGTCCGGCGCGGTTGCACCCGCCCGGACCCGGCCGGCGAGGAGTGGTTGTCCGTTACGAGACGACCCTCACCAGCGAGCAGTACGTTACTCAGCAGGCCTGGCGCACCGCAACTTTGAAGCGGTGTCCGTTGCATCCACGGGGCGGCTGTGGGCTGGGAGGGCATGGGAGTTATAAGCGAGTGCGGCCGGCGGGGATCCGCGTCACGCGGCTGCGCTGCCCGAAGGCGGGAGTGACGATCAGCCTGCTGCCGGACTTTCTGGCGGCACGGATGACTGGGACGCTGCACGAGGTCGAGCAAGTCGTAGCGACGGCAGAGCAGGCGGAGAGCCGTGAGACAGCGGCAGGGCAGTTGCGGACGAGGCCGAGGCGGTCACGCTGCCGAGCGCGCTGGGCTGGCTGCGTCGCAGGCTGGCAAGTGCGGGCTGCTGCTGCCGGAGCTCACGGGCTGCGCGCCGACGGTAGTGGCCGTGCGCGAGCGGCTGGGGGTGTCGGACGTCTTGATGGACCTGCGCCCGCGCACGGCGGGCCCCCTGCCGGCGCTCTGCGCCCCGGAAGGCCGCCCGCGACTGGGACATCCCTGGCTCGCAGCGGCGCCGTGTGGAAGCCGAAACGATCCGCGGCTGGCTCTCCGACTATCGTCGCGCGGCTTCGACGCTCGCCCAAGGTGCGCTCAGACTCGGGCTCGCCGCGAGCGTTGCCCCGAGAGATCGCCGACTGCCCTGTGAGACGAAGGACCAGCACCCGGACTACGGCGTCGCGCTCGTCATCGCCGAGGTGAATGCCCGCGTGAAGTTGCCCGAGGGCCTGCGGCTTTCGCCGTCAACGGTGCACCGGGTGCTGTCGCGTGCCGGGCTGATGCAGAAGAAGCCGACGGAGCCGACTTCGAAAGATCGGCGCCGCTTCGCTTCGGCAAGGCTGGTGAGTTGTGCATGGGATGAGCGACGTGATGCACGGCCCGTGCAGTCGCGGTTGCGGGTCGGCGCCGCAAGGCCTATCTGCTCGCGGCTCATCGACGATGCAACGCGGCTCATCCCGTACGCGGCCTTGGCCCTGGGAGAAAACGTCGCGACTTTTCTGACGGTGCTCGAGCAAGCCATTCGTCGGCGTGGCATTCCCAAACGCCTGTACGTCGACAATGGTGCTGCTTTGTCGCGCTCAGCACCTGGCGCTGGTCTGCGCGAAGCTCGGTATCACCCTGATTCATGCCCGCCCGTACCATCCTCAGGGCAAAGGAAAGATGGTGCGCTGGTTTTTACGCCTGCAACTGCTGCCGACGCTGCAGCCCAAAGACTTGAAGAGCCTCGAGGCACTCAATCGGCGCCTCTGGGCTTAGGTCGAGGGCGAATACCACCGCAGCCCGCATCGTGGTCTCGAAGGCGCGACACCGATGTGCTCGGACGAGGTGCGGTTGCCCTCGAGCGACCCGAGCGATCTGTTTCTCTTCGAGCAGAAGCGCCGCGTCCACGCCGACCGCACCGTTTCCCTCGACGGCGTGGCGTACGAAGTGGACGCCCTGCTGGTCGGCGAGACCGTGACCCTTCGCTACGACCCGGCGCGTCCTCCCGACGAGCGGCGCCTGCAGGTCTGGCATAGCGGCAAACACGTACAGCTCGCTCGCCGCGTCGACGTCTACGCCAACTGCTCCCGGCGAGACCACGCTACCAAGACACTTCACCCTCGGCCCCGGCCACTTCGATCCCTGCCGGCTTGCGTCTGCGTGATTTCGACGCCCAGAGCCAGCAGCACTCATGCCCCGACACCCACGACGAGGAAAGCATCTTTCAATGTACCAAACGCACTTTGCCTCACTCGCCACCCCTTCTCGAAGAGCGTCGAGCCCGATCAGCTCTTCACCTCGGGCGTGCTGCGCGAACTTGAGGTCCGCCTCCACCATCTGCTCGAGTTGCGCGGCATCGGCATCGTCACTGGCGAGAGCGGCAGCGGCAAGACCACCGCTTGCCGAAAAATCGTCGCCTGTCTCCACACCGGCCTACAGCGTGTCTGTATGTTTGCCTCACCACGGGCAACGTGATGCATCTCTACAAGACCATTGCCTGGGAGGTGGGGCTGCCCATCGAGCGCAACCGCGCCGCACTCTTCCGGCATATCCCCAACGAGGTGAGCCGCCTCTGACGGCGAAGCGCGGCAGAAGCCATCCTGATCGTCGACGAGGCCCACCACCTGCGCAGCGATCTGCTCGAAGATCTGCGCCTGCTCACCAACTACGCGATGGACTCGGAAAACCGCCTTTGCCTGCTCTTGGTCGGCCACCCCGAGCTGCGCCGGCGCTTGAACATGGCCGCCCACGAGGACCTCTCTCAGCGCATCGTCGTCCGCGCCCACGTCACCGGGCTCAGCCGCGAAGAGATCGGGCCGTACCTCACGCACCTGCTCCGGCTCGCCGGGACCGAGCTCGAGCTCTTCGAGCCTGCCGCGCAGGAGGCGCTCTTCCAGGCCTCCAGTGGTCTCCTGCGCAAGCTGAACTTGCTCTGCCATCACGCGCTGATGGCAGCCGCTCTCGCCCGCGCCAAGAGTGTCACCCCCGAGCATGCCCAGGCCGCTCTGGCTGAAACAACCTGAACCCCACACCCCCCTGGGCCTCAACACGCGGCCCGGTGCGGACTCACGTCCCCGCCGGGCTGCTCCCTCTCTGTCCCCCCTTTGTCGTCTCGAAGTCACCGCCGCACTTCGAGAAACCACCACCTCAGCGTTACGAAAGAAACCGAGAATCAGGCGGGAGAACAGCGTGGTAAACAACCCCGATCCAAGGCCAGTGCGTTCTCAGTCAGGCCAACTTCTTGGCGACGCCAGGCATCCAAGCCGACGGGACCGGATGTGGCAACCGGGTCCCGTCAACGAGCTACTCAAGGCCAGGGCTACGGCTGCGCGGGCAACGCTTTTACCGGGAGGTACGAGAATGAACTCAGGCTCCCGTCGCCGAGCTCACCACTGACATTTCTACCCCAGCAGTGGGCGGTATCGTCTATTTGTAAAGCACACGCAGACTCGGCGCTGACAGAAATTTGTTTGACCGCGCTCAGCCCTTGGACTCGGATTGGCTGCAATATCGTCCCCGCAGGCACATCACTTTCACTGAGGCCCGCAATCGAGGACGCACCTGGGTTTCCGAAAACGCGCAGAATCCCCCGATCGTCTATAGCGAAACCAAGTCTCGCGCTCAACGCAATCTGCACGCTGCGGTCGAGCATGGAAAAGGCGACCGGTGTTTCGACTGCTCCGGATCCCAGTCCCGAAAGGACGACGTCATTTCCCCAGCAGTAGACCCCTCCAAGTGCCGTGGTCCCACAACCATTGTTAGAGCCCACCGCAGTGGACACAAATCCCGACTGAGGCTGCGACGCTATCTGAATGGCCAGCGCCGAAGAGTTCACAGCCCCTTGTCCTAGCGCACCCCGAGAGATACCCCAACTCAACCAAACGTTGCCCGTACGGGCAAGAACCACGCCTGCCTCTGCCTCGAGGTCGCTGACTCGCACGAGAGCAACGTTTGCGCTCCGGAGCATCGGAATGGCGACTGGACTGCTTAGCAATCCACCATTAGCACCCCAACACAGCACGGCGCCGTCCACCCCTCTCAGGGCGCAGGCAAAGGTCGAACCCGCAACAATCTTCACGACCCCGGTCAAAGGCGTATTAGGAGCCGTCAGCACCGCGACAGGGAGGAATGAGCTTGCCGTCGCGCCATTGTCGCCGAGTTGCCCGCCGTCGTTCGCACCCCAACAGCCCACCGTCTGATCTGCGTGAAGGGCGCAGCTGAACCTTGAGCCCACGGCCACACTTTGGATAGCTTGGAGCCCTTCGAGGCGTCTGGGGCGGCGCTCGTTCACGAACCCAGGCAAGCCCGCTTGACCGCTGGTGTTGTCGCCCCAGCACCACATGTTGCCTCCAACACTCAGCGCACATGTCGTACGTGACGAAGAGTCCAAGGCCACGATCTCGGCACAGGAGCCGTTCTCACAGAAACAGCCCTCCACACACGAACTACAGGCTTGGGTCTCATTGACCTGCCCATCGCAGTCGTCATCCAAGTCGTTGGTGCAAACTTCTTGGCTGCTGGGCACGCAGCTGGACGCCGACGGCCAGCGCCCGTTGCTCCCACACAGCAGCGCTCGGGTTGCACACACGCCGAGCGAGCCATGTTGCTCGGCGCAGGTGCTCCGATCGCCCCCCAGGCATTCACAGGCCGTGTTTGGCGTCCCATCACAGTTAGAGTCATCGCCCCGGACCGAACAGGAATCAGCGCCGGCTGGCCCGACCGAGCCCTCGCACGCTCCGAATCTGCTCGTTGCATTGTTGACGCCGAGGACGCACGCCCTTTGGCCCGCCTTGCATGCACCGTTGCCATCTCGCCCAGGATGCTCGCCGCAGCTCTCTACATCTCCGATCGAGCAGTTGCAAACACCGTCGACGGCGTTGTCTGGACGCCCATCACAATCGTTATCTTGATCGGACCTACAGTCACGGCGCTGGGGGAATATCGCACCCTGACATTCGGAAAACGCGGAATCGACACATGTGCTCAGCCCTTGCTGGCAGATGCCATTTTCCGTCTCAGGGCCGCAGCCAATGGTTTGTCCATTGATACAATCGCAGCCGCCGTTCGGTGTACCATCGCAGTTGCTATCGTCGCCAGCGACGCTACAGGAATCAGCCTCTCCCGGGTCGACCGAGCCCTGACAAGCACCCCAGGTGCTGGTGCCGTTGCCAAGGACGCAGATACGCTCACCTGCTCGACAGGGTCCTCGCCCGTCGAAGTCTGGGCGCTCGTCACAGGGCTCTATGCTCCCCGGCACGCACGTGCAGACTTCATCCACAGTGTTGTCGGGTTCCCCGTCGCAGTCATTGTCCTCGCTGACGTTGCAGTCGCGAGCGCCAGGCAACTTGGCGCCCTCGCATTCGCCCCAGAATGCTCCCACGCAGGCGCGCACACCGAAGCGACAGATCCCGTTCTCGTTCTCCGGACCGCAAGCCTCCGTATCGCCCTCGGTGCATTCACCGAGTTTGCCGGCCGCATTGCGACTGTTGCTCCCTTGAAAGATGGGCGAGAGCGCGCCAGGCTCGTCCTTGGCGCGCATGTCTTCAAAGACCTGGTTCTCCAAGCCTTCGCCCTCCCCAGAATCGGACATTTGCAACGCCCCATCATCCGGCTGATCGACACTCGGGGCGAAGCTAAAGTCCCTCTTTTTTCCGCAACCCACAACGAGAGCTGCCCCCACGAGCGCCAAGGACACTCCCCATCCCCCGCTTTTCCCCAATCCGACTGGCATTGACTTCCCTCCAAGCCGCAAGCGCGTACTCGCCTATTCGTGCCAGCCATGGACGGGTCCTTCGACACCCCCAGTGCGGCGAGGACTTTTACCTCATTCAATCGCCGCATCGAATAGTCATTTTGCGCACGCAAGCAACCGCTGTCCGGGCGTTCGCCCGCGTTCTTGAAGTGTCTCCCGCAGGACGCACTCCTGCTTGGCCACGTCTTCGGCGGCGACGTCCGTTCCTATATGCAGTCTCACGTTTGTCCCCATCGCCTGCGTCGCGGACCTCACTTGCGACGTCGAGTGCGCAGCCAACGCTCAGTGCCTGGCCAATGTGGCGTGCACGGCGAACAACGAACTCGCCGACTGCGTCGCTGCCCTGTAAGCACGAGCGACACAAACGCCCACGGCGCTCGGGTCATCGACTCGGGCGCCGTGTCGCTTTTGTGGCTGATTTTTCGTCCACACAAGCAGCGGCTTCAACGAACTCAGCCCCGCCCGCGCGATCCAAGGGCGTGCTCGCCGATACCGGTCTGGCTCGTCGCAAACGCGCGGTCTGCGTTCCCACGTGGGCGCCTGACATCACGACCGTCGCGGACGTGACCAATTCGGGCAACTTCCTCGTAGCAGCGACCGACCGTGAGGCATGCTCGCAGGCGCACGACACAATCCACTCGTCCGATGCTTTGACTCGAAGGAGCGGCAAGAGTTTCCGCTTTATCCCTCACGTGAGGTGCCCCTCATCGCGACCGGGAGGAAGCGCTTCCACACGACAGGGGAGTTTTGAGCGATGCTCGCCACACCCCGCGATTTTAGCCGGTTTCCTTGGATGCAGTTCGCCTTCCAAGAGTACGGGCAAGCCGAAAGGTCCGGCGTCACTGACAACGCTCGCATCGTGCAGTATCTGGCGTCGGTGGGTCTCGCCAGTGAAAATGACGAGACACCCTGGTGTGCGGCCTTTGTGAACTGGTGTTTATTGCAAGCTCGGGCTCCCCGGACACGCCTGGCGAATGCACGGTCATTCTTGGCTGGTTGGGATGGCCAATGCCTCTCACGACCATCGTATGGATGCATCGTCGTGTTCACTCGGCCACCGAATCCGTTGCAGGGCCACGTGGCCCTCTACACTGGTCCCTCGGGCGGCGACTTGCTCGTTCTAGGCGGCAATCAAGCAAACAAGGTTTGTCTCAAACCGTACCCGGCCATGGCAGTGTTGGGTTATCGCCTGCCCGCCGGCTTTGAACCCGCTTACGGGCTTTGACGATGAGGAAGGCTTTTATCGCGTTGCTCCTCGTCGCGTGTAGGTCGGAGTCGACCACGACGTTCCGAGCCTCGACTACTCTCGATGGCCTCGACCGGCAGATGATCCTCGGGAAACTGCAGGGGTCCACAACACCCGTGAGCGAGCTACCGGACGAGTGCGTCCGGATATACGAAGGTGTGGAGACCTTATCTAGCTTGGGGAGCGTGGTCCGCGACCAACACCGGCGAGCGGAGAGCTGGGAGGCTTCTTGTCGGCGCGACCAGGCGGGACTGTCGTGCATCGTCAAACTCGTCAACAGCAAGGACGATGACGCTGAATTCATGGCGGAGTACCGATTTGCGCTCGATGCTCAGCAGGTCTTGATCGAGTCGACCTTGACGTGTGTCCTTGCGGGCTAATGGCAGCGCTCGGGCAGCCCCTCCTTTGGAGCCCGCCTATTGGCGACCCGCCGCTGCGTTGGCGAGCGGCTAATACGCGAAACGGCGCTCGATCTCTGATCGGGCGCCGTTTTGTTGGGTCGCCTCGCGGGCGACGGTTTGAACTTTAGAAAAAGGGCGGCGCGTCAGCTCCCCGGGGGGACGCTGTCGCGGGCGCCGGCTTTCTTTGCGGGGGGTGGCTTGGAGATGCTGAAGCCACCAGCAGGCGCGCGCGATGACTTGGTGGCGTCGCCGAGGTCCTTGTCTTTGGCGTCCAGCGAGGCCTCTTTGGCGAGGTCGAGGGGCGCGCCGTTGCCCGGGACGAGGACGGCCCTGTCTTCCTTTGTGACGCCCGAGGCTGGAGGTAGCGACTTGGTCACGGGTAGCTGGGAGGTGCTCTGGGAGGCCAGGGCGCCTGGCTTCGCCGATGAGTCGAGCCGCCGCTCCTTCGTTGGCTCCTCCCCGACGTCGAGCGTGCATTCGCCGAAGGTGAGCTCCATGCGGCCCTGATCGGGCGCGAGCTTGACCTCGAGGTTCTTGGCTTTGATGACGGTCTTGCTGCCCACCGAGCCGGAGAGGAACAGATCGCCCGCGTCGATGTTACCGGAGAGCGTGCCGCGCGAGCTCAGGCGGTTTGCTTTGATGTTGCCCCGGACGGTGCCGGTGGCCGTGACGTCTAGCTCGGGAGCGGTCAGATCGCCCTCGACCAGGCCATTGACCACCACTGGGCACGTGCTCTTCATCGTGCCCTTGAACTCGGTGCCCTGCTCGATCAGGGTCTGCTTGTCGCCTTTAGTTGGTTGGTGCGGCATGGTTGTCCTCGGCTGCTTTCTTTGGGTCCTTGATGTACAGACGTAGTCGGCAACCCGCCGCGAATCCGAACTGGGTCTCGGACGCGGGCTGCTGTAAGATGGTGGCGACGGCGCCCTGTTTGCTCACCACGAGCTCGACGGGTCCGTCGAGGCCAACACGGGAGCGCTCCAAGAAGCAGCCGTTGACGCGGACCCGACCGCCGACCACGCGGCAGTTTTCGAGCACGCCGGTCTCGCCGATGATGAGGCTCGCGTCCTCTGCCATGTTGAGCTCGCAGTGCTCTAAGAGGCCGTCGACCTGTACCTCGGCGCCGCTCTCGAAGCTCAGCTCCGCGTTGCGCAGGATGTCACCAGGGCCGACGTAGCGCCGTAGGCGTTGCTCTTCGCTGTCCTCGCCGCCGGTCGGGTTTTTGAGGAAGCGCTGCAAGGTCGTCCAGCGGCTGCCGTCCGCCTCTCGGCTCAGATCGACGCGCTGAGCGATCAGCGCGTCCGCCTGGGGCTGACCCAATTCGACGCCAAAAACCCGAGCCGAGTCAATCACGGCTTTGTCAAAGGTCGCCATGGTGAAACGCGCCCGGCGCAGATCCGCACGGGAGAAGTCCGTCTCACTGCAGGTCGCTTTCTCGAAATCGGCCTCGATCAGCGATGCAGCCTGAAAGTTGGTGCGGCGGGCGGATACGCTGCGCAGCACGCTTTCATCGAAGATGGCTTCGCGGAAGTTCGCGTCGTCCAGCGACGCGTTGGAGAGCGATGCGCGCGAGAAATTCGCGCGCTCGGCGCTGACCCCTGCCAGGCAGGCGCTGTCCAGGTCCGCCTGGGAGAAATTGGCGCCGGTGAGCTTGGCCGTAGCCAGGTTCGCCGAGTCGAGCTGAGCGTACTTGAACTTGGCTTTCTCGAGATCGGCCCCCTCCAGGTTCGTGCCCTCCAGGTTGGCGCGCGATAGGTCCGCCTTCTTCAGCTTGGCCGAGCGCAACACGGCGCCATCGAGGTCGGCCTTCTTGAGGATGGCGCCCTCCAGGTTGGCGCCGGCAATGAAGGCCTCTCGCAGCGAGGCCCCGCTCAGGTCGGCGCCGGAGAGATCGGCGTTCTCGAGGTTGGCGCCCTCGAGATCGGCACGGCCCAGCTTGGCACCCATGAGCTTTGCCCCGGACAGGTTCACCTGCCGGAGATCGAGGCGCGCGAGATCTTCGCCCTTCTTGACGCGTAGCTCGATCGATGCCCGAGTCGGTTTCTCCATTGTCTTTACCCAATTCCTAAATGCGGCAATAGTTCACTGCTGGGGTGCGAGCGTTCTCTTGCCCAGGCTCAGCTCGCGGGGAGCTCCAAAAGCCAACGCCGAAGGCGCTCGATCTTGCCCTGCACGGAGCAGCGCTCGATCTCCGAGAGGACGCTGGCCTCCCCGCGCTCGGCCAAGAGCAGGCTCAGCTGCGCGACGTCGCCTTGGCGTTGTCGGCGCGCGACCCGTTTGGCTTCGGAGTCGTCGCCATCGCAAGCCCGCTCGAATTCATCGGCCGAGGCCTCGAGCTGCACGAGCCGGCGCTCGAGGGCGCGGCCTTTGCCGAGCAACGCCTGCTCCGGGCCGCGCGCAGCGCGTTCGGAGAGGTAGCGCTGGAAGATGCCGACGACCTGCTCGGCTTGTTCGAGCGTGACGTCGAGCTTCTGGGCCAGCTCCTCCGCGCTCAGCCGGGCAAAGCGTTCGAGGGAGCCGAAGCCCTCTTCGCGCAGGCGCTGCGTGAGCAGCGGATGAGCGGCGGCGAGCTCGCCGAGCAATTGTTGGACGATCAGACGATCGCGAACGACGCGCTGCCCCGAGACGTCGATCGGCTTAGGCAACGCCAAATCCACGAGCACGAACTGCTGCAAGATGCGGTTCCTGCGCTCGTCGGCGAGGGCATTGGGCGCCTCGAGCTCGACGCTCAGCTGGCCGAGGGCCTTGTCTAACGCGGTGCGCTTGAGCTTGGCAGCGGCGGCCTTGAGGCGCGCGGTCGACGCACGCACGGGCTCGAGCCAGGCGCTGGAGGCGACCCCGAGTCCAAGATCGAGGATGAAATCGACGAGCAGATCGACGTCTTTTTCGGGCAGGCCAAGGCGCAGCCCCGGGTCGTGTCGCGAGCGAGCCTGTCCCAAGCCGGGGGACGTCTCTTCCTTTTCCTCGCGCTCGGGCTCCGTCGCCGAAGCCGGCGCGCAGTCGGAGAGGATGAGCGGTGCAACAACGACGCCGTTAGCCAAACTCGCCGGCGATAATGGCAGTGGCGTGCGCTCCGCTGCAGCCAGAGGTGCGAGCGGAGCCGGGGCCTTGGCGGCGGCGACCTCCTTGACTCCGCCTTTGGACACTGCGTCTTTGAGCGACGCTGCGTCCTTGGGCGACGCTGCGTCCTTGGGCGACACTGCGTCCTTGGGGGCGGCGTCGTTTGGCGCGGCCCCGTCTTTGAGCGCAGCGTCTTTGAGCGCAGCGCCTTTGACGGCGGCGCCGGCCTTGGCAGCAGAAACAATCGTGACGGGAGCTCCCAGCGGTAGCTCGGTGAGCGGCGAAGGGACGCCCAGATCCGCGGCCACCTCCGCCGGTGGCGCCAGGCCCATCACCGTAGATTTCTTTGGGTTCGTGGGGTTGAGTCCGCTCCCAGCGGCGGCGTTTGAGCCGTTCGCGGGCGAGACCGAGGAGTAGAAGCCCGGTGATTTGCTGCGATCGCGCTTCACCTTCAGGCCGTTGACGCCCGTGATCTCGCCACTCAGCGAAGACATCGGCGCGCGCTCTTTGGGCTGAGCGGGGTTCGCGGGCGCCGCGACCGCCGCAGGTTCCGCAATGGGTGTGGGCGGAGCCGCCGGCGCCTGCTTGGCCGCTCTACTGAAGGCTCCAGGGCGGGGCGCTGCCGGGCCGCGTGTGGGCTCGAGCGAGAGCACCGGCGCGGAGGTGATGATCGAGCTCTCGAGCTGCGCGTTGCGCAGCGGACGTTCGGGCAGCTTGCGTTGCACCGGCGGCGCGGCGCTCGGTGGATCTCCCAATTCGCTGCTCGAATCGGCAGCCACGCTTCTGGGCGGCGCCGCCGCTGTGTTGCTCGATGGCTCGTTCGCCGACGCGCGGCTGGCCTCGGCTCGCGACGCGTTGGGGAGAGCTGCTGGCTCGCGACGCTCCTTCGCACTGGACTTCGCCTCGGGCTCGGCGCCATTGGACAGCGCTTGCGGAGCGCGCCCAGCCGCCGTGCTCTCGAGCTCGGGCGGAACCGCGTCGACCGCCTTGTCCGCTGTGGCTTTGGCGTCTCCGCCAAACAACTTAGAGAGAAATCCCATAACCGTGGCGTCGCCGCGCTGCGAGCTCGAGCCCAACGAGAAGCGCCAGGCGAAGCCCGCGCGGGGCACGTTAGAGCAACGGTCGGGTAGATTCAGACTTTAGGCGTCGGTAAGAGAGTGCGCTCGTGGGGAGCACTAACGGGCGCCAGCCATTGAGCCGGCAGCGCTGCAACGACTGCTCCCGAACGGGGCGGACGTGGTACGAGCAGCGATGTTTCACTCGAACGTCGCCGCCCCACGCCGTCGTGGCCCACGCCCCAGCCTCGAGTCGACTAAAACACGAGCGTGATCACGTGTCCTCACCTGCCGGCGTGCCCCGGCTGTCCGCGCTTTGGAGCGACCGAGCCAGCGCCGCTCGCGACCGCCGAGCTTCGGGAGCTATGCGAGCGACAGGGTGTACAGCTCGAGCAGCGGGTCGGAGCCCGACACGGCTTCCGCCAGCGCGCGCGGCTCTCCGTGCGAGGGCGCGTGGGGGCGCCAAAGATCGGGATATTTGCCGAGGGCAGCCACCGCGTGGTGGACATCCCGAGGTGTCAAATTCATCACCCGCTGATCAACGCGGTGGCCGCCGCGCTCAAGGCGTCGATGCGAGAGCTGGGCAGCAGCTGCTACAGCGACGCCGCTCACGCGGGTCTGGTGCGTGCGCTACAGGTCGTGGTCGAACGCTCGAGCCAGACGGCACAGGTCGTGCTCGTCTGCAACGCGACAGAGCCCGCGTCGGCGATGCCACTGCTCGAGGCGCTCCGTACCCGCCTCGGGCCCCGTCTGCACAGCTTGTGGTGGAACGGCAACCCAGCCGTGACCAACGTGGTGCTGGGCCCCTTGCTCGAGCGCGTGGCAGGGCCGGAGTTTGTGGTGGAGACCCTGAACGGCGCCCGCGTTTACTTTCCGCCCGCCGCGTTCGGGCAGAACAACCTGGACCTGTTTGATTCGATGCTGAGCGCCATAGGCGACATGGTCCCTCCGGACCGGCACGTGGTCGAATTGTACGCTGGCTGCGGCGGCATCGGCCTCGGGCTCGTGGCGCGGGCTCGCTCCGTCATCTTCAACGAGATCGGCGCCGCCTCGCTCTCGGGCCTACATCGAGGGCTGTCCGAGCTCCCGCCGGAGCAGCGGGGGCGCGTGCGCGTGGTGCAGGGCTCGGCGGAGATGGCGTCGAGCGAAATCCATAGCGGCAGCGTGCTGATAGCCGACCCTCCGCGCAAAGGTCTCGAGCCGGAGCTGCTCAGCGCTCTCGGCGTCAGCTTGCCGGAGCGCCTGATCTACGTGAGCTGCGGGCTCGGCTCTTTCCTGCGAGACGCCGAGGTCCTGCTGGGCCAGGGCCTCGCGCTCCGATCCGCGGCGGCCTATGACTTGTTCCCCTACACCGCCCACGTCGAGACGCTGGCGTGCTTCACGCGTAGCGCGCAGATCTAAGGCGCGGAGCTGAGGTCAGGCGGCCACTTCGCTGAGCCGATAGCACTGTCACACCATGCAACACGGGGTGGCCGGCGTGGTCCCGTGCTTTCTGGGCAGCTGAAAGCGTTTGGACGCCGGCGCGCAGCTACGACGACGCTCGAGTCGGGCTCGAAACACTGCGGTTTCGCCTGCGTAATGCTGCGCCAAGCGCGCTAGAGGCGACACGCCTCCTGACTCGACGGAACGTTGCCGCTGGAATCTCGGGCTTCGGCCCGCCCGCGCCTGCGCCCGTGCTGGATCCCGAGACCGTCCGAGCGCACAACTCCGGTGAATTTCTTGGAAATATTGCCCCGGAGCGCAAGGATGGATGATATCGGGACGTTGGAGTCTCGAATATGGCTGCAATCTCTCGAAATTTGCTGCGGCATCTCACTCCGGAGCGCGGCTTCGATCTCATCCGCATCTATCTCGGCGTGGGGCTGGCCGTGCGCGGCGTCCTGTTCTTGTTGGACCCGAGTTGGATTGGTCAGATGCTGGAGTCGACCGGGGAAGTCGAGCTCGCGCCGCGTTTCATCGCCGTGGGGCACATGCTCGGAGGCGCGCTGCTCGCGCTCGGCTTGTTCACGCGCCTGGCCGCAGCGGTGCAAGTGCTGCCGGTGCTGGGAGCGGTGCTGATGCTGCACCTGCGGGATGACCTGGCGAGCGAGAACCAGTCGCTCGAGTTCTCGGCGCTGGTGCTCGTAATGTTGATCTTCTTCGCCTTTTTCGGCGCAGGGGAGTGGTCGCTCGATAAGCAGCGCGAGCTGCACCGGTCCGGCGCGAGGGCAGGCCAACGAGTTTGATTTTGGGCCTCGGCGCAGCACGGCGCCCCGGAACGGCCCGAGGGCGCTAGCTGCACTTAGCTGGCGCTCCCTGGGCCGAGCTACTCAGGCCGAGCTACTCAGGCCAAGCTCCTCAGGCCGACCTCCCTAGGCCCTGGCGAAGTGCTTCTGGAGCAGCGCCAAGTCGAGGTTCGGATAGACGGGGAAGTCCTGGAGCAGCGCGCGCACTCGCTCTTTGCCTTCGCGTAGGGCAGCCGGCTCTATGCTGTATTTGGCTTTGCTAGGCGTGCCAGCGCCAGCGCCCGTCGTCGTCGTTTCGGGCTTGGAGCGCGAGAGCACGAGCTTGGTGATGGCGGCGATCTCCTGCATTTGGCTGACCCCCATACCCAGCGTCGTCACCGCCGGGGTGCCGAGCCGCAAGCCGCTCGTGTACCACGGGCCATTGGCATCGAACGGCAACGAATTGCGGTTCAAAGTGATGCCCACCTCGCGCACGATGCTCTCCGCCTGACGCCCGGTGAGCCCGAAGGGACGCACGTCGATCAGGAGGAGGTGGTTGTCCGTCCCGCGCGTAGCGACCGTCATGCCTTGCGCCATGGCCGCCTCGGCCAACGCGCGGGCATTTTCCACGATCTTGCCGGCATACGTCCGGAATTCCGGGGTGTTTGCTTCGATGAAGGCCACTGCCTTGGCCGCCATGACGTGCGGCAGCGGGCCACCGATCACGAGCGGGCAACCCTTGTCGACCTGGTCCTTGAACTCTTCCGTGCACAGCACGAGGCCGCCGCGAGGGCCGCGCAGGGTCTTGTGCGTGGTCGAGGTGACGACCTGCGCGTGCGGTATGGGATCTTCGTCGCCGTGGAAGACCTTACCGGCAACGAGACCGGCAAAGTGCGCCATGTCGACCATCAAGACGGCGCCGACGGCGTCGGCGATCTGCCGCATGCGCCGGAAGTTGATGGCGCGCGGATACGCGCTGTAGCCGGCGAGCAGGATCAGCGGCCGAACCTCGCGCGCCTGCTTCTCAATCGCGTCGTAGTCGAGCAGCCCCGTCTCACGGCTGACGCTGTAGCTGTGCGGCTCGAACATCTGCGCCGACACGTTGAAGCGGTAACCATGCGTGAGGTGGCCACCGGAGTAGTAGTCCAAGCCGAGCAGGCGCTGGTTGCCCAGCTCGCGCCGCAGCTCATTCCACTGGCTGAGCGACAGGTTAGCGAGGTTCTTCTCCCCCAACCTCTCGAGCTCTCGGCTGGCCACGCGCGTCTGCAAGATGGCCCAATAGGCGATCAGGTTGGCGTCCGCGCCGCTGTGGGGCTGCACGTAGGCGTGCTCCGCCGAGAAGAGCCGCTTTGCCTCGTCGCAGGCTCGGCTCTCGATCGCGTCGACATTGGCGCAGCCCGCGTAGAAGCGATGCTCGGGGAACCCCTCGGCGTACTTGTCGGTGAGCAGGTTGCCCATGGCGAGCTGAGTCGGCAGCGAGCAATAGTTCTCCGAGGCGATGAGCTTGAGATTGGAGCGCTGGTCGGCGAGCTCCTGCACGATGGATGCAGCCACGTCTGGCGCGATGGAGGCCACCTGGCCCAGGGCGGCGAGATAGGCCACGAGAGCGCCGTCGATCCGCTCGGGGGCTGTTTTTTTCAGGTACTCGTGCAGGGCGCCGGAACTCTCGGACATCGGAAACCTTTCGGAGGGGGACCGCTCGTGGCACATAGAGGTCGCCTTCGGCGTTGCCAACGAAAATCGCCAGAAACGCCGAATCTCGGCGGCAGAGCGGCCCCAAGCCGCCGCACGGGCGCCTTGCCCTTCCGTCCCCCGCTCCCGGCCAGAGCGGGACGCTGCTGGGGGACGCCACGCCGGGTGACTCCTCCTCGAGCATGACAGAGCGCGAGCTCGAGAGCGCGGGCTCACGAGCGCCACGCGACGAGCGCGGGCGCGCTGTAGAGGCGAGCAACTCGAGAGGGCGTGGCTCGAGGCGCCGCGCCACCCTGCGCACCTCGGCTCGAAACGAGCTCGCTTCCGATTTGAAACGCTCCGCCACGATCGTGACGACGATCGGCGCCACACTGACTACATTTCGGCCTAAATGTGCCGAAAGTGGACGCCGCTCGTGGCGCATCCGAACGCGGTATGGCACTTGCTCATGACGTAACGAATTGGTCCGGATAGCAAACCAGGAGCTCGAGATGACGTCGCATCGACCGACGCTCCCCCGCGAGTGGGGCCCAGCACCTGACGCCAAGGGAGATGCATCGATCCCCCTCGGTGATGCATCGACCGCCAACGAGCCCGCGAAAGCCGCAGCGCGGGGCTCCGAAGAGGAGAGAGTATCGTGGACAAACCCAGCCTGGAGACGGGCGTCATGGAGACGACCATCGTGGAGGAGCTCGCGAGTCGGTTGCCAACCGCCGAGCTCGTCAAGATCATCAAGCGGGCGCTCGAGTGCGGGAGGCGCAATGTCCCTTTCACGGAGACGGACCTGCTGCGAGCCATGACGTTCGGAACGAGCTCGACGTACGTGCGCGCTCCGCAGGCGTCGCCTCAATCCTCGCATCAGTCTTCTCTGGGCGCGCGGGCGCCGCGCCGCTAGCGTCACTGCCCTCGAGGCTGCTACGGAATACGTGCCGCGTGGCCCAACGCGCGGCGTCGCGACCTGCGGCTGCCCGGGCGCTCACGCAGAGCCTTTACCGCAGCGACGGGAACCCGTCGGGGACGGGCCCCAGCTGATCACCCCTATTTGGGGTGCGAGGCACAAGGAACGAAATCGCAGGCACGGCACGGGCGAGGGGCTGGGCGAGCACGTACGTTAGAGTCGCCGGTGCCGCCGTCCTTCACTTGCCTTGGCTTTTTACCAAATAAGTGGTGGGGGCGCACGCCGACGCGTCGCGCGCTCGGGCCTACGCCATCTCCCGATGTCGACGCGGCGCCCCAACTGCTGCGCTAGACGCCCTCGCGCCAACATGAATACAATCGGTGAGCCTCTCGAACGCTGCCACATGCTGATTGGAATTGACCCCTTGCTGGGTCCAGATTGCTTGGCCGTGCTTCGCGCCATGGGCCATGGCGACCTCCTGCTGCTGGCTGACGCAAACTTCCCGGCGCATTCACACGCCAAGCGGCTGGTGCGGATGGAGGGTGCCGGGATGTTGGCCGCGCTGAACGCGGTGCTCGGGGTCCTGCCGATCGATGATTTCGAACCGGACGCGCTCGTGCGCATGCAGGTCGTCGGCGCTCCCGACGCCGTGCCGCCGATCGTTCGGGAGATGCAGGCGCTGGTGGATCGGCTCGTCAATGCGAAGCCTGCCATCGCCAGCCGCGAACGCTTCGCGTTCTACGAGCTCGCCAAGTCGGCCTACGCGGTCATCGCCACCGGTGAACGCGCTTTTTACGCCAACCTGATTTTGCGCAAGGGCGTGCTCTCTCCACCGAGTCAAAGCTCATGACCTCCACGCGTATCGATCCCGTCGCCCAGCGCAAGCTCGGCAAGTCACCGCTCTCGGTTACCCAGCTCGGCGTGGGTACCGCGCCCCTCGGCGACTTGTACCAGCGTGTCGCCGAGAGGGACTCGGGCGACATGTTGAGCCTTGGCTACGACCTCGGGCTGCGGCTTTACGACACGGCCCCGCTCTACGGCTCCGGTCTGGCCGAGCATCGCGCCGGCGGTTTTCTGAGGCAGAAGCCGCGGGCAGATCTGGTGGTCTCGACCAAGGTGGGCCGCTGGTATCAGCCCGCTCCGAACGTGGCCAACCGCGGCAACTGGGCGGGTGGCCTGGAGTTCAACGCCACGCTCGACTACAGCTATGACGGCGCCATGCGCTCCTTTGAGCAGTCGCTGTTACGGCTCGGGCTCGCGCGCGTGGACGTGCTCTTGATTCACGACGTCGACGTGCACACCCACGGCAGCCGTGAGGCCTGCGATCGCTGCTTCGATCAGGCCATGGAGGGCGCGTATCGAGCGCTGATCGAGTTACGCCAGAGCGGCGACGTGTCGGCGATCGGGGTCGGCGTGAATGAATCGGACATGTGCGCGCGTTTTGCGAGAGCCGGTGACTTCGACTGCATGCTGCTCGCGGGGCGCTACACGCTGCTCGAACAGGGCGCGCTCGACGAGTTTTTGCCTCTGTGCGAAGCCAAAAACATCGGCGTGCTGGCGGGCGGCACGTTCAACTCCGGGATCCTCGCTTCAGGGCCCAAGGCGGGCTCCAAGTACAACTATGCGGAAGCTCCCCAGGCGGTGCGCAATCGCGTGGCTCGCCTCGGTGAGATCTGCCGTGTGCACGGCGTGCCGCTCGCGGCGGCCGCCATCCAGTTCCCGCTCGGGCACCCGCAGGTGTCGAGCGTCGTGATCGGCGCCGTATCGGCCAAGGAAATCCGCCAAAACTTCGAGCTCATGAGCCTCAACATCCCGAGCGCCCTGTGGTCCGATCTCAAGCGCGAAGGGCTGCTGCGCGCGGATGCACCCGTGCCCGCGTAAAAAGCGCCGAGGGCAGGGCCGCGCCGCGAGCCCTCTCAGACAGAAGCGAAGGCTCATCGGCAAAGTCGAGGGGATGATCGACGTGATCGACGCCAGAGCCGCGCTTTCGCGGCTGAACGGGAGCCGCGGGCGGGAACCGCCCGAACCTGAAGAGTAGGCGAATTGAAACCATTGCTGGTGACGCGCACTCTAGCCATCACACGCGACCCGCGTGCAGCCCTTTGGGAGGACAAAATGAGACCGCGACACCCCGCCGACTATCGCAGCTTGCTCTGGGCGCTCGTCTTTTGCCCGCTCGTACCGGCACTGTCCTATGTGTGGCCGGGACTTGCGCCATGGCTCCTGCCGCTCGCGCTGTGGCTCGCCTATTCCGTGGGCGCCATCGCCCACAACCACAATCACCGTCCCGTATTCGCGGGCCGCGCGGAGAACGCGGCCCTCGGCGCGTGGCTCTCTTTCTTCTATGGCGCGCCGATCATTTTCTGGATCCCCACCCACAATCAGAACCACCATAAGTACCTGAACGGCCCGGGCGACGCGACGAGGACCTCGCGCTTCGCCACCGAGGACAGCTTCCGCGCCGCCCTGCGCTATCCTTTTCACTCCTCGCTCGCCCAGCTGCCGCTGATCTGGCGGTTCATCACAGACGCCGCTCGGCGCCGACCCCGCCTGTTCCGGCAATTCTTGCTCCAAGCGGGAGCGCTCGCCCTCGGGCATTTGCTGGCCCTGGGCCTCGCGTTGCGCTGGCACGGCCTCGTGCGCGGCGGCCTGGTGTATGCGCTGGCCCTGGGCGTGCCCGCCCTGTTCGCGCCCTGGGCCACGATGTTTACGAACTATCTGCAGCACGTCGGCTGTGACCCTACCTCCGCGGACCGGCATTCGCGAAACTTTGTCGATCCCCGCTACAACTGGCTCATGTTCAACGGCGGCTACCACACGGTGCACCACGAGCATCCGGGCGTGCACTGGAGCAGGTACCCCGAGCTGCACCGCGAGCGAAGCGGCGCGATCGGCAGGGACCTCGAGCACGCCACGCTCGCCGGCTACTGCATTCACGCCTACGGCATCCAGCGAGGGCGCGCAGCGGCGCAGAGCGGCCGCCCTCAGGCGCGGTTGCGTTAACGGTCGGTGCCGTAGCTGCCCGTCTCCACGCGCGCGAGCTTGCCGTCCACGAAGGTGAGGTACCGGACAAAACGCCGCGGACCAAAATCGTAGGTCCACTCGTCGATCACCACCTCGACCGAGTACTCGAGCTCTCGCTCGCACCGAGCACCTGTGCCTCTACGGTGCGCGCACGGGGCTCGAACGCGGCGCCTCTCCGTGCGAGTCTCCACGCGCCGGTCCGCGTCTTGGGGCGGCCCGCAACGCGACTTGACCTCGTACAGCGAATCGCCGCTCGAGATGATCCGGTTACCGCAATGCATGCCATCCGCGAGCGCCTGCTCGGAGCCCAACATGAGCCCCAGCCCTGCAAGGGCGCCGTACAACCAGTTGATCCGCATGGGTTCGCTCGCTCCGATGCTGCGTTGCTGCCGTGCACACGCTCTATCGATGTCTAGGATCGCTCCCCAGATCACGCAACCTCAATCGGCCGAATGACCGCAGGCCCGCGCAGGAGGAAGCCCATCGCGGAGCGGAATCGATCGCCGAGGCTCCTTTTTCGGCGCCGCCGAGGCTGGACGAGCGTGAATGTGGCGGGAAACGCCTGGCCCTTCCTTGTGACCGCGCGGCGGCCGTTTCAAGCTAGCGGATCCATCTCTTAGCCGAACGAGGAACCGCCATGAAACTCAGACTACTGCGTCCATTTGCTGGTGGGCTCACGCTCGCCACGGCCGCGGCCCTGGCCAGCACCCCAGCGGAGGCGTGTGGCGGCTTTTTCTGCTCCCAGCAGCAACCCGTCAATCAAGCCGCCGAGCGCATCATCTTTGCCGACAACGGAGATGGGACCATCACCGCCGTGATTCAGATCCTCTACGAGGGGCCCTCGGAGAATTTCTCCTGGCTATTGCCGATCAGCACAGTGCCGAACGGGGATGAGCTGGCCCTCGCCTCCGACCTCGCGTTCCAACGGCTGCAGCTGGCGACGAACCCGCAGTATAACCTCACCACGCGCGTGGAGGGCACGTGTCGGAGCCCGTCCTCCAATACCTCGAGGGGTGACTCGATCGCAGTGCCCAGAGAGACCTGCGGCGACAACGCCCTGCTCGCCGGCTGTGGCGTTCTAGTCCCCGACGACCCCGCCGCCGTCAACGTGGAAGCATCCGGAACGGTCGGCGCGTTCGAATGGACGGTGCTCTCCGTCGACCCGGCTCTAGCGAAACCGGCGGACGCCACCCTCGAGTGGCTGACGAACAACGGCTACGACGTGACGCCCGGGGCGAACGCGCTGATAGCGCCCTACTTGATGGATGGCATGTACCTCCTCGCGCTGAGGCTCACCAAGGGCTCGGACACTGGCGCCATCCGTCCCATCCAGCTCACCTACGCGGCGGCCGCGCCCATGATCCCCATCAAGCTCACGGCGGTGGCCGCCAACGAGGACATGGGCGTGATGACGTGGGCGCTCGCCAATGCTCGCGCCGTGCCCTTCAACTACAGCGCCCTGGAGTTGAATGAGGCCCGCATCAACTGGTTCAACGCGGCGGCCAACTACAATCAAGTCGTCACGGAGGCCGCAAATGACTCGGGCGGTCAGGGCTTCGTGACGGAGTTTGCAGGGCCCTCGGCGCAGCTGGCCAACGTGATCTGGCAAGAGTCTGACGAGTCGAGCTGGCAGGGGCTCCAGAACGGCACCTACAGCAGCTTCAGCCAGATCTTTGAGAGGCTGTATAGCCAATACCAGGCGTGGGACGGCTTCTGGGAGGCCACGCGCAAGGCGGTCACGCTGCCCACGGGCATCAGCTTCGAGAATTTCAGGCTCTGCCCCGGCTGTTATGCGAAAGACGTGAGCTTCCTGCCGACCGAGTTGCTGGCGGCCGTCGAAGCCGACGTGATCGAGCCGATGCGCAGCGTCCAGCGCCTGATCGATCGCAACTCGTACGCCACGCGCTTGTACTCGACGCTCTCGGCGAGCGACATGATCCTCGACCCCGTGTTCGTGTTCAACCCTGACTTGCCGGACGTGAACAACGTGCACCAGGCGGAACGGGTCACCGAGTGCAGCCAGGCCTTCCTCGAGTTCGAAGCGCCCTGGCGCATCGACTTCCCCCAGGGCACGGTGATCCGCGGCACGCCTCAGGACGTCGGGCAATGGCCGACCGAGGTGGATCAGCAACCCGCCAACTTCCGCGTCGTGAGCCTGGCCGCCTCCGGCGAAGGCGTCGTCGTGGCGGACAACGGCGAGGTCATCAACCAATTGCTCGGAGACTACAACGCCGCGGTGGTGCCTGTCGGGACTGACCTGATGCAATCGGGAGGCGGCGCATGCGCGCTCTCGCCCCTCGGCCGCTACGGTCGGCGTGCGCCGGCGGCCCTGGGTGCGGGACTCTGGGGCCTGCTCGGCCTGGCGTTGTTGCGCCGCCGCGCCAAGGGGTGAACCGAGGCAGGCCTCAGCCGGTCTCTCGAGCTTTGGCCTCATGAATTTGAAAGCAAGGCCCAGAGTGCGGTCCAGCCTGGCGTGGGCTAGCTTGGGCCCATGATGCTGAAGGAGACCTCCCAAAGCTCGGCTGCCTCGCGAAGAGCGGCCCTCGGCGCAGCCCTGGTCCAGGATCCGCGCTGGGCCGCCCTGGTCGGTCGGGACGCGCGAGCCGACGGCAGCTTCTTCTACGCCGTCAAGACCACGGGCGTGTACTGCCGCCCCTCTTGCGCCGCGCGCACGCCTCGGCCGGAGAACGTGGAGCTCTACGCTGACGCCCCGTCGGCGGAGCGGGCTGGCTTCCGCCCGTGCAAGCGCTGCAAGCCCGGCCAGCCATCGCTCGCCGAAGCTCACCGAACCCGCGTGAGCGAGTTGTGCCGCTTCATTCAAAGCGCCGAACACATGCCCAGCCTGGAAGAGCTGGCGAGCCGTGCCGAGCTCAGCCGCTACCACTTGCATCGCGTCTTCAAGGCCGTGACGGGCGTGACTCCGCGGGCCTACGCCAGAGCCCAGCGCTCCGAACGGGTGCGCGCCGAGCTCGGCCGCGAAGGCAGCGTCACGGGGGCCATCTACGCTGCGGGTTACAACTCCAACGGCCGCTTTTACGCGACCTCGAACCAGGTCCTCGGCATGACGCCCACGCGCTACAAGCGAGGCGGCGAGAACACCTCAATCCGCTTCGCCGTCGGGCAGTGCTCGCTCGGCTCCATCCTCGTGGCAGCGAGCGAACGCGGCGTGTGCGCCATCCTGCTGGGCGACGATCCCGATCAGCTCCTCATCGATCTGCAGACACGCTTCGCTCGCGCGGAGCTGATCGGTGGCGACGCAGGTTTCGAAGGACTCGTCGCCAGCGTCGTGGGCCTGGTCGAAGCGCCCCGCGTCGGCCTCGACTTGCCCCTCGACGTGCGCGGCACGGCCTTTCAGGAGCGCGTGTGGAGCGCGCTGCAAGAGATCCCGCCCGGGACGACGGCGACCTATACGCAGGTGGCGCGGCAGATCGGCGCTCCCGCGGCGGTCCGCGCAGTGGCCCACGCCTGCGCGCAGAACCCCCTGGCCGTGGCCATCCCGTGCCACCGCGTCGTACGCAGCGACGGCGGACTCGCGGGCTACCGCTGGGGCCTCGCGCGCAAGCGGGCGCTGCTCGAGAAGGAAGCGAATCCGGCGTGAGGGCGCGCACGACCGGGTTCGGCGGGAGGGCGTGTGAGCGCAGCTAGCGACACGGATGCGCCGCCTGGCGCCGGCTTGGCGCTGGCGGCGCGGGTCGCTGCGCTGGATTGGCGGGGCGTGGCGGAGGAGCTCGACGCGCGGGGCTGCTCCGTGCTCGAGCGGTTGTTGACCCTTCGGTAATGTGAGTCCCCCGGGGTGCAGATGCGGCACGGAGTGAGTCGCCTGCGCTCGGGTCGGCGCCAGACGCTGGGCATTATTTTTCACGAGGGCTGAGCGCGAGCGTCGCGCCCTTGCCGTCCCGCTCTGGGTCAGCGGCTGAGGTAGGTGGTTTCGGACACGCCCCGGCCCGAGCCCGCCCCGAAACTCGGGCGAGGGTGTAATGGGCCGCCCTCGGCGAACGTTTACCCGGAAAAGTGACGTTGTGAGGTCACATTTGTGCGGGGAGCGGGACTTGATGCTGACCATGAGGAGCAAACGGTGAGTGACGGGCGTGGAGCGACGGCGCCGATGGCGCCCGATCTCGGGCCGGAGGCTCCCTCAGCGGCCCTGGACGCGGAAATTCTCGAGGCCTTCACGCGGGGTGAGAGGCGGCGAGCGCTGGCCTGCTGCGCGCGCGAACACGGCGCGAGCATCGGCCGGCTGTGCATGGCGATGTTGGGCTCCCAGGTGGATGCCGATGACATGACCCAGGAGACGCTGCTCTCCGCGCATCAAACCTTCGTTTCTTATCGCAAGGAGGGCTCGGTGCGCGCTTGGTTACTCGGGATTGCGCGCCACAAGTGCCTGCAGCACCTCGAGAAAAACCGGCGGCGAGGGGCGCGCTTGCGGCTGGTGACGTCGTTTGACGCGAGCCCCGCCGCAGACGAGGTGGTGGCGGAGAAGAAGCGGGCCGAGCGCGCCCGTGATCTGCTGGAGCAGGTGCGGCCAAGCGAACGAGAGGCCCTGCTGTTGCGCTTTGGTGCGGGCTTGAGCTTCCGTGAAGTGGCGCTTTCATGTGGGATCGACGAGCCGACGGCTCGCAAGCGTGTGTCCCGTGCGTTGTCCAGGTTGCGCGGTGTGTTGGTGAAAGAGGATGAGCATGAGTGAAGCCGACGGCATGTGCCGCGAGGTGGGCGAGAACATGAGCGACATCATCGAGGGTGTTGCACACGCCGATTTGTACGAGCATGTCGCCAGTTGCGAGCGTTGCCGAGATGCCCGGTACGACGCGGAGCAGATCATCCGGCTCGTGGGGGACGCCGCAGCGGACTATCGCTTTCCCGAGGGGCTCGAAGCTCGGCTGATGTCCGAGCTCAGCCTTCGCGGCGAGCCTCCGACCCAATCTGGGGTCGACGCAAATCCAAATGCAGGTGCAATGGCGCAGGCGGGCGGCGATACGCCGCACAGGAGCGCCAGTCGCGATCAGAACGCTCTGGTCCACGTGGCGGGCGCGAGCGCGGGCGTGCAACTGGGCGAAGCGGCGCTGCGGGTCTCGACGGGCCCGCGGCCATCGAGCTTCGGCGCGGCGCCGGAGCGCACCCCGGGCGTCCCGAGCTTGCGTTGGGTATGGTTGAGTCTAGCCGCGGCGGTGTCCCTGGGCTTGCTTTGGGTCGGCAGCCGCCCGGACGTCAATGATCGAGGCAGCCCAGCGCTCGCCGTCGGGGCCTGGCAGGGTCAGGTGGTGCAGGTGGAGCGAGCGTTCGGTAGCCCGAGCGGGCTGTCGCAGTGTGCGCGCGGCACGCAAGCCTGTCGAGCGCTGGCGGCCGGTGATGAAGTGCGGGCTGGCATGCGGCTGGAGACGGACGGGTTGACGCGCGCGCTCGTGAAGTTTGCGGATGGGAGCTCGCTCGCGCTCGATCGCGCGACCGAGCTCGAGCTCGACCCGACGGAGCGCCGTCGCGGGCGACTCGTCCGCGGCAATTTGGTCGCCGAAATCGAAAGGCTCACCGGTCCCGCGTCAGCGGGCGCGCGAGCTTTAGACGCGCCGAGCCACGCCGTCATCGACGTGCCCGCGGGACGCGCCGAGGTGTTGGGGACCAAGTTTGCTTTGCGTGCGACGGACGCGGGCTCGCGCGTGGAGGTGAGCCGGGGCGTGGTGAAGCTCATCGACGCACGCGATCGGGTGCTCTCGGTGCAAGCAGGTGAAGCCGGGCAAATCGGCGGGGGCGCGGAGCCCAAGCTGGAGACGGTGCTCGACCTGGGACAGGCCTTCGGGTGGAGCGCGGAGGCTTTCGAGGAGAAGCATGAGCCGGTGGAGCATGGCGCGCTCGGCGAGCTGTTGGCGAAGCGCCCGCAGGATGCCACCGAGAAGAGCGGCGCGGTGAGCTTGATTGAGCATCACATCAAGATCCGTATCGTCGACAACATCGCGCGCACGGAAATCGAGGAGGTCTTCAGCAATCAGACCGACGACGTGCTCGAGGGCATCTATCGTTTCCCGTTGCCTCCAGGGGCGCAGATCGAGCGGTTGGCGCTCGAGGTGGACGGCAAGCTGGAGGAAGGTGCGTTCGTCGATCGCGAACGTGCGGCGGCCATTTGGCGCGGGGCAGTGGTCAACGCGGGAGGCAAAAAGCCGCCCCCCGTCGAGGAAATCATCTGGGTGCCGGGGCCCTGGCGCGATCCCGCGCTGCTCGAGTGGCAGCGCGGCAACCGGTTCGAGCTGCGCATCTTCCCTATCGGCAAGCGCGCGTCGCGGCGCATCGTGCTCGCGTACACCGAGGTGCTGGGGCCAAGTGAAGGCGGGCGCCGCTACGTCTACCCGCTGCCGCGCGATCCGCGGGGAACGACGCGCATTGCGCGCTTCACGGCGGAGGCCCAGGTGCGCGGGCACGACGTGACGGCGGGCGTGGAAGCACGCGGTTACCCGTTGAAAACGCTGAGCGGCTCACCCGAGGTCGCGCGCCTGGCGTTCGACGCCAACGACTTCGCGCCCAGCGGGGACTTGGTGCTCAGCTATCGGCTCGGCAACACCGATGCAGAGCTCCGAACCTGGGCCTATCAGCCCCGTGTCGGCCCCGCGCAGCCGCCCGTGATCGGGCGAGCGACTGCGCCGAAGGATGGCCCGTACGGGACGCTACCCGGCGGAGCTCGCCCCAGCTCGAGCTCGGCCACTGCCTTCGACGTTCTTGGCCTGCCGGACGACGCCCCGTACGTCGCGATTGCCCTGCGGCCCAACTTGCCGCGGCGCGCGAAATATGAGCCTCGCGACTACGTGCTGGTGGCAGACACCAGCCGCTCGATGATCGGCGAGAGTTACCGGCGCGCCGTCGCCGTGGTCGAGGGGCTGATCCGTGAGCTGGATCGCACCGACCGCTTCACGCTGCTCGCTTGCGACAGCACCTGCCAAAGCCTGCCCGGCGGCTACCTCACGCCGGGGGATGAAAAGGCGGCCGTGGCGGCCGAGTTTTTGAGGAACATCGAGCCCGAGGGCGCCTCCGACCTGGCGTTTGCCGTCGAGCAGGCCGCGGCGTTACGCGAGCGCAATAGCGAGCGCAGCTTGCGCATCATCTACGTGGGCGATGGCACACCGACGGTGGGCCCCATCCACCCCGCCCTGCTCAAACGTGCCGTTTCGCTCGCCCTGCCGCGGGGCGCGAGCTTGAACGCGGTGGCCGTCGGCAGCGACGCCGATCAGGCCGCCCTGCGCGTTTTGACGCGAGCGGGGGGCGGCGTGTCGGTCGCGTTCACGCCAGGACAAAGCGTACGCGACGTCGTTTATGCGCTGCTCGGAGCCACCTACGGTCACGCGCTCGAGCAGGCCCGGCTGTCCTTGCCCGAAGGCATGGTGGCCGTGGTGCCGCGAGATCTCGGCAGCATCGCCGCCGGCTCGGAGGAGCTGATCGTGGCGCGGCTCACGAGCTCGCGCGTGCAGGGGGAGGCCGTGCTGCGCGGCCAGGTCGCCGGGGAGGAGTTCGAGCAGCGTTACCCGATCGAGGTCGTGGCGAACCTGGGCGAGGGCAACGCCTTCGTGCCTCGCCTGTATGCAGCGCTCGCCATCAGCGAGTTGGAAGGGTCGATGGACGAGAGCGCCCGTCGCCGCAGCATCGAGCTCTCGACGCGCTTTAGCGTCGCGAGCCGCTACACGTCGCTGCTCGTGCTGGAGAGCCCGGCCATGTTCAAGGCCTTCGGTCTGGACAACCAACGCTCCGTTCCGGAGTGGAGCGGCGAGCTCGAGAGCCAAAAAGCCGAGACCTGGGGGGCAGCACCCGCCGATGCGTATGCGGCGGACGGCGCGGCCACCGAGGGCGGCGTCGGCAACGCCAGTGGAGGACGCGCGGCGGCCAAGAGCTCGAGCTCGAGGCGGAGTCTGGGCCGCGCGAGCGCCCCGCTCGATGGCTCGGACAAGGACAGCTCGTTCGAGCTCGGGTTCCCGGAGCAGAGCATGGCGGAGCCAAAGAAGGCGATGCCAGCCTCGCCCGGCAGCGCTCGCGCCGAGCGCGAACGCTCGTTGCCCGGATGGGGCGTGGACGACGAGCTCCCCCCACCCGCGATCGGGGGCCCGCGACTGTACCCGATGCCGCCGCCAATGGCGCCCCCGATGCCTCCCCCGATGCTGCCGCGACGCATGATCCCGATGCGCCGAGTCTGGGACCGCGTGGGACAGATCGATGTAGCACCCGGCGCGTTCGATTTCGCGGCGGCGAGCTCGCGCACGAGCCTGGAGGCCCGCGTCCGAGAGCGCGCGCAGAGTCGAGAGGCGCTGAAGGAGCTGTACGTGTTCGACTTCTTGGCGGGTGATCTGGAGCGGGCGGCTGAGTCCGCAGAGCTCTGGTCGGAGAAGGACCCGTTGGATGTGGACGCGCTCACCGCACGCGCCGATCTGGCGGCGCAGCGCGGGCACAGGGATCTGGCCATCCGCATCCTAGGCAGCGTGGTGGACGTGCGTCCGGGTGACTATAAGGCGCAATGGCGGCTCGCTCGGCTGCATCGCTGGGCGGGGCGCCCCGAGCGCGGCTGCCGCCACTCGCTGGCCGTGGCGCAGCTGATGCTTCGGGATGCCAAGCTGGTCAGCGAGGCCGTCGGTTGTTCGAGAGACGTGGGCCAAGAGGCTTGGGCCGAGGACTTGCTCGCCGCGCTCGAGCCTGGCGTGCGGCAGGAGGTGCAGCGTTTGCAAGCCGACCGGCGTCCGAGCGATGAGCTCTCCGGCGACGTCTCCGTACAAGCTACCTGGCAAGGCTCGGAGCACGATGTCGACGTGGTGCTCATTCACCCCGAGGGCTACCGCGTCTCCTGGCTAGGAGCCCCCACCCGCTCCGTGATCAGCGCTCGCGACGTACTCAGCGTGCACCGGGAAGGTCTGGCCCTGCGCGGCGCCGACCCGGGCCGCTACGCCGTCGAGCTGGTGCGCTCGTCCGGAACGGAAGGCACGATCCGCGGTAGCGTGCAGATCCACGTAGCCAACCGCGAGCAGACGATACCCTTCGTGCTCGACGGCGATCGGCAGCGCGTCGCGATAGCCAACCTTCGGATGCAGTCGCGGCTCGTGCCGGTCAATGGCTCGGACGTGGCGCCACGCCGCCCGTCAGCACGCGGCTTCGTCGAATGATTGGCTGAGCGGGGCGTCGCATCGGGGAGCCCCCCCCCCTTGCCGCACCAAGCCAAGGGACTCAGAGGCTCGCGGCGGCTTCGAGGCTGCGGCCGAGGATGGCCTTGCCGAGCTCCAGGGACACGCAGAGCTCTTCCAGCACGGCCGTCGGCAGCTCGGGGGCCTCCGCGCCGCTCTCGACCTGCGCGGCGATCACGTCCGCCACGCGCACCATGCGCAGCGAGTCGCTCGGAGGCGGACCTGTCTCGGCGTGGCGGCGGCAGACTTGCACGATTTCATCGGGCAGCGCCCAGCGCATGGCCAGCTCGGCGCCCGCGCGCGGGTGGTACTTCTGCACCAAGGCGTGCGCTTCGGCTGGCGAGGGGTGGCCCTTGCTCTCGCTCAGGATGCGATACACGCGCGACTCGCCGATATCGTGCAGCAAGCCACACAGGTACGCATCTGCGACGTTGACGCGCAGCAGCGGCGCGACGATGCGGCAGATCACGCCGCACAGCACGCTGCGCTGGAACGAGGCCTGCACTTCCTCCTGGAAGCGCTTCATGCCCGAGACGGTCGACGCATACACGACCTGGAAGACGAGATCTCGGGAGCCCGAGAGGCCGATGCGCGCGACGGCGTCGCTCACGGAGCGAATGGTCTGCCCCCTCGAGTAGAGGGCGGAGTTGGCGGTGGCGAGAAAACGCGCCGCTATCGGCGGGTCCTTCATGATCAGCTCCGCGAACTCGCGGACGCTCGACTCTGGGTTGTTGGCCAGCTCGAGCGCCTGCGCGGCCACGTGAGGCAAGAGCGGCAACGCCGCTCGCCCGCCTTCCAAGATCTGAACCAGCGCCGCCTCGGCGACGCTCGCCGGGGCCATCGGCGTCAGCGGATCGAGGACTGATTTCGAAATACTTACACTGATCTCGTACGTCATGGAGTCTTCTCTTCCAGCCGGCGTTGCATGGCTTGTTCTCCGGCGATTGGCTTGATCGAGGAGAACGGCTCGGCCATCATCACGCAGTCTCGGCCGGCGTGTTTGGCCTTGTACAGCGCGGTATCTGCCCGGCTCAGGATAGATGCCACGCTGGGATCGGGGTTCTGCGGGTCGAAGACGCCCACACCAATGCTAACGGTGATCCGCTCCGGGCCGCCATGCGCGCCCAGGCGCAAGGCCGCCACCGCGCGCCGGTGCCGTTCGGCGACGCGCTGCGCCTCGTGCGCATGCACGTTGCTCACCACCAAAATGAACTCTTCCCCTCCGTAGCGGCCGCACACGTCTCCCGTGCGCCGCTCTTTGGAGAGCGTCTCCGCGACCTTCTGCAACGCCAGGTCCCCCATCTGGTGCCCAAATGTGTCGTTGACGCGCTTGAAGTGATCGATGTCCGCAAACAGCACCGCGAAGGGGGCAGCCGCCTCTAACGCATTCTCGACGCAGTCACTCAGGGCTCGGCGTCCGAGCGCGCCCGTGAGCGAGTCCACGTCAGCGCGTGATCGGAGATTGTTGCGCTCGCCACGAAGACGCTCGACGGCGTCCCGCATGCGCTTGTTGCGCAGGTGCACGCGCAAGCGGGCGCGAAGCTCCACGCGCCAGCGGGGATCGAAGGAGCAGAAGTCGTCGGCGCCGGCGAGCAACGCCGCCGCGGCTTGCTCGGGCTCGGGCGGCAATGAGCTGACGAGGAGGATGGCGGCGCTGCGGAACGCTTCCATCATGCGGACCTCGCCACACAGGTCCAAGGTGCGCCCATCATCCTCGACGACCATCAGGATCAGGTCGACAGAGGCGTCCGGTTTGGAGATCACCATCTCGGGAGTTGCTAGCGGAGTGCTCTGGTAGCCCTCGCCCATGCACAGCCGGAGCAGCTCGGTCCTGGGCTCGAGGCCCGCCGCGACCACGAGGACGTGCTGGAGCTCCTCCGCCCAGAGCGGCGCCTCCGATTCCAACTCCAATCGCTCACCAAACCCCACGCTCGTTACAGATCGGCCAAGCCTCGCGTGGCTTGACCCCCCTTGTCGCCGTTCGACGTCATAACCGCGCCCACCGCGCGATCGTGCCAACGCGACGTGACCTGAACTGGGCCACCTAGCCCCCCGAGGAAGCGCGCCACCCACACGCCGACCAGCGCCAACGCGAGAAGCGCGAACAGGGCGTCGACCGAGCGCGCGCCGAGCCGCAGCCGCAGCGACGCTCCCGGCGCCGGTGGGCCCACGACGTACCGAAACAGGAGACGACCGAGCGCGGCGGCTACCACGGGTACGAGCACCGGAGAAAGCGGGTGCAACGCGAGCGCAGCGCGAAAGTCCCCGCGGAGCAGCGCCCAGGCCGCACGCGTCAAACCACAACCGGGGCACGGCAGCGCAAACAGCTCCGCGAACGGACAGGCAACGACCTCCCAATCGAGCAGCAGCGCGATGCCGACCACTCCGATTGCCGCGACAGCCGCGCGTCGGGTGGCGGCAGTTGCATCGAGCGAGGCGAGCAGCCGGACCGGCACTCGCGAGAGGGTAACGCCGGCTCGGTCATTTGTCGATTCGGCCAGCCCTTAAGAACCTGGCCCAATGAGCGCTTCATGATGGGGCGTCCCCCGTCATTGAAGGGCACGATGAGCATTCTCGATGCCTGAACCCAAACCCTCGAGCCTGGCGCGGCAGGCCATGATCGGCGCGGCGCTCTGTATGGCGTTCCAGCCATCGGCCGACGTGCTGCAGCGCGTGATCCGCTGGCTGCTGGACTTGTGTCAGCTCACGCTCGCCGACGCGGAACCGGCTTACCGCTTGCGACTCGCCGTCAACGAGCTGGTGGAGAACGCGGGCAAGTACGGGATCCAGGCCAACGTGCGCGTGGGCCTGGAGCTGCTCGAGCGAGATGGGGCGCTTATTTTGCGGCTGAGCACGCGCAATCGTGCAACACCCGAAGACCTGGGCTGCGCCGTGGACTTATTGACCGAGCTGAAGAATGCCGCGGACCCGGTCGCGTTTTATGATCAGCTCGTGCTCCAGAGCGCACCTAAACCGGGGGTGTCGGGCTTGGGGCTCGCGCGCATCCGGGCAGAAGGTGGGCTCGAGCTCTACTTCGAGGTCGAGGCCAACGAGCTCAGCATCTGGGTCGACGTGCCCATCGACGGCATGGCGGCATGAGCGACCCAACGGCCTCGTGGCCGCACGCTACCGCGCGCTCGTTGGACGAAACCCGTGGCGAGCGGAGAGCGCACTGGCAGCATCGCGCCGAGGCGCGTGGTAAGTCCCGCAGCCCGAACTTAGGCTTCAACTCAGGAGTCCGTTTTTCTGACTGTGGGCGCTTCCCCCGAAAGTGATCGCGCGGCCATCCAGGGCTACGAGCCTCTGCACCGCGTGGCGCAGAGTTACCTCGGCACGTTGTGGATCGCGGTCGATAAGCGAGGCGGCGGCACGCTGCGGCTCTTGCGTCGCCTGCAGCTGCCGGAGCCTGCGCAGGAAGAGGCCCGCCGCGGCATCGCAGCCGCGGCCCGTGATTCAGCGCGGATCTCGCATGCAAACGTGCTCGCGGTGGTGGAGGTGCTCGAAGAGGGCGGCCTCATCGCGGTAGCCTACGAACACCTCGAGGCCGAGCCGCTGCGCTCCCTGCAGTCGTGGGCGAACCTGCGCTGCTTGTCATTCCCTGTCGGTGTGGCGCTGCGCATCGTCACGGACCTGCTGCGAGGTCTAGCGGCCACCCACGAGCTGTACGCCGGCAGGGCTCACCCTGTGGTGTTTGGTGGCCTCTCCCCCGACAGCGTGCTCGTCGCGCGCGATGGCAGCACGAAGCTGTGCGATTGCCTCGTCGCGAGCTGCGCGTCGCTGCTCGAGCCCATCGGTGCAAGCACGGGCAAGCTGGCTTACTCGGCGCCGGAGCAGGTGCACACCGTGGCGCCGCTCACGGCACCGTCGGATCTGTTCACGTGCGCGGCGATGTTGTGGGAGCTCCTGGCGATGCGTCGCCTGCTCGCGGGATCTCGGCCCGCCATCGAACGCAAGTTGCTCGAGCACGATTTGCCCAGCCTGCGCGCGCACCTGCGTGGCGATCAAGCCACGTCGCAGGAGCTGGTTGATCTGGTCGAACGGGGCCTCGCCGCCGACCCCGCGCAGCGACCCCAGAGCGCGCTCGAGATGATCGCGCTCTTGGCCAAGTGTGGTCACCCGGTGGCGACGCTGGAGGAGGTCGCGCATTTCGTGGGTAAGCTGTCCGGGCAACGTTTTGATCGGCGCACCGCCGCCGTGCGCTCAAAGGCGTTGCCGGAGCTCGACGTCCCTCTACAGTGGCCGATCGAAGTTCCGGCGAGCACCGGCACGAAACGACGCGGTGCCCGTCCCAGCCCGGAACCGCTGAGCCAGGTGGCAACCCCGCGCGCCGGCGAGCTCGCGCAGAGGCCCGTAGAGCCGCCTCGACGAGCGCCCGCCCCGGCCGCTCCCCTGCCCGCCTTCGGAGAAATCGACATCGTCCCGCCCGGCGTGTTGCCGGGGACCGCAGTACCCGCGCGGGTCGACCCGCAGCGCCCGCCAGTGGACACCCGCACGCCCGTCAGCCCGGCAGCATTTGCGCCCTTTGTGCCGCTCCCCTTCACGCCGGCGCCCGTGCAGCGGCCGAGCATGCAGAGCCCCGTGCAAGGACCGAGCGCCGCGCGTTTGCCGCTTCCCGCGGCTGCATCGCCCAAGGCCTCGGCACAAAATCCAGCCTTCTGGGACACGATGATCGCTCAATCTGCGCCTCCGACGCGGACCCCCGGGCTGGGCGCGTCGGCGACCGAGAGCCGAACCATTACAGGCCTCGGCGCACCCCCTCACCCGATGCTCGCCCCGAACCTGCCCTTTTCCAACCTCACCCCGTCGCCCTTCCCAGCTGCGTCGAACGCAGGGCGAGCACCGCTGCCTGCCCACGCCCGCAGCGCCGATGAATACCCGCAGCGGAGCAGCTCGAACGGCATTAGCTCGAACGGCATCAGCTCGCGCGCCCTGCTCGCCCACGACATGCCCGCGAGCCATCCAGCGGGTCCTACGTCGTCTCGCTCCTCCGCGGTGAGCATTCCGGCGAGCGCCCCGAGGAGCGGCACGGGGCGCCGGGGAGGCGCCTTCGAACGGGGCTGGGCCGTGGCTGTCGGCTTATTGCCTAGGAGCCCCCTCTATCGCCAATTCTGGCTCGGCATTTTAGCCGCGGCCTTGATGCTGCCCGTTGTCCTTTTCTTGCTCGATGGGCGGCGCCGGGCGACCGTCACTGGCTCCGCGGCTGCGCCAGCGGCGACCGCTCCGAAGCTCGAGGCCGCGCCCGCGCGTGAAGCCCCAGGCGTCGCCCCCGAGCCGGTGCCCGCGAGCCCCCGCCCCGAGGTTGGCCCCGTCACTGGTCCAGCGCCGAGCGCCGCGACGCTGCCTGCGGGTGAGCCGCAGGCACCTGCCTCTACGCCGCCCGAGCCGCCGGCGCCCGAGCCGCCGGCGCCCGAGCCGCCGAGCGCGCCCGAGCCCAGCTTCGACTTCAGCTCGCCCACCCTCGATGATAGCCAGCTCGTGGAGCTGTTTGCACTGGAGCGACGCAGCGAGCTACCGAGCTGCGCCGAGCGCCTGGGCGAAGCCCTCGGCGAGTACTCGGGTAAGGACCCAAAGCAATCGCTTTTGCAGCTGAAAGCCGCGCGGCGCGAGATGCTGCGTGGAGACGCGGTGAGCGCTCACGGTTTCTTGTGTGGTGCCACCGCGCACGATCCCGGCAACGCATCGGCGCAGCACACCCTGGCAGAGCTCGCGTTGCAGCTCGGCGATCCAGTGCAAGCCAAGGCCTCGGTGGAGCGCGCCCTCGAGCGCTCGCCGAAGGATCCGACGCTGCTGGCGACGTTGGGCGACGCGCTGGCGCTGCTGGGCGACATCGCGGGCAGCCGCGCCGTGTGGCTGCGCACGTTGCCCAAAGGCAGCGAGGCCGAGCGCACCCGGCGGCTTAGCAGCAGCTATCGCCGCATGGGCGACCGCGCCCTCGCAGGCTCGAGCTTCGCGCAGGCGTGCGCTTACTTCCGCCGCTCGTTGATCCTCAGCCAGGGGAGCGTTGCGCCAAGCCTCGGACTGAGCGAAGCCCTGATCTGGCTCAATCGCGACCGCGCGGCGTTGGCCTGGTCACAGCGCGCCGCGCGTGCCTTCCCCAAGGACTCGCGGGTCCAGGTACTCTATGGCGACGCGCTCTTCGAAACCGGGCAAGTCGAAAAAGCCCGGGCAGCCTGGCAGGTAGCCCTCGACATACAGCCCAATCACCGCATCGCGGCGCGACGGCTGAGGGAAGGCAGGCCCTAGAGCCACGCCATTTGCCTGCCTCGGCTGGCCGCTTCGCGCGTGATCGTGGTACGTACTTTCGCCATGCTACGTCGATTCGAGGCTTTTGGGGCGGTGGCGTTGTCGGTGGCCTGTCGGCAAAACGTCAGCCCGCCCGCGCAGCTGCCGCAAAGCGCAGAGCAATGTCAGGCGAGTCGAGCCCAGCTCATCCAGCTCCTCGAGTCGCTACCGAAAGAGGGCTTGGCCCTGCGCGGGCGCTCCGATCTCCCCGTGGCGAGCCTGGGCGGAGTGATCGGTGGAGGCAGGGTCGTCGACGTCGGCGGCGACGCGCTGCTCCTGGAAGGACGGCCCCTTCCCGGAGCCAGCACCGAGCAGCGACTCGTCGCGCTCGGGAAGCTTTTGTCGGAGGGCGCAGAGCCGACGCCGGAGGCTCCTGGCGTGCCGCGTCCTCTGATCTACCTCGCCTTGGCGGGCGCGACGGACGTGAGGACCTTGCGCAGTTACCTGGACGTGGTGCCCCGCAGTTACGACGTGCACCTCGTCTTTCAATCCCCTGCGCCCAAGCCGAGCCTGCAGACGGACGCCAAGGCCAGCATCTCGGAGCGCCTGCTGAGCGAGAGCGACCTCGGGACCCGACTCGAGCTCTCAAAGGAAGGCTTTGGCAAATACGCGCGCTGTGCGCCCGTACATGACGCTGTGGAGAGCGTCCAAGCAGGTGACCCTGGGGCGCGCTGGCCTGCCCTGCGGAGCGCGCTGCTCTCGGCGCTGCCGCAGTGCCAGTGCGGAGACCTCGACGCCGATCCGCTGCGCGAGCTGCTCATGGCCGAGCAACGCGCGGGTGCCGCCGCTGTCGGATCCATTCCTTTTGACTTCATGCGCGACGAGCGCTGCGGCGCGAGCTTCGGTGTAAGCCCGGTGCAAAAGGTCGTGTCGGACATTCAGGCCTTCGACGAGGAGTTCGCTGGAGAGTACGGGCACGAGTCGGTAGATTTCGCGCAAGTGGTCACCAACGACCGCCTGCTCGGGTACCTGTGCCCGGCCCTGCCGGGAGAGACGCTGGCCGCGCTGCAGCGCGCGCGGCATACCTTTTTCTGGAAGGTGCGCGGCGTCGAGCGGTGTCAGGCCTGGCAGTTCGAGCCGCTGGCTTCGGGCAGCCCCATGGGCAAGTGGCGGCGCGTCGGTAGTTATTCCGGCGCACCCCTTGCGGTGCACTATTGGCAAGGCGCCGAGGAGATCCGGCTCTACGGGCCCATCCCGGATGAGGCGAGCAAGCCCACCGACGAGCATGGCTGGGCCTGCGACCAAGAGTTCCGCATGCGCGGGATCGACTCTCAATCCATCCAGCTCGAGGCGGGGCGCTGGTTCTTTGACGAGGACGCTTGCCAGAAGGCGAGTGAGGACGAGGGAGCATTCTCCGGTTGCATGGCGGCCCTGGCGGGAGGGCCCGCCGAGGTCCCACCGGCGGTGCCCGCCACGTTCCCAGCCGTCGGAGATGGCGCGCCCGAAGCGGCCCCGTGAACCTTAGCCCGCCGCTATGTCCAGGCGGCTCGAAGCTAGGATCGAGCCGCCTGTAGCCGCGAGCAGCTTCGGGCGGACGGGTTAGATCCACCCGCCGATGGTCAGCCGCGCCGCGATGGTCGTGGCCTTTGAGTCCCCGCTCAAATCCTGATCCAGCGCTGGCCCAAAACCGAGGAAGAAGTGTTGAACCGGGTGGAACATCACCGGGACGAACAGGTTGAGTTGCACGCTGGTATTGGTCTCCTCCTCGTCGCCGATGCCGTCGATGCCGTCGTTATCGACGCTGGTGTTGGCGAGCGAGAAGCCGATCTTCGGCCAAACTGAGAGCCTCGCCGTCAAGGGCAGGTCGTACCCGATGCGCGGCCCGAGGCTCATAATCGTCGAGCTGCCCCCGGGCGCCGAGGTGTACTCGACGCCGACGAATCCGCCGAAGGAGATGGAATCGGTGAAGAACCAGTCGACGGCGGGCCTCAAGATCAGGTTGGTCGTCGACCCGTCCACACCGCTGACGGACGTGGTGCTGATGGACAGGCCCGCGTCACTCGATACGGCCTTTTGCCCCTTGGCGCCGAATCTAAGCGAGGGCGCATTAGCCCTGACGTCTGACAGACCTCGATCGCCCGAGCGAACACGAACGTCGACGTCGACGTCGTCATCTGCAGCAAGCGCCGGCAGCGAGAGAGAGAGCACCGCAGGTATCGTTAAGAGTGAAAAGGTGACGGCTTTTGAAATCATGAGCACGCTGTTGCACGAGCCATGCCGACGCCGTCCCCTGCCTCCCGACATTGACGCTTCACGCGTTCTTCACAGCTCCGCGCGCTCCAGCCAGTGAGGGTTTTTGGCAGTTCCGTCGTATTTGTCACTGGTCTTGAACAGCTCGTGCTTGCCACCTTGGGCGGCTCCCGAGGTGCGCGCCAAGAGGCTGTTTCGCTCGTCTTCGGAGAGCGGTCGAAAAGCCTTGGCGACGTTCAGGTTTTGCTCGAGCACGCTGAGCTTGTCGATGCCGGTGATCACCACGGCGGTTGGTAAGCTGAGCGCGTAGCGGAGGCATTCCTCCGCGGTCACGACGCCGCTTTTTAGAATGTCGCCCGCGCCCATCGATTTCATGCCGAGCACGCCGATATTCCGCTGCCGAAGCTCGGGCAACACTCGAGCCTCGAAGCTCTCGTAGTGAGCGTCCATCACGTTGAGGGGCATCTGAACGGTGTCGAACACAAACCCATTTTTGTCCGCCGCTTCTAGCATCGCCAGGTGCAGGTCGGGGTGCTTGTGACCCGTGAAGCCGATGAAGCGCAGCTTGCCCGCCTGGCGCGCCTTGACCAACGCCTCGACTGTCCCACCGGGCGCGAAGCACCGCTCCGGGTCCGTCGCGCGAATGATCTCGTGGATCTGCACGAGGTCGATCACGTCGGTCTTCAGGCGGGCTAGCGATTGTTCGAGCTGAGCCGTGGCGGCTTGGCTGGTGCGCCCGTCCACCTTTGTCATCAAGAACGCGCGCTGCCGATAGCCGTCGGAGAGCGCTTTGCCCATGCGAATTTCGCTCTGCCCCGCGTTGTAGTCCCAGCAGTTGTCGAGGAACGTGATTCCGCTGTCGATGGCTTTTCGGATCAGCTCGATGCTCTCGCTCTCCGTCGCCTGCTGACCGATATGGGCGCCACCGAGCCCGATCGCGGAGACGTTCACCCCGGTCTTGCCCAACGGCCGCTGTGGCAGAGTTCCCGACCCAGCTGTCTCAGGTGTGCCCTGCGGCCCCGACGCTGCGGTGCCCTGGGCGGTCTGCGCCCCGCCGCCGCACGCCATGACCGCGCTGGCACCGGCCATTCCCAACACGAAGTGACGCCTGGAGCCCGCTTGCATTCAACACCTCCGTTCTTAGACTAGTGCTGCTAGCGCAAGCGTCGTGCCACGCTTTTCGGGATCAGCGCGAAGGGGCCTTCGCGCCGCCAAATGCAGGAGTCGAGCGCTCGTCTCATTCGATCCCGATCGAGGCAGTGCTCCACACCGAGGCCCCACGCCCCGTATCCGCAACGACTCGATTGACGTCGGCGAGCGGATTGACGACGCTGCTCTCGTGCAGACTCATCAGCGTCGACTTCTGTCGTGTTCGAACGGGCTCTCCGCAGCTGCGCTCCTGTTGGTTTCATGGCTCGGCGCCGGATGCGCGAGCGCTCCAAGCGGCGGGCCTCAGAGCGCCACGGCTCCAGGGATCAGCGTGAGCGGGCATGGGGAAGCTCAGGGTGCGCCCGACATCGCGCGCATCACGTTAGGCGTCGAGGCGCGCGCGCAACACGCGGCCGAGGCCACGGAGCAAGCCAATCAGCAGATGGCCGCGGTGGTGGCCGCCGTGCATCAGAGTGGGGTCGCGGCCGCCGACGTCCGCACTCAGAATTTTTCGATTAACTTCGAGCAGCAGCCGGAGCCCTACCCCCCGGTGCCCGGGCCCGAGCGCGCGGAGAAGGCCGAAGCTGGCAAGGGCGCGCCCGCGGAGTCGCCGAGAGGCTTCTATCGCGTGAGCAACACCGTGCTGATGACCGTACGGGATCTCGGCAAGCTGGGGGCAGTCCTGGGCGCCGCTACGCGGGCGGGCGCCAACAACGTCTGGGGTATCGAATTCGAGATCGAAGACCCCTCCCAGCTCGAAGCGGCTGCTCGCCGTGAGGCCGTCGCCGAAGCCAGAGCTCGCGCCGAGCAGCTCGCGGCGCTCGCAGGCGTAAAGCTCGGCAGGCTCGTATCGCTGGCAGAGCTCGGAGCCGGCACGCCAATGGCGCGTGGCGGGCTCGGCTTCGATATGAAAGCGGCGCAATCCGACGTGCCGGTGCAGGGTGGTCAACTGACCGTGAGCCAGGACGTACAGCTGGTGTTTTCGATCGAATGAGGGCACTCGCGAGCTGAGGGTCGTCCCCATAACGCGTGGCAAAGATCGCGGCCACGTCGGGATCAGCCGGCCACCTGTCAGTAGCCGGGTGCCGGCGCCTACAACTCGGTTTCCGCGTTGCCGGCGAGAAGATCGCCCGACTCTCCTACCTCGCGCCGCTCGCGCGCCAAGCGCAAGGCTTCGATCGCGAGGCGCACGAACAGCGGCCCCACCAGCAGGCCCCACGTGCCGAAGATGCCAATCCCACCCAACATGGCCACGAGCAGCACGAACGTGGATAGGTCGAGCTGCCCGTAACGCGAGAGCACCGGGCGCGCGAAGTTGTCCGCGACCGACACCACGCAGCCCAGGGCCAGCACCGCCACACCCGCGCCCGTCTTGCCCGCCACGAACAACCCGATGGTCACGGGCACCCAGACGAGGCCTGTGCCAATCGATGGGATCAGAGCCGCGAACGTCGTCACCAGCCCCAACACGAGCGCTTGGGGCACGCCGATGATGAGGTAGCCGACCGTCGCGACCACACCTTGAAACAGCGCCGTTAGACCCACCCCTACGAGAAGGCCGCGACCGGTCTCTTGGTAGGCTGCGGCGAGCCGCGCAGTCTGCCAGCGTTCGAGCGGAGAGTGGTCGAGCAGCCAGGCGTAGGCTTTTCGTCCATCGACCAGGCACGTATAGAAGCCATAGACGAATACAAAGAGCGCGATGGCAACGGCGGTCGCGGCTCCGAAGATGGTGCTGGCGGCGTTCAACGCACCGCCTCCGTGCTTCTGCGCGAACTCCATGATTTTGCCCGGCTCGAGGTGTCCGCCGGAGAGGCTGGGTTGGGTAGCAGCAAACGTCGAAAATGCCTCGCGGGCTCCGCCCGATTGCTGCAGACGTTCCACGAGGGTCATCGCGGCCCCGGTCAACGACAGGACGATCAAAAGAACCGGCGCGAGCGCGGCGACGACGAGCAGAACGGTGACGACCCCAGCGGCTCGGCTCCGCCCGCCCTTCTTTGCCAATTTGCTGTGCAGCGGGCGAACCACGATGGCCATCCAACTGGCGAGCAGCAGCGGCGCCCAGAGGGGCAAAAAGGCCAGTAACGCCGCCACGCTGAAGAGCACCACGCACCAATGGAAGCTGCTGTCGCGCAGCGACCGCCGCTCTTTACGCAGCAGCTCGGGACCCGACTTGCGTGCATTGGCGAGTGGGTCTGCCCCACTTGCATCGTTCTGGTGCGGCGGCTCGTGGATAGAGGGTGTGCTTCGGCTGGCCATACGACGGCCTAAGCACGGGCCATGCCGGCGTACTCTGCCCGGTGAACAATGATTTTTTCGGGGCAGGCTGACACGCCCTAGCAGTTTGCGCAGGGGCGGGACGTACCTGCTACCGATCAGCCTGCAGCTTTGGCCTGATCCGAACGACCGCATGTGCACTCCTCGGCGTGCTTGCGATGTACGGCGCAGCTCGGCTCGTGTGGCCCGTCCCGGACGCAGGCTTCACAGCTGCACAACTTCCCTTGCATCACCTCGGTCGAGCTCACCGTCAGTCGCGCGCACATCGGCTCGCACCCCATCTGCCGATCTTTCGGCCACAATTGCTTCCGAGTTGGTCGCACGCATGCACGGTCCGCGCCACCAGCGGCCAAAGGGCGGCGCGCGCTCGTGCGGCGTGAGGCGTGCTAGCCTGACGGCAATGTCACGACTGCGATCGCTGCCCGAGAGTGCTCCGCTACGGGTGGGACGCTTCACCCTCCATACCGATCGCTGGGATGGCGGGCCCAACGGACCAGTACTGCTCTTGCATGGCCTCGGCGGCAACTCCGTCACGTGGCACGCCGTGGCACCCATCCTCGCGAGCGAGCTGCGGGCAAAGGTGCTCGCGATCGATCTCCCCGGTTTTGGTGCGTCCCGTCCGGGTGACGGCCGGATCAACCTGCGCACGCTCTCGGAGGTCGTGCTGAGCGTGATGCAGGCGGCCGCAGCCAAAGACCAGCGCTGGGTGCTGGCTGGCAATTCCCTCGGTGGGCTGCTCGCGCTCGATCTCGCGTGTCGCGCGCCCGAGCGAGTCGCCGCGGTCAACTTGGCGGCCCTCGCCCTGCCCCTGCAATGGGGCCGCGAGCGCCAGCGCTTCGCGGGACTACGCCAGTACTTGCCGCTCGCGGTGCCGTGGCAAGGGCGCCGCATCGTCACACGCTACGTCGAGCAGCGTGGCGTTCCGGGAGTCGTCGACGACCCGATCGCCTATTTGTTCAAGGACCCCGCTCGGCTCGACGCGGAGTTGAGGCAGAGGCTGATCGGCGTGTCGGAGTATCGCCTCACCTGGACCAAAGAGGCGGCGCGCGCGTACGAGCAAGCGACGCTGAGCCTGGGTTGGGGGCTCACCTGGCCGGGGTTGGCAGGCCGCTGGATCCGCGACGCGCGTTGTCCGGTGCAAGCCATCTACGGCAGTCATGATCCGATTTTTCCGCGAGCAGCATGGGCCAGGCTCGAACGTGCTCGCCCGGACTGGCACTACGTGTCTATGCCGGATGTCGGCCACGTTCCTCAACTCGAAGCGCCCGTGGAGTTCGCCGAACACATGCTCGCCTGGCTCTCTGAACGCGGCCTCGCGACGCGCTACCCGATCAGTTGATCGGTTTGGCAGTCGTTCACCTGCCCACCGTGGCAGACGTGATCGCCAAAGCCAAGCCGCCACACATCACGCTGGCGCGACAGCGCGGATCGAGCGCGCTGCCGCCCGTGAGACCCGTGCGCGCCTACAATCGCGATTGCACATTCTCGCGATCGGACCGACATACAGGTACCCACATGAAGTTCATCTACGATACCGGTCTCTCCTGCAGAGTCTTTCAAAACGTTCGCCTCAGCGGGAGCTGGGATGAGCATGGCAAGCGCTCGGACACCTGGACTGAGAGGCCGATGAAAGAGAGCGTCGGACCTGACGGCGCCATCATCTTCGAAGCCGCCGTCGACCTGGCGGCGGCCGAGGTGGGCAAGCAGTTTTTCTGGAGCGTCGTCCTCGATGGGCCGCTGGGGCTAGATCGTCAGGGCATCGTGACGGAGCAAGCAGAGGGTTCGCGCAACGATCTGTATCGCCCCTTCACGCTGACGGACGACTCGGCTGCCGTGCAGCGCTACTACTTGAGCAATGGCCTGCGGCTAGGTGCGCACCCGGTCACGAGCACGAAACCGGGGACCCGAGGCCTTCGCTTTGGGGTGTGGGCGCCAAACGCCCAGGCGGTAGAGGTGGTCTTCGGAAAGGGCGAGTCAGGCTACATCGCCGATGACGGCACGGGCATCGACCCGAGCCGACCCGTGATCGCCCTGGCGAAGGGGAGCGACGGCGTCTGGGCAGCGGGCCCCATCGACCACCCGGCGCTCGTGAGCTTCGACGAATACGTCGGCAAGCACTACATGTATCGAATCACGAAGGAGGACGGCGGTGTCGCCTACCGGACCGACCTGTATTCGCGGGCCCAAGCAGGCAGTGGCGACGACAATCCCCGTGGGCGCCCCTACGCCGGGACACCCCAGGGCGTCGACGGGGTCGTCAGTTGCTCGGTGATCATCGATCCCGATGAGGTCGAGATCGGGACGTCGGCGGGGCAAGCCGCCGAGCAGATCGCCTGCGTTTCGACGACGGAGTTCTGGCGCGACGAGTGCCGGCACTCCGTGCCCGTGCCCAATCGCGTCGACGAGATGGTGATCTACGAACTGCACGTGGGCTCGCTCGGCTTCGGTGAAGACCGGCCAGGTAATTTCAGCGATGCAATCGCGCTCCTCGACTACTTGGTAGAGCTCGGCATCAACGCCGTCGAGCTCTTGCCGATCGCCGAAGCGAACGGCACCAAGACGTGGGGCTATGGCAACTCTCATCACTTCGCGATTCAGTCGAGCGCCGGCGGTCGGGATCAGTTCCGCAATTTCGTACGAGCCTGCCATCAGCGCGGCATCGCCGTCATCGTCGACGTCGTCTACAACCACTACGTCCCCGACGGCGAGCGAGCAGAGTGGCACTACGACTCGGATAAGGAGGAGAGCAACATCTACTACTGGTACGAGGGCCAAGCGTCAGATTACCCGTCGCCCGACGGCGGCTATCTCGACAACTTGTCCACCGGGTACGCGCCCCGCTTTCACGAAGAGATGGTGCGGAAGCTCTTCATCGGCAGCGCCGCCGCGCTAGTCATGGATTTCCACGTCGACGGCTTTCGCGTCGATCAGACCACCTCGATCCACGCGTACAACTCGCTGCACGCCAATGGTGATTCGGTCGGCGGTGCGAACGTCGCCGGAGCGCGCTTCTTGCGCGAGCTCAGCCGCACGCTGCGTTTGATTCGCCCTGCGACGCTCTTGATTTGCGAAGATCACTCGGACTGGGTCCTGGTCACGGAGCACCCCGACGGGCGTGGCCTCGGTTTTGACGCCAGGTGGTACTCCAATTTTTACCACAATCTGATCGGCGATACCGGCAGGGGCCCAGAGTCGGCCAATTTGCTGCAAACCGCTGGGCAGGGCGGCAACGGCGAGCTCGGCATGGATCTATTCGCGCAGACGCTGGCAGCGAGCGCCCGCAAGACCATCGTTTATCACGAGTCTCACGACGAAGCGGGCAACTCCCGGCACTCGCGCCGGACTCTGATGGTGGCCATCGCTGCCGGCCCGGACGTCCCCCCGCCCGAGGGAGATCTGCGGCGCATCGCCGAGGCACGTTGCCGGTTTGTGGCTGGGATGACCCTGCTCTCCGCAGGTACGCCGATGTTCTTGATGGGCGAGGAGATTGGCGCCGTCAAGGACTTCACGTTTGACGGCTTCATGCAAAACCGTGAGGATTTGCATGGGCAACGCGCGGGAGAGGGGCGCCACCTGTTTCGCTTCTACCGAGAGCTGACGCGCCTGCGTCTGCGTCACCACACATTTGCTACGCCGAACATTTCGATCATCTTGACGCACAACGCTGACCGGCTCCTGGTCTTCTATCGTTGGCGAGGTCCGGAGCAGTACCTCGTCGTGGCGACGCTCAGCGACCACGGCTGGCCCGATGGGAAGGAGCTCGAGTCGGGAGCCATACCCTCCGGGCAATGGCGCGAGATCTTCACGAGTGACGCGAAGTGGTATGGCGGCGATGGTGTCTCCAACACGTCCGAGCTCCAAGCCCGTGAAGGTCGCTTGACCGTGAAGTTACCGCCTCGTGGCTTTGTTGTGCTGCGGCACATCCCCGATAGCGGCAGCTGACTCGCGCACGCGAGCTCGCGCCACTGGGGCATCTGAGCACATTTGCTCGTGATGCCGGCGCAGCGGGCGCGCGAGTTTTCGGGGCGCGAGCTGCGTGAGGCTCGAGATTTTCGCTACACGCTTCGGAGGCACACCCCTGACGGTCGGCGCAGTCGCCGCCGGCCTGGAAACCGCTCGCACCGTCAACAGACGCAAATTATCCGAGGCGAGGCGAAGCCCGGCCCCTCGCCGAGCTCGCACAACGTGGCCGCCCGGGGGGTGGGTGCCTCCGCTGCTGCCCGCTTGCCTCGACCCGCGGTGTATCGCCACGGGCCTGGCCACGCGTGCAGCGCAGCCGGTCGGCGCGCGGCCGAGGCGCACGCTTGCGGCGCGGGTCAAGCGGGACCTATACCTAGCGGTTCGCTCGCCCGGGCGACGAGTAGCTCCGCTGCGGCTCGCCGGGCGTAGGGACTGGACCGCCGACGCATGCAAATCGAGACTATTCAGAGGTGCAACTCCAGAGGGGGCGGGACAGCCGTGCCCGCAGGCCGCTCCAGGGGGATAGTTTCCCGGGTTTTCCGAGCTCGGCTCCGCAGCGCCGCGAGCTGGGTATGGATCGGCGCGCATGGTTTGGCGCTCGCGGCGTGCACGCTCTTAGCCGACGATTTCGTGCCGGTGTCGACCGAGGCGGAATACGGCGTCAGCGGCTCGTCGGACGCGGGCCTGGCGAGCCGCGGGGGCCCGGTCGGCTCCGGCGACGCCTGCACGAGCGGCGCCGGCTGCTGCACATCGGACGAGGCCTGTGACCCCAACGAGCGCTGCGTCGCGGGCGCCTGCGTCAGGAGTTGCACCGGCGCCGAGGACATCAACGCCTGCGAGCTCGCGCTGTGCCCCGGCCCCAGCTGCCTCGCGCTCGAGCCAGCCGCTTGTCGAGATGGGCTTCGGAGCGGCACCGAAGCAGACATCGACTGCGGCGGCGACTGTCGCGAGCGCTGCGCTGCGTCAGCTTCGTGCACAGAGGATGTCGACTGCGCCTCGCTCCGCTGTGTGAGCGAGCGTTGCGCGGCCGCCAGCTGCGAAGACGGCGTCAAAAATCAGAGCGAGGGCGGCCTCGACTGCGGAGGCGACTGTGCCCCCTGCGCCACCGGGGCGGCGTGCGTGAACGACGTGGACTGTGAGAGCCGCGTTTGCAATGAGGACAGCGTGTGCTCCGCGGCCACCTGTGACGACGGGATCAGGAACCAGGAAGAGACGGGGGTGGACTGCGGCGCCACGTGCGAGAGGTGCCCGCGAGCGAGCACCTGCACCTTGGACGA
>JAYTOL010000188.1:0-7364 GCA_043747815.1 Deltaproteobacteria bacterium
GAACATAGGTGGAACATAGGTGGAACATAGGTGGAACATAGGTGGAACATAGGTGGAACATAGGTGGAACATAGGTGGAACATAGGTGGAACATCCTGGAACGCGCCGAAATGGTGGAACACATTGCCCAGCTAGCCGATACATCCGCAGCGGCGAGCGACACAGGACTTTTCCATGTATTAGGTAAATTTCACCCGATTTCAGCCATGCCACATGTAGCGAAGGGTCGTTGAGCGGGTTACCGTGGGTGGTGTTCAGATCCATCGCTACCATCGCCTTCGCCATTCGTTTTGGTCATCCGGATGTCGCGGCAGAAGATGCAACACGTTACGCGGCTGCCCTTCAGGCCGAAGCCGTGCAGAGCGAGTTCGATCCGCTGACGGGCGTAGCGATCATCCATCGCGAGAGCCAGTTCCATCCGCGCGCCGTTTCACCCGATGGTGAGGACTATGGCCTCGCACAAATACGTGCGCGCCACATCGGCGTCTGCAAGCAAGACAGGAACCCACGCACGCGCCCCTCCGAGGCGTGCCGCGCCGTGAAGGAGAGCCTGCTCGACCCTGACGAGAACATTCGCATCATGGGGCAGATCATCTCCGCACACCGCAAGCTGTGCCGACAGAAGGTAGGCCACGCGAGCCTCCTCGCCTGGCTCGCGAGCTACCAGGGGAGCAACAGCATCAAGGAAAACCGCTGGTGCACGCCCAGCGATGGCGCCTGGAGCGTGCTCAGATATCGCGACCAGCTCGTGCGCGAAGTCGCCAAGCGCCCGAAAGAGATCCAGGCGATCGAAAACGCCCTGGCCCAACAGGCAGAAGAGCGCGCCAAGCTCGCCGATTCCCGCGACGACGCAGCACCGGCGCCCGTCGAAACAAAGCAAGACGAACCAAAGCAAGACGAACCGCGCGGAGGGTGACCCCGCGCGCCCCTGGCGTTCGAAGTGATCGGTGTCGGGCTCGTAGACGTATTTGTACGGCGGCTCGACGAGCCCGAGCGCGACGTCGTCGAAAACGTGCTCGTTCACAGGCGAGAGCAAGCCCTATTGAAGAAGCTGAAGCCACGAGGGCACGCACATTTCCCCAGTTCGAGCGTCATGACACCTGGCGCGGCGCGCTCTTCGAGCAATGGATTGGCCCGGCCACGCGATGGCGCTGTTCTTCAAAACAGAAACGTCCTAACGCGGCTCGGGTGAGCATCCCAGTCGCACCCCTTCTTTCTCAGCGCCTCGAGTGCGTGCTAGGCCTCGTCCGCCCCTGCATGCTGCTCGCGGATGTGGGGACGGACCATGCGCTCCTCCCCGTTGCGGCCGTCTGCCGTGGCGTGGCCAAACGAGCCATCGCGGCGGACCTGCGTGAAGCGCCACTCGCTAACGCGCGCGCGCACATCGAGCGAATGGGCGTCGCCGACCGTGTGGTCGCGGTCAGGGCCGACGGCCTCTTGGCGGTGCAGACCTCGCGAGTAGGGGCGGGACCAGAGCCGGGGCTAGAGGCGCCAGTCGACGCCGTAGTGATCTCCGGCATGAGCGCTGACTCGATGCTGCGCATGTTTCATGCCGCTCCGGACGTGCTCACCCGCCTCCAGCAACTCATGGGCCAGCTCATCCTTCAGCCGAATCAAAACGTGGATAAACTTCGCGCCTGGGCTCTTCGCAACGGGTGGCACTTGCGCGACGAGCGCATGCTTGAAGAGGGGGGGCAGTTCTTCGTCGTGTGCGCGTTCACTCCGGGTGTGGGAGCGGATCCCGCGTATTCTGTCGCGGGTTGGACGACGCAGGCGCTGTGCAGTGTCGGGCCCCAGCTCTTGACGCGAAAGGACGCGGTGGCGCTCCGCTGGTTCGAACGCCAGCGCGCTCGGACCTCACACTGGGTGAAACGAGCCGTTAAACGCCTCCAGCCCGAGCACGACGTCTGGGACGCCGCCTGCAAAGCCATGCGCCGGGGTCGAGACCCGTGCGAACCCTAGCGGCCCTGCGCCAGCCACTCCTGCCAGCGCTCAGGCGCGTAGCCTAAGGTCGCGTCTTGACCGTTACGAACGACGGGCGTCTTCATCAACAACGGATCTTCGCTCAGCTTCTCCTCGATGCGCGCGCCCGTGGGCGCTGCGTGCGCCAGGCCAGCCTCGAGATAACGCTTGCTCCCACGGTCAATCAACGCCTCAAACCCACCGACGCGCGCTGCAACGCTGCGCAGCTCGCCAGGAGACATGCCCTTCTTCGCGAGGTCAATCACCTGCACCCGCACCTTCCGTTCGGAAAAGTAGCGCTCAGCCTTGCGCGTGTCGGCGCATTTCCTGGTGCCAAAAATCTGGATCAAAGCAATTTACCGCGTTCGGGCCGCCGGCGCGCTAGCTTTGCGCGCGGCTAGCGCGTCTCGAGCAGCTCCACCTCGAACAGCAGCGTTGCGTTCGCCGGGATCACGCCGCCCGCCCCGCGAGCGCCATAACCCAGCTCCGGTGGGATCAGCAACGTCCGCTTACCGCCCACCTTCATGCTGGCCACACCCTCATCCCAGCCCTTGATCACTTGCCCCTGCCCGATCACAAATGAGAATGGCCGCCCTCGATCGACCGAGCTGTCAAACTTCGAGCCCTTTTGCCCATTGACCCACAGCCAGCCGGTATAGTGCATTACGCAGGTCTGCCCCGTTTGTGGGCTCGACCCCGTCCCAACCTGAGTGTCCTCGTGCGAAAGCCCGCTCGCGCTCACGTTCATCGTCATGGCTGCGGTTTATACCGAGCATCCCCGCGCCAGGCGAGCGAAAGGCTACTGGCGCCCGGGTGGCCGCCGCCAAGCGCCGACACCCAAGGTTTCGCCTGAAATGTCGCGCACGTCAGCACCGGAGCTCAAAATGGAACCTCCGAATCGTCCGGCGCCTCATACAGCGCCGCGCCGCCGTCCCCCGCGCCGCCTTCCCCCGCGCCGCCTTCCCCCGCGCCGCCACCTTGTGGCGCGCCACCCGCTGCCGCACCCCCGACGCGCTCGAGCTTCGACACCTCCAGGCTGTTGAAGTACCGGACCTCGCCTTGCCGGCTCGTCCACTCTCGCCCGCGAAGCGAGAACTCGACCCGCACGTCCTCGCCCACGCTAAACCCATCGAGGTCCCCGCAGCGCTTGCCCGTCAGCTGAAACATCACCAGCTGCGGGTACCTACCGCCGAGCTGCAGGACAAACTCGCGCTTATTAAAGCGATCGCTCACCTGCTGGGTCTCGAACAGCTTATGCAGCTTTCCGGTGATTCCGTGCGCCATGGTCTCAGTCTAGAGCCTCCCGCTGCGAGCCCGCCAGACCCCGCCGTCTCGAGCACCGCCCCATCCCGTCGAGGGCTGACGCCCGTTCGCACCGCCGCGCCACTGACCCAACGCTGGCGCGATGCCCACGCAATGACCGTGGCTGACACGAATAGCCGGCCTTCCCACTGCTCACAGCTACGCCGCCATACGCTCCCGCCCCTCCACCACGACACAGGGAGCGCCAGCAGGACCCAGCTCCCAACGGATGCGTTGCGCCGTCCCCTCTGCCCGAATGCGGCCGCCGTGCACGCCGCATAGATGGCACCAGGTGCACACGGACGTTATGTTGTAAGGATCATCGCTCCCACCCGCCGAGCGAAACCGAAGGTGGTGTGGGGTGACATCCCGCCGACTGCACACCGGGCTCGTACAGCGGTAGCGATCGCGAATGTAAACCTCACCGTACGCGACGCCTTCCTTCCCACCCCTGCTGAGCAAGTGCCGCCAAGCCTGCCACAGCGACAGGCACAGGAACCGCACCCAGCTCATGCCGCAGGGTAGCCAGCGCCGTGCCTGCGCCTCGAGCCCGCGCCACCACGCATAGGTGGACCGCGACATCCGCAAGCGGAGCGTCACCCGCCCCGCGCTCGCCCCGACTGCCCCCCTGCGCTCCGCAGACATCTGGAGCCCACTCTCGAGCCACCGGTTCAAGCTGCCGAGCATCACCAGCCAGGCGCGGCGCTGATCCGAGGAGGGCTCCTCCAGACCGATGATGCCCGCGCAACCCGCATCGGCGCCGCCCGCAACGCCCCCACCGACAATCGCGGCATCAACGATGGCCGAACCCACCATGGCCGTATCCACGCCGTCGGGAACAGCGAGCTGCTGCTGACAGGCTCGACCACTGACCACCGCCCGTTCCAACTCGTGAAAAGCCGCCATTTCCTCCTCTGCCGGCGGTGGGCAGTCGCCCTCGCCAGACCAACGCACCGCAACCAAAGCCGCGCCCACCTCTTCTCGCAGGTGCTTGACGGTCCGCTGCCGCGCCCGCTCGACCCACGCGGCCTGTGTGCTCGGCGTCGCCACGCGCGCCACCTGCAACGCGGCCTCCACCCCGATCTGCCCAGCCCCCAGCGCCTGGGCCACGAGTGGCAGCTTTTCCAGACGCAGAGCCAGCGACCGCCGCCCGAGCAGCGCCGAATGCGAGATGCCCAGCCGTTCGCGAGCATACTGCGTTTCGGTCGCGTACCCCAGCCGGCGCCAACCGTCGGCCCGATGAAACCGCAATACGAGCCGAGACAGCTCGAGCTCATGCCGCGCAAGCGCCCGCGACAGCCCGCGTACCGCGCCATCCAGCTCATCACAGCTCGCGCGCTCCAGCGAAGCCGAGCCAGACGCCACCGCGGCACCTACCGCGCCACGGACAGGCTCCGACGCCCTGCCCCGTATCGCCCCGCGCAGCACGCTGTCCCCAAATACTCCGCGCCCCAATGCTTCGCCCCCGATAACGTCGTCGCCAAACGCGTCGTCGCCAAACGCTCGTTGTCGCAACACCTCCCCAAACACGCTACCTCGCAGCACGCTGTCTCGAATGCGCTCTTCGCAGCGAGACTCCGCCTCGGCCCGCCACCGACCGAGCTCCCGCGACCAACACCGCTGGGCAGTGTCCCACCCTTCCCATCGCTCGGGGTCGAGCGCCCCCCGCGGCAGCGCCGCGAGCAATGTCCCTTGCGCCTCGGCGAGCAGGGCCTCGCACTCGGCATCGCTCTGCATTCCACTCTGCGCTTCACCGCCATGCGTCCCGAGCTGACCGAGCAACGCCCGCGTCGCTTCGAAGAGCCAGGCGTCCTCCTGATCCACGGCGCAGGTGAGAATGCACGCCTCGCCGTCGTCATCCGCGCCGCCACCCTCACCCGCCACCGCATTGGGTGCAGCTGACATCCCCTCCGCCAAGAGCCCACGCATCTGCCGCACCGTTCGGCTTTCCGCTAATTGTATCCAGCGCACCTCGTCCTCCGGCTGCGCAACGCGCGCCAAGATCTCCCCCATGCTCCACGAAATCCTCCCGAACGCCATGGCACGCCGCAGCTCGGGCAGCTTCTCGACCCGCCGTGCAAGACAGCACGCGGCATCTGCCCACCGCGCGCTCCGGTCGCAGCGCTCAACCGCGTATGCACCCATGGAAGAAAACCCGAGCTCGAAGCACCCACCCCGGCTCAGCACCTCCAGAACCTGCCCGAGCCGCAACCGCAACGCCGTTTCCGCGCGCGCGAGCCCTGCCAACTCTGCATCGAGCCGCTCCACCTCCTCCCCGAGACAGTGCATGACTAGACCTTGTCTCTATACTGCTCGCATGTCCAGTTAAATCGCTGCGGGGGCGCGTTTTATGCTGACCGGGCCACAGCATTTGTTCCGGCCGCTCGGACCCTCCCCCCGGGTGGCATATCCCCTGCCATTCGAATGCGGCAGCCCACCCTTCGACCCACACCCGTCCTCGTTCATTCCGTCCTCAGATACTTGTCTCAGTTGGAGTCGATAGCGGTGCATCGTCCGCGACTTTGCGACGTCAGCGTGAGCGGTGAGCGGTGAGCGCGTCGTCACTCGCAGCGACGTCAGCGATGTCGCACTCGCAGCGACGTCAGCGACGTCAGCGATGTCTGCGATGTCTGCAACTGCGCGGAGGCGGCTGAGCGAGCGGCGCGCGAGCCTGGAGCTCGACAACCGATTCCGAACCCGTGCGAGAGCCGCAAGCTCCGTACGCTGGACAGCGCATTGAACGAGCCTTCGAGGCGAAGCGCGACGCGCAGATGGCTGACCGCCGCGCGGCTCCCAAACGACGCCGGCAAGGCCACGGTCACCTGCACGGGCGTGGCCGGGGCGGGCACCAGGCAAGGAACGCCGAGGGACTGGAAGACTTTCACCCGCTGCACGCGGCTTACACGTACGTGATGAACACGGTCGCGCCATCGGCGGAGCTCCTCTGCGAGTTGCCGGAGCTCGCCAAGCTCGGCCGACAGATCGCGGAGCTCGAAGAGGAATACATGCCGCTCGGGCCGCCGATGAGCCCGATCACCGGTTCGCATTTCACAAACTGGACGCTGCTCGACTTGGGTGTCGGGCTGCACGACGAATCGCTGGGGAGCTGCGTCGCCGCCGTCTCGAAGGCTATGGGCTCGGATCCGGAGTACGTCGAGCTCGTCGAACCGCTCTGCCGAACGAGGCCCGGCGTCTACATACATCAGGGCGAATTGGCAAGGCTCCCTGCCCTTCCGGGCGCGGATCTGGCGCTCGCGCTGACCACCCCGTACCTGATCAGGAGCCCACTCGAAGCGTACGTGAACCACGAGGCGGACGTCATCTTCCTACAAGGGCTGCCGGACCAGGAAGAGAGTCGCCCGCACTCCCGAGTGAACTCGGATCGCGACCTGTGGGAGAGCCCGATGGCTTCGGGGGCCGCAGGCGAGAAGAATGAGTCGCCTCCGCACTCCAATGGGAGGCCGGGTAGAGGCCGGGTAGAACCCAGCCGAGCGGGGCCTCGTCGTCCTGCCACAACGCCGGCAAGATTCTGAAAACGTTGCCCAAGGCCGAGCTCGACAAGCTGCCAAAGCTCTCGGAGACCATCTTGAAGTTTGGGGCACCGACCCTCGACGACGCAGCCCCGGTGCCACCGCGGCCGAGTACACGAGCGCGCTGACGTTGGTCGAGATGGCCTGGAAACGGGAACCGCTTCTACTACCATCATGACTCACCAAGCCAAGTGCCCGCCCAACTCGTGACTGAAGCGGGCGAGCGACTTGGCAGGCCTCCCGGAGCCGAACCGTTGATGTCTGTCGAGAGCCATTAGGGATGCCATTTTCCTATGATCGTCCTACCGGAGAGCGCAAATATTTCATCGATACGCGAGGAGGGCACAGAACGCCTTGCGAGCAAAGGTATGACGTATTATCATACTACTATGCCGAAAGCCAAAGTCGCTGTAACACTCGATAGTTCCACGCTCGAGCGGCTGGATCGGCTGGTCGAAGAGGCTCGCTTTGCCAATCGCAGTCAGGCAATCGAGATAGCGGTTGAAGAGAAGCTCGAACGCCTTGAGCGTCGCCGCCTCGCCGAGGAATGTGCGAAGCTTGAGCCTGCCT
>JAYTOL010000189.1:0-63959 GCA_043747815.1 Deltaproteobacteria bacterium
CCAAATCGCCCGCTGCGCGGGCTCAGGAGGAGGTAGCGTCATGCAGCGCTGGCAACGTAGTCGACCAAGGGACGCAAACGTTTTCGCAAGTCACGGGTCGATGACGCTGGATCAAAAGGTCGCTCGCTCCAGCACGCGCGGCGCAGCGTGGCGAGCATATCGCTGAAGGTCGTGCTTGCCTTGTGTGTGTACCAAGGCAGGGTGGGTAGCTTGGCAGCACGAGTTTTCTGGCCGTATTGGTGGTACCAAAGCACGGTCAGGCTGTAGCTGATCAGGGTGAGGGGGGCGGGTGCGCTGGAGGGCGCGCTCGGTGCGGTTCTGCGGGTCCTCGAAGCCGAGCTTGCCTTTCGCTTCGTGAGAGCTGACTTCCAGCGACCAGCTTTGGAGATCGACTCGATGATGTGACGAGGCGTCAGGATGGGGTCGGTCGAGACGAAAACGTCGTCCTTCTCGTGTCCCGGAAAGTCGCGCACCACGACGTGCCTTACCACGTCACTGCCCGCCGCCACGTACCACAGGGCATAGATGACCAGCACGAGCACCGTCACGGTCTGGCCGTAGACATTTACCTCGGATACCCTCTCGTGCATATCGCCCCGCGATGCTGCACGGAGGTGTGCCTGGTGTGCCGTAACTGACGGCACGGCGTGTGCCCCTCCCGTGGCGCGCGCCGCGCGCGACGCTTGGGAGCGGGCGGCGGCACGCGCAGGCGGCTGCCGCCGAGCATGACGCGGGGTGGGCAGGCCCTTTAAAAACTGCTCAAGACTGTCTAGCCGCCGCGTTCGCGAGCGCCTAAACCCCTCAGCTTGGACGAGCTCATCATCATCATCCTGCTGACCCTGGCGGGGGGCGTGTTTGCCGGTGCGGAGATAGCGGTCGTTTCCCTGCGCAAGACGCGCCTCTCGGAGCTGGTGCAAGAGGGGCGGGCCGGCGCCCGCGCAGTGCTCAGCCTGCGCGAACAGCCCGAGCGTTTTCTGGCCACGGTTCAGGTCGGCATCACCGTGGTCGGGACAGCGGCCGCGACGTTCGGTGGGGCTGCCATCGCGGCGCGCCTCAGCCCGCTGCTCGCGCGTGTCGATTGGCTGTCGACCCATGCCGAGCAGGTCGCGCTCGGGATCGTGGTCGCCGGTGTCTCGTATCTGTCGATCGTGCTGGGCGAGCTCGTGCCCAAGTCGCTCGCGCTGCGGTCCGCCGAGCGCTATGCCTGCCTGGTTGGCAGGCCACTGCTCGCGCTCGCGTGGTTGGCGCGACCCATCGTGTGGCTGCTGGGCGGGAGCGCGAACCTGCTGCTCCAGCCTTTCGGAGACACGACCACTTTCACCGAGACGCGACACTCTCCGGAGGAGCTGCAGCAGCTCGTCGAAGAGGCGACCAAGGCCGGGACCATCCACCCCGAAGCCGGGGAGATCGCAGCTAGGGCGCTGGAGCTGCCCGAGCTGCGCGTCGGCGAGGTGATGGTGCCTCGACAACAGGTGGTGATGATAGCAAAGAGCGCCACGCCGGACGACGTGCGACGCATCGCGCGCGAGCACGCCCACCGTCGCATCCCGGTCTACGAGGACCGCATCGACAACGTGGTCGGTTACGTGAGCATGCGCGATCTGCTCTCGCCGGCGCTGGAACAGAAGTCGATCGTGATCGCCGACATCATGCGGCCGCCGTTCTTCGTGCCCGACGTCAAGCGGGCGGTCGACCTCCTGAAAGAGATGCGTCAGCGGCGCCAGCCCTTTGCCACCGTGGTCGATGAACAGGGCGGCGTGGCGGGCATCATCACGCTCGAGGACCTGGTGGAAGAGCTGGTCGGCGACATTTTCAGCGAGCACACGCGCCAGGTGCCGCAGCTGATCCAGCCAGAAGAGGGCGGCTCTGCGATCGTCAGCGGCACGACCCCGATACGCCAGGTCAACCGCACCCTGGGCGTCGAGTTGCCCGAGGATGGGGACTACACGACGGTCGCCGGCCTGTCGCTGGCGCTCGCCGGCAAGGTGCCCAACGCGGGAGATATCCTTGCGCTTCCCAACGGCACGACGCTGGAGATGCTCGACGTCTCCCCGCGCCGTATTCGCGCAGTCCGCGTGCGGCCGCCGCCCCCCGTCGCCAATGACGCCGCCGAGCCGGCGCCGAGCGGCGAAAAATCCGAAGTCCCCGCGAGCTAGCCGTGCAGGGCTCGAAACCCGGCGCGAGCTTCGCTTTCTCCTAGTAGTGCTCCGGAACCGCCAGCGCTCCGCGCTCCAGCCAACGTCGCATCCGGGGCGGCGCTTGCCGGAGGTTGGCGAGCGGCACGACGGGCAAAGGCACAAGCGATTTGGTCGACCAGAACAAGCGCGTGCAGGGCTTTGCCAGACTGATTCGGTGGAGCAACGCGGCCGCGGATTTCGCCGAATACGTCGTGTCGAGCGCGGCGGAGAAGGGCCGGAGCCGTTCGATGGCGGCGAGGCCAGCCGCGCTGGGCCGGCCATAACCTGCGCCGAGGTGCGCCCCGTCCACCTCCAGACCCCTGCCGAGCTCGGCACGCTCGATGTCGAAGAGCGGATCGCGGCTCAGCTCGAGCAGCCACGTCGACAGCCTTCGAGCCAGGTTGAGAATCCGAAACGCGCTGGTCACGGGCCATGGCGTCACCCGCACCGCCACGAGCAACGGCGGCGCGGAGCCGGCAGCGCCGCCCTTGAAACCGAGCCCCAGCCGCACTGCGAGCCGCAAGCCCACGAGCAGGCCGGCGGTGCTACACGTCGACCCGAGCGCCAAGATGATCTCCGCGGGGGGCGGTAAGAGGCCGCGCTCGATCTGCATCCCGAGCTCGAGCCCCGCGGACATGAAGCCCAAGCAGCCTCGCGGTATGGCCCCTCCGGGCGGCATGATCAGAGCGTCCCTGCCCGGCGACGCTTGGCGACGCGCCCGCCAAATGGCGAGGGGAAGCGTCGACCAGTGCAACACGTCCGTCACGGAGTCAGCGTGCGTGATCGAGACGCGCAGATTCGCCATCGCGGTCTCGGAAAATGGTTGCGGAAACAGCATCACTCCGGAGCGAAAACCTGCACGCTCAGCGTGCAACACCGTGGCCACCGCGTGGTTGGACCCATACGCTCCGGTCGCGAGCACGGACCGTCGGCCCTGGCGCCGCGCATGACCCAGCAGCGGCTCTAAAGTGCGAACTTTGTTGCCTCCATAAACGGGCGAGCTCTGATCATCCCGTTTGACATAGCTCTCACCCGCCGCGCTCCCGAGCTCGGGGACGAGCCGCGCGAGCGGCTCTATGGGCGTGGGAAAGTCTCCGAGCGGCTGAAAGCCGAGCTCGGGCTCGAGCTGCGGCCAGATCTCGAACAGCGGCCGTCGATCCGAAGACATCAGCCCTGGGCGCTCTGCGCCGCCGTGTGCGCCAGTGATTGCCACAACCCGGGCTCTCCGTTAGGCTCGCCGCGCCGCAGGCAGCGCCGACTCTTCGTTAGGCTCATCAAACACCGAGTGTACCAAGCAATCCCCCAGTGTCCCGAAGCCTAACGTCTGGACCAGATAGAAGAACAGTGTCCGGAGCCAGATTGGAGCCATTCGCCGCGGGTTGCTGCGGCCGCCTCTCGCTCGGCGCACCGCTCCGGCGACTCGCGTGCTTTGGGCTGATCGGCGGCGTAGCGGCGTGCGGCAGCACCTCTCCAGCACCACCCATCACGCCCGAGGCAGCGCCAGCCTCGGCGCCTCTGGCTCGCGTCTCGTTCTCCTCGCGAGGAGGCCAGGGCTCGTTGCAGCTCGGTGATCGCGTTCCGCTCTTCGATCGCGTCGGCTTCTCTGCGCCCTCCGCCATCATCTACGACCCCGCCCACGACGTGTACTGGGTGAGCAATCTGAACGGAGAAGGGCCCAAGGGGAAGGGCTTCATCTCGCGGCTCCACCCCGAGGGAGAGCTCACTATCCTCAATTTCATCGACGCGGCGCAGCCCGGAGTCGTGCTCGACGCACCGCGTGGGCTGGCCGTGTCCGACGACACCTTGTTCGTGGCGGACGTCAGCACGATCCGCAAGTTCAAGGCCGACTCGGGCGAAGCGCAAGGCACGATCGACATCCCCGGAGCGGTGTATCTCAGTGATCTCGCCGTGGCCGTCGATGGTTCGCTGTACGCGACCGACGTGGGTAGCGATCCGAGCGTGGCCGCGCTGCCCGACACCGGCGCGGACGCGGTGTATCGGATCTCGCCCACGGGTCAGGTGAGCACCGTCGCCAAGCGACCCGATCTCGGCGGACCGTTTGCGATCCTGACCAACGAGACGGGCCTTTGGATCGCGTGCACGGGCACCGATGATCTGCTGCTGTTGATTCCGACCGAAAGCGGTGAGCCCGCGGCGGACAAGGGGCGCCTGGCGTTACCCGGAGGTGCACCGCGCGGCTTGACCGGGATGCCCGACGGCACGTTCCTGATCTCGAGCGCGGGGGCGGGGGCGGTGTACCGCGGCTATCGCGACGGCCCCTTCGAGCCAGTGATCACCGGCCTCGAGTCGCCGGCCGATCTGGGGTATGACACTCGGCGGAAACGCGTGTTGATCCCTCTGCTTACCGGGCACTCGCTGGCTATCTTCGCGCTGCCGCCTTTCGAAATCAAACCCCCGACTCCACCCTGACCGGTGGGCCACCGGCCGCAGGCGGACGCCGGTGCCGGCGTCCAGAGGCCATCGCGCCACACAGGTGGCTAGCAAAGTGGACGCGGCGAGGCTAATTCGTATCGGATGACATCGGTCGAGGGGCAACCCAGCAACGTGAGCTCAACCTCCTACGTAACCGCTGGTGGTATCGCCGTCACGCGACACAAGGAGGCGATCCTCGCCCAAGCGGCCATTGAAGAGCTGATCGACGCGCTGGACACGCGCCGCGGCGTGCTCTTGTCCTCGAATTACGACTACCCCGGGCGCTACACGCGCTGGGACCTCGGTCTATCTGATCCGTTGTTGGAGGTGGTGTCCCTGGAGCGGCGCGTGCGCGTCAACGCGCTGAACGATCGGGGAAAAATCCTGCTCGCTCCCATCGAGCAGAGCCTCGGACGCTTGCCCGAGGTCCTGGACCTCAAAGTGAACGCCACCGGGCTCGAGCTCACGATCAAGAAACCGGACCGGCGCTTTGCGGAAGAAGAGCGCAGCCGGCAACCCTCGATCTTCACCGCGATCCGCTCGCTCGTCTCGCTGTTCTCCTCCAGCGAAGACGACCAGCTCGGCCTGTATGGCGCCTTTGGCTATGACCTGACCTTTCAGTTCGAGCCCATCCGCCTCAAAAATAAGCGGCCGGGTGATCAGCGCGACATGCTGCTGTACCTGCCGGAACAGTTGTTGGTGGTCGACCGTCAGAAGGAGACGGCCTTCCGCTATCGTTACGACTTCGAGTGGAAGGGGCAGCGCACGGGCTCGGTGTCGGCTCGAGCGTACCCAGAGGCCAACACTCCCGAGGCCGTCCGCGAGCCGTACGGCTCTGATCACGCGCCCGGCGAATACGCCGAGTCGGTGCGCCGAGCCAAGGAGCTGTTTAAGCGGGGCGACCTCTTCGAGCTGGTGCTCGGGCAGACCTTTCGTGAGCCGTGCCAGCGCAAGCCCTCACAGATTTTCCGCTGGCTGCTGGAGCACAACCCCGCGCCGTACGCGCTCTTGCTCAATCTCGGCCAAGCCGAGCACCTGATCGGCGCGTCGCCGGAGATGTATGTGCGGGTCGAGGGCAAGCGCGTCGAGACGTGTCCCATCTCGGGCACCATCGCGCGCGGCCAGGACCCGATTGAAGACGCCGAGCGGATCCGCGAGCTGCTCAACTCCGAAAAGGACGAGTCAGAGCTCAGCATGTGCACCGACGTGGACCGCAATGATAAATCGCGAATCTGCGAGCCCGGCTCCGTAAAGGTGATCGGGCGCCGGCAGATCGAGCTCTACTCGCGCCTGATCCACACCGTCGACCACGTCGAGGGCATCCTGCGTGCGGGCTTCGACGCGCTCGATGCTTTTCTCACGCACACCTGGGCGGTCACGGTCACGGGCGCGCCCAAGCTGGCTGCGATTCAACGCATCGAGGATGAAGAGAAGTCACCGCGCGCCTGGTACGGCGGAGCCATCGGCAGGATAGGCTTTGACGGTAACTTGAACACGGGGCTCACGCTGCGCACAGTGCGGCTCAAGCAAGGCGTCGCCGAGGTGCGGGCCGGAGCCACGTTGCTCTACGACTCGGACCCCGAGCTCGAAGAACGGGAAACGCGGGTCAAGGCGTCGGCATTTCTCGACGCCGTCAAAGGCCGCTTGACGAGCACGGCCCGTTACCAGGGCCCCGGCACAGTGGGTCTGAACAAGCGCGTGCTGCTCGTCGATCACGAGGACTCTTTCGTCCATACGTTGGCAAACTATTTTCGCCAGACCGGCGCCACCGTCGTCACCTTGCGCCGTGATTTGGCGCTCAGCCGCTTGGTGGAGGAGGACCCCGATCTGGTCGTTTTGTCTCCAGGGCCGGGCAGCCCCAGCGACTTTGCCCTGAGCGAGACCATCGGGCGCGCCATCGAACGAAAGCTACCCATCTTCGGCGTCTGCCTGGGGCTGCAGGGCATAGGCGAATACTTCGGTGGAACGCTGAGTGTCCTTCCCTATCCGGTGCATGGCAAACCCTCGCGTATCTCCGTGCTCGGCGGCCGTCTATTCGAAGGGATGCCGCTGCAGTTCGTGGCAGGGCGATACCATTCGTTGTTTATCGAACGGGCGGATTTGCCTGCTGAGCTACAAGTCACGGCCGTCAGCGATGACGGCCTCATCATGGGGCTGGAGCACCGGACGCTGCCCATATCGGCCGTTCAGTTCCATCCCGAATCGATATTGACGCTCGACGGCGACACCGGGCTGAGGCTGGTGAGCCGCGTCATGGCGACCTTGCCCGAGCGCGTCAGCCGCGAATAGATCGGTGCGGCGGCGCGTAGACCCTTGGGCGTTCCGATTGGGGCGGGGTGAACGTAGCTGCTTATGTTCGCCGACATGGGCGCCGTGAAGTGAGATATGGGGCGCGTGAAGAGTCGGTTCCTGAGGGCCGTCATCGAGACGGTTCAGCAGGAGGCATCCGGCACCGCCCTGGGTCGCTTGCGCGCTGGGTTGCCCCCTTACTTGCTGCATGTGCTCGGCCGGGACGTGCTGGGGCCGCTAGAGCGTGACGCCAGCATCGACGTCGAGGCGGGCATCGAGCTCTTGCTCGCCGTGGATCGCGTGCTCTGCGGGGGCAGCGGCTTCGTGACGTCCCGGGCGAGCGCGGCGCTCGCGTCGCGCGTGTTATCTTCGAGCCCGGGGCTGGTGGTGCCCGGACATACCGTGGCCACGCTGCAGCACCTGCGCGCGCCGTTCGAGCAACCCTTCATCGACGTGGAGCTCGAGTTTTCCTTGCGCTCTTCTCCAGATGGGTTCGTCCTGGAAGTGCACGTGCCCGGCCGCCCCCAGGTGGCCCGCTGGTTGTCTTCCGCTGGCCTCGGCTACGCCAGAGCCGCCGCCACGTTCAGCGGCAACGGCGCGGCTCGGCTGCGCCTGTACGATGAGCTGGTAGGTGACGTCGCCCGTGTGTTGGGTCGTCATACGGCGACCGGCGTGCTCAGCATTCCCAGGTACACGGCCCCGGCCCGAGAAGACCGCACGCGTCTCTCGAGGCGTCGCTCGTCCACCACCAACCTCGCGGCGCAGGTGGATGAGATCCTGAACCGCGTCTCGCCTTCCAGCCCGCCGCTGCCGAGGGCCGAGGCTCAAAAAGGCGCCATACCCCCCCGAGGACGGGCCAGTCCCGCGAGCGCAACCCCGCCCGATTCGCGCTCCAAGAGTGGGGTGCGCCCCGCCGTGAACGTGGCTGCACCACGAGCGCGCAAATCCGCCTCCTGAACGTCACGACGCGCTGCAGCGCCCTACGCGCCTGGCGGTCGCGGCGGGCTAAACGCGCCGGACGCTGGGCATTTGCCAGCCGGGCAATGTAAGACGGTACCCGCCACGAGCAGCGAGGGTGAAGCATGACTGAGCGCCTGGATCCACTGACGTACCACGCGGGCATTCGCCCCGGAAAAATTGAAGTCGTCGCCACCAAGCCGCTCATGACGCAGCGCGATCTCTCGCTGGCCTATACGCCCGGCGTGGCGGAGGTGTGTCGAGCCATCGCGCGAGACCCGGAGGCCGCTTACCTCTACACGGCCAAGGGCAACCTGGTGGCCGTGATCACCAACGGCACGGCGGTGCTGGGGCTCGGCAATATCGGGCCCCTGGCGGGCAAGCCCGTGATGGAAGGCAAGGCGAACCTGTTCAAGAAGTTCGCCGACATCGATGTATTCGACATCGAGCTCGACGCGTCGAGCGTCGACGAGATCGTGAGCGCCGTCAAAGCCATCGCCCCCACCTTCGGCGGTATCAACCTGGAGGACATCAAAGCTCCCGAGTGCTTCGAGGTCGAGCGCCGGCTGCAAGAGCTGCTGTCGATCCCGGTCTTTCACGATGACCAGCACGGCACCGCCATCATCTCTGCGGCCGCGCTCTTGAACGCGGCGGAGCTCACCGGGCGGCGGCTCGAAGAGCTGAAAGTGGTCTTTTCGGGCGCAGGCGCCGCCGCGATCTCGTGCGCCGAGCACTATATCAAGCTGGGTGTTTCACGCAGCAACATAGTGATGTTCGATCTGCGCGGCTTGGTCCACGAGAGCCGTACAGACCTGTTCCCTGCCCAACGCGCGCTCGCCACCCCTCTCCGCTTCGAGAGCCTGAAGGCGGCGCTGCACGGGGCGGACGCTTTCGTGGGGCTCTCCGTCGGCGGGGTGGTCAGCGCTGACATGATCCGCGGCATGGCAGCGCGGCCCATCATCTTCGCCATGGCCAATCCGGACCCAGAGATCCCGTACGAGGTCGCGCGCGCTGCCCGACCCGACGCGATCCTGGCCACCGGGCGCTCCGACTACCCCAACCAGGTAAACAACGTGCTCGGCTTTCCTTTCGTCTTTCGCGGAGCGCTCGATTGCCGAGCCAGTCGCATCACGGAAGAGATGTTAGTGGCGGCAACGCATGCCCTGGCAGAGCTCGCCCGCTCCGACGTGCCGGACAAGGTCCTGATGGCCTATGGGCTGTCCAAGCTGACCTTCGGTGACGACTACATCATCCCCAAGCCCTTCGATCCGCGCGTGCTCACCCGCGTGGCGCCCGCGGTCGCCCAGGCCGCCCAGGCCTCCGGCGTGGCACGCTCGCCGATTGCCGACCTGGAGGCTTATCGCGAGAGCCTGCACCTGCTCGTCGAGCGGGCCCGCGGCATCATGCAGCCCCTGATTGAACGCGCGCGCACCACTCAGCCCAAACGCAGGTTGGTGTTCACCGACGGCTCCAACGCCCACATCCAGCGCGCCGCGCAGATTTTGGTGGACGAAGGCGTCTGCATCCCCGTGCTGCTCGGGGACCCGGAGCGGATCCGCTCCAGCGCCGACAAGAGTCACATCAAGCTGGACGGCATGGAGCTCCAGCCGGTGATCAACGGCGTCCACGCGCAAGACCTGGCGCAAGCGCTCTTCCAGCTGCGCGCCCGGAAGGGCATGACGCTCGCCGCCGCGCGCAACGCCATGCGCCAGCACGCCTGGTACGCGGCCATGATGGTGCGCGAGGGCCTGGCGGACGGCATGGTGGGCGGCCTCAACCGGCCCTATAAGCTCACGATCGGGCCCGCCCTGCAGGCGCTAGGTCTGAAAGAGGGCAGCCGCCTCGTCTCGGGCGCGTACGCCATGCTGTTCAAAGACCGCAAGATCTTCCTCGGTGATTGCACGGTCAACCTGGAGCCCAACGCGGAAGACCTGGCGGAGATTGCCATCAACACCGCGCGCGTCGCCGAGACGTTTGGCGAGAAGCCGCACGTGGCCTTGCTCAGCTACTCCGATTTCGGCGAGCACTACAAGGACGAGCGCGTGCGCGTGGTGCGCGAGGCCATCCAGATCGTACGGCAGCGCTGGCCCGAGCTCGACGTGGATGGCGAGATGCAAGCGGACACCGCGCTCGACCGCAACAAGGTGGAGACGAACTTTCCCTTCTGCCTGCTCTCCACCTCTGCCAACGTGCTGGTCTTCCCCGACCTCACCTCGGGCAACATCGCGTACAAGCTGCTCGTGAAGCTGACCGACGCGGAGGCGCTCGGGCCGCTCGTGCTCGGCATCGGGGGCGCCGTCGGCGTGATCCCCGTCGGCGCATCCGTCAACGAGATAGTAAATATCGCAACCTACACGGCGGTGCAGGCCCCAAACGAGGTGCCCGGGCAGCCGAGCTCGCAGTTCCCAGCCGAGTTCGGCTACAATCTGCGTTAGCAGCGTCTGCTCCGACGCTCCCGACGAGCACAAAGCAGCCGCTCCTTCAGGCGGCTTCGGGGACGGCCGAACGCGGCAGGCGCACGCGAAACCTCGTGCCCGTTCCCGGTTGGCTCTGTACTTCGATGCGACCGCCGTGCGCTTCGACGATGCGCCGCGCGACGAACAGACCGAGGCCCGTGCCCGGCACCGTCTCGCGCGAAGACCCCGTGCGGCGAAAGGGCTCGAAGATACGGGCTTGATCCTCGGCAGGAATCCCTACCCCGTAGTCGGCGACGTCCACCACCGCCTCCGCCCCCGGTGGGCCAAGGGCCACCTCCACGACGCCGCCCCGCGGCGAGTACTTGATCGCGTTGCTCACCAGGTTGGTGATGACCTGCTCGATGCGCAGCGGGTCACACGACAGCTCGATCGGCTGTGGTGGCATGGCCAACTTGATCTGGTGGTTTGGCGAGCTCTCCCGGAAAGCTTCGACGACGTCACGCGAGATGTCACGCAGATCTCGCCGAGCCATGCGCAGCTCCAAGTGGCCAGCTTCAACGCGAACCGCGTCCAGCAGGTCCTCCAACATGCGTTCGAGCCGATCGATCTGACGCTTTACCATACCCAGCGCTCGACTTGGGCGGTCGGGTGGCGACGGTTCCGCAGATCCGAGCAGCTCGCTCGACATCTTGAGCACGGAGAGCGGGTTTCGGAGGTCGTGCACCACCCCACCGATGAAAGCCAGCTGGTTATCGTGCTGCCGCTCGAGCGCCGTGGCCATCTCGTTGAAGCGAGCGGCGATGTCGCGCAGCTCACGCGGGCCGCTGACGGGCGCGCGCGCCGATTTGTCGCCCTCGGCAAAGCGATGCATCGCCCGCTCCAGGTCGAGCACCGAGCGAAATGCAAACATCCGTAGCCAGAGCAGCATGGAGCTGACGGTGAGGATGAGCAGCACTGCGATGCCGACGCCAAAGTACGTGGCGTTCCGATCCCAGCGCGCCGTCCGCTCGGCAGTCTGCCGAGTTTGCAGCACGTTCAAGTGGACGAGCTCCTCCAGCACGAGGAACGCGGCCTCGAGCTCGGGCCCAGTTTCCTTCACGAGCTGCTCGAAGCTGAGGCCGGCCTTCGCAGCGCGCTGGTGATCGGTGAGGTACGCTTCGATATTGCGCGCCACCTCTCGAGCCAGGCGGTCTTCTTCATCCGAGTCCACATGTGCGCGGATCTCGAGCAGCCAGCCTTTGAGCTGGCCTTCGAGCTGCGCGCGCCCCAACGGCTCGGTCAAGCGATTGTGGACCAGCAGGTCCACTTCCATCTCCTCCGCCGTATGCACGCTCTCGGTCGCGGCCGTGACCTCTGTGACGGTCTGGTGCATGTAGGCGGCCATTACGATCAGGGACGCTGCGGCGCCGATCGCGGAAACCCCGATCGCGGTCATCACGGTGGCGATGATTGCTCGTAAACTCTTCAAACCACTCCTCGACCCCCAATGAACGACCCGACGCCTGCGCGCCGCTCAATTGCATAGGGGGCGGCCGGTAGAACGCCAAGCCGAACGCCAGCAATGCTCATCCGACGCAATCCAGCGCAAACCAGGCTGCCTCGGCTGTGGCGGGAGCGCCGCTGGAGCCCCGAAACGCTACGCTCTCAGCCGTCCGGGCGGCACACCGCTCTGCGAGACGGCAAAGCGCCACACCCATCGATCCGGAGAGCCGGCTGCCTCGTATCATTGCAAGCGAGCGCCACAGCCGGATCAGCAGCCCCCAAACCCCAGCTATAAGAAATGTTTCATTATACCCCGCACATCCACGGCTCCGATCAAACGGTTGCCGGCGGCGCGCTCGAGGGGCGATGAGTGACCGGATTGACACGCCGCTCTTCGTCCGAGAGGCGCTCGAAGGCCAAGCCGCGGCGGAGCTTCGGCTCGCCGCGTTCGAGCTCGCTGACCAGCTCGCGACGTTGGTCGAGCCCGTAGCCCCAAGCGCGCAGCTGCTCCAGCGCCTGGAGCTTGCGCTCGGCTCGCCGGCGCAGCGTTATGCGCCGTTTTGTGGTCGCGTGGCGGAGCTCTTCGACCTGCCCGAGGCGGCCGCCGAGGTGCAGCTCGCGCGGCTCTCCGAGCCGAGCTCCTGGCGCTTCGCCGGGTTGCCGGGGATCGCGCACATCAGCGTCGAGGCGGGTCCGCGGGCGCGCGGCGCTGAGACGCTCTTCGTGCGTTTCGCACCAGGGACTTACTTCCCTCGCCATCTCCACCTCGGGGTCGAACGCGCGCTCGTGCTCGAAGGTGAGTACACCGACGATGGCGGCATCCGACACGCGCAGGGCGAGCTTCGACAATGGGCAGCTCTGACCCAGCACTCGTTTAGAGTTTCCCCGGAGCGCGACTGCGTGCTGGCCTCTGTGGTCTTCGGTCGTCGTTTTGCCGCCTGGCCACTGCGTGCGCTGTCGCGCCTCCTCGGCCGCTGATATTGGGCCCCGCTCTCGATTAAATGCAGAGGGCCTTGCCTCAGGCCCCCTGAGCTCGATGCTCACGACCCCTCCGGCGCCGGTCCAATGTACCGCGCGCGCGGCCTGATCAAGGCTCCGGACCGGTATTGTTCGATCGCGTGCCCGATCCAGCCCGCGCTGCGGCCGAGCGCAAATAAAATGAAGGGCGCCTGACGTGGCCAACCCATGCAGCGGCTGAGCGTCGCCAGGCCGAAGTCTACGTTCGGACGCACACCGAGCGCGCGCCAGGCGGCATTCTCGACGGCTGCGGCGCGCGAGCGCTCGTTACTTCTGGGACACAACGCGAGCAGACGCACCGCTCGCGGATCCCCCTCTGGATACAAGGGATGGCCAAAACCCGGCAGGGACTCGCCGCGCCGCAGCCTCTCGCCGATGAGATCCAAAGCATCGCCCCGCTCATCGAGCAGCTCCATCACGCGCTCCGTGGCGCCCCCGTGTCGGTGTCCGGAGAGCGCGCCGAGCGCGCCGATCACGGCCATGTAGGGCGTCGCACCGGCGGACGCGATCACCCGTGCCGTAAACGCCGAAGCGTTCAGCTCGTGGTCGGCGCACAAGATCAGGGCCGCCTCGAGCGCCTGCTGCGCCGGCCGCCGGCGTTGACCCCAGGCCTCGCACAACACCTCGGCCACGCTCACGCTCGCGGACGCGTCGGGGAAGCCCGCGGCCAGGCGCGCGAGCTCCGACAGGATCTTCGCGCCGGTGCGCCGTACGCTGTCGGGGCTCAAGTCATACGATCGATAGTCCCCGGCTTGGACGGCCGCCAAGTGGCACTGGCCCGCGGCGGCGAAGTGGAAGGCCGCAAGCGCACGCCGCGTCGCCACGCTCGGCCGCGGCTCTGGCCCCGCGACGCTGCAAGGCCCGTCCCAGAGCAGCGCCGCGACCGACTCGAAGCGGCTCTCACGGCTGAGCGCCACTGCGTCTCGTCCACGGTAGTAGAGCCGCCCCGCGTCGATCAAGCAGAGCTCGGAGCGCAGCACCGGCAGGCCCTCAAACTCGAGCGCCTGCTCCGCGACGCCCGCGGGATCACGGCGGCCGCGTTTGTGTTTGGCGAGCCGCTCGATGTCGTCGAGCGCATATTCGCGCGAGCGCTTGCCGGGGATGGCTCGACTACGGATCGAGCCGCGGCTCACGTAGGCGTACAGGGTGGCGCGGCTGACATTGAGCCGCTTGGCGGCAGTGGCCGCGCTGATATGCGTGGACATATTGATTACTGAATCAAGATTGACGACATTTGGCAACGGCTGCAGCTTGGGCGTATGTCTTCTCCCTCTCTCTCCAGCACATCTCCGGCGTCGTCTCCGGCTGCATCTCCGGATCAATCCCAGCCTCCTGTTCCGGCCCGGCTCGAACCGGCCAACGTACAGGAGGGTCTGCAAGGCGTGATCGCGACCGAGACGCGGCTGAGCCGCGTTCAGGGCGACGTGGGCCGCTTGACCATCGCGGGCTACGACGTGGGCGACATCGCTCCGTCGGTGCCCTTCGAGGCGCTAGCTTATCTGCTGTTCAACGACCGTCTGCCTGACACGACAGAGCTGGCCGCGTTCCGGCGCGAGATCGGCCAGCGGCGGGGGCTCGGCGGGACCACACTGGCCCTGCTTGGTGAGGCGGCGCGCGCCGGGGCGGCGCCGATCGACGCGCTGCGCCTCGGCGTCGCCAGCCTCGGGATAGAGGACGTGAGCGCCGAGCGCTTGCTCGGTGCGCTGCCCAGCATCGTCGCGACGTATGCGCGGCTCGCCAGGGGTCAGGAGCCCGTGGCAGCGGACCCGGCGCTGTCCTCGAGCGAAAGCTTCCTGTTCTCGCTGCGGGGGCAGGCCGCTTCGGCCGAGCAGGCTCGCGCGCTCGACACGTACTGGAACACCGTCGCCGATCACGGGCTCAACGCCTCCACCTTCACGGCGCGTGTGATCGCGAGCACGCAAAGTGACCTGGGTTCGGCCATAGAAGGCGCGCTGGCGGCTCTCAAGGGGCCGTTGCACGGCGGGGCGCCGGGGCCCGCCCTGGATGCTTTTTTGAGCCTGCGTGCCATGGGGGGCGATCTCCGGGCGCACACCCGGGAGTGGGCGGAGGCCGAGCTCGGTCAGGGCCGGCGCATCATGGGCTTCGGACACCGCATCTATCGAGTGCGCGACCCCCGCGCTCGAGTTCTGCAGAACGCGGCGGCGAGCCTGCTGGCAGGCTCGAGCATGCTGGCGGAGGCGGGCGTGCATGAGGCCGCTGTGATCGAGGCGTTCGAGCGGCTGAAGCCAGGACGCGGCATCGCCACCAACGTGGAGTTCTACACGGCCCTGTTGCTGCACGGCTTGGGCCTCGAGCCCGCGTGGTTTACTCCAGTCTTCGCGCTCGGACGTCTCGCGGGCTGGATCGCGCACGTGGCCGAGCAGCGGGCGCGCGGGCGCCTCATCCGCCCGGAGTCACGTTACGTCGGCGCCGAGGGGCGCGCGCTGCACGCGAGCTGAACCTACCAACGGCGGCGTCAAGCCTGCGCTCACCGTGATGGCGCTGGCTCTGCGCAACGCCGAGGCGATGCTGTGCTAGCCGCCCGAGAGTGGCAAGTTGTCACGCCATCCGGGCGCGCCGCATGCGCTGGGTGCAATTGATTGGGCCTTCCAGATTGAGAGGCGGTGGCTATCATGCCCATAGCAGGCCTGTGTTGGACGAGGTCGACAGCCGGGCCCATGCTGAAGTGAACATCAAGGAGACATCAATGTATAAGAGCCCCAGCCATCTCCCGGAAGAGACCCGGATCAAAATCGCAGACGCGCTGAATGCACGGCTATCCGACGGCCTCGACCTGCATGGCCAGATCAAGGTGGCGCATTGGAACATCAAAGGACCGCAATTTGCCGCGCTCCATCCGCTGTTTGAGACCTTCGCCGTGACCTTGGCAGCCTTTAACGATGCGGTCGCCGAGCGCGCCGTGACGTTGGGGGCGAAGGCCTACGGCACCGCGCGGCACGTCGCTAAAACGTCCAAGCTTCCTGAGTATCCTCAAGAAACCACTCGCGATCTCGAGCACGTGAAGCTGCTCGCCGAGCGCATCGACAAGTACCTCGAGGGCGTGCGCGAGTCGCGCCTCGCCGGCGACGATCTCGGCGACACGGACACGGTGGATTTGCTCACCGGCATCGTCACCGAGTTCGAGAAGAACGCATGGTTCCTGCGCGCCTCGCTGGAGGCTTGAACGACCGAGCGCGTGGCCGGAGCGCTACCCGCTGGCCTCGCTGCGCACGAAGGCCAGCGTGCTGTCGGGGGTGAGCGGGCCGCCGAGCTCATCGATAGGCAGTCCCGGCTCGAGACCAGCGCTGCGCAGGCTCTGACACAAGTGTTCGAGCGAGCGCTGGTGAGTTTGCGTCTGAGAGCGCGCGCGGCGCCCATCCGCGAGCTCGAAGTCGCGCGTCACGTTGCAGCGGCGTGTGCCCGGGTCATAGGTGCCTGTCTCACGAGTGCTAGCCGCGACGCCAGCCACCCAGACGCCCTCTTCCGGGCCTTGCCAGGTGTAGGGGGCACGGTGCCAGGAGTGGCCCTCGACGTGTGATACGTCGAAGACCAGGGCTCCGTCAGGCTGCAAATGTTGGCGTACGTGAGCGAGCATCGCCTGAAGCTCCGCCTCCTCGACCAAGAGGCTGAGCGTGTTGCAGGCCACGATGATCAGCGAAAAGCGCTGCTCCAGCCTGAAGGCCGTCATGTCTCCCGCGATCAACCTCCGGCTGAAGCGAACGCCGCCAAGCGCTGCGAGCTTGTAACCGCCGACGAGCAACGCGTCGGGATCTCGCTCGAGACCGACGGCGTCCACCCCCTTGGCCAGCAGCGGCGCAAGCAGCCGACCCGTGCCGGCACCGAGCTCGAGCACGGGACCTCGCGCCAAGGCGGCGAGCCCGAGGTAGACGCGGAGGTCATCACGCCGGGCCTCATAGACGGCGTCGTAAAGAGCCGCGCGCGTGAGAGGTGCTCGGACGGCGCCGGCGGGCCTGGAGTCCGAGAACAACGGTAGCTGCAGTGGTTGTAGTTGCAAAGTCATTCCAGCCCCTGTGGCATCGCGGTCACCGCGCTCGTTCAACGGTGAGCTCGTTCAACGGTGAGCTCGTTCAACGGTTAAAGGTTTCAAAGTCAGATCAGAGGTCGAAGCGCACCCCCTGTGCGAGCGGCAGTGCCCCGGAGTAATTGACCGTGCTGGTGACACGCCGCATGTAGGCTTTCCAAGAGTCAGAGCCCGACTCGCGGCCCCCGCCCGTGTCCTTTTCCCCGCCAAAGGCGCCCCCAATCTCTGCTCCGCTGGGCCCGACATTGACGTTGGCGATACCGCAGTCGGAGCCCACCGCCGAGCAGAAGCGCTCGGCCTCGCAGACGTCCTGAGTAAAAACCGAAGAGGCGAGGCCCTGAGCCACGCCGTTCTGGATCCGAATCGCTTCCTCGAACTCGCGATACCTCATCACGTACACGATCGGGGCGAACGTCTCTTCTTGCACGATGGGCGCAGAGGCTTGAATAAGGACGATCGCGGGCCGCACGTACACGCCTCTCCCCGGCACGTCGCTCGTGATGCGCCCGCCGCCGATCACTCTGCCCCCCTGCTCGCTAGCTTGGCGGAGCGCTGCTTCCATCTGCTGATAAGAGCCTTCATCGATCAGAGGACCTACGAGCGTGGTGTCGCGTGTCGGGTCGCCCACGCGTAAGCTAGCATAAGCTGCCTCCAGCCGCTGTACGAACGGGCTCGCCACCGACTCGTGCACGATCAGGCGGCGGAGCGTCGTGCAACGCTGGCCGGCGGTACCCACCGCGGAGAAGACCACCGCACGCAGAGCGAGCTCGAGATCAGCCGAAGGCGCGATGACGGCAGCATTGTTGCCGCCCAGCTCGAGCAGGCAGCGGCCGAGGCGCCGTGCGACGGCTTCGGAAACGGAGCGACCCATGCGCGTCGACCCCGTCGCGGAGATCAGCGGAAAGGCGGGGCTCTCGGACAGCGCTCGACCTACGTCCGCGCCGCCGATCAGAAGCCCGAGCAGCCCCGGCGGACAGACGGGGAACTCGCTGAGGACACGAGCAGCGAGCGCGTGGCATGCGAGGCCGCACAGCGGCGTCTTCTCCGACGGCTTCCACACCACTGGGTCGCCGCACACGAGCGCGAGCGCCGCGTTCCACGCCCAGACGGCGACCGGAAAGTTGAAGGCGCTGATCACGCCGACCGGACCGAGCGGGTGCCAGTACTCCGACAGCCGGTGCCCCGGGCGCTCGCTGGCGATGCTGAGCCCGTAGAGCTGACGGCTGAGGCCCACGGCAAAGTCGCAGATGTCGATCATCTCCTGCACCTCGCCGAGCGCCTCTGATGTGATCTTGCCGGCCTCCCAGGAGACGAGGGCTGCCAGATCCGCCTTCCGCTCGCGCAGCACTTCCCCGAGCCGCCGCACCACGCGCCCGCGCTCGGGCGCTGGCACGACGCGCCAGGCGCTGAACGCGCTGGCCGCAGCCGCAAACACGGGCGCGCAATCGGCGCCGCTTGCCGACTTGAAGCGGGCCAGGGGACGGCCGTCGATGGGCGACTCTTTAACGAGCTCGGCGCCGCTGCCCTCGAAAAACTCACTGCCGATGCCCACCGCCCGTATCGGGGTGGGCACGCCCAGGCGTTCGAGCGCGCTCGACAGAGCGCTCATGACACGACCCCTGAGAACTCGGGCATGGGGCTCTCCGTCGAGCCCTTGCCGTAGACGCGGCCGAAGCGATTGCCGAGAAACTCGGCGAGGTCGACCTGCTCCTGGCAGGCAAAGCCTCGCTCCACGAGCCGCCCCTTGCAGTGCAGGTCGAGCATGGTGCAGACGCCGGCGGCCGTGGTGATCTGGATGGCGCTCCAGTTCTCACCGAGCAGGGTGTCGTTATAGATCTTGCGCGCGTCGGTCACTTGCACGAGCTGCCCGCCTCGCCAGCCGGAGACCGTGCAGAAGACCACGACCACGTCTTGAAACGTGATGGGTATGGCGCGCTCGAGCAGGTCCTTGAAGAGCTTGCGCTCATCCCCGAGGCGCAGCTCGTTGACCATGAAGGAGGCGTAGTCACGATGCCCCTGGTACCGGATCGTCTTGTAGTTGAGCTCCCCCACCTTACCGTCGAGCGTCTCACACAACGTGCCGAGGCCGCCAGACGTGTTGAACGCCTCGTACCGGATACCGTTGATGGAGAAATGCTCGAGCCCCTCCAAGGCCAGCACCTCGATGCGTTTGCCGCGGTGAATCGCCTCACACGGATTGCAGTACTCGTTGATCAGGCCGTCCGTCGACCAAGTGAGGTTGTATTTAAGCGCGTTGGAGGGGAACTGCGGCAGGGCCCCGACCCGCATGAACACGCGGTCGAGCTTGTCGAAGCCGCGCGTCAGGTCCCGGGCCGCGACCGAGACGAAGCCGGGGGCCAGCCCACACTGCGGCATGAACACCTGACCCGGCTTGGCTCGCAGGGCAATCTCGCGAATGCGGCGCGTCGTCTCGACGTCCTCGGTCAAGTCGAAGTAGCTCGCGCCGCTGCGCAGCGCCGCCTCGGCCACGGCGGGGTTGTGGTGGTAGCTGAGCGCGGAGACGACGCTGTCTTGACCCTGAAGCGCTCGCTCGAGCTGGGCGGGAACGGTCGCGTCGAGGCGCTGCAATTCCAGCCGCCCGTCGGCTACCGCCTTCGCGGAGGTCTCGCCCAGTCGGGAGAGCGACACCTCGTCGACATCGACGACACGCACGCGATAGTCGCCGGTGCTGGCCAGCCACGGCCCTACCATGCGACCGATCTTTCCACTTCCGAGCAGCAGTACCTGATGCATAGATTTCTGCGCTGGCCCCCGACCGCGTGCGCACCGCGCGCCGCCATCGAAAGCATCTCCTCTCGAGTAGATACGACGCTTTCTGACAAAAGGTAGGGTCTCACCCTACCGATCACCTACCTGCCGGCCGCAAACGCTGCGCGCACACGACTCACGCGACTCGCAGCTAGAGCGAAGAACCGCCCGGACCGGCGAGGCGCTCAACGCGCTGCGCGAGCGGGAGTCACTGAGGGCGGCGGCAGCGGCGGAAGGTCGAGCTGGCGGGCCACTTCGACGAAGTCCCGACCGAGCGGATGCCCATATTGATCCGCGACCTCGACGCGCACCACCCACGGGCCTTCACCGCCAGGTGAGCTCACCTGCGCCGTGAATTTGTCGTTCTGCTTGCTCCACACGACCGCCAGCTCCTCGATGCCGACGCGTACGCGAAAGCGCGGCTCTACCCAGGTCGGCGCCGGCTGCCCGTCTGCACCGACGAACGTGACTTCGATGTGCACCGTCTCGGCGGGCCAACGCACCGTCTTTGGGCCGACCGACACCAGCGCCCGGACCTGCTGGCTCATGACCCGGGCCGACAGCATGCGCGAATCGCCGGCCTGCCGCATGTGCAGGTTCATGGGCTCGCTCGAGGAGAGCACGATCTCGTCGGGCACGGGCTGCCAGTCGTGGGGACCGCCCTTCATCACGAGCCCGCTCGCGAAAGTCAGCTGTACGCGCCGGTCGCGGCCGGCCACGATGTTGCCCTTCGGATCGACATAGCCGCCATTCGTGGTCCGGACCCCAACCACGCTGAAGCCCTGGGCGGGTGAGGCTCGACCTTCGATGCCGAAGCGGTCGACCGCGCGCACGCTCAAGCGGTAACGCCCCGCTGAGAGCAGCGGCGGCGGCGACAAGCTGGGCGTGGCCGTCGTGAGCGTCGCAGCACGCCGCGGCGCGGGCTCGATCTCGTCGACCTGGATGCGATACGCCTGCGCCTCTGCGATGGGCGACCAGTCTACCCCCGACAGCTCAGCGCCGCGCCCAAAGCCGCCGTAGAGGTTGTTTTGCATGCGCACCTCCGGCGCGGGCAGCAGCGAGGTCTCGAGGTCAAGAAGCTTGGAGACGGTGCGCACCTTCGTCGGCGAGAGGCCAGCGAACTTGCCGGACCCCATGGCCCAGATCACCTTGCCTTCGTAGTTGACCATGCTCACCTGCTCCGCGCTGGCGGCGACACCCATGCGCCCGCTGCGCGCCACGCTGGCGATATTGAGGGGCGCCCGCACCATGACGGCGCGGCTCGGGTCCGTGCACTCCACGTCGACGCGGCCGCTTTGGAGCATGACGACGTGAGTCAAGGTCATGCCCTGCGCGCTGAGCCACAGCTTGATTCGCTTGTGCACGCGATTCAAACGGGTACCGGGGGCGACGTGTAGCGTCACGCCCTTGCTCAGCGCGATCACCGCGCCACCCTCCCGGGCGACCAAGCCGAGCGGGTCGCTGTCCAGCTTGCCGGACACGACCTGAAAGAGCTGCGCCTGGCTCCGAGTACTCAGAGCTAAGGCCAGCACACACATCCAGGCCGATAGCCAGTGGCGCCGAGCAAACATGGGGACATTAGTGAAACGGACCTCTCGCCGCGCACTTGAGTCCCGGCTCGGCTTGGGACTAAGAAGCCTGTCTCCGAATGAACCACCCGCGCGAGCTCGGCGTGACGCCACCTACACGGCCGAGCCCCGAGCGACACACCTTTCGCGGCAACCTCGCGAGCACGCGGCATGGCTGGTTGCGGCTCACGCCTGCCTACTCTGTCCGCCTCGTCGACGAGTTGCTGTCCTCCGGGCGAGGGGCAGCGGCGCCCATTCTCGATCCGTTCTGCGGAACGGGTACGACCCTACTCTCTTGCTCGGAACACGGGCTCGACTGCGACACGGTCGATATAAATCCGTTTCTGGTCTGGCTCGCCCGCGCCAAGGTGGATGCTTATTCGGTAGATCGGTTGGCAGAGGCACGGCGAGGGCTCGTCAAGATGCGGCGCGCCGCCTCGAGCACCTCCGGTCGCGCCACCTGGGTTCCGCCCATCCATCAGATCGAGAAATGGTGGAGCCCGAGCACGCTCGCTGCCCTCGGGCGCTCCTACGCCGCGCTCGAACGGGTGGCGTCGAGCTCCAGCCCAGAAGCGGCCAATCTTTTGCGCCTGGCGTTTTGCCAGGTCTTGATTCAACGCTCGCGCGCCCATTTCGGGCACCAGTCCATGTCCTTCCAGCGGCCCTCCAAACCAGGTGAGATTGGCGCGGCCGGTGCAGCGGAGCGAGACGCGGTCGCGGAGCAGGCGGACGTGCAATCCATCACCGACGGCCTGCTCGGCGCTTTGGATCGCCTGGCGGCTGCAGCTGCAGCGCCGTTGCCGGCCACGCAGCGCACCGTGTTCGGCGGGGACGCGCGGCGCCTGCACGAACACCTCCCGCTCGATCACTACGGCTCCGTGATCACGTCGCCGCCGTACGCCAATCGCATGAGCTACATTCGGGAGCTGCGTCCGTACATGTATTGGCTCCGGTATCTGACCGACAGCAAAGCGGCTGGGGTGCTCGATTGGCGGGCGATCGGCGGCACTTGGGGGTCCGCCACGAGCAACCTCGGCGCCTGGGCGCCCGACACGCCCCACAACCGCTCCCCGGGTGACCTCGAGGCTCGGCTCGACGCCATCTCGGTAAAGAGCCCGCTCTTGGCCAACTACGTGCGCAAATACTTTCACGACATGGCCTTGCACCTGGACTCACTCGCCAAGGTCATGCGCGCGGGAGGCACGGCCTTCTTCGTAGTGGGCAACTCGAAGTTCTACGACGTGCTGGTGCCGGTCGAACGGCTCTTGGCGGAACAGTTCGAGGGAGCTGGGTTTCGAAACGTCAGCGTGGAGACGCTGCGCAAGCGCACCAGCAAGAAAGAGCTCTACGAGTACTTAATCACCGCCAAGAAACCCTAGCGCTAGATCGCGGCGAAACCCGGCGCCGACTTCGGGTTTCTCCTACTAGGGGCCATAGCCGCCGGCCGCTGCGCGCCGGTCGAGATCGGCGCGCAGAGCGATCAGGGTTTCCGAGAGCAGCTCCTGCTCGTCCGGCTTTAGCGACCCGGGATTTACCGTCGCCCAATGCTGCGAGTATTCGAGCCAACGCCGCGCCCCATCCAAATCACCGAGCCGCAGCAGCGTGGCACCTCGGTACAGGCCGTAGGTCGCGCGTTCTAGCGCCGAAGCATCCGCCAAGCGCGGCTCCGACTTCTCCAGCACGTGCGCGGCTTCTATGTACCGCCCCTGGTAGTACAGATCACTGCCTCGGCCTACGTAGTGGGTACAGCCGATAGCGCTGAGCGGCAAAAATCCGAGCAGCCAATACAAGGCCCGAAGCGTCCGCCTCATCGCGCCCAGCTTACCGCGTAAACCAACCTCGGACCAGTCCACTTGACCACGCTCCGCACGGCGAGCCGTCTAATACACGCTGACCCCGAAGGTCAACGCGGGTGAAACACGGTACCCGCTCGGCGCCAGGCGATTTTCAGTCTCGATGCTCGGCAACCACGCCGCACCCGCGCGCAGTATCAGCGCCAGCCGGGTGGTCCACGCGATCTGCAGCGCGGCGCCCATCGCGAACATCGGCCCCGCTGCTGATTGGCTACCGAGGGCAGTATCGGCGAGCGCCCAGGCGTATCCTACCTCTGCGTACGGGCCGGCGTGCACCCGGCCTGTAGCGAACGGCCACAGCTCGGCTTGCAGAAACGTCCGATAATCGATGTGCGACGCGGAGCCAGGCGAGCCGGCACCGACGCTGGCGTCGGATCCCGGTGTGGAGAACGCGCCGCCGAGCACGAAGCCATAACGCTGACCCGGCATGTAGCCGAGCCCGGCACGACCTGAGACACCGAGCGACGCCGCGCCAAAAGGCGCAGGTTCCGCCCCGAGCTCAAACTGATAGACGAAGCCCCGACGATCGAGCGGATGCCGCTCCAACCGATACAGCTCAGCGGCGAGATCGGGCAAGACCGCGCGCTCGACCCGCTGCAGATCGCCCTCGCCCAGCGCTTCGAGCCGTGTCCAGCGACGCCCTCCGAGATCGTCGATCAATAGAACCGGGTGGTCCTCGGGAACCGCCATCCAGCCGTCGAAGCGCGCCCCTTCGGTGATGCCCACCGTGACCGCTGCCGTCGCCGCCGCCGCCACGACCACGACCGCCGCGGCCAGAGCCTCTTCCGCCGCATCACCGCCTTCGCTGTTACTGTCGCTGTCAGCGTCGTGCTCTGCGCCGGCGCGGAAGGCCGATCGGCGGCCATGCCGGCGATGCGGATGGCCATGATGATGATGATGGTCGCTGCTCGACAGCCAAAAGGCGAGCTCATTGTCAGGGGACGAGAGCTGCGCATACTCGCCTTCACTCACGTCGCTGCCAAAGCTCGTCTGTTGCGTGACTCGAACGCGGTCGCCGCGATCGTCCGCCGGGAGCGAAGCAATGCGCTCGAGCTCCGGCAGGGAAACCTCATAACTTTGGCTCAAGCAGCCGACGCTCGATAGCCCAAGCCCAGCCCAGACCAGGTGCCTGGAAATGACGAGAGGCGAAAGCGAAGCGAGAAGGCCCATATCCAGCGGGTCAGAGCAAGGCTCGCGCCAAGGCCCAGCGCAGGGAAAATTGCGCACCTCTCGAACCGCGCTCGGCAGACGCCCGTGGCCGGTTCACACGGTGTGAACCTGCGCCACAGGCCAGCGTGATTCCAGGCCACCGCTCTACGGACCAAAGTAGATGTCGTCGCTGCGGATGCGACCTGGGTCGGTCCGACCCGCGCCGAGGTAGCCCTCGTCCGTTCTGCCTTCGGCGACCGGATCGAACAAGAGCGCGGTAGCATTGCCGAGCTCCTGTTCCAGAGTCTCCGGCACGACCGGTCCCCACTCCGGATAGGTCGCGCTCCCGAGCAAGAGCTGGATCGCTTGCACGCTACCGTTCAGCCTGCCGTGCGCACGCGCAGCCAGGCGCGTTGGATCGTGCTGAGCATCCAGGCGACCAGGGCCAGGGTCGCGAGCTTTTGGACCACGGGCTGCGCCATCGACTCCTGACCCCCCGCGTAAGCGACATGTACGTAAAGCGCGGCGTTCAGCAGCCCGAGGAGCAGAGCGGCGCCGCCCGACACGCGCCGCATGCCGAAACGCGGCTCGCTCGGTAACCACGCGCTGACACACAGCAACGCAGCGCCGATGCCGAGCAGCCCACCGGAGAGCGCGACGACGCCGTGCCAGATCGGTTGGCGATCCGACGGCAAGAGCGCCAGGGCGGCCAAGCTCGCCGCCGAGAGCGTGCCCATCAGCGCGACCGCTGTGCGGCGCGGCCCCGTGAGCACCGAAGCCGCCACCCACCAGTACGGCCAGAGCGCGATGCCGAGCGCCCCGAAGGCGACGCTCGCGAGCCACTTGCCAGTGCCGTTCTCGGCCCCGTTGATGGCCTTGCTGCGCAGCAGATCGCACCAGAAATTGCGCGCCAGAGAGAAGCCCGAGGCGTCCAACTCGGTCCAGCTGCCCCCGGGGTAGACGCTGACGGCTGCCACCATCGCCACCACACAGATCGCGAGGGCGGCCAGCGTGACCCAAACGCAAGCGCGAAGCGTCATGCACCATGACCTCGTGCCCGCTCAGGGCGCGATGCGTTGCTCTCCCGAGTACACGTTGAAGCGCTGGCCCCGCGCAAAGCCTACCAGGGTGAGATTATTGCGCTGTGCGGCGGCGATGGCCAGCGAGCTCGGCGCCGACACGCTGACGAGCAGGGGGATCTGAGCCACTATTGCCTTCTGTACCAGCTCAAAGCTCGCGCGTCCGCTGACCACGAGCGCCATTTTACGCGCCGGTAACCGCCCATCCAGCGCGCAGCGCCCTACCACCTTGTCCACGGCGTTGTGCCGGCCCACGTCCTCGCGCACGACGTACAGTTGCCCCGTTGCATCCCAGAGCCCCGCGGCATGCGCGCCGCCGCTGGACGCGAAGTTGGCCTGGCGCAGTCCGAGCTCCGAGGTCAATCCCCGTAGCCACTCGGCGGGGAAGCGCGCGTCATCATCGATGCGCCCGGCGCGCGCAAAGAGATCGTCGATGCTGCGGCGGCCACACACGCCACAGGCAGAGGTGGTCAGCGTCGTTCGGCGAAGCGCGCCCTCGGGATCCCAGTCGATGACGGAACCCGGCGCGGACGTCACCTCGATGACGTTGCCCAGCTCGCCCGGCTTGCCGCAGTGGGCGATGCCCCCCACCTCCGCCGCGGAGCGCACGATGCCCTCGCTGAGCAGCAACCCCATCACGAGCTCGGCGTCGTGCCCCGGCGTTCGCATGGTCACCGCCAGCGTCTCGCCTGCGATGCGGATCTCGAGCGGCTCTTCCACGGCGACTCGGTCCTCGACGCTCTCCCGCGAAGCCCCGTCGTGCCGGAAGACGCGGGCGGTCATCAGCCCCGGAGTGTCGTCGCGACTCATGCGGGGCATAGGCTCCAGGCCCGCCATCGCGGTGCGGCGCGCCCTCCCCGCTCGACCGAGAGGCCAAATGGATCCGGCATGTTGACCCGCCTGGAGAAGTACGCCGAGCTCATTCGACTTCAGTCTACACCGAGTCCGATCGCCCGCGAGCCCTTGCCCCGCAGCGCGATGCTCAGGGATTTGTCCAAGAATATTGCCTTAAGAATACAGTGGCAGAGGACCCTCGAGCATTTGGCCCCCGCCTCGCCGCGGGAGACGGCCGTCTGCTAGACTCGACAGCTCGCCAGAAGGAGTCGACGCCGTTGCTTTTCATGAGCGAGAAGCTCGTTTTCCGCGGAGCGTTCGGTCAGCAGCTCTGGGGCCGGTTGGACCTGCCCTACGCCGCACCGCGCGCGTACGCGTTGTTCGCGCATTGCTTTTCCTGCGGGGCTGACGGTTTGCCGGCTGCACTCATCAGCCGCGCTCTGGCAGCCCGCGGGATCGCCGTGTTGCGCTTCGACTTCACGGGCCTCGGCTCGAGCGCGGGGGACTTCGAGAACGAGGGCTTCGCCTCGAACATCGCCGATCTCGTCGCGGCAGCCGAGCACCTCCGGGCAAACTTCGCGCCGCCCGCGCTCCTGATCGGTCACAGCCTCGGAGCTGCGGCGGTGATCGCCGCGGCTTCGCACGTACCGGAGGCACGCGCGGTCGCTAGCATCGCCGCCCCGAGCCATCCGGGCGCCGTCGAGCGGCTGCTCATGCCCGCGCTGGCCGAGCTCGAAGCCCGCGGACACGCACGCCTCTCGATCGCGGGACGCGCGTTCTCCGTCTCCAAGGCATTGTTGGATGACGTGCGGGCTCTGGCTGACGCGCCGCAGTTAGGCCTCGGCGGGCGGGCGCTGCTCGTGTTTCATGCACCGAGCGACGCTGTGATCGACATCGAAAACGCGCGGCAGCTGTTCGATGCCGCGGCGTACCCGAAGGGCTTCATCTCGCTGGACGGCGCCGACCATCTGCTCTCGCGAGCGGAGGACGCGCCCTGTGTCGCGGGAGTGCTGGCGGCGTGGGCGGAGCGCTATATCGCCGTCAAGGCTCCGCAGCCCGGAGCCACGCGCCCCTCGGCGGTCCCCCCGAGCGAAGAAGAAACCAAGGTGCTGGTCGAAGAGGCAGGGGGCGGCCGCTACACTCAGCACATCCGCGCGGGTGCGCACACGCTCGTGGCGGACGAGCCGCTCAGCATGGGCGGCGACGATCGGGGCCCTACCCCGTACCAACTGCTGCTGGCGAGCCTCGGCGCCTGCACGTCCATGACGCTCAGGATGTACGCCGAACGCAAGCAGCTGCCGCTCGAGCACGTCCGCGTCGTGCTCGAGCACCGCAAGCAGCATGCCCGAGACTGCGCGGAGTGCGAGACGACGGCGGGCCTGGTCGACCGGATCGAGCGAGTCATCGAGCTCTCGGGCGCGCTGTCTGATGCGGACCGCGCTCGCCTGCTCGAAATCGCCAACAAATGCCCGGTCCACCGCACGCTCCATTCCGAGGTCGTGGTCCAAACACGGCTATCGCAAAACTCGGCCGTCGTGTAGGTTGCGAGCCCCTTTTTTGGGGTTTTGCCCCGAGTCCGTCCCAGCAAAGTAAGGAAATTGTCGTGAGTAATGATTTCGCCTCGATGATGCAGCAGGCCGGCGGCACCGAAAACGGCCGTACCAGCACGCGGCTACGCCCGGGACAGGCCGTGCAGGGCACCGTGGTGCAGATCGGTCACGACTGCGTATTCGTCGACATCGGCAGCACCACCGAAGGCCGCATCGATCGGCGCGAGCTCGAAGACGAGAAGGGCGAAGTCAAGGTGCGCCCCGGTGACCTGCTGAAAGCCAGCGTGGTCAGCGTCGACGACGTGATGGGACCCAAGTTGAGCATCTCGTTCGGGCGCGGTCGCGGCAAGCTCGACGAGGGCGCGCTAGAAGCCGCACGCGACGCACGCGTGCCGGTCGAAGGCGTCGTGGGCGCCGCCGTCAAGGGCGGCGTGGAAGTGAAGATCCTCGGTTCGCGCGCTTTCTGCCCGGCATCTCAGCTCGGCACGGAGTACGTGGCGGATCTCAGCTCGATGGAGGGTCAGAAGCTCGAGTTTCTGATCACCGAGGTAAAAAATGGCGGGCGCGACGTGATCGTGAGCCGCAAGGCCCTGCTGCTCGAGCAGCAGTCGCGACAGGCCACGGAGACGCTGGCCAAGCTGGAGGTGGGGAGCGACTATCCCGCCAAGGTCGTCTCGATCCAGAAGTACGGCGCCTTCGTCACGCTCGGCGGCGGCGTGGAGGGGTTGATCCACATCTCCGAGCTGAGCCACGGCCGCATCGACCGCGTGGAAGACGTGCTCAACGTGGGTGAGGACATCACCGTACGCCTGCTGGCGATCACGCCCGGTGAAAAAGCCGGCGCGCCGAAGCTGCGCTTGTCATTGCGCGCGTTGGCAGAGGCGGGCCCCACGGACACCGCGCCCGAACGCGGCGAAGTGCTGGCGGGGACGGTGAGCAAGGTCACCCAATTCGGCGTGTTCGTCGATACACCCAAGGGCACCGGGCTGGTGCCGTCGCGGGAGCTCGGCACGCCGCGCAACTCGGACGCGCGCCGCATGTTCCCCGTCGGCAAGCCCGTGAGCGTCGTGCTCGTGAGCAAAGATCAATCGCGCGGGCTGACGTTCAGCATGTCGCGCGTCGCGGACGTAGAAGAGCGGCAGAACTTTCGGGACTTTTCCCGTACTCAGAAGACCAAGGACGAGCCCGGCACGATGGGCTCGTTTGGCGCCCTGCTGCGCCAAGAGCTCAAGCTGCCCGAGCCAGCCGCTCTACCGCCAGCCGCTCTACCGCCTCCGGCCCTGCCACCGGAGCCCAAGACCTCGTCCGCCGGTGCCGCCCCCGTCGGTACCGCGCGCGTGCTGAGCGACAGCCCCGAGCCGGACTCTGCGCGAGCCAAGCCTGCGCGCCCCGCGCCAGCTCCCGCCAAGGGCTCGAGCGCAGCGGCCCCTGCCCCGTCGGATCGCACGCGCGTCGATACGTCCGCTCCCCAGAAGCCAAAACCAGAGTCCAAGAACGCGGAGCACGGGGTCCTACGCGGCCGGCGCCGACCGGGCCAGGGCAAGGACTGAGCGGAAAACGGGCGTAAGGACCGATGGATGGCAGAGCCTCTACGCCCGAGCTCAGGCGGTTGCCCTGCATCATCAGCGTAGCGATCACCGGGTCGCTGCCGATGAAAGAACAAAACCCGGCGGTTCCGATCACGCCGAGTGAACAGATCGAATCGACGCACGCCGCCTTCGAGGCGGGCGCGGCGCTGGTGCACATCCATGTGCGGGATGACGCGGGGCAGCCCTCGAGCGACCCGGAGCGCTTTCGTGTCGTGCAAGCGGGCGTGCTCCGGCATTGCCCGGGCATGATCGTGCAGTTTTCGACCGGAGGGCGCGGCCGCAAGCTCTCCGAGCGCGGGTCGATGTTGTCGCTACGGCCCGACATGGCGTCACTGGCTACGGGCTCGGTCAACTTCCCGACGTCGGTCTACGAAAACCCGCCGGATTTCGTCGAGTCGCTGGCCTTAGAAATTGCGCGGCACGGCGCCAAGCCCGAGGTGGAGATCTTCGACGCGGCCATGTTGTACAACGCGGCAGATTTGGTGAAGCGCGGGTTACTGGCGGCGCCCGCTCACGTCCAGTTCGTGCTGGGCCTGAAGAACGCGCTGCCCGCGCGGCGCGAGCTGCTCGTGTTCCTGATCAGCGAGCTAGAGGCCCTGTTGCCCGGAGCGACCTGGACCGCGGCGGGCATGGGGCGGCATCAGCTCACGGTCAATCACTGGTCGCTGGAGCTCGGCGGCCACTGCCGCACCGGGCTCGAAGACAACGTCCGCTTCGATCAGCACCGGCTCGCGGCGAGCAACGCCGAGCTGGTCGCTCGCGTCGCCGAACTGGCGCGCGAGCGCGGTCGCCGCCCCGCCACGCCAAAAGAAGCGCGAGCGCTGCTGTCGCTGCCTCCAGCGTAGGCGCGCCGCCATTGCCCATGCATGGCTCTGTCAGCGCTTCGGGTCGAGCGATGCTCTCGCCCTGACACTCGGTGCTCCGGCACTTGACGACATCCGGCGGTATGATAAAGTCATACTATGGCCAATCGCGCCAAGATCGCGTTCAGCCTGGAGCCCGAGGTGCTGGCGTCGGTCGAGCGGTTCCGCGCACGGACGGGCGAGTCGCGCAGCGCGGTGATCGGTCGGGCGATCAAGCTGCTGACCGAGTCGGACGAGAAGGCGGCGCGAGTCGCTCGTTACGTACGCTCGTATCGCGAGCACCCCGAGACATCGGCCGACGTACAGGTAGCTCGGCGCCAGGCCAAGCGTGCGCTGGCCGCGCTACCGTGGAAAGATGACGAGTGAAGCGCGGGGAGATCTGGTGGGCGCGGCTCGACAAGCGACGTCCCGTCGTGCTGTTGTCGCGTAACGAGGCCTACGACGTGCGAGCGCTCGTGATAGTCGCTCCCACGTCCACGACGATCAGGGGCTTTGCCGCGGAGGTGAAGGTGGGGCCGCGAGAAGGGATGCGGCGGCCCTGTGTGATCAACTGCGACTGGCTCGTTACCGTTGCAAAGGCCGATCTAGTCGAGCGGGCAGGCGTACTCTCGGGCGCCAAGTCACGTCAGCTCGACGAGGCGTTGCGGTTCGCTCTAGCGCTCGATTGAGCGCCTTAGCTCTGCGCCCGAGCCATTCATCGAGCCGGGGCGGTGGTGGTGCCCGGCGCGCCCGTGGCCTTCCGTGTGAGCAAGCGCCTCGAGGCGGTGCTGTGATCCCCTCCGACGAGGTCGGCGCGGTGCAGGTGGGGGAGCACGTGCTGGTCCGTACCGCTTGGGAATCGGGCCTAGGACACGATCACCGGACGCGTTCGACGCATCGCTCGCGCCGCGCAGGCAGGCAGGCAGGCAGGCAGGCACGGTGGACGTCGAGGGCGCGCTCGTGGGCGTGCTTGCCCGCGCCGCGTGCGCCGACCCTCGGTCGGTGAGCGTGAGCGCGTGCGCCGTGCAGGCCGTGGTGTCCACGGGTCCTCGGTGACACTGAACACAGCGACGCGGCTCAGGGGGCGCCGCCCGTGGCCGAAAAATCGAATACCGCGAATGCCGGATCCTTTGCGCAACCTCGAGGCGCCTGCGTCCGACTACACTCGGTCACGTGAGCGACCTGCGGCGGTTCGAGTGTCGAAGCGCCTCGGATCGGAGTTGGATCCTGGATGACCTGGAGCGCCGAGATCGTGTCATGATGGGAGACGATACCGAAAGCCGGGCTAGAGCTTCGGGCACGATCGCCGGTGGGCGGGTGGGCTCCCGCGCTTCCCATCCCATCTCGATCGTTCACGGCTGTGCGTTGCTGTTGCAGCTGCGGCTGCAACGTATGGGCCGAAGTTTCGGACTCGCCGGCAGCGCCGCGCACGGGGCCGCGGCGCGGCGCAGCGCGATCTCCGCTCAGGGCGACCTGAGTTGGCTCTGGAAAGCTCTGCGGACCAGCGTGGGCGTGCTGGTCGTGACCGGGCTGGGGATGACGCAGCTGTTCAGCCTGACATTGACGAGCAGGCTCGCTGGCGGTGAGCTCGAGTCCGCCGCGTCAGCCCAGCTGTCGCTCTTGTGTTTGGCGGTGCTCTGCTTCGAGTTCGGCTGGGCCAATCGCATGTCGGCTCGCGGCGCGGGCGACATCGAATGGCTCTTGACGCTCCCCATCCCGCTACCCGCCATTTATGCCGTCGAGGTCTTCCAGAGGGCCTGTTTCAACATCTGCGGTTGGTGCCTGCTTTACCCGTTCGTGTTGGGCTTAGTGCGGCACGCAGGGCTGTTCTGGAGTGCGCCGCTCGTCGGCGCTCTCTTATCCTTCACACTTTCGCTCGCCGTTTCGTTGAGCAGCGTCATTATCGAACATGGGCTCCGCAGGCTTACACCGAGCGTCTTCAAGACCGTTCAAGTCGTTGCCACGTTCGCCAGCCTCGGGCTGATGATCACGCTCCCAGTGCATGTCGGCCTGAGTGCTCCGCTGCGGGCCTGGCCGTGGTTGCCCACGGACGCGGTTGCAGGTGTCATTTTCGCATTGAGCAGCACCCCAGCCGTACTGCTCGGGCAGCTCGGCCTGTTCGTCGTCCAAACCTGCGCCTTGTTCGGCCTCGGCTGTGGCGTGCTCTCCTGGATCTTCGCCACGGGCTGGAGGCTCGGAGAAGGATCGCGCGCTTCGACGCGGGGGTCCAGAATGCGCGCCTCGCTTCGCTTTCAGCGCCCGTCGAGTGGGGTATTCGCCAAAGACGTGAAGCAGCTCCTGCGAGACAAGGCCATGCTGTACATGGCGGTCTTACTGCCGCTCTTCCAGCTGTTCCTCCTGGCTTCTGTCATCACCGCACGCAGCGCGGGGTCCCTCATCGAGTCGAGCCAACACCTGCCGATGCTGGCGTTCAGCGTCGGCGTCATGAGCTTGATGGCGGGGGCACCCAGTGCGTTGGCGCTAGAGGGAACGAGCTTGTGGCTGCTGTTCACGCTACCCCGATCACTGGCTTTCGTCCTGCTCAAGAAAGCCCTGTTGTGGATCGTGCTGTCGGCCGCGTGGGTGGCGTCGATTCTGGCGTTCGGCCTGTTGCACCAGTCACTCTCCTGGGCCCTGCTCGGGGGTGCTTCGCACGCCTTGCTCGGAGTAGCGCTGCTGGCGCTCGCGGGTACCGCACAAGGCGTGCACTGCGTGGACCTACGCATGCTCGAACGCGGCGAGCGCAGTTTTCGCGGCTCGTCTGCGCTCGGGTTGCTCGTGGTCCTGGCCGCGGTGTTCGCTTTTGGTTTCTATGCGGACGCCTGGACACGTTTCTCGCTCGCGCTATTGCTCGGCGCCGCAACCTTTGGCATCTGGCAAACCGCAGCGCGTCAGCTTCCCTATCTCCTCGACCCGGAGCTGAAACCGCCCCCCATCGTGAGCTTGTCGGATGGTCTGACGTGCGCACTCGTTTTCACCGGTGTGCAGGGGGTCGGCTACTTGCTCTTGACCGAGTCTTTCGGGCTGCACGGCTGGCTGGCACGGCTAGCGTCGTTTTTTGGAGCCGGCGCGCTCGTCATCGCCGTCACGCTCGTCGTGTTACGGCGCCGCGGCGTCACTGGACTTTTATCTACGATCGGGCTTGCGTGGCCGGCCCACGTCGGGCTCGCCGTTCGTCACGGGCTCGCCTGGGGGGCACCCGCTGCGGTGATCGGTCTGTGCTATGCCCTGGCCTTGAGCCGCTGGTCAATTTTCACCGAAGCGGCACGCGCGTCCGCGGATACGTCGCCCGCGATGTTGACCGGCGTACCCTTCCTGTCGTTCGTGGCGCTGGCTACCGTCCTGGCCCCATTGACGGAAGAGCTGATTTTTCGCGGGCTGATCTACCGGGGGCTGCGCATCAGCCTATCGATCAATCAGAGCGCCGCGCTCGCGGGCGTGATCTTCGCGCTCGCCCATCCCGGTTGGGCTTTTCTACCGGTCTTTCTCATGGCATTTTTTGCGGCTCGCGCTTTCGAGCGTTCGAAGTCTCTGTTCGCCGCGATACTGGTGCACGCCATGTACAACGGCACGCTGGTCCTGGTTGCTGCGCTCGGTACCTGAGAGGCTGCTCGTGCCAGCCTCGCACGCGGATGCAGCGGCTCGCGCGATGCGCGTGCGGTTCCCCGACACTAGCGTCGAGGCGATGCCCGCTTCTTTCCCGTTCGATCCGCAAACGTTTGCGCAACTCGACTCGAAGATCGCTCGATGTTTCAAGCGCGGGTCGCAAATGTCGCGACGTTGCGCAACAGAAAGAGACTCATGAACTCGACACTGGCATTTTATGACTTTTCGAGTAGCGGCAAACCAAACCGTTCGGCGGGACCCATTGCGTTGTCCGAAGCCGAGCTCGCGGAGGTGAAGGGTGGGAGCTTCATCGACGGACTCGCGAAGGCCGCAGAGGGCGTTGTGACGGGCTTGGGTGTGGTCGCCGCCATCGTGACCGCTCCAGCGGCCGTGCCTGGGGCCGTTCTGCTCGGCTTCGGGATCGTCGGCGGCCTCGCCGCCGGCATCATGACAGGCGGCGGAGTGCGGGAGATGTTCCCGGCGGACGAGTTGCCCGGGCCCGGCTACGATGTCGGCCCCTATGAAGAAATCGCTAGCTGATGAGCGCGCGCTCCGGTGCATGAAGAGGGCGGCCTTCATTTGACGAAGTTCGCTAAAATCGCTATCGCCCGCGGCATCAGCTCAGACTCCAAGAAAGCTGGTGCCGCAATGGGCCTGGCGCTACGAGCCCAGCAACGAACGTGTCAGCGTTGTCGCCATGAATGATCAGACCTGGATCGAGACGCAAGGTTTAGCCAAACGCTTTGGTAACCATCAGGCGCTGGACGACGTGTCACTGTGCGTCGCTCGCGGCGAGGTATACGGCTTCCTGGGGCCGAATGGCGCTGGCAAGACCACCTGCATGCGGATCCTGGTGGGGATGTTGGTGCCAGACTCCGGCATCACCAAGATCCGCGGACTAGATTGCATTCGGGACCGCGTGGAGGTCAAGCGGGTCGTGGGTTACCTGCCCGACGTGCCGACCTTTTATGACTACCTCAAGGGTTGGGAGCTATTGCGTTTCGTGGGCCAGATGCACGGGATCGAAGGCAAGCATTTCAAAGCACGCGCCGAGCGCCTCATGACCGTGCTCGAACTAGAGGATGCGGCAGGCGACTACGTGAACAACTACTCGCTCGGCATGAAGAAGAAGATGGCGCTGGCGCTGGCGCTGATCCATGAGCCCGACGTGTTGGTGCTGGACGAACCGACGACGGGCCTCGATCCGCTGGCGACGCGCCACATCCAGCAACTCATCCGTGATCACGCCGCGGCCGGCGGCACCGTGTTGCTCAGCACACACCTGCTCGACATGGCCGAGCGCTTTTGCGATCGCGTCGGCATCTTGCATCGGGGCCGATTGGTGGCCGAGGGGCGACCTCGAGAGTTGCGCGAGCGATTGGCCCGCTCCGGTACCTCGTCCGACCCCACGCTCGAGGAAGTCTTCTTTGCGCTCACGCAGAGCCGCTGAACATGCTGCGTGCGGGTTCGAGCGCGGCGCGACGTCCTGCCATTGGCCCCTGCCCACTAAACCGAGTTTACGGCTTCGCGCTCGGCTCGAACACGCAGCGGAACCCGACGCCCTGCGAGTGCGTATCCGCGTCCAGGTATAACCTGAGCAAGGGTGGGCTGAGCGCCTCAGGGCCGCTCGAGAAAGCGCCGCCTCGCACGACGTAAGCGCCCTCAGAGCCTTTTTGTGCCGCGCGCTCCGGAGCGGCTTCGCTCTCGCCCTCGTCGAGGCGCGTGGAGGTCCACTCCGCCACGTTTCCGACGAGGTCGAGGATCCCTTCCGCGCTGCTGCCCGCGGGGTAGGACCCCACGGGTGCCGTGCTCGGGTGACCGTCGTCGTCCGCGTACATGACGCCGTCAAAGACGCTGGCGAGGCCCGCGGATCCGTACCAGCTCTTGCACTCGCTGCCGCACGCGTTCACGCGTGAGCCCGCGGGTGGCGCGCTGCCCCAAGGGAAGGGCCGCCCGTCCGCGCCGCGCGCCGCGAGCTCCCACTCCGCTTCCGTCGGCAAACGCCCGCCCTGCGCCGCGCAGTACGCGACCGCCTGCGGAAAGGTGACGCAGTTGATCGGGTGCGTTTCGCGTCCTGCTTGCCCGGCATTACACTGGCTACCGAACGAGCTCTGGGCGTGTTTGCGCAGCTCGGGCGACAGCGGGGCCGCCGGCATCTCGCCGACCACGGCCGCGGCCTCGCAGCTGCCTTGCCTCCGGCAACGCTCGTATTGCGCGACCGTCACCTCGTGCCGCGCCATGCACAGCGGCGTCGCGCCACCTGCCGCTGCGCTCGCGAGCGGCGCGGGCGCTTTTGCCGCGCCTTTGCCGAGGAGCAGCGCTCCGTCCGGACAGGTCAGCGTCGGGGCCATTGCGCGCACTGCCATGCTGGGAGGGGGGGCCGCGGCGAGCGCGCTGCGGGCCGCTCGCGCTGCAGCCTCGGCTTCTGCGAAGTGAGCGTCGGCGAAGCGCACTGCGATGGCCGCGCCCAGAGTGGCGGAGCCGATGGCCGATACTGCCCACACCCAGCGCTGCGAGCCATGCCGCTGCGGGCGCCGTGCGCCGACGGACGCCGCCAACGGCAAGAAGCTCGACTCGGGACTGTCGGTCGCGAGCACGATGGCCATGTCTTTGAGCGAGGTGCGCGACTCCCGCACGCGCTCGAGCAACCCGAGCTGCATCAGATCCCTGACCGTGGAGAGCGCCTCGAGGTCCGGCAGCTCACTCACCTGCACCACCTCGTCGATGCTGCGAATGCCGTCGAACGCGCGCAGTGCCGCGAACTGCGCTGCGCTGGCCTTGACGTCGGGAGACAGCGAGCGATCGCTCGGTACGTAGACCGCTTCGGTGTCACCCAACTGCTTGCGGAGGTGGCGGCATTCGTCAAAGCGGCGCGCGGACTCCATGAGCAGCGCTTGGGTCGAGACGGTGATCACGCGGGCGCGCCGGACGGGCGCGAAGTCAGCGTGCACTCGGCCCCTCTCGAGCGAGAGCAAACGGTACACCGCGGCGGCCCCCCGAAGCTGTGCGCACTCTGCGTCGACCACCTCTCCTTCGATGCACCAGATGTGGCTCTGGGATCGATCGTGCTCCACGCGGATCTCTGCGTCCTTGTTCCCGAAGGAAATGGTCTGGAGCAGCTCGGCGATCGCCATGTCCTCGACGTTGCCGGAAAACTCGGCCGCGGCCAGGTCGTCCACATCCATGCCCTGGGTCGACAGCACCGATTTGACGCGAGCGTCGAAAGCACGGCGCGCCTCGCGTCGATAAACTCGAACCCAGTCTTTGAGCTCTGCGCCCGACAGACCATGGCGCTCGCGCGCCTGCTCAGGCGTCAGCTCTCCGCGAATGATACGTTCTACGAGAGCTGATTTCTGCTCGTCACTGGGCGGTACGGGTGTCTCGATGACCATCTAATTTTCGGCCGCGCTCTGGCTCTTACCCCCCGAGCCGCTCCGCGTTAGGAACGGCGTCCACTCCGCCGTGCTGAAGGTTAACCTCCGTTACTTTGATAACCGCGAGCAGCCGAAAGCGAGCGCCGCCGCAGGCAATTTTGCCTCGATGCGGGATCGAGACGTGCAACGTGGCGCCCCCGTTTCAACGCGCGGTGTCGCTGAGCAGTTGGCGCAACACGTACTGCAAGATGCCGCCATGCCGGTAGTAGTCGAGCTCCACTGCCGTATCGATCCGGGTCAGCACCTCGAAGCGCTTGACGCTGCCGTCCTCGGCCCGAGCACTGACCGTCAAAGACTTGCCAGTCGTGAGGTCGGACGCGATGCCGCCGATGTCAAACAACTCCTCGCCCGTGAGGCCCAGCGAGGCGGCGTCCTGCCCCTCGAGAAACTGTAGGGGCAACACGCCCATGCCGATCAGGTTGCTGCGATGGATGCGTTCGAAGGAGCGCGCAATCACCGCCTTGACGCCGAGCATGAACGTGCCCTTGGCGGCCCAATCCCGCGAGGAGCCCGACCCGTATTCTTTGCCGGCGAGGATCACCAGCGGCACGCGTTCCTGCGCGTAGCGCACGGAGGCCTCGTAGATGGTCGTCTGCTGGCCCGATGGCTGGTGGCGCGTCCACCCCCCTTCGGTACCCGGCGCGAGTTGGTTCTTCAGGCGGACGTTGGCGAAGGTGCCTCGCACCATGACCTCATGGTTGCCGCGACGCGCGCCATACGAATTGAAATCTTGGCGAGCAACGCCGCGGGACAAGAGGAATTGGCCCGCGGGCGAGTCGACGGCGATCGAGCCCGCGGGAGAGATGTGATCGGTCGTGACCGAGTCGCCGAGCAGACACAAGACGCGCGCTCCAGTGACGTCCGACAGCGGCGCAGGCGCGCTGGGCATGTCCGAGAAGAAGGTGGGTTTCTGCACATAGGTGCTGCTCGGATCCCACACGAAGCGGTTGCCCCCCGGCACCTCCAGGCTGCGCCAGGACGCATCGCCGCGAAACACGCTGGCGTAGGTCTCACGGTACATGTCCGAAGAGATGGACGATTGGATCGCTTCGCTCACCGCAGCCGGGGAGGGCCAGACATCTTTGAGGTAGACAGCTTGCCCGGAGGGGTCGAAGCCGAGCGGATCGGTCTCGAAGTCCACCCCCACCCGCCCCACGAGCGCGTGTGCCACGACCAGCGGAGGGCTGGCGAGGTAGTTGGCGCGCACCAACGGGTTGATGCGCCCCTCGAAGTTGCGGTTGCCGCTGAGCACGGAGGCGACCACCAGATTGCCTGCGGTGACCGCGCGCGCGACGGCGTCGGGCAGAGGCCCGCTGTTGCCGATGCAGGTGGTGCAGCCGTAGCCCACCAAGTGAAAACCGAGCGCCTCGAGCGAGCTGAGCACACCCGCCTTCCTCAGGTACTCGGTCACCACCAACGAGCCCGGCGCCAGGCTAGTCTTGACCCAGGGCTTTGAGCGCAGGCCTCGCGCGTGGGCATTCCTCGCCAGGAGCCCCGCGGCCATCATGACCGACGGGTTACTGGTGTTGGTGCAGGAGGTGATGGCGGCGATCACGACGGCGCCGTGTCCGAGATAGTAATCTCTGCCTCGGTCCTCCCCGTTGGCCTCGACAAGGCTCCGCTCGACGACGTCGTCGGCCGGCGCCGGAGGCGGCGAGCCGCCCAGCTGGCTCGTCGCGGGGGGTGCAGCGCGCTTCGTCATACCGACGAGCAGATTCTCGAGCGCGACAGGCCAGGCTTTCTTCATATCGGCAAGCATCACCTGATCCTGAGGGCGCTTGGGCCCTGCCATGCTCGGCCGCACCGTGTCGAGCTCGAGCTCTATGCTCGACGAGTAGCGTGGATCGGGCGTACCCGAAGTCCGAAACAGGCCCTGTGCCTTGGCGTACGCCTCGACCAAGTCGACCTGTTCTTGCTTGCGCCCCGTGAAGCGCAGGTACTCGAGCGTGGCTGTATCGATGGGGAAGATGGCGCAGGTCGAGCCGAACTCGGGGCTCATGTTGCTGATGGTCGCGCGATCGGCGAGCGACAGCGTGCTCAGGCCATCGCCATAGAACTCTACGAACTTTCCCACCACGCCCAGGCTGCGCAGCATACGCGTCACCGTGAGCACGAGATCAGTCGCGGTGGAACCGGGCGGCAGAGCGCCGGTCAGGCGAAAACCCACGACGTTGGGCACCAGCATGTTGATGGGCTGACCGAGCATGGCCGCTTCGGCTTCGATGCCGCCCACACCCCAACCGAGCACGCCGAGCCCGTTGATCATCGTGGTGTGGCTATCCGTGCCGACCAAGCTGTCCGGGTAGGCCACGCCGTCTTTCTCGAACACGACACGCGCCAGGTACTCGAGGTTCACCTGGTGCACGATGCCTGTGTCGGGCGGCACCACCTGAAACGTGTCGAAGGCGTTTTGCGCCCAGCGCAGCAGCTGGTAGCGCTCGCGGTTGCGGTGGAACTCGAGCCGCGCGTTGATGGATAGCGCGTCCTTGGTTCCGAAAGCATCGACCTGCACCGAGTGGTCGATCACGAGCTCGGAGGGGAAGAGCGGGTTGATCTTGGACGGATCCCCGCCCATGTCGGCGACGGCGTCGCGCATGGCCGCCAGATCGACCACCGCCGGCACGCCCGTAAAATCTTGCAACACCACGCGTGCGGGGTGGAACGCGACCTCCGTGCTGGGCTTGGCCTTTGGGTCCCAACGGCCAAGCGCGAGCACGTCCTCCCGGCGCACCGCCTTGCCGTCCTCGTTGCGCAGCAGGTTCTCCAGCAGAATCTTGAGCGAGTAAGGCAGCCTCCCGAGATCGAACTTCTCGGCTGCGGCGAACTTCGGCAGGCTGAAATAGTCGAGCGACCTGCCCCCGATCTCGAGTGGGGTCCGCACCTCGAACGAATCCAGGCTCGTCTTGTCCATGTTTGCCTTCCTTTCAGGGGCTCTGCGAAGGAGCCCTCACCCGGCACACCGCGCGTGCCGCGCCGATGCCCGCGTAGATTGCTTCGATCGCGCAGCGTGGGCGATCGGCGACGACGTCGCCTGCCGCGTATAAATCCGGCGCGGACGCCAGCTGATGCTCGTCGACGAAGAGCCCAACCTCGCTCAGCGCCGAGAGGCCCAGCCGCTGCAGATCGGCGCCGAGAGCGCCGGATTGAAGGGCCACCTCACGCCCCCCGAGCCGCAGGGCCACGGGCGCATCCACGGAGAGCGAGAAGGTGCGCCCCTCGGGGCCCGACCCCGACAGAAAGCGAATCCCGCCACCGACCACGCCCCCGAGCGCCAGGATCACTTCGCTGATATTCCCGGAAAGCCGGGTCGGCCCGCCTTGAGCGGACCAGGTACCGATCACGTCGAAACCCGACTCCCGCCGCTCGAGCGAGAGCACATCGGCGCGCTCGACTCTGATCCCCGAGGCCCCGAGCCAGGCATCACGCGCGGCCTCATAGCGGAGCCCCGCAGCGCCCCCTGGCTCCGACAGCGTTTCACCGATGGGACGCCGCACCGCCTCGCGCACGCGGTCCACGCTCTCGAGCGCGAGCCCGAGCCAGGGCCCGATGAGGAGCGGGCTCTCCCCGTCCCCCGCTCGATGCAGCGCCGAGGCGAACGGCCCCACCCACGCAGGATCGTCGGAGCGCGCCGCGAGATCGGCGGGTGAAAGCCAACGGACCGCCTCTGGCTCCGGCAGGCTGACGCTGACCGCTCGGAACTCGGTGCGCGTGAGGCGTGCCCAACCGCTCGCTGACCAGGCTCGAGCGAGCGCGGCCGCATCCCACCCCGGCCGCCCGAGATCGACCACCTCGACACGCCGCCCACGCAGCGGCTCGAGGTCGAGCAACGCGCGATCGCGACAGCGCGCGGGGCGCAGCAGACCCGCGCCCGTGGCGAGCCGGGCGCCAACGCCGGCCGCTGGCGCCCAACAGCCGAGCGCCGAGAGGAAAGCCTCGGCGTCGGCGGACAAGGGGCGCGGGTCGGGCGGCCCCGACCACTCCACGCGGTCCAGCGCCCCAGAGTACAGACCGGATGCGCCGGGCCCCTCCCACGCCATCAACACCTCGCGTCCGCGGCGGGTGAGCGCCCAGGCCGCGGCGATACCCGCAAAGCCGCCGCCGACGACCAGCACCGTCACTCTGAAAGGCCCCGCTGTTCGCTCGGCGCGGTGGCCTGCGGCCCCAGCCCCGTGGGCCCCAGATCACCTGATGGCCGCTCGATGCCGCGCGCCGTGCCCAGCTCCGCACGGACCGCCATCAGCGACAGCGCCTCCTGACGGGCCTGAATGGCACCCACCGCCGACAAGCGACGCTTGGCGGCCGTTTCCAGAAAATCCAGCGCCATGCGCTGACCGTCGAGCGGCGAGCGCCCGGTCATCTCCGCAACGATCGCGCCGCAACGAGCCGCACAGCGCATCCCCCCGCAGGAGCCGAGCCCCAGCCGTGTGCGCCGCGACACGTCGTCCACCGTTTGCGCCCACTCGTGCGCGACCACGTAACGCACCTCGGCCTCGAGCACGGGCTCACACGGACACAACACGGCCGCCTCGCGCACGTCGCGGTTGATCCGCTCGACGATGCGCAAGCTGCGCGCCCCGTGCCGATATTCCAGGCGCGCGCCGGCGATGGCGTCGATGCCGGCGTCCTCGGCTAGAGCGATCGGGTCGACCAGCTCCTCACCGCCCGGCAGCGGCGTGAGGTGCGTGCGCGACTTCTGCTGGATCCCGAAGCGCTTGGCGATCACGTCCGTCATCTCTTCGGAGAACAGCCGATAGCTCGCGAGCTTGCCCCCGATCATCGAATACAGACCGGGCGCGCCGTGCGGCGCGTGGTCGACCACCTCGTGCTCGCGCGACAAGCCATCCGGATCGGGCCCCCAGTCGTAGAGCGTGGGCCGTACCCCAGCCCAGGTGCCGATAGCCCGCGCCTCCAAAATTGCGGGGAATACGCGCGCCACGGCCTGGATCAGGTACCGCACCTCGGAGGTCGTCGCGACGACGTCGTCGAGGTCGCCGTAGTAGTCGGTGTCGGTCGTGCCGATCACGCTCATGTTCTGCCAGGGCTCGAGGAACACCTGGCGGCCGTCGATGGCGCGCACCGCGATGGCGTAGTTCGTGAGGCGCCGATCGAAGAACACGTGAATGCCTTTGCCCGGACGGATGCGCGCCTGCTCGGGCACGAGCCCCCCGAGCGCCGCAGTGAGCGGTGCCCAGGCGCCGGTGGCGTTCACCACGACCCCTGCGGTGCGCTCTCCCGTCTGACCCGTCAACAGATCGCGGTAGCGCACACCGCGCACGGCGCCGTCCTCGCGCCGGAGAATCTCCGTCACCGTGGTGTGTACTCGCACCTCGGCGCCTGCTTCGGCAGCGTCCACCAGGTTGCCCACACACAGGCGCACGCCGTCGATGCCCCATTCGTCGAAGCTGACGCCGCCGACGGTGTTGCCAGCGAGGCCCGGCTCGAGCTGCTGCAACTGCTCGGCCGTGAGCACCGCGTGGGGCTTGCCGCGTTTGAGCGGTTGGTACTTGTCGTAGAGATCGAAGAACGCGTCGAGCAGCGTGAGCGCGATCTTGGCGCCCCGCCGCTCGCGGTGCACCGGCATCAAGAACGGGATGCGAAACAGCAGGTGCGGCGCGATGCGCTGAATGTGCCCCGAGTCGAGGCACGAGCTGTAGGTGACGTCGGGGTCATACGTGAGATAACGCGGGCCGCCGTGGATCATGCCGCTGTTGTTGCCGCTCGCACCAAAGGCGATGTCGTTGCGTTCGAACACGGCGACGCGGAGGCCGCGCTGCGTGCAATCGCGCGCGACCCCCGAACCGTTGACGCCGCCGCCGATCACCACCACATCGACATCAGGCCGATCGCCGCCGCCGGTGACCACCAGCTTGCCCCGGTCTTGGCCGCTGATGGCCCCAGATCTGCCACCACTACTCATGATCTACCGGCCTCGTGCCTGGGAAGGGGGCAGCGCTCATGCCCGCACAAATTGGCCGCCGCTGCGCTGGGCACGTAGGCTGATCACCCGCCGTGCCCGCAAAAATCGACACATCGTCACAGCGCTGGCCCCGCACGAGAACGCGCTCAATCATTCCAAGCACCTGGCGCACGCCTGCATCGGCCGCAATGGTCCTGCTCGCGCTCATCTTCCCCGTGCCACCGGCCCACGCAGCCGCCCCGCAGGTCGCAGGCGCCTCGTATGGGCCAGGCGAGCGGCGCCGACCTAGTACCCCTAGCGAGCGACGCGAACGCGCGGGGCGCCCCAAGGTCAAGCTCAACCGTCTGACGTTCCCGAGCATCCCGCAGGGGTCGTACTACAAGAATCACCTCCAGCGCAGCCTGCACCGCGAAGGGCTCCTGGCCGACTGGGGAGCCGGCGAGGGCAGCGTCATCGAATACCGCTTTCGCGTCGACCGCCTGGAGATCCAGATGGAAACGGGTCTGGTGCGCGTGCGCTGCACGGCCACCGGTGAGCTGCCGCGTGGCAGAAACGCGACGAGTCAGCTGACCTTCAGCGGCGACCCCTCCGAGCAACGGCAACTGGTGGAGAAGGTGCTCTCCATCGTCGCGCGCGGCGTCATCACTCGCCTCGCCCAAATCGAGCACGCCCGCCGCCTCCGGTAGTTTCGACCCACTACTCCTCCGCCGGCCACGCCAGGAAAACGAGCAACCCCAGGCGCCCTGTGCCAGGATGAGAGGGCATGGAACTCCCCGATTTGGCCGGGCGCGCCGAAGTGGTGCGCCGCTACGCCCACCTGCTCGAACACTTCGGCTCCGAGATCGGCCCGCGTCCGCTCGTCCTGCAAAACGGACAATTCTTCCCAGACACTTTCGAGAAGGATGAGCCCTCGGCGGCGCGCCTCGTGTCGCGGCTGCAGGCCCACGCAGGCCTCGCCGACATCCCCGTCAGCGTGCGGCTGCTCTCGCTCGATGCCATGTCCGAAGCCAAGGGGGGTAGCTGCGGCTCAGGCGCATGCGCCCCGGTGAACGTCGCGGACGCGCCCAGCACGCCTCGGCTCGAAGAGCAGAGTAGCGGTTGGGTATTGAACGTCTTCGATGCCGAGTTGCAGCACCCCGTCGCGCTCACCTGCCAGCTGGCGCGCGCGCTCGGTCGGATTTTCCTCGCGGAGACGAGCAGTGACACCGCACCCATCGAGGCCCCCGTGGAGGTCAGCACCGATCTCGCTTGTGTGGCCCTGGGCCTCGGCAGCTTGGTGCTCGAGGGGAGCTACATCTACGCCAAGAGCTGCGGCGGCCCGTCCGTCACGCGTCTGACGACGCTGTCCGTCGGTGAGCTCGCCGTCGCCCAGTCGCTGTTCATCGCCGTGGGTCGGCATTCTGGGCGCCGCGCCCTGGCCGCCCTGGGCACGACGCAGCGCGCATTGCTGGCGGAGGCCAATGATTGGGCGGTATCGAACCCCAAAATCATCCAACTCCTCGCCAGCGCCCCCGGCCAACTGGCCACGCGGGCGCCCGAGCTCCGGGACGCGCGCCCCTGGCTGCTCCGCTTTTTTGATCGCAGCGCGGCCCGTCCTCCCGAGCCCTCGCTCGAGCAGGCTCTCTCCCTCGGGGATGCGGAGTTGCTGGAGCTCGCTCGCTCGGTGGAACAGCGCGGCACGCGGGCCAGCGTCAGCGCCGGGGGCGGCTCAGGCACGAGCCCGAGCCGTGGAGAGCGCCGAGACGCCGAGCGCCGCGAGCTCGCCGCGTTGGTCGACGAAGCGCTGCGCGGCTCGTAGCCGGCAAAAAGTGACGGCGACTCGAAATGGCAAAAACTGCTGCGTGGGCGATCTGTTTGATCGCCTGCGGCGCACCGGGCGCGCAAAGCCCGCTTCCGGCCTCCGCTCACGGCGTTCCCACAGCATCCGACTCCTTGGCACACTCCGATCCTGACGTCTTGTCCACTTACCTGCCTCCACCGCCCAGCCCTCGGCACGATACCGCGTCCACCCAGCATGGCGTGCGGGTGGAGGACCCTTACCGTTGGCTCGAGGCGGTCGACGCGCCCGAGGTTCAAGCCTGGGTCAAGGCGCAGGGCGCGTACAGCCGCGGTTTCCTCGACGCGCTCCCCACCCAGGCCGCGCTCGAGCGGCGCTTCACCGAGATCTTGTACCTGGATGCGGTGTCGCCCCCCGAAGAGCGTGGGGGCAAGCAATTTTATACGCGACGCTACAAGACCAAAGAAAAATCGATCTTGATGGTGCGCCCTCTGGGCGGGGAGGAGCGCGTGCTCATCGACCCGAACGCGATGTCCGCCGACGGCAGCGTCTCGATGGGCAACTGGTTTACGAGCTGGGACGGCGAAAAAGTCGCCTACAGCCTGCACGAGAACAACGCCGATGAGGCGACCTTGTTCGTGCGCGACGTGGAGACGGGCAAGGATTCAGAGATCGACGTCATCCCCGGAGCCAAGTACGCCGGCCCCACCTGGACTCCAGACAACGCGGGGTTCTATTACGAGTGGCTGCCGACGGATCCCAGCGTGGAGGTGAGTGAGCGGCCCGGCCGCACCGAGCTCAGATATCACCGGCTCGGCTCGCCGCCCGCAGCAGATGCGCTGGTCTTCCCCTCCACCCTCGATCCCAAGACCTTCCTGTTCGGGGGCGTGTCGCGCGACGGGCGCTGGCTGTTTCTCGGCGTGCAACACGGCTGGAACCAGACCGACCTGTACGTGCGAGACACCGCCAAGCCGAGCCCGAAGGCGCCGCCGCTCGCGGCCGAAGCGAGCTCCAAGCTCGGCACCGACGAGCGCGTGGCCGCGCATGCCAGGGCGCTCGGCTTTCAGCCTTTCGTGGTGGGCAAAGACGCCATATTCCGCGTCTCCTGGTGGGACGGCGCGTTCTACGTTCGCACCAACTACCAGGCGCCCAACTACCGCGTGCTCAAGGTCAAGCCCGGGCACTTCAAGCTGGAGGACTGGCACGAAATCGTGCCTCAGAGCAGCGCCAAGCTCGACGACGCCACGGTCGTGGGCGGGCGCCTCGTGCTCTCGTATTTGAAGAACGCCGCGAGCCAGCTCGAAGTGCACGACCTCGAGGGCAAGCCTCTGCGCCAGATCGAGCTGCCAGGCGTGGGTAGCGTGGGCGGCATCGTCGGCGACCCGGATCGCGACGAAGCGTACTTTTCGTTCACCTCGTTCACCGTGCCCAACCAGGTGTACAAGGCGTCAATTCAACGCGGCACGGCCGAGCTCTGGTCCGAGGTCGATCTGCCGATCGACACGAGCCGGATGCAGGTCGAGCAGGTCTGGTACGAGTCCAAAGACCGCACGCCCGTCTCGATGTTCATCGTGCACCAGCGCGGCCTAGCGCTCGACTCCAGCCACCCGACGTTGCTCTACGGCTACGGCGGCTTTAACATCGACATGACGCCCAGCTTCTCGGCGCTGGCGGCGGTCTGGCTCGAGCACGGCGGGGTGTATGCCGTACCGAACTTGCGCGGCGGCGGTGAGTACGGCGAAGCCTGGCACCGCGCCGGGATGGGCACCGCCAAGCAGAACGTCTTCGACGACTTCAGCGCCGCCGCCGAACACTTGATCGCCCTCGGCTACACGCGGCCCGACAAGCTCGCGATCTACGGCGGGTCGAACGGCGGCTTGCTCGTGGGAGCGGCCATGACCCAGCGCCCGGAGCTGTTCGGAGCGGTGGTGTGCGGCGTGCCCTTGCTCGACATGGTGCGCTACCACCTGTTCGGCAGCGGCAAGACCTGGATCGCCGAATATGGCTCGCCGGAGAACGCCGAAGAGTTTGCCGCCCTGTACGCCTACAGCCCGTATCACCGCGTGCAACGTGGCGTAAAGTACCCGGCGCTGCTCTTGATGGCCGCCGACAGCGACGACCGCGTCGACCCGATGCACGCCCGGAAGTTCGCCGCAGCGGTGCAATGGGCGAGCCAAGGGCATGAGCGCCCGGCGCTGTTCCGCATCGAGGAGCACGCGGGCCACGGCGGCGGGGACATGGTGAAGAAGCGCGTCGCGTCCTCGACCGACATCGTCGCCTTCCTCTTGGATCAGCTCGGCGTGAAGCCCTGAGCTCAGGTGCGCGGCACGAGGCCGCCGTAACGCAACAGCAGCCCGAGCATCGAACGGGCGCAGTAGAGCGCGTTCACCACGACGTAAGGGTACAGGTAGATGCGCACGTCGCTCGCGAGCGCCGCGATCCAGATGTAAGACGGGTAGTGAATGAAAAAGCGGCCCACGTGCTCGGCAAGGCTCACCGCGCGCGCCACGGGGCCCTGGCGCGGGGCGGCTCGAGCTAGCTCGGGCGGCCTCGGCTCGGCCAGGGCCGCGCGGGCCTCACGCTCCACGGCGGCCGCCGCCAGCACTTCGGGGCGGCGCTGGAAGGTCGTGATCCCGATGCCCGAGGCGAGGCAGACGACGCCGACCAATCCCCAGAGCAGCATCTCGACGTGGCCCGTGTGCAGATAGGCCCCAGTGGCGAGAGCCGCCAGGATGGTGAAAGCTTTGATCTCATCCATCAGGAAGTCGAGCAGGTGCCCGGTCGCCGACTGAACCCCGCGCGAGCGCGCGAGCATGCCGTCCACCTTGTCGAAGACATACGACAGCTCGTACACGATAACCCCTACCCACAGCCCCACGGGCCAGGGCATGAGGACCGAGCAGGCAGCGGCCACCCCCGCCAAGAAGAACGAGAAGAACGTGACTTGATTGGGCGCGATGCGCGTGCCGCGCAGCCAGAAGACCACGGCCGCCGCCAGAGGCCGGCAGACGTAGGTGTTGAAGAGCGGCTCGTCCCGCTTGCGCGTCGCGCGGTACAGCTGGGCGATGCTGTGGCCCGAAATGTCCGCCGCGGGATCTCGCGAAACTTGGCTCATGCGATGGGAGGCGCGGCTACTATCGGATGGTTCGGCGCCGCGGCGCAATCATCGTCGCGACGCCGCGTTGAAACGACGCTCGCGTTCGGCGGGGCAGCCCAGGGAGTCAGCGTGACCGAAACAATAGCCCGCCCACGTCAGGGTCACCGCTCTCGGCGTGGGTCTCCCCTCGGGGCCTTCTGCGGGCTTTCCCTGCTGGCCGTGTGCCACCTGGCGTGCAACGGCGCTCACCAGAACGCGGCTCGTGACCGGGAGGCCCCGGCAGGCAAACCGGCGGCGCTCGCCCCAATGATGCCTGCCGAGAGCGACGAGAGCGACGAGAGCGTGGGTGCCGCAGCGCCGGCGCCCCCCAGCCCGCCGCTGCGTCGCTTGAGCGTCGCCGCCATCGGCGACTCGCTCACGGACGCTCGCTCGGGCGGCGGCGGGTACCTGGCCTACCTGAAAGGGCACTGCCCCGAGAGCCGCTTCGACAACTTCGGCGTGGGCGGCGACATGCTGAGCCAGATGCGGCGCCGCTTCGAGCGTGACGTGTTTGGGCCGGGCCACCCCGAGTACACGGACCTGATCGTGTTCGGCGGCGTCAACGACCTGTACAGCGATCGGAGCGCCGGCAGGGTACCCAAAAACATCAGCGCCGACCTGGCTTGGATGTATGCCGAAGCGCGCCGCCGCGGGCTACGCGTCACCGCGATCAGCGTCGCGCCCTGGGGGGGCTTCGAGCGTTACCACAACGCGCGCCGGCAAGCCGCCACGCTCGAGCTCAATCAATGGATCGCGCAGCGGCGCGCCGCCGGCACCATCGACCACGTGGTCGATGCCTATGCGCTGCTCAGCTGCGGCGTACCCCAGCGCCTGTGCCCCGCCGTCGCCCGCCCTTTCCGCGATGGTCTGCATTTTGGGCCGCTCGGGCATGAGAAGCTCGGGCGGGCGCTGCTCGAGGGCGCCTTCACGGGTTGCCGCTGAGCGGCGCACGCCGGCGGACGCCCGTGCCGCGCGACACGGCAACCCGCCAATGCTAAGACGCCCGCCGATGACCGAAACCGAGCCCTCGGAACCCAAACCTCAGGTCCCCGGCGCAGGCCTCCCAGCGAAAGCGGGTGCAGGCGCCGGAAGGCCCTCTCCTTCCCCGCTGCAGGTGATCGGCGGTCGGCTCGGCATCGCAATCTTCTTCCTGGTCGGCATGGCCGTCATGTCGTGGCAGGGGTTCAATGGTTGGATCGATCGCAACCTCCACCCGCAGGAGCCGAAGCCGGTCGCGACCTGGTCCGTAGGGACGGAGGCCAACGTGGAGCTCACGTTGATCACCGCGGATGCCAAGCGCCTGCATTGCGCTCACGACACCACGCTCGAGAACCTGCATTGCGCCTACACGGCGAGCAAGCGCCCCTGGCCGCGCACGCCCAATAGCCCGCTCGACGACAATGATGAGGTCGTCATCCAGCCGTACCGCACGGCGGACACGAACGCCCTGATTCTGGTGAGCGGGGTCTGGGCGCAGCCCGAGATCGCGCTGCGCCTACACCGCGAGCCGCCGAACCTCGCCGACATCGACAAGCAACTGCGCTTCGTCGCGTATTGTCGGGTGCGCTTCGTCGGTGAGCTAAAAAACGCCTCTCTGCGCTGGGAGACGGGCGGCAAATGGGCGGAGGAGCCTACGGCGTTCGTCGCCAAGCCCGTGCATTGCACGCTAGATAAGCCCACCGGCTGAGTCGATGCGCGTCTCCGCAACGGCCGCGCGCTGGCTCGCCACCTGGTTCGGCTGCGGGCTCTCTCCACGCGCGCCAGGCACGGTCGGCTCCCTCGGCGCCGTCCCCCTGCACCTCGCGCTCTGCTTCACCCATCCCGCGTTGCACGCGACCGGCGTCGTGCTCATCGCGGCCGCTGGCGTGTGGGCGGCCCAGCTCTACGCGACCGAAAGGGGGGAGGTCGATCCGCAGCGCGTCGTGATCGACGAGGTAGCAGGCTCGCTGATCGCGATGGGCCTGGTACGCAACGCGCACTGGGGCGTGCAATGCGCGGCGCTCGTGGCATTCCGCGTGCTCGACATCTGGAAGCCCGGGCCCATTCGGCGCCTGGAGCACCTCGAGCCCGCCGGCGTCGGCATCATGTTCGATGATCTGCTGGCAGGGCTCGGCGCAGGTGTCGCGTCGCGCCTCTGCTGGTGGCTCATCACCTCGAGCTAGCCCGGAGCGGCGACGGCAGGCGTTGCAGGCGCGGCGGGCTCCACGGGACCTGCCAACGACAGCACCAGCGAGCCCAGCAGCCGCGCCACGCGCGCCAGGCGATCGAAGTCCAGCTTGTCGAGCGTATCTTGCGCTGCGTTGTGATACGGCGAGCGAAACTCGGCCGTGTCCGTCAGGACCAACCCCGCGAGGCCCGCGCGCCAAAAGCGCGCTTGGGGCCCATCGGCGGCGAGCGGCGCGTTGTCGGGCAAGATCAGCTCTTCTACCGGCAAGCTCGCGTCGGACAAGAGCGGGCGCACCCGCTCGAGCAAGGCGTTGGAACCGGCGTTGCTGAGCACCGCCAAGAAATTGCCAAAATGATTGCGATGCTCGACGCCGTACAGGAGCTCGTCCGGATAACGCTGCGAGCCGCGCTGCAGCGAATAAAAGCCCAGGCTGCCGAGCGTCAGCGTCGCCACCACCGGCAACTGATCGTGCTGCGTGCGCAAGGTGTAGACCGCGCTGCCCGGTGGCCCAAGGCTGCCGCTCTCGTTCGAGAGCCAGACCAAGCGCACCCCGCGCGCGGGCCGTTGCCCCTTGAGCTCCTTGGCGAGCGCCAATAACACCGCGGCGCCGCTAGCGCTGGCGTTGGCCCCGGGGCTCTCGGCGGCGGTGTCGTAACGCGCGGCGATCACCAGCGTCTCCGCCGTCTTGGTGCCGGGCAACACCACCTCCAAGTTTTGCAGGATCTCGTCGCCCGCCGGGAACCCCTGACGCACGACCTCGTAGCCGATGATCTCGAGCCGCCGTGCCAGGTGATCGGTCGCGCTGTGCAGGTTCCAGCTGTGCGCAAGGCTGCGCGGACCCAAGGCTGCGAGCGCCCCGCACTCCGTTTGCAGCTCGGCGCGCAACCGCTGCTCCTCGCTCGTGAGCGGGGCCAACGGCCCTGGCGGGGGTTGCTCCGGAGCTGCATCCGCGGCTGCGCTAGCGCTGGCGGGCGTCAGCGGTGGCGCAGGCGTGGCGCAGCCGACAGCCCATGCCCAGACGCAGAGCCCGAGAGTCCGCCCAAACACCCGCGATGCCTTGCGATGTCCGTGAAGCACCCACCAGACATAGTGCCCATCCGGTTCACCGCCTACGCCGGCCCGCGGACAAATGAAAAAGGCGGGCTGGCTTCGGTCTGACGATACTTTTCCGACGACCCGGGCACGCGCACCCCGTTGCACCGGCCCGCTGGCATACTGCACGAATCCAGGCCGCCGCGGCGCTCTGGCGCTTTCCGTTCCCTACCAAATCGCTATAAGCGCGCCATGAGTGCAAAAGCCAAAACCCTCGTGGCCGTGGTAATGGGCTCCAAAAGCGACTGGGAGGTGATGCAGCACACCTCCGACACCCTCACCAAGCTCGGCATCGGGCATGAAGTGCGAGTCACCTCCGCGCACCGCACGCCGGACGCGACCATCGAATACGCCTCGCAGCTCGACCAGCGCGGCGTCGAGCTGGTGATCGCCGCAGCGGGCTTCGCCGCGCACCTCGCGGGCGTCATGGCGGCCAAAACCGCTCTGCCCGTGCTCGGCGTGCCGCTCAACGCGGGCTCCCTCAACGGGCTCGACGCGCTGCTCTCCACCGTCCAGATGCCGGCTGGAATTCCGGTCGCCACCTTCGCCATCGGCAAACCCGGCGCCGTCAACGCGGCCTTGTTCGCCGCCGCGACGCTCGGGAACAAGTATCCGGAGATCAAGAGCGCGCTCGGGGCCTACCGGCAGGCGCAGACGGAGACCGTGATGGCGATCGGGGATCCTCGGGACAAGTAGCGGGGCGCGGAGGAGGACCTCCCGCACCGCCCCTCCCTCTAGCTCTGCCCTTAGCCCTAGATCGCGGCGAAAAATGCCGGATTCTGCTGAGAATACCGCAGCCGCGGTCGGGCGTTCATCGGGCCGAGGAGCGCGCCAGAGACCCCGGAAGCGCTGCGCTGCCGCGCGAGGCTCGATTGCACCCCAAACAACAGACGCACTCACCGCGAGGGGGGTACCGCGCGCCCGGGAGTTGTTTGCCCCCCAAACAACGGATCCACCCGTCCGTTGTAGCTCGCGGGAGCGCCGAGGCCCAAGCATCGATGGGTAAGTTTCAGGCGCCGGCGGCCAAGGCTCGGCGACCCATCACCCGTCCATACAAGTGAATGCGTTTACGAGCTCGCGCCGGGGGACGAGTAACGAAGGTGTCCATCCTTCACGTCGCTAACTGCGCGTCGTGGCCTGGCGGACCGTTTTGATACACGCCCGGACCTTGCGCAATTGCTGACTACTCGGTTGATGTCACTCGCTCAATGCCAGTCGTCTGGAGCGCTGATGGTCAGCGGCCGCCGCTGCGTGCGCGGCATCGCTGAGCGCTGCTGAGTGCTCGAAGGCCAGGCCCGTTGCGTGGCGGCGGCCGATCATCGGGTGTGATCGCTTAGATGCCCAAGCGCTCGCTTTCGTTCGCGTCGAGCGGCGAGCTTTCATGCACGGCACTTCTCGGAGCAAGGAGCGTTTTCGAAGGGAACACTCCTGGCAAACAGCGCGGCCAAAGCACGCGACGCGTTTCGGACAGAGGACGGCGCGCGGAAAGCTTCAGCAGCACCCCGAAAGAAGCACGCCGAAAAAAAAGAGGACCCCGCGAAAGAGATTTGCCCGTCGCAAGGGACGCTTGCAGTTGAGAGCGTACTGTAAGAGTATGTATGGTTAGGTGTCTCTTCTCAAACGCGCTTCATCGCTCGGGAAGCTGGTCTGGCTGCTGCAGCAACGTGCAGCACACGGCGTGCATCTGCCTCGAGACCTTGGTCGCGCGCTGCGGGCGGGGCTCGCTGCTGGCGCCGCGTTGCTGCTCGCGTCGAGCGCGGCGCGGTCGGCGGGCTTCGACACACCGGTCTTGTACACGGCACGCCATCAAGGCATGGGCGGCGCCGCCATCAGCTATGTGGACGACCCGTCCGCCGCCTTTCACAACCCCGCCGGGCTCTCAGGCGTTCACGGCCTCGCGTTCCTTGGGGACATCAGCGTCTTGCTCGCGCACATCACCGGGAGCCCCGCGGCCTCGGCGAGCGCCAGCGGCATTCAGTCCGATTTGATCGTTGCGCCCTTCTTCCTCGCAGCTGCCGCCTACCGCGTTCAGCCTTGGCTCAGCCTGGGCATGGGTGTGTTTCCCGTGGCGTCGGGCGGGGCCGACTACGAGTACCCCGTGCCGGGCAGTGACGTGTATCAATACGACTCGACGTCGATCGTGTTCTACGAGCTGACGCCGCTCCTCAGCCTCAACTTACCGAAAGACTCAATCCTTCCGGGAGAGCTGAGCGTCGGCATCGGCTACCGCGTGACCTTATCCAGCTTCGAACGCAAGCTCGGCGTGCGTGAAGATCCGCGCGGCCTCAACCTCGACCTGGGCGGAGCCGACGCCATGGGCTTCCGCGCCGGGCTGCAGTATCGCCCCAGCGATTATTTTTCGCTGGGTGTCGTCTATCGCAACAAGGTCACGGTTACCAACCGAGCCGACGACGCCATCGTCCTCGGTCAAAGCGCGACTCACGTCGAGCTCCCCTTCGTCTTGCCCGCGCAGCTCGGGGGCGGCCTCCGCTCCGACATTCAGCGCTTCGGCGTTGCGTTCGACGCCATTTACACCTTCCAAGAGCAGAACGAGCGCAGCGCCCTCTCTGCGCTTCTCAACGGTATGCCCGCCGCCGTGCCCAGTGTGTTCGAATGGCAGAACGCATTCACGCTGCGCTTCGGCTTTGAGTACCGCCTCGGGCCATCCGAGCAAGTCCCCCTCCGCCTCGGCTACGTGTTCGACGACCAAGTCACGAGCCGCGCATTCCCTAGCGCCTTCGGCACACCTCCGGGCCCCACGCGCAGCCTGACCATGGGCGGCGGTTACGTCGCCGACAGCTGGGAGGTCAACCTCGCCCTCGCCCTCCGCACCGGCAGCACCAAGATCAACCCCAGCGAGCTCGGCCCCCCCGGTGCCTGCCCGACCTGCGGCTACTCCGGAGAGTATGGCCTCTCAGCAACCGGCCTGTACGTGGATTTCTCGACCGAGCTCGATCTGTAGTTAGAGCCGGGCGAAGTGGCAACGCGCACGCCCGAAGCGCTGCCGTAAGCAGCGCTCGGACGCTCCCCCGAGACGACGGGAGACACCTTGCCCGTATGGGTGCGCTCAGTGTTACGGCGCCGGGACGACGGGGTTGGCCGTCAGGGTGAGCTCGCGCAGGGCTTCCCCACCGCCGATGGTCGGGTTAGCGACGCCGGCGGGCGGCGTGGCTGCTCCGGTCGCGAGATCGACCACGTACAGGCTGGAGCTGGTCGCGGTGCCGATACTGAGCGCGAGGAACGCCGAGACGGCCGCCGCGGGGTCGCCGTCGATGTCAAAACCATCCACGTCAGTCATGTCGCTCACACCCAGTGGGCCGAGCGAGGTGACGTTACCGCAGTTGGGGTTACTCGCGTCCAGCGGGCAGGCCCCGCCCGTGGCGGGATTGCCACCGATGGTGGTCAGGTTAGCGCTCGCTGTATCGACGGCATACAAGGTCGTCGTGGTCGCGCCAGCGTAGGCGTTCGAGTACGCGACCGCCGAGACCGCCATGGAGGTCGGGGAGAGCGGCGCGTCAGTAGTCGTCGCCCCCGTGTCGACGTTGATGCGCAAGTTCTGGCCGTCGCGGCTCACGGCGCGCAATCGATCCGGCACCGGGTTGAAGCCGACACCAAAGTCCGCGTCCGGCAAGCTGACGAACGGAGCGCTGACATCAGCCACGTCAGCCGTGAGCGTCGACTTGAGGGTCGCCGCGCCGGTCGCGATGTCGAGCGTGTAAATCTTGCCTGCGCTACCGAGAGCGTAGAGGGCACCGTCCGCCGGACGGACATCGACGCCGAGCACGTCTTCATTTGCCTCGAGCCCGCCGATCGGCATCTTCGTGCACAGCTTGCCCGGAGCACCGCGATTGAAGCTGACGAGCTGGTTGCTCACGCTGACGCCGACAAATTCTCCGGGCGCCTGCGTCGGAGCCACGCTCGGAGGGGCGGCGCTCACGCCGCGCAGAGACTCGCCAGTCTGCAAAGACAGGGTACGGGGGTTATCGAGGTCGGCGCTCGCCAGGTCGATATCGTAGATCGTGGCACCCACGGCTGCGGGCAGGATCGAGAACGCCTGATTGGTGCCGTCACTCGCAGTGACGACCTCGAAAGCGGCCCAATTTTCGGTGCTATCGGGCGCCGAGAGGCTCCCGATCTCGGCGAGCGTACCGGCGTTCGGCGGATCCTGCAGTAAGAGCTTGTTCGTACTGGCGTCGATCACATACAGGCGGGTGCGACAAGCGACGGAAAAGCTATTGGAATAAGCCGCTGCCGTCGCCGAGGGCGTGCCCGGGTTGAGAGCACCGTCGGTGGTCGCGGCGCCCGTGTCCACGTTGATGCGGAGGTTCTGACCGTTGTTGCTCACGACCCGCAGCCGATCCGCGACGGGGTTGAAGTTCACGCCAAACACCTCGCCGTCGAGCGCCGCGAAGGGGGCTGACGTATCGGCAGTGTCGGCAGCGAGCGTCGACTTCAAGGTCGCCGCGCCGCTCGCCGTATCTACAGTGTAGATTTTGCCGCTCGTGGAGAGGGCGTAGAGGGCGGCGTCCGCCGGTCTAAAGTCGATGCCGACGAGGGTCTCGCCGGCGGCCAGGCCCGAGATGTCAGCAGAGCTCTTGATCTCACCCGTGCTGCGCTTGAAATAGACGAGGCGGTTGGTCGACGTGGCAGCGTACGTATCGGCGCTAACACTCGGATTCTCGGTGGGCTCGGTGTTCGTCGCGTCCTCGCCACAAGCAACGCTCGAGAGCGCGGGGATTACCAGCCAAAGCCAAGACAGACTGCTATTATTCTTCTGCATGTATTCGTCCTCCGTAGGTTGTCGACATCTCTACGGCCGCGAAGAGCGGGCGGATCGAGAACGCTGTTTATTAGGTAGGATATGTTCGCGATTGGGACGCTCAGCGTGACGGAACGGTGTCGGGCAACCGGCACGTGCACACGCAGGCCACGTGGAGTGTGGCGGTGGTTCAATGGTTCATATGCCCCAGTGGTTCATATGCCCCAGTGGTCGTATGCCGCAGCGGGGCGATATGGCGCGAACCGTCCCAGCGCCTCGGGTCTCAGCGTGCGGCGAGCTTGGCGGCGTCGACGAGCAATTGGGTGAGGCGCGCGGGGTCGCTGCTCTGGTAGTAGCCGCGGATGGTGCGGTGTTGGTCGAGCAACACCAGATGCGTGCCGTGGGTGATGCCGTAGTGCTCGGCGCCGGCCTTGGGCGTGCCATCCACCCCGATCTTGAAACCCTTTTCCGCCGTATTCCGGATCACGGCGCTGTCGCCGGTGACAAACAGCCAATTCTGCGTATCGATGCCTCGAGCCCGCGTGTAGTCCCGAAGCACTTCGGGCGTGTCGTTCTCCGGGTCGACGCTGAAGCTCACCAATGAGATCGGCACCTGCCGCGCCTTGGCTTGCTCTTGGAGGCCGCGCATGCGCCGCACCATCTCGGGGCAGACCGTGGGGCAACGCGTGAACATGAACGCCGCTACCCAGACTTTGCCGTCCAGGCTCTGCTCGGAGAAGGTACGGCCCTCTTGGTCCGATAACCAAAAGGGGCCCACCGTACCGAGCGGTGGCAGCGCGGCCTCGGCGCTCTGGCCCGCCGCCTCCAGCCGCTGGCACGCGGGCAGCGCGCCCAGAGGGAGACCGAGCCCGAGACTCGCCACAATCCGCAAACACGAACGCAAACCAGGTGCCACGAGGCGACTGTTGCGCAGCCCCTGCCGCTCGGCAAGCCCCGCCCCCCGTCTCTAGGTCCTGCCTCGAGTCGAAAAGCCCCACCGGTGTCGGCCCGGCCGCGCGAGGAGCTAACGACGCCGCGAGCGCGGCCCGTCCGCCTCGGGCAACGAGCCGCGCAAGGAGTCCGCCCAATGCACGGCTTTTTGCCACGACTCGAACATGTCGGCGGTGTTCAGCGGCAAAGTCTCCGACACCAGCCCACGCTCGTAGTCCAGCACCGCCGCCAGGATCTCGCCCTCATAGCCCGAGTGCTCGAGCAAGGCGTTGCGCAGCACCTCGCTCACGGGCAAGTCTTTGAGCACCACCTCGAGCGGCTGATCCAGCATCGCGTCCAATAGCGAAAACAGGCCGACCATGAAGGCCGTGCCGCCGTTCGCCGCGTCGTGGCGGCCATTGGCGACGAGCTCGCAGGTCTTGGCGCGTATCAGCGCAGTGATCAACACCTCGGCAGGCTTGTAGCTGGCCTCCCCGAGCCCAACCAGCGTCACCCATTTGGAGAACTCGGTGAGCCCCAACAAGGCCACGGCCTGGCGAATGTTGTTCACCTGCACCCGGAGCCCGAACCCCGCCGAGTTGAGAAAGCGAAGCAAGGTCACGCTGAGCCCCGCGTCGCGGCGCAGGATCGCTTCGATCTCCGCGAAGGCCACGTCCGGCTGACGCAGCTTCGTCATCAACTCCATCAGCACCGTCAGGTTACGTGGGGCACGCCGCCCTTCCACGGGGCTCGGCTTGAGCAAGAAATCTCCCGAAAAGTAGTTCGGCGCGTACTGGCGCGTGTTCGGGAAGTCCTCCGGCTGATCCACCCCATCGATCCACAGTTGCTGGTTGCGCGGGCGCGGCCCGATGCGGTTCAGAACGCCGAGCGCCAGCTGGCCATACGGCACGCGGAGCACGCTTGCCCGCGCGAGCAGCGGCGCGACCTCGGGCGCCCACAGCTCACCGCTCAGGGCCAGTTGATAGCCATCATCCAGACGCTCGTCGGCGGCCGCCAACAAGTCCTGGTCGAAGGTCGCGGGGTCCGCGCGCAGCGCCAGCACCGTCCCGTCGCTCTGCGGCAAGGGCAGACGCCCGAGCAGCGTGTCCCGCCCCACGGAGATGACGGCGACCTTGTCGGCCACGAGCGGCCGCACGCCGAGCTCGGCGAGCGCGTTGAGCAACGCCACCTCCGAGCTCAGCCGTTCACCGCCCGCGCCGCTGTCGGGGCACATCAGCTCGTAGCCCCACACCGACAAATCTCGGGCGAAAAGGGCTCGCCGCGTCACCCGCACTCGCGTGTTGGACAAGCCAGGGTCGTATTCCGTCACTATTTCCGCAGCGGTCGTGGTCACCCAATGCCTCCGAGAACGGCAACGGCGCATTCCGCCCGTTGTTTATGTAGGCGCGGGTGGGATCGAGACGCCGGCGAGGGTCCTAGTTCTAGGGGCCTGTCGCCCAACGGTAGCGAATTCCGACCAGGAACGTGTCTCCCCCGCGCGCTCCGAGCGCATCGGGCGTGACGATGGCCGGCACGAAAGTGCCCCGCGCCTCCAGCGCCGGCGACAGTGACACCCGCGCCAGGCCTCCCGCGCGGTACACATGCGTGCCCCGATTCGGAATCCCCAACACCTCGAACACGGGCCCGACGACGATCGTCCGATCATCATCCAGCGCATACGTGTAGCCGAGCCGCGTGCGCCAGACCCACGGCGGATCGACCACCACACGCAGCGTCTCCTCGTACACGTAGTAGCCGTCCGGGACGCCCGTCACGTACGACCCCGTACCCTCGACCAGCACGAAGCCGGGCCCGAGCGGCAGATTCAACGACAGCTCCGCCTCCCAGGTCAAAAACTCCGAGTCGGGCCCTGTGCGCAGCTCGATATCCTCCACCGAATACGACTCCAAGGGCGCCAGAAACGAGCGCCAAAAGGTGGTCCAGTAGCGGCCGCCCACGCGCAAGTTCACGTACGGCAGATCGAAACGCAGCCCGGCGTAGGCAGCGATGCCCTCGGACGCGAAAATGGGGTTCGCATCCACGCCCACCCAGAGGCTGTGAGGCCGCCCATAACCGGCAGAGAACCGCGGGCGCACGTACAGGAAGCCCGTGTCGAACTCCGACGCCACGAACCAACGCGGCCGTTGCTTCGACCAGGGCACGGGCCCTGCCTCCGGCACGGGCGCCACCGGCAACGGAGGGATCTGCGCCATCTCCTCCACCGGCTGCGCGAAGGCCAGCGGCGCGAGCGTTTGAGAGACACAGAGCCAGAGCCCGCTCAACGCAGCCTGGCCCCACACAGCGAATGAACGACACGAACGCTGCTTCAAAATACGAGCACTCCGTTCGCGCCGAGCCCGGTCGGCACCACGCTGAAGCTCCAGTCCCGCGCCTCCGCGCCGGCCTCCAGTGGCCCAAAGCGATAGTGCAAGAGCCACGGCAACAATACCCCTGTGGCTCCGCCCACGAGCGCGCCCGTCGCCACGTCCGTCACGTAGTGCACGTCTGTCCTTACCCGCATCAAGGCGGTCGCCGCCGCCACCCCGAGCGCGCCCACACAGGCCCAATTATCGGCAGCGCCTCCCCCATACAAGGGCACGTAGGCGTGGTGCATGCACGCCACCGCCGCGCCGGCAAACGACTGCGAGCTATGGCCGCTGTAAAAGCTCCGATAGCGGTCGGTGACCGTGCAATCACGCGACTCCGCAGGCAGGCCATCCCCGCAATTGCGCACGTAAGGCCTCTCCCGACCCGCGACCGAGCTCACGATAGCCTGCAGCCCCGCCGTCACCGCCAACACCTCGGCCGTGATCAACCCTTGCTGCCACGCTACCTCCGCGCTCCGCCGGTACCAACCGGCGATGACGATGGCATCGAAGTACGGCAAGCTCTCATTGATGACGAGCCCAATATCGCTAAAGTCACGCGCCCAACGCCGCCCGTTTTGCCCCTCCACGCGCAGCACATCACGCGCGCTCTCGTCAAAGGCCGTCCCCCCTTGCCAGCCCCCAGACGCCGGCGGGGCCAGCCTGCTCCCCAACAAAGCACCGATGCCCAGCCCCGTCGCAATCCATTCACCGGTGCGAAACTTGGGCCACGCGGGGTCCCAGGTCAGGGCGTCCCCCTCGGGCCCCGGTCTATCGCCCTTGACCCCATCTTGCGCCCTCGCGGGCATGACCCACCCCGCCGACAAGGCCGCACCGACCAAAACGCCCCGCAAAACTGCCCTAAAAAACCTGGACGCCATTGGGTTGCGGCGGCTCCTCTTTATGACCCGCTCCAAAGATGCTAGCCAGTCAGCCATGAGATCGACACTTAACAGTTGGACAACGCAACCTGATTGCCGTTCGCTCACGGCCTTCGCCGCGGTGCTCACGTGCGCCGCCGCGTTCGGCTGTGCCTCGCACCCCGCAGCGCCCTTCGACACGCTCAAGAACGCAAACGCCACCGTCCTGCGCTTGCAGAACTACGAGCCCCCGTCGCTGCTGCCCGGCATCACGGGCGGGGCGGCACCGATGATCCCGGGGATCCCGCCCGAGATTCAGCAATGGGCCCAGCAAGCTGCTCCAGCGCTGCAACAGCTACTGCCGCCAGGGCTGCTGCCCCCCGGGTTCCTGGGCACGCCGGTGTTGCCCGCGCAGCAACAGGCGCAGCAACAGGGTTTCCGGTTCCATGGTCGCCTCGTGCTTGGCACGGCCCAGATAATGGACAAAGATCTGCGGGAAGAGCTCGGAGATTTGCTCGGGGACGAAGACAATTTTCAGATGGAGCACGCGGGCTGTGATTACTCCGAGCTCGGTCTCGGCTGGTCGTCGCAACCGAACATGCCGCCCTACGAGCTCCTGATCTCCTTCTCCTGCAACAACATCCGAGCCGCACAGGGGTTCTCCTGGCCGCACGCGACGGGCATCGGGATGAAGCCGAAGCTCGTCGAGGGGTTGACCAAGGTGATTCAGCAGCTGTTCCCGACGACGACCCAGGCGCCGCCACCCGTGAGCGTTTGGGGCCCGGCGAAGGCGAATTCGATCGCCTTGCTTTGATCAGGGCCGCGGCCTGAGCTGGGTGGGGCGCGGCGGCGCGTTTGCCCCCGGGGGGAGGCGCGTCGAGCTGAAAACGGCTGCTATTTTTCAATCACCATCCGTCCTGATCGGTTGACAGGGGGGGACGGGGGGTTAAGCTGGCGGGATCCCAAAAGTTTTTTGGGGGCGATCGGTTTCGACGTGGGGACTGAAGATCTGTCTGCGTGTAGTAGGGCTCTGGACTACTGAAAAACCCAAAGCAAACGTTAACTGCGAACGATAACGCACTCGCTCTCGCGGCCTAAAAAACCGCGTAGCCGTCCAACCGTAAGATCGTCTTGGTAGCGGAAGGGCGCAATCACTAAGGCTGGCCTCGCCTCTGGGCATCCAGGGGGGCGAGGTAAGAAAACTCTGGAGGCTAGGTTGTGGCCGAATCCACAAAACCCGTCGGGAGGTTTAGACCGACTACACACGTGAACGAAGGCCGAACGGACGCCTTGCGGACCCGGGTTCGATTCCCGGCGCCTCCACCAAAGAGCGCTGCAATCATGACTGGTTGCAGCGCTCGGTGTTTTCGTGTTGCGCGTATGCACCGTGGGCTCCATGGCGTGCTGCGCATCAACGCCCGTGCTCGGCGCCCCGTCATGCCGCTTGCAGCAGGGCATTTTGATGGATGCCCTTCGACAAGCGGCCCGCCGGGGCGCCGGTAGTTTTTACCTGATCAGACAGCCGCGCCCATACGACCACAATCCGTAGCCGCTGCCAACGAAGTGTCGACGGGTTGCTTGCTCGCGAGGCGAGACCGGAGCGCTCGGGGTCTGACACGCATCCACGTCCCATTGTTTCACCCATTTCCTAGAGGGGATTCCGTCAGATCGAGTTCGAGCAACTCCTAGCGCATTGTCGCGCCTTCTTGGGGGTTGTCCACCGGAAACGGGGATCCTAGTGCCGACGTCCATTGCGCATCCCCCGCTAAGCCCGACACCTCATTTATGAATCAATTGTCACAAACGCGCCGAAGTTGAATCGAGACTGTGCAGTTGACGCTTGTGAACGATGGTGCGCCGACATGCACGCGCACTCGGCATACTCGGCCGTTGAACAGGTCGTCCCATTCCCCCTTGCAAGCGCCCGCATCCGGCGTTGCTACGGGTCGATTCACTCGCTCGTACCCACTGGGACAGTCGCCATCTGCGAACCCTCTACTCTCAAAGAATGCCGGATCGCTTGGATCAATTGATGGGCTGGTGCCCGTGGATAATCCGCCAGCATCCCAGCCGAAACCCTGCGTTTCGGTGAACGTTTCAACTTCATCGAAACCGATAGGGTTCGGCCGAGAGCAGGTTACGCCATCGCATGCATAGGTTCCCCCACAGTTGCCACATGCCTTTCCCGCGGTGTCCGGGGTACTGCACAAACCGTTGCACTCTATGGTGCCGTTGCAGTCAGGCTTGCCACAAGGCTGACGGAAATCAACTGGGTTGGGCTTACTGCAGCCGTTGCAACCGATGACACCGCCGCAGCCGCCACAGCTCTGCCCAAACCCCGGAGGGTCAGGTTTGCTGCAGCCACCGCACTCAACAACGCCATTGCAGTTGCCACAGGGTTGGCCGAAAAGTGTCGGCGTGTCCATGGTGCAAGTGCCGTTGCATAGGATGGTACCGCAGCTGCCACAACGTTGCCCAGCATCCGCACGACCGACGGCAATCGTCGCCAGCCCATATGCGCCGGCATTGCATTCATCACACGTGCCCAGGCCAGCGCTCAGCGCGGGAGTGTCCGCGCATTCGTTGCGACAACCGCGCTTGTAGTCTCCGGTTTGCGTGTAGTCGACATACGGCGCAGTCTGCGCGGCGTTCTCGAAACCGACAGTAGCCCAAACCACGGCACCCGGTTCCGGCAGCGCGCCGGGAACCGCGCAGGTGAAGTCGGCAAACGCCGTCTTGGGTCGGACCCCCGGGCTTTCCGAGCTGCCGGCCTCGACTTGGCAGGCATTGGGGTACCAAGCGAGAGGATAATCGGCGCCCTCCAGCGGGCTTCGGTACAGTTGGGAACCCAGCGCGAACGCCGCTTCGGGCGCAATCTCGTCATTGAGCGCATCGCTCTGGTACTCCGCCGGCGTCAGCACCTGCAGGCACTTGAACTGGCTGTGGTGCGTCATGCCCTGCCAAGCGACGTCGCCAAACTCGGCGAAGTCGCCACCTTTGGTATTCAGGGATGCCAACTGCGCCGGACCGGAGAACCGCGGCGTCCATCGGTACTGAGCATCCAGATGCCGAACGCACTGCCGCGACGACGGGTCGTTGACGCCCGCCGGCGAGGACGGGTACGAGATCGCCACGCCCTGGCCGGTGGTGTCCGAGCGCGAGCGCTCGACGATGCGATAAGCGGCGGGCGTCGTGCCGCTCGACGGCTCGTACCAACCGTCGTGCAGTTCCGCAAAGTACGAGAAGCGCGCGTACTTGGCGTAATACGAGGCCAGTGCCGGGGAAGGCCGACTTTGCCCCAGCGACACGGGGCTGCCGGACCACTCGTTGACGTCCGTCACGCCGTTGTCGTTGAAGTCGTCGGCGGAGCAGAGTTTGGTGAGCGCGTTGAGCGTCGCCGCACCCAGAGGGCCGCCGGGATAGCTCGGCACACCTACCGTAGACGCAGCGCCGTCGTTTCTGGCGCTCTCGTACAAAGGCAAGCCCGGCGAGATGCCGAGCTCCGCATTGCCGAATTGCGCGCTGAAGTCCTCTGCAAGTAGCGTCTCGTGCGCCTCGTTCTGCAGCAGCACGGCGCCGACGCGCCGCACGTCGCAATGCGCGTTGGCGCGCTGAATGGCGTTGGCGCTCTCGATGGCCGGCTGCGCACTGTCGCTCACCCATCCGTCGTCGTCGGCATCGCACGGCACGGCAGCTCCACCCTGCGACCCTAGGTAGTAACCGGCCGCGGTCTCGCAGCCACAACTGGCCCCATCGCGGCTTTCCAGAACTAGTGTTGCGTCCCGGAAGTAACAATCGTTACTCCGCGAGCACCTTGCCAGTGTAGGTCCACTCGAACGGGTGGCCAATGACGTTGTTCCAATGTTTG
>JAYTOL010000190.1:0-19361 GCA_043747815.1 Deltaproteobacteria bacterium
CTCATGACCGCACGAGATCACGTCGCGTGGGTCCGTGTCGATCCCCTACCGTAAGCGATCGATATCACAATAGAATCAAACTGATCGGTGCCCTAGGCCGTCGAACCTCTGACCATGCGAGGAGACACCTGACCGCGCGCGACGCGCGCGAGGACGGCGCTTGGGTCGGCGCTTGGGAGGTGCCCGCCTGAGCGCAGCCGAAGGCGAGCACGCCGCGGGGCTCATGATAGGTCACATCTCGGAAATGCGACCACCCCCCAAAGGGCGCGCCCGATCAAGTCGCCGAGCGCATGGGCGAGGTCATGCTGCGCGCACACGCGAAGGTACGAAAGACCTCAGCCGCTGACCCGTCGCACGCGCGCGCGGGGCGCCGTGTCGCCGGCGTAGTCCCGCGTCGGTGGAGCATACCCCGAGGAGCTCCCGTCTCGATGCAGGACCTCATCTTCCCAGGGCAAGCGGTAACGGCCCGCCATGAGATCGTGCATGTACGTATACGGGCAATCTCCAGCACCGCCGCGCACCGCGACATAGCCGCGGTGGCCGAGCTGGTAGATATTGTTCTCGACGCCCCAGACCCGACGCGCTTCCCGCACGAGGTCTGGTCGCACCTCCGCGGTCACGATCTCATCGGGGCGTCCGCCGCCTGACACCAGCGGCTCGCCATCAAAGCCCATAATCATTCCTTCGCCCATCGAATCGAAGGTGCCGTCGCTGCCGCACATGCACACGGACGCGGTGTACATCAGGTTGCAGAACGCGTTCGCCTGGTTCGTGAAGCGCCAGCTGTTCTTGATCGGCGCCGTGTAGCCCGCCGTGCGGATCATGATCTCGGCGCCCTTGTAGGCGCACTCGCGCGCCATTTCGGGGAACATGCCGTCGTGACAGATGATGAGAGCGAGCCGGCTGCCGTTCGGGCCGTCGCACACGGGGATTCCGAGGTTGCCCGGCTCCCACGGCTCGACTGGAACCCAGGGGTGCAGCTTGCGATAGTACAGGCGAAGCTCGCCCTGGTCGTCCAGGATGACGCCGCTGTTGTAGGGGTTGCCCGCCGGGTTGTGCTCCATCAGCGAGAAACAGCCCCAGATGTGGTGCGTGCGGCAGGCCTCGGCAAAGGCCGCGAGCTCGGGCCCATCGAGCGAGCACATGATCTCCGGATTGGTGTCCATGGACAGGCCGTGCAGCGCGTATTCCGGAAACACCACGAGGTCCATGCCGGGCAGGTTGCGCCGGGCCTTGCCCACGAGGTCGCAGATGCGGCGCGTCTGCGCCGAGAGGTCTCCTGGAGTCACGACCACGGGCAGCTGCAGCTGCACCAGCCCGATCACCACGCCGTTCGGTGACTTGTTCAAACCGCCGAGTCCGTTCATGCTGCCTCCTTTGCTCGATGTCGCCCGAGTATGCACGCGGCGGCGAGCGAGGCGCGACGCATTTCCCGGGCAACTCCGGCGCTTCATCGCAGCGGAGCGCGTTCTAGAAGCAGCGCGGTCACCCTCGCGAAACACTTGGCAGCAGACGAGTAGAAGAAGCTCACCCACAACGCATTGGTCCAGCCCCACATCGTGCCGGAACGGATGCCTGTGGGAGCTTCGGAGTCGAGGACGGGAATTCCCGCCGCGTCCGTCGCCAATGGGTTGATGTTCGAGAATGTGGATCGGCCTCGGGTGGAAGAGCTTGCTGTTGCCCTCATGTTGGAGGAGCACACCTGCGCCAGCACTCAATAGCGCGCTACTCGGCAGCCGGAGAACGATCAAGGTCGATCGGGGTAAGCGTGGTACACACACACGAGCTTTGCTGCCAGCGCGTTCTGCGTACAGCCGGCCCAGCAGCAGCGGTCCGCGGAAAGACCTCCGGCGGCAGCAATCAAGCTCTGCCAGTCCTTTCCATCGAGCACCCCCTCGCCCTCATACTCGTATTCCGGAATGGGAAAGGCGCTCTTGATTCGAGAAATGATCTCGACACGTCTGCCGTGTGTCCACTGGGGACCTCGCTGCCATTGCTCCTTCGATCCGAAGTAAATGATGTGATGAGGGAGCCCCGACCCCGACATCTCACCGCCGAGATCCAGCCGACGCCACTCGCCGTCCACGAGCTCCTCGTAGTACATCGAGTCACGCCCCCGGTGGCCGACACGCCATGTGTCATTCGACATCGATGGAGCTTACGCCGAGTCGATGACGAGCTACCACGACAATCCAGCGGCATGAAACGGCGCAGATGCTCACGGTGCGGGAGGCGGAGTCACTGGACTGCCCTGGGCGGCGGCGAGACGCCCCTGGCCCCCCGAGGGCGCAAAGCAGCCGCTTATCGTCCTGAGGGTTGAACGAGCAGGGCTTGCAGTCTGTGCTGGTCGTGCCGAGCAGAGGAATTTCAAACGGCTCCGTCTCCCTGCCCTGCCCTGCCCCGAAGTTCAAATAAGGCCCAGAACCGCGCAGGCGAGATCTCCGCGCGCGTCGAGAGGGCGCGAAGCCCGGCCAATTGCTTTGCGGTCAGCGAGCGGTCGAGCGCGACGAGCTCGTAGCACTGGTACTCGCTCACGGCGCCATGTCCAGATCTCGCCGCGTCTTCCCTGCCTCGATTGCCACCAGCGTCGCGCCCGCACCGAGCGGATCGATCGGGTCGAGGAGCAAGAGGCGTCGCAGCGCTGCGGCCGCGTCCTCGCGCCGCTCGCAACAGAGGAGCGCACGCGAGAGCCCGTGCAGACAACGAAGGAAGGGGCGATTCTCGACAATGCCCCACGGCAGCACTCCGTCGAAGTCTTCGCCCACGCTGAGCGAGCCGATCGCTACGCCCAGCTCGAAGTGATGGAGGGCGAGCGTGGGCAAGCTCGAGAGGTCGCGCTCGCCGAGCAGTGCGTGCGCGTCGAGACAGCGAAGATCGACCGCGAGCACCTTGTGGAGCAGCTCGTCGGCCTCTGCGTAGGCACGCGCATCGATACACTCTTGGGCATCGAGAAGGAGGTCTGCTCCCGCGTCGTCGCTCGCAGGCGCGACCTGCGCCAGCCGGTACACGGGGCGCCCAGCTCCGGCTGCTTTGCGACCTCTGGGCTCAGGGGACGGTTCGTCCTCACGGTGCAGCGCGAGTGGCAGGAGCCCGAGCACGGATGCGTCGATCCGCACCGCCGACACGTCGCCCGAGAGGTACGGATGCCGCGCGTGCGTCCACTGCTTCTTGGGCGTCACGGTGATGATCGAGCCCGGGATCTCGTCGCGCAGCGCCGTGCGGAGCGTGAGGGTAGAGCAACTGCCTGAGCTGCGGCTGGCCATGGCGTTAGGCGGCGCTTTCGGGAACGTATCGTGGAGCTTGGGCGAGCTCTTGGCGCGCGTGGCCCAGCCGCAGGATGAACGGCAATGGATTGAAGCAGCCGAGAGCCGCACGGTGCGGCAGATGCAAGTGCTGGTGCTGGAGGCGGTTCGCGCTGGCGGTGCAGGGTCGGATGCGCGCACGCGCGCGCTGGTGGCGCCGGTGAGGGAGGACGCGGGCAGTGCAGAGGACGCGGGCAGTGCAGAGGACGCGGACAGCGCGGCGATGTGCACGCTCACCTGCACTGTCAATCATGAAGACGCCTGGCTTTTCGAGGCGACGCGCGCGTTGCTCGAGCAGTTGGGTACGCACGGTGCTGACGCGCAGGTCGAGGCCCTTCTCGCCGAAGGGCAAGACACCCTACTGGCGGCGCTCCCCGCGGGCACGCTCGACATGGATCGGTTGGAGTGGGTGGGTACGGGGCAGCGGCGTTGGCTGGAGGAGCTCAGCCGTTGGCGAGCGGAGGCGGAGGCGCTCTGCGAGGAGCACATTCGTGGCTCTGTACTGGGGAACGGAGTGCTGGGGAATGAAGGAGCGCTAGGGAACGGAAAGCCGGAACCCGCGCAAAGCCGCGTCGCCGTTGCGGCCGCGCGCGGCATGACGTCGCTCGAGCGCATGGGCTGTCGTGAGCTGGATGGCACGGTGCGCGATCTGTCGCGGGCGTTGGCGGGGCACGAGCTCGAGCTGTCGCGGCTCGTCGCAGAGTTTCATCGGGCGAATGGCTGGCGCCGGTTGGGGTATGCGAGCGAGACGCGGTACGCTCGCGAACGGCTGGGCATGTCGCGTTCGTCGCTGGTGGCACGTCGGGGGCTGGCCTTGCGTCTCGAGGCGCTGCCCCGTGTGGCCGAGGCGCTTGGAGCAGGGCAGCTCGGCGTCGAGGCGGCCCTGCAAATCGTGCGCGTGGCGACGCCGAGCACGCAGGCCGCGTGGGTCGAGCGAGCACGGCAGCGAACCATCAAACTCCTGCGAGAAGAAGTGGCAGCGGCACTGATTGCGGTGCGCGTGTCGGGCGAGGCAGAGTGCTCTCCCCCGGTGGACGCCAAGATGGTGGCTTTTCAGGCCTTGGAGCAGGCCGTGGTGAGCGGTCGGGCTTGTCGGGAGCAGCCTGCCAATGATCGCTCAGTCAACGGCCAAGTCGACACGCTTTTGGTGGAGCCGGTCTCCGAGCAACGGCGTGCCTGCTCGTGATGCTCGGCAGTCTGGCTCGGTGGCTCGAAGGCGGGCTCCGGATGTCTGCGGCACAGCGGAGGGCGCCGGCCTCGAGCGTCAGGGCGAGTGCCGGACGGGTTGCGCTCCGGTTGCGCGTGTCGCGCTCCAGCTATGCGTGGTGGCGTGGGCTCGAAGCGCAGGCGCGGCGCTGGCTCCCCTGCGGGATGAGTTGGCTGAGGTTCCTGTGTCTCTCTTTGTGGCAAGCGTGGCGGCATCTGCTCGGCACCAACGTTGCGTATGGCCAGATCTACATCCGAGACCGCTTCCGCTGCACGAGCCCGGTGTGCAGCCGGAAGGATGTCACGCCCCATCACCTCAAATTCCGCTCGGCGGGTGGCGGCGATTTAGGACAGCAACGTGACGGCCCCGTGCACGTGGTGCCACCTCTACGGCATACACGGCGGTCGCATTCGTGCGGTGGGGAGTGCCGACCTCATCCACTGGGAGCTCGGGCCGTCGAGCTGTCCCTGCGTCGTGGTGCACGGGCGGGAGCGCGTGGCGGCATGAGCTGCGCTGTGTCGCCAGCGGGCGCGGTGCCCACTGGGTTGTCGGGTTAAAGCCCCTGGCTGGGCAGTGCGGGCGCAGCCAGGGGGAGCCGAGTCGCTGCGTGACCGAAGATCGAGAGCCTCCCGAGCGCGATCCCGCGCGGAACGGAGTCGGGGGCGTTCCGGAGCACGGTCACGCGCGCGAGGTCGTGCGCCGAGTAGCCTTGCGCGAGGAATCGGGTGAGGAGGCTGCACGCGGGGTGTTTGAGGTGGAGCTGCACGACCTGGGTGCTGAGCTTCTCGGACATCCTCGAGCATTCAGGCGACTCGAGATGAATGCCGACCCGCGCTCACTGCGGCGGGCGTTTCCTCGTGGAAAACCAGCCGCGATAGCTCAGCATCTTTTCGTGCTGATCGGGCGGCGCGTGGCGCTGGCAGCTCGCGAGCTCGGCAGAGCCTGGCGGCGCTCCCCAGCGGACCTCGACACAGTCGTTGGGGTTATACGCGACCTCGAAGGCTGCCGCGCGATCGACCACGTCCTCGAGCGTGAGGCGTTGCTCGCGCCCGTCGGAGCGGGTGTAACTGAAGGTGCGCTTGGCGAGATCGGTGGACAACACCGAGCCGAGCTCCGCGAGCTTGGCGTCGACCTCTTCCGGGCGCAGGCCGAACCGCTCGGGCGCCCTGCGGACGCTCTTGGCGAAGCCGAGCACCGTGTCGGTGGCGATCAGCAAGCGTAGGTCGCGTGAGGGGGTCGAAAAATCCTCCCATGGCCCTGCCGATAGAAAGATGCCATCGCCCTCCGGCATCGGGACGACTTCCCCCGGATGCTCGGCGACCCACTTTTCACCGTTGGCGACCGAGAGCACCCGGCGCGTCACGGCCTCGGAAAAGGCGTCGACCAGTGAGCGGAGCATCGACTTGGGCTCGAGCGGGCGCGGATTGATCAACGCTTCCAACGTCGAGTAGAAGTCATCCGAGCTGCCCTTGTACTGCTGTAGGCTCAGCTGGTTGTAGCGCTGCGAGCGCCGCAGCTCTTTGTTCTCGACCTCTTCGAGGAAACCGATGCGCTCGATCCGAATCAGCTCATCGCCCGCTCTGTGTTGTGTTGCCGCAGCGCTTGCTTCGGCAGCCACCTCTTCGGCGGCCACCTCTTCGGCGCGCGGAGCCTCGGGCGCCGTTGGCGGCGCCACCGGCGGAGCTGCGAGGACGTTGCCGCCCGAGAGCGCGCCCGGCGGGGCTGCGGGAGCGAAGCTGAGACCCGTCAGCGCAGCGGTCTTGGCTGCATTGGCGGCGGACAAGGCGTCGAGCTCGAGCTCGACGTTGACGGGCTCCTCCACGAACGAGCGCGGGCGGAAGGCCTTGAAGCCCGCGCCCCCGCCTTTGGTGTCGGGATCGAAGAGGAACGTGCCGCGCCAGAAGCGCCGCTGCCCGACTGTGCCATCGGGTTGGGCATCCGCGCCGACGAGGATGCCATAACCCTCCGGCCCCTGCGGGATCCAGTCGGCGATCACGAGGAAATGGCCGTACGGATCCGCGAACACCGTCCCTGGCTTGAGTGCCTCTCGCGTCAGGGCGACGGGATACAGGTCCGTGAGCTCGTCCTCCGGTGAGGTTCGACCGCTCGACGAGTGCACGGCGGAGCGCAGCTCGTTGTTGATGAACAGCTCGAAGGCCTCGACGTCGCCCCGCGGCAACAGGCGGCCGCCCTTGCCCGGGAGCTCGAGCCGGCTCATCAAGTTGTCAGATGCGCCCGGCTCGTCACAGCTCGGCGGCTTATTGGCACGGCCGCGCGTGCAACGCCGATAGCCGAACGGCAGGCGCAGCTTCCAGGCGAAGTACGAGCGCAGCGCGTACGGCAGGTCGGCGCAGTCGGGCACGAGCTCGATCTCGCTGTCTTCATCCAGGCCACGGTAGTCGAACAGCACGTTGCGATCCTTGTCGCGCAGCAAGGAGTGCAGGTTGGGCCAGACCCGATCTTCGGAGAGCTCGTAGTCGAACAGGCGCTCGACGAACAAGGCGTACAGGTTTTCGTTGGCGACGTTCCAGCGATACTTGGGCTTCCAAATCGGGCCCGCGTCAGGCTCGTTCGGCTTGGGCCGGCGCGCGCCGACCGAGATGCGCTGGCACGAGAGCACCGTGTCGCCGTCGGCGAAGACGGCCTTCCACTTGCCACGCTTGGGGTTTTCGATCGTCACGACCTGGCCGAAGGGGGGACCCCCGAGGCGCACCGCCTGTGGGCTCAGCCGCTGGCCGTCGGGATCGATCAAGGTGAGCGCGGCGGGGCCGGGGTCATCCGTGTTGGCCGCCACGATGCGCAACGGTTGCGCCTGGTTCGGTTGCTCCGGCAGCACGTAGATGGCGGCCTTCTCGCTGTCTTGGCACTGCCGATCGGGGGGGATCTTGGCCACGGCCACGGGCCGCATCTGCGCCACGCCGGCGAGCTCCGTGCCTGGGTTGCCGCCGATGACGGTGATGCGAGTCACGCGTTCGATGAGGGCGGTGCGTGACGTGCCCCGGCCGAGCTCCAGGTTGCTGACAGTGATATTTTTGACACGGACCAGGGTCTCGCCGTTCTTCTTTGCAGTGCCGCGGCCGCCGCAGGGCTCGAGGTACTCACCGAGCGCATGCAGCACCATCGGGTCTCCTACCTCGTTGCGCCCGAGGTAGAGCATGATGTGCCCCGGGAAGTGCAGGAGCACGATGCCCTTCTTGGCCGCGGCGTCGAACAAGAGCGGGCGCTCCGCCTCGGGCACGTGCTGGGTGTCGATCCAGAACGAGCCCGCCTTGCTCTGCCATGAGCTATGGCGGGGCAGGTGCAGATCGAAGGCGCCGAAGACGTCGAGCAACAGGCGCGAGCAATCACGCCCGCCGTTCGTATCGCCCAGCCCGTAGGGCATGCCGATGAAACGCCACGCCTCCTCCAGCAACGCGCGCCGCGTGAGGCCGCGCGCGGTGGGGCTGAGCAGGCCCTCCTGCTTGGGGGAGGTGGACACAAAGCCGCTGGACGTGGCGACGTAGGCGTGGCGCGAGCGTTTGTCGATGGCGGGCAGGCGCGTCCCCACCGGCACCGTGGTGACCAGCGCGCCCTCGGCCACCACCAGGTCCTGACCTGCGACTTGCAACGCGGGGCCCTGCACGAACGCCTCTTCGAGCTTGGCGGGGATGGGAGGCGACAACGGCGCATCAGCGGCGATCCAACCGAAGGAATACTCGGCCTCCACGAGCTGCATACCGTTGGGCCACTCGCCGATGACGCGCACGACGTCCTGCGCGCGCAGCGTGCTGCAGGCGTTGCGGTCGAGCCGCAGATCCAGCGCAGGGGAGAAAAACCCCTCCAGCAGGGGGGCGCAGTGGATCATCACGTCCCCGAGGGCCACCCGGAGCGTTGGCCTGACGCTCGTGAGCGGCACCTCTGAGCCCAGGATGGCGAGAGCCGCAGCGGGCAGCGCGGCTCCAGATGCGCTCACATACTCGGCGCTGCCGAGCTTGTCGCGAGCCCACACGCGCCGCTCACCCACTTCCTTTTCCAGCGTGGCCACATCCAGGGGCGCGAGCAGGTCGCGCTGCGCGTGATACTCCTCGCGCGGGACCTGCAGCGCCGCGTTCAAGGTGGCGATCTGCTTGGGCGCGAGCAACACCTCATCCAGGTCGTATTGGGCCTTCAGTTGCTCGATCCAGAACTCGAGGCTGAGGTGCTTGGGCTCCACCTCCGGCAGCGGGCCCTCGGTCACGGAAAACGGCGCGCAGGCAGGAGCATCGACCCCCGGCGCGTCCCCGACCGTGGCCTCGCCGGGAGCGTCCGCCCCCGCCGACGCAAGACCGTTGGGGCTACAGCCCGTGCAGACCGAGGTGAAGAGCCAGACAGCGAGAAGTGGACGTGGGATCTTCACCAGGACCCTCGAGTATGCCCCAAAAGGCGCCCTTTGGCTGCTCGTCCCGGCGGGTCATTGTCGACCGCGGAGCCCCTCGAGCCTGTGCGGGCGGCGGAATAGGCAGCTTTTTGTGCTCCGACAGCCTGCCGAGCGCCTCCGACAGCCCTCGGCCGGCGCACCGAGGCAGGGTCCGCCTCCTTCCCAGGGGGCGAGTGCTCACGCCGTGAGGCGCTCCTACTGCGCCCGGTGTAGGTCGCAGAGCGTGAGACTCGCGCGGCTGCCGCGGCGGGGAATGCAGCGATTTCAGAAGCTCGAGGAGCGAGCGAAGGTGTCGCGTTCGTCGACGTGGATCATGCGCTCGCCGTCGCTGATGCTCCATGCCCACGTGACGTCGGTATTCTCGACGCTGACGGGCGGGGTGATGACGATGGAGAGCGGCTTGTTCGGCGCCACCTCCAGGGGCTCGGGAAACGGGAAATAGACCTGCCGCCAGTGCGTCGGCGCTTGGTGCGGCCCTGTGCCGAACTCGATCTCCGGAGTGAGGAAGGCGTCGAACCAGGCGAGCAGACCGAAGGTGGTCGCCGCGCGCTCGACGCTGAGGGTGCCCGACAGCCGTTCCGGAGCGCGCTGGATGGTCGCCATGTCCAGCGACCCGAGGTCGCAAACGGACGCCAGAACCTGGTCGCTCGAGAGGGTGACGAGCCGGGTCTGGCGCAGCGGCACGTCCGCGATCGGGCCAAAGTCGATTCCATAGGGGCTACCTTCGAGAAAGCACCCGTCCTCGTACAGCTCTTCGTCCACCACCAGGGCGGCCGAGAGCGAGATGCGCGCCGGCAACATCACGCCGCCGGGCATGAGCCAGCGGTCGCGCAGCAAGATAAGCGGCTCGAGCATCGATTCGAAGAAGACGAAGTGCCCCATCCATTCGGACACAATCAACCCCGCCTTGGCGTCGGTGGCAAAGGACTCGTGATCGGCGCGATGGAAGCGGATGCGCTGACAGCCGCTGCGCCTGGCGATCTCGCGCGCGTGCCGCAGCATGGGAGTACGCTCGATCGCGTCCACCTTCCGCGCCCCGGCGCGCTCCGCGAAGATGGCGAGCACCCCCGTACCCGTGCCAAAGTCGATGACGTGGGTGTCGGGCTTGACGAGAGCGCTGATCGCGTCCGAATACGCGCTCGTCCTCACGACGTCTCGCAGCATGTCCTTGTGCGTGGTGACGTCGAGGTAAGATCCATGGTGGGGATCGGCGTCCTGATCAGTTGCCATCTGAGCGCCCAGTACTCCAAGTCGCGGAGCCCCGCAAAGCGCGAAATGCGCTCCAGAAGCCGAAGCGGCCTCGGCGGGGAGCGGCCTCGTCAAACCGAACGCGCGTCAGGCGAGCGCCGTGGCTGGGTCCGCCCTGTCATCGAGAATGGCCGAAGCGAGGCGGCGCAGCTGGCCCGCGTACCCGTCAAAGTCGGGCTCTTCCCACGGCAGGCGCGCGCCACGCTCCTTATCAAAAGGTAGCACATAGAGCGCAGGGAACGCCGCGATCGACGCGTACACGCGCGCCTCGTCAAACCAGAGCCCGGGGTGCATCGTCAGCCACAGGCGCTGCAGAATGGGCAGGGGCGACAGCTTCAAAGATCGGCAACAGCTTTGCAGCTTGGCCTCCAGATCCCCGGATGCCGCCCGCACAACGTCCGCCGCGCTCGCTCCGGAGCCGGCCCGCGCGCGAGCCAGGCCTGATTCGAGGCTCCGATCGAGCACGAGCTCGAGCAAGCGCACGCTATTTGCGAAGCGCCCCGGCGCGCGGTCGGCGACGATGGCGTGATAGAGCGACAGCGCGAGCCCGTCGCGATCAGCCTGCCACGACATCAGCTGCGAAAGGAGCACCGGGTCTACCAGCGCGTCCTCCGTCAAGCCGACGCTGGCTGACCAGAACAGGACAGGCGAGCCGAGCTGGCGTTGGGCTCTTGCCAAGAGCAGCTGAAAGCTCCGGCGTTGCGAGGGCGCATACGGTGGCCCTGGCTCGAGCCGCAGCGTGGGCGAGAAAATTTCCCTGGGGTCCTGCTCGGTCAAGAGCGGGAGCGCAGCATCGAAGAGCTCGCTCGGGCTGCCCACCCGCAGCGTCATGCCGTCGCAACTCTCGAGAATTTCTTCTGCTTCACCCGGCCCTGACACCTCGGCGTCCACCAGCACCTCGAGCAGGTGCGGCGTGAAGATGCCCGCCTCCGGTAAGAACTCGAGGTGGTCCGTCGAGAGGGCAGCGAGCGCATCGAGCTCCGCCAGTTGCTGCTGCTCGACCCCCGTCACCGCGCAGCGGCGACAGGTCACCCCCGCCAGCAATTTGGTCACGGTGCCGCCCGTGGGACCTTCTGCGACGTAGCTGATGCGCTCGATGGAGAGCTCTGATGAGCAACGCCGGCAGCGCGACACGGCGGAGCCCACGTGGCCACAGAGTGGGCAATCGAAATGGTAACGGTCTTCGAGCTGCGCGCCGCAGCTCGAACAGACGACCACGGCCAGCTCGGCGTCCGTGAGCGCCGTGCCCAGTGCGAGCTCTCGCGACGTGACGCGAATCGTCGGTAGCGTGAGATCGTCGGGCGGTGGCGCTGTCATGCCGAGCCTCTCCTACTACGCCGATCGCGGTCGCACCAGGTCGCTCTGTCAACTCGTGCTCGAGCTTGGCTAGACGTGCGCCGACATCATCAGGGGCGCCTCGAGGCCCTGGATGCGCCGAAGCAGAAAGCGCTCCCTGGGCCCGAAACGCGCCTGAATCTTGCCCAGGGTCTCCAAATACTCGCGGAAACCGAGCATGCTCACGCCTTGGCTCTCGGGGATGATGCGATACAGCCTCTCGATCACGTCCGCCGGCAGGGGCCGCCCGAGCGCCGAGAAGAGCGCAAAGATGTAGTCGACCCACTCCCCGGCCCGGTTGGCCTCGGCGATGCGCAACGTCAGGTTGACGGCGAGCTCCACGTCGGCGGTCATGGCCGCCTGCCCCAGCCGGGAGTGACGGAGCAGACCTTCCAAGAGCGGCCGTAGGATGCGCACGGCCTCGCGTGTCTGGCCGAGCCCGAAGTACTTGTCCGCGACCTGCGCCAAAGTGACCAGCGTCGATAGCCCTGGCGCCTGCGCCACGGGCGGCCCGAGCGAGCCTTTCAGCGTAGGCTCGAAAGAAGGGCAATAGTCACCCAGCGCGCACACCTCGATCTCGTGCGACCCGACCGTGATTCGGTCCCCGACGTGCAGGACGCGATGGGCCTCGCCCTCGAGCGGAGCACCGTTGACGCAGACGCCCTTTGTGTTGCTGACATTGCTGACGCTCACCTCTCGCCCCGTGTTGGTGAAGGTGGCGTGGCGCCTCGAGATCTGGGGATCGGGAATGGGGATGTGGCACGTCCGGCTGCGGCCGACCACGGTCACGCCGGGCAATAGCTCCACGCTGCGCCCGCCGACCAGCAGCCCAATCCGCGCCGGGGATTGCGGCGGCGCAGGTGGGATTTGCGAATCCCGAACGTGAATCACGACAGGGCTCGGCAGGTCGTTGGCGACGTCGACAAATCCCTTCCAAACGGGCATGTCGGTGCGGCGCTTGGCGGGTTTGGCGGGTGGCAGCATGCCCGCGCGTTCCAGGCGGCTGCTCTCTACGGGTTGCGCAGGGCATGACGCGAGCAGCTGATGGTACGCGAGCGCGGCCTTGACGACCTCACAGATCTCCGCCGAGGAGCAGAGCCGAGAGATGCAACGGAACACTGCTCCTGGCGGCAAGCTGGCGGCCTCCCGGGCTGCGTCTTCCGTCACCAGCACGCGCGCCGACGTGGGCGAGACGGCGGCGACCGCCGCCAGAAATTCCATGCCGGTCATGTCTCGGACGTTTGCCTCGCAGATCACCACGGCAAAGTCGCCGTCCTGCTCCACGATCGACAGCGCGAACGCCGCCGCGGTCTGGACCACGACCTCGACCTCCAGATCGAGCAGCTGCGCGAGGCTCGATAGCGCCCCGGCGGCATCGTCGACGCACAACACGCGTGGCACGAGCTGCTCGCTGATACGCGCTCCGCTGGAAGAAGGCACCTCGCAGTGACGGCCACTCGACCGCTTCGTTACAGTTAAGAATGCGCGGCCACCCGGTGCCCGTGCGCGCGCTCGTACGGGTGACTTTTGCCTCGGCAGTGACAGCTTGGCGCGGAGGCTTGGAACAGAGGGCAGATCGGCAGTACGCCGAACCTGGGAAAAATGCAGCGCTGCACCGGTGGCTCGGGGCTTGCACAAGGCAAACGCATGCGCAAAATAACCAGCCTCGCCTTGCATGGAGCTCTCGCGGGCGGGCTTGGCGCGGCCTGTATGACCGTCGTCCGCATGCTCGCGCACCGCGCGGGTTGGATTTCCCAGATGGTCCCGCAGGCCGTCGAGGTCTGGGCCAAAGACCAGCTGCATCTGGATCATCCTCGCACTGGGCCAGGTCATCACGCGGCCGATCAGTTGCTGCACGTGGCGTACGGCTCGGCGTGGGGCGCCATCTACGGCGCCTCCCTGGCACGTCACGGGGGCCCGACGATGGCCCGTGCCGTGACGTTGGGGCTGCCGATCTGGGCGTTCGGATCGATGGTCCTGTTCCCTGCGCTAAAAATCGGACGCCCCGCGTGGCGCGCAGAGCCGACAGAGGCGTTGGTCGATCTCGGTGCGCACCTCTTGTACGGCGCCGTCACCGTATTCATCACGGACGAGCTCGAGCGGCAGAAAATCACGCAACCGCGGCTGTACCCGCTGTCGCTCGTTGCGCCCACCGGCTGAGGCCTCACTCCGCAGAGGCGGCGTGAACGCGCGACCAACGCCGGTGCGCATTGGCCAGGATGAGGCAGGCGAGGGCCGGCGCGCCGATCGCCGTCAGCACGACGAGCACGTCGGCATAGCCTTCGGCTCGGGGCAAGTTGAACGTCAGGGCCTGTGTCAACGTGAGCACTGCATCGGCGGCCACGAGCAGGACCAGCACCCTCGACAGCAGCGGGTGAAAGCGCGGACCCAGGGCAAATAGCGCGACACAGAGACCGACGTCAAAGGCGACCCACGCCCACTGCACCAGGGGCGACGGGAACCAGCGCCGTGTATCGATGTTGGCGAGCAGCAGCGTCCAGGGAACCAACAGCAGCCCGAGCGCACGCAGCACCACGTCGGGTCCGCGGAGCAGCGTCAGGAGGCCATACCGCGAGAGCCCACCCTGAGCAAAAGCCGAGAGGCTCGCGTAAATGGCGCCGAACGCGGACTGGCCCGTCGGGAACGACAAGTAGATGGGGGACCAGTCTCGCGGACGGAATTTGGCTTTGAACGCCTGCAGCCCGTCAAAGTCATACAGCGGCGCGCCATACCGCTTGGCGACGTCGAGCGGAGCGCCGACCGCGCCGGCGAGCGGTGAAAGGCCGAGAGTGAGGTAGCCGCTCCCGAGCTCAGCCGCACAGCGCATCGCCGCGTCGACGAGCAACTCGCTCGTGCCATTGGGAGCCAGTGGCGAGCGAATCAAGTCCTCGATGAACCAGCCGTTACGAGCGTAGACGGGGACGACAGCGGCAAAGCCGACGATCTCGCCGCCGGCGCCATCGCTCAGGCGCGCCACGAATGAGCGGCGCTCGTGCGCGAACCCAAAGGGGTCGACCCGCACCAAAAAGCCCATCGGCGGCAGCGCCTTGGAACCCATCCAGCGCAATATCAGCGCCTCGATGCTGCGACGCAGAGGAGCACCCTGCCGCGCGACCTCCGCCGGGTCAATCGGCGTTACCACGACGCCTTTCGCGCGCGCCCTGCGCAACTGCTCCCGCAGGCTCGCCGCTTCGCGCAGCGTGGCGGGCCAAGAGCGCGGATCGTACACGGGCTGCTCGCCGATCAGCAGGCTCGTGAAGCCGTCGGCGTGGATGAAACGACGCTCGGTGGCAAAGAACACCACGCCGCGCCCGCGCTCACGGGCTGCCTGCACAAATCTCCCTGCGACGACGCTGAGCTCCGCTTCCGCCGCAATCGGGGCTCCGGCCGCGACCCAGGCGCGCCCGGTGTCGACGTAAGCCACACAAGCGCTGTCGCCATCGAACCAATACACGAAGCCCTGCTCCAGAATTTGGAAGGAGGTCGCGTTCCAGCCATGGCGACGCAAGAGCTCGAGCACACGCGAGCGCAGAGCAGACCGCGTCCCAGGATCCCTTGCGCTGGTCGCCATGGCAGGAGCTTCGCCTCCCTGCGAGGCCGCGGCAATTCGGGTGGTGCGATCGATTGCAGGTAGGATCCCTTCGAGTGCGATCCCGCAGATCGTTTATCTCGCGCGCTGACTCCATTGGCGGTGCAACACTGCCGCTTGCATCGACGCCGATGGCCCACTCGAGAGCTGCTTCGCCGGCTCGCCTGCAGGGCCATTGCCGCAAGCGGGCCAGCGTGCGAGACAGCCTCATGACGTCATTTTCGTTTCCTGCTCGCCGCTTGTCGTCGGCTCTCGCTGCGTGTGTGGCCTTGCACGGCTGCGCGGGCGCTCTCGATGACGATGCGCCGAGCGGTCCGAGCGGTCCGCCCGCGTTTGGCGGCACGCTGAGCCCTCAGCCCAACGCGACGAACACGAATATGTCGCCGACGGGCGCTGCCCAAAACAGAGCGGCGCCCACGGCGCCAAACGGCGCAAGCCAGGGCGGCGGCGCGCAGAACGGCGCGTCACCTTCACCAGGCCCCACACAAGGTGCCGGCGGTTCGAGCACCGAGGGCAACGGCTCCATGGTCGCCCTCCCCGGACCGAACGGCGCAGGTGGCGCCGCGAACGGCAGCAACGCTCAGAGCGGCTCCGGGGGGTCGAGCATGGCCAGCGCGGGCGCGACCAACATGCCGCCCGTGACTCCGCCCAACACGCCGCCGCCCGTGGTCACACCGCCACCCGCGGTGACGCCGCCCGTGGTGACTCCTCCGCCCGTCACTCCTCCGCCCGTCACTCCTCCGCCCCCGGTAGTGGCACCGCCGCCCGTTGTGGCGCCCCCACCCGTCGTCGTCGCGCCCCCGCCCGGGCCCGACATCGCGTGCCCCAACGGCGCGTTCTTTTGTGCAGGCTTCGAGGAAGGCGGGATCCCGGCGGCGGCTCGCTACTTCTCGCAACGTGGGCCCTTCGTGCCGGGCGACAGTATGATCGTCGACACGGAAGAAGCCTTCTCCGGAGACCAGTCGCTGCTCGTGCCCGCCGGCGGCGCCAACTTCGACTACCGCATGTTATCGGTGCGCGTGCCGAGCGCGGCGTTCTGGGTACGCCTGTACGTGATGACCGACGTCACCTTTGGCGACGGCAACCATGACACGCTGTTCTCAGCCTCCACCTTGCTCGAGGGCTTCAACGGCGATCGCTCCATCGAGTTCGCCGAGCAATTTGGCCAGGTGCTCTTGAACAAGAACGATCAGCTGCACGGCCCCACGCAGCCCGGGCCGCCCAATAACGTTGTGGGTTCGACGGTGTCCGCCAACCAGTGGCACTGCATGGAAGCCTTCTACAACGGCACCACCGGTGACGTATCTGTCTTCCGAGACGGCACGCAGGTCATCAACGCGCCCGCTTGGAGACCGGACACCTACAACAATTTCCGCTTCGGATATCAGCGCTTCAACACCGCGCGAAACGTCTGGTTCGATGACGTCGTGATCGCGCCAAACCGCGTGGGCTGCAACTGACGGCCAAGTAAAAGCTCGAAAGCGACGGCGGGCGGGTGTATGTGGGCGGCCTCGCCGCCGCCCTGTCCGCATGTCCGCCTTCCTGCACTACCTCGCACTCTCCGCGCCGTTCTTCGCGATCGTCATCCTCGGCTACGGCGTCGCCCGCTTGCCGGTGTGGAGGCCGAGCTGGACCCAGTGGGCCACAAAGTTCGTCTTCGCCGTACCGCTGCCGGCCTTGCTGTTCCACATGATGAGCGATCGCCAAAAGGCCGCCGCCGTCGACGCCCGGCTGCTGCTCGCGTTCTTCGGCAGCTGCCTCATCGTGTTCGTGATCGGGCGCGCCGTCGGACACTTCGCCTTCCACCTGGACGGCGTGGCGCAATCGGTGTTCGCCCTGGGCGGCGTGTTCTCGAACAACGTGCTGCTCGGCGTCCCGCTGGCGCGGCTCACGCTCGGCCCCGAGGCGATGCCGTGCGTGGCCCTCGTGCTCGTGTTCAACGCCCTCACGTTATGGACGCTAGTGACCGTCTCGGTCGAATGGGCTCGGCACGGCTCACCGAGCCTCGCCGGTGTGCGCAAGACCGCGCTCAGCGTGCTCAAAAACCCGCTCATCATCGCCATCCTCTGCGGCACCCTCTTTGGCCTCTCGGGGCTGGAGCTCCCCGCCGCTCTCGACGCCACCTTATCGCTCGTCGGCCACGCTGCTGGCCCGCTCGCCCTGCTCGTGCTCGGCATGGGCATCTCCGCTTACGGCGTGCGCAGCGGCTGGCGCCAGAGCCTCGCCATCTGCGCGCTCAAGCTCATCGTCCAACCCCTCGTCGTCTGGGGCCTGGCGCTAGCGCTCGGCCTACCGCTGCTCGAGCGCCAAGTGGTCGTGCTCCTCGGCTCCCTCTCCGTCGGGGCCAACGTCTACCTCATGTCCGCGCAGTTCGAGACCTTACAAGGCCCCGTGGCAAGCAGCCTGGTGCTCTCGACTTTGCTGGCGGCGATTACGACGCCGCTGTTGCTCGCGGCGGTGGGACACTAAGGGGACGCGGCGGATGAAGGCCGCCGTGAGCGATGCACCACCAGCCTGCGAGGAGCATGAGTGAGCCCGAGGCTCGAAGGACGAATCGAGCTTAGGGCCCGAGAGGGACGACATATCAAAGCGGGTTGCGCGCAGGCTCGGATCTCGAGCGACTACGTTCGAGGCCGGTCATTTTGGTCCCCACAGGAGGTCGACCCTGTAGAAGGGGGCTTCATCGAACTGCTCGAGCTTGATGTTTGCCAGATCGAACATGACTCGGACCTCGCGCTGGTCAAGCGAGAGAGGAGAGACCTGGATCAGGCAGGCTCCACCCTTCGTATAGTCCGGAGATTGGCATTCTTTGAGCGACTGGTGCGTCACGTGAATCGGAGCGGTGTACCGAATGCCGGGATCTACGCGAAGCAACAAGAACGCGGCGTTGTCCTGGGCCGCGTCCTCGATGCCAACAAACACACGCTTCAAATAGGGCTGCCAGTTCTGAAGGCTGAGCCGACCGGCGGCGAACCTGTACTCTGAGTCTGGCCGGTGGGAGAACGAAACCGTCTGGTCACGTGGCAGGTTGAACCCGAAAAGGTAATCGAAAGTGGCCCCGTAACGACTCCAGTGCCGAGCATACCTGCCTACGATCGCACCGCCTTTGACAGTTGCTCCAGGCGGTGCGTTCTCGAGTTCTATGGTCAAGACGAGCGGTAACGCTTGATGATAAGCCAGTGCGACGTAAGTTCCCACCGTCCCGAGGATGGGTACGGGGAGCCAGCGCAGCCGGAAGCGCATTCGCGCGAACCCAGCGGGCAGGTCGCGCGGAGGCTTGCGCGCGCCGCCCAGCCCGTGAGCGATGCACCACCAACCTGAAAGGAGCATGAGCCACCCGGGGGCTCGATCCAGGCCCAAGGACGAATCGAACTTGTGACCCGATAGGGACGACCTGCCAGACCACAGCTGATTCAGGTAGTCGTACCAGTCCCCGATCGGCCCCGACATGAGCACGAGCCCGAGTCCGAGCAGCAGCCAGGCGAGCTGCCATCCCCAGTGCCGCTTTTCAGCCATTTCACAGTGCTCCAGATTTGCGAAGCGCGCTAAGTACGTCGTCCGCGGTGCTCGGCGGCGGTGCCCAGGTCCCCTGCAAGGAGCGCATGAGGAGGAGCCAGAGGCTGCCCTCCTTGGGCGTATCCTTATGAGCCGTGTTGCTGCCTTCTGTAATGGGGGGCGCGAAGCGTGCACTTCCCCCAAAATCGCAGCAAGCTCTCTAGCGGCACCGTCCCGTCGCCATTTTTGACGGCGTTCTCGCCCCAAAGCCGCCAAACCACCTTTTGACACCCGCCGTTAGCTCGGGTCCACTGATGGACCGTCGGCGCCGGCACGGTGCCGCCCTTGGGGAGGGTGTGCTCCTCCTCCCCGCGTCGCGGTTCCACATCCCCATCGAGAAAGCGCAACATCGGAATGTGCTCATCGTTCAGAAGATCGATCGGGCCCGCAAACTCGGCTTCGCTCACGCGCTCCAGATGCACGCTGAGCGTCGTCGGCGAAGTATCGATCGAATAGAACACATACGCCTTCTCCGCCCACTCCCCCGAGCGCCCAATCTCCAGCGACTCCCGATGAAACCTCTCGGCTCGCGCGGCTAGCTCCGTATTCCAGCCCCCGGGCACGCGCGCCGCGTATTGTCCTTCGAGGCGTCGCGCCTTGATCTGCTCGGGCATCCAAGCGTCCCGCTCGGGATACCCGCGCGGAAACATCGCGTCATACAGCTCCTGCGCTCGCATTCGCTCCGAAGCCTCTGCCCAGAAGCTGTGCCAGTCGTCAGCGCTCGCCGCA
>JAYTOL010000191.1:0-1254 GCA_043747815.1 Deltaproteobacteria bacterium
GTCTCGCTGACGATGTGCGAGAGGAACGCGGGCTGCTCCGAGCGGACCTTCGACTTCGAGGCGGCGTAGCCCTCCCACCGCGTGACCGCGTGCGCCACGCGGGAGGAGGCGTTGCGCCCTTCATGCGAAAGCGAGATCGCTTCGATGGTCGCGCCAATCTGGACAATCATGTCGTGCTGCGCGGCTATCGGGGAGACACGGCGCGCTACCCGCGGCGCTGATCCCAGGCCAATCGCATTTCCGTTGTCATCCCTGATCCGGTCCGGCGCAGGGGCGGGGCCTGCCCCGCCCGCGAGGGCGTCGAGGCTCGGCGTGGGAACGCCCGCGAGCACGGGATCGGGCCAGGTGACAGCAGCGGCGTTCCATCGCGAATGACAGCGTTCCATTTCAACGCGGGCGCGGGCGCTCGATGTGTACCGACGCCGAGTGCGGGTACTCATGCCACTCGCTGACGATGCCCGCGCGCACAGGATTCGCGAGAACGTAGAGCACTTCGCGCTCCAGATGCGCCGGTCCCCGGATGACGTTGTCCCAGAAACCGCGCTGCCAGAACGTGTGGAGAGCTCCGAGCGCACGCGACCTTCGCTGACTATCGTTCTTGAAGCGGCTCACGAACGCTGAAACGCTGCAGGTCGAAGAAGCCTCGATGACGAGGTGAACGTGATCGGGCATAACGCAATACGCGTGGACGGGCGCTCTCTGCGAGCGTTCTGTGTCCTTCAGAACGCTCACGGCGAGGCCGGCAAGCTCGGCGCTTGCGAACAGCTTCTCGCGGCCCTTGACCGCTAGCGTGACCGAACAGATCGCTCCAGGTGTTTCGTATTCCTCGGGAGAGAGCCGCATTCTGCGAACACGTTCGGGCCGGCCATTCCACATGTGCTTCCGCAAAGCATGGCTCGTGCCCGAGTTGATCCGAAAGTGGCGGCGAGGTTCGCAGTCGTCCTCGCGGGCGGGGCAGGCCCCGCCCCTGCGCCGGACGGGACCCGATCCGCGATGACGATGGAAATGCGATTGGCCTGGGGCAGGCCCCGCCCCTGCGCCGGACGGGCCCCGATCCGCGATGACGACGGAAATGCGATTGGCCTGGGGCTTGTCCCCCGCTTTTCTCCTCGAGCGACGAAGCGGGGGACGAGCCCGGACGAGCCCCCGCCCTACCCGTCGGCACGACGAACAGCCAAGTTGTCCATTCGAGGGCCCTAAACTCAGAGCGTGAAGGTCGTGAGCTGCGCGCGCCCTTTCACGAGCCCCGCCAGG
>JAYTOL010000192.1:0-60118 GCA_043747815.1 Deltaproteobacteria bacterium
AATCACAGCTTGAGCCCCCACGCCAATGTCAATGATCCACTGATCAACTCGCTGAGTGTCACCGCGCCCCGCCTCGTGGAATGGTTCACCCTGCGCTTCGGGTTCCATGTGGAACACCACCTGTTCCCCTGGATGAGCTCGCGCCATGCACCCGAGGTCCGTGCCCTGGTCCGCGCCCGCTGGCCCGAGCGTTACCAGTCGATGCCTTTGGTCTTGGCCCTGCTCGCGCTGCACCGAACCGGGCGTGTCTACAAGGATTCGACGACGCTCGCGGATTTGCCAGGGGGCAAAGAGTGGCCGACGCTCCTACCGCGTGACAAGAGCCACGTGACCGCCGCGCCGCCGGCGGAGCTTCCGATAGCGACCGGCATGAGCGTCGGCATCGGCGCCGAGTAAGGAAGTTTCGCGCCGCAGCGGATACGCGAGGCACCGCGAGCCAAATGCTGGCGCGAGCTCCACCGCGACTCGCGCTACACTGGGGTCACCCGGAACCGAGCGAGGACCCTATGCGAGATCGCGGCACCCCACGTCGACTGATTCACTGGCTGGCGCTAGCCGCCGTTCTGCTCGCAGCGCCTGGTGTGCGCGCCGCGGACCAACCCGTAGGGTATTGGACCACCATCGACGATGACGGCAAGACGCCCACGTCGGTGATTCAGATCTTCTCCAAAGCGGGCAAGCTCCACGGCAAGATCGTCGAGCTGATCAATCCGCGAGAGAAGAACCCGAAGTGCAGCGCCTGCGAGGGCAAAAAGCACGACCAACCGATCCTCGGCATGGAGATCATGTGGGGGTTCGAACCAGACGGCGACGAGTGGTCGGGCGGGCACATCCTCGACCCGAAGAACGGTAAAGAGTACAAGTGTTATCTCGAGGTGCTCGATGCCGGCGCGCGCCTCAAAGTCCGGGGCTACGTCGGAATCGCGCTGCTCGGGCGCACGCAGTACTGGCGCAAATCGGCTCGCAAAACCTCGCCCTGAGCTGACACGCCTCAGGGTCTGCCCGCGGTGGACCGCCCGCGTGTGGGTCGCGAGCGGCCGGGCATTTGCCAAGCTCAGGGCGCGGGGGCCGGGGTAGGATCGACGAGCGTCTCGTCAATGCAGGCCCAGTTACCGTCGGTGCAGACGCAATCGATCTCATTGCCACCGCCCATGACGGTGCTGTAACCGCACTCTTGCGCGGGTGCCGGGCACGCGTCGGTCGCTGCGGGAGGCGCGTCGGGACAGGGCGGTTGATACGCACAGGCCCAGGCCTCATCGGTGCAAGTGCACACGTCTTCGCCGCCCACGCCGCCGGGGCCGACGTCGTTGTCGTAGTCACACACTTGAGCGGCCAACGTGCACGCGAGGGTGGCAGCCGGCAGCGTCTGCGGACAGTCGGGCTCGAAGATGCAGGCCCAGCCGGCCGTGCCAGCCGCGTCTGTGCAGGTACACTCGGTCTCTCCAGGGTTGGCGGGATCGGTGCCGTCGAAGTCGCAGTCTTGCCCGACCAGCCCGCACGCGACACCGTCTGCAGGTAGGGTCAGCGGACAGTCGGGGACGAAGGTGCAAAGCCAGCCTGTGGCGTCGCACTCACACTGCTCTTCGCCGCCGGTGGCGACGTCGTAGTCACAATCCTGCCCCACCTGCACGCACTCGGTGAGGTCGACGGGCAACACCTCGGGGCAATCGGGGTCGAACGTACACAGCCAACCGGTGGCATCGCAGGTACAGTCGTTATCGCCACCGGGGATGTTACCGGCAGCCGCCACGTCGTACGAGCACTCTTGATCGACGAGGGGGCAAGCCAACAAATTAGGGGCCGCAGGAGGGCTCGTCGCTGGGCACGGCGAGCACGCCCAACCCGAGTCCCCACACACGCAGGTGAGCTCGTCCCCATTACCCATGATGGTGCTGTATCCGCACTCTTGCGTGAGCTCCGGGCAGGCGAGGCCATCTGCTGGCAGCTCCGCGGGGCAGTCCCGATCACACTCCCACACCGCTCCCTCGCATTCGCAAGAGAGCAACTCGGCGTACTGACAGATCTGCCCATCCGTCGTGCACGCTCCTGCGGGGTCCGCCGCGGCGGGGCAGGTCGCCGGATCCCAGCAAGCCCAAACACCACCATCACAGTCGCACTCGAGGTTCGGGAAGGTGCAAGTGCCGGGCATGCCCATGCACATCTCCCCCACGACGGGCGGCGCGACGGGACAGCCCATCATGCCAGCGGCCGCGGCCGCGCCCGGGTCTTCCGTCATTCCGGGCGCCAACGACGGCGTAGGCTGAGCTTCGCTCGAGGTACCCGCCGCGCCGGGTGCACCTGCTGCTGCCGGGGGCGTCGTTGACGCAGCGGACGTACCGCCAGCGCCAGCTGAGCCAGGCGCAGCGCTGCTATCTCCACCGCCTTCTGCGTCCGACCCACACGACGCGAGGCTTCCGCCCAGCGTAAAGGTAAACAACGAAACGGTAATGACTGACCTGCCCGCGAAGCGAAATGTTGTCATGCCGGAGGTAATGTCGGTCACGACGCCAGCCGATCACTCGGCCCCCCAAGTTAGATTCGCTGCCATTTGTGCCCTCTTGCTCGATGCCAGGGGACGGTGCAGAACCAATGACGCACGGATACTCGGGGCAATACGCACCACGTTGGTGACCAACGACATCGCCGAGCTCTCGCGAGCTCTACACCTTCGCATCGAGAACTGGTTGCGCTGACCAGACGCGGCTTGCCTGGTACTACTGCCGGAGACTTGAGCAGCCAATGACCGAGCTCGGGTCGCGGCAGGGCTAGTGCCAGAGCTAGAGCTGGAGCTAGCGGGTGAGCCGGGGCGTGGGTGAGGGCAGGTATCTGCAATTCGTAGGCGCTCTTCAGATAGATGCCGCTGTTGCCCCGAAGCTGGCCGAGCACGCTCGCAGGGTACGCAGCGACGTGGACGCAGAGATCGCGTACCAGCTCCGCGGCGACGCCGCCAGTCCCCAACCCAGCAGGGAGATTCGAGACAGCCCAGCCACGAACGAACCGTTTCTTGGTCCAGGATCCTTCCGAGCGCAAATGCGCTCCGTTCGATCCAGTGCGACTCGAGATTGAGACTGTCATCCGCCGTAAAACCCGAGCGAAGCCACGCCTGCGACGTCGCGGTTTGCGTGGCGGCTCGGGTGCTGTCACAAATACCCGTGGCACCATTGCCCGTTTCACGTCGGGGCGGGTTCTGATGAGCTGCAGGCTGATCTGCGTCTTCGCGGCTCTCCTGGTTGCCGGATTTTTTCTGCATAGCGCCGGCGCGGCTGAGCTTTCGATCGAGCCATCCGGCTCGTGCATCAACCTGGATGAATTGTCATTTCGGGTCGAGCGTGCTCTCGGGCAACCTCTGCCGGCGGTGGGCAAGGCGAAGTTTTTGGTGCGTATCGAAGGCACGCGAACTGACTATCGCGCACACATCGAATCCGTTGACGGCGCTGGGCGAGCGTTGGCGGGAGCCCGCTCGCTCGAGGCTCGCTCCTGCGACGAGTTGACGGAGGCCCTCGCGCTGGCCGTCGCCCTCGCCATCGGGCAAGACGGCGCGCCGCCAGCGAGCGTTCCCGCGTTGGCCACCCTTGCGCCCAGCACGGAGCGCGCTGTTGCAACGGGCATACCTGACGCGCGACCCGCCGACGTCTCTTCGCATTCACGGGTGTCGGGCCCCGCGCTTGGCGGCTCGGCTTGGGTGGTGGGCGACACCGGCACGCTGCCGGGTCTGGGGATCGGCGTGGGGCTCGGCGTCGAGCTGCGCTGGCCCAGCTTCGCGCTGCGCGCCCTGGGTACGTTGCTGCCCGAACGCGAGGGCACCGTGCAGGCACCCGTTCCAGACGCTCGCGGCGTCAGCATTGGGCTGCTGGCTGCTGGTGTGCTCGCTTGCGTCCCGGTTGCGCTGAGCCCCGGTGCGCTGAGGCTCGCGTTATGCGCTGGCGCTGAGCTCGGGGAGCTCTCCGGGAGCGGCACCGGCGTCTCCAGCCCGCACCACCAACGCACCTTGTGGTCGGCGGTGCGCTTCGATGCGGACGCGCGCTGGGCCTTGCCCGGTACGCCGCTTGGGCTCGATCTGCTGGTCACCGCGGCTGCGCCGCTCAGCCGCGATGAGTTCATTCTGAGGAATATCGGTAGCGTGCATCGACCGGCCAGCGTGGTCGGCCGAGTTGGGCTCGGGCTGAGCCTGTTCATCCATTGACGCCGGGCAGGATAAAATGAGCGAGGCCCGGACACGAAGGCTCGGACCCTTGGGAAAGCTTGGCAACCACATTGAATAGTTGCACGGGTAGCGAGCCTACCCCGCCCGCCTCACCGGAGGACGCCGCGCTTGCCGGCAGCGTCCCAGACGCGAGCAGCTCGGTAGAAGAGCCGGCGCCGCTCACCCCAGGCCTCGACTTCGATGAGCTGTACCGCCAGCATTTCGATTTCGTCTGCCGTTCGTTGCGCTTGCTCGGCGTGGCGCGCGATGCGCTCGAAGACGCTTCGCAAGACGTGTTCGGTGTGGCCTTGCGCCGGCTCGACGAGTTTGAGGGCAAGTCGTCGGTCAAGACCTGGATCTTCGCCATCGTGCAGCGGGTGGCCTCGAACCATCGGCGCACGGAGCGCCGCAAGCGCTCGCCGCTGGAGGCCCTGTCGGACGTGACCGCCGCGCTGGGGCCGAGCCCGGAAGCGGCGGCGCAGGCGGCTCAATCTGCAGCGCTGATCCAGACGTTTTCGGACAGCCTGGACGAAGGCCGACGCGCGCTGCTCGTGTTGGGCGTGATCGAGGGCCTCTCCATGCGCGAGGTGGCGAGCGCGCTCGGAATTGCCGTGCCCACCGCCTACACGCGCTTGCGCGCGCTGCGCCGAACGCTTGCACAATTCCTCGAGCAGCAAGAGCAAGAACATGGCTGATCCCGACTTCGACCCAAACATCGTGGAGCGCCACGTGCGGCGTGCCTGGCCAGACTGGACGCCTTCGCCAGAGCTGCGCGAACGCGTGCGAGCTCGCCTCGCGAGCTCGGGTGCAGCGACCATCGGCGCTGTCGGGCTCGGTGCTGCGTTGCAGCGGCCCAACCCAGCGCCCTGGGCAGCGTTGCTCCGCCCCGGCAGGCTGCAAGCTCTGGTCGGTGTGGGCTTGCTCGGCGCTGGTTTCTTCTCGGGTTACCTCGTGCGGGCGAAGCACGAGCCGGACGCAACCGAGGCTGTGGTGGCCACAGTCGCGGCCTCACCTGCCAGCGCTCCGAGCGGTGTAGGGGTGAGCGGCGCAATCCCTGTCGAAGAGCCCGCGCGAGCGGCGCCTCAGAGCGAACCGCTAGCACGAGGTGCCCCGGTCCGGCGTGAGCACCGCAGCGCCATCAACGCTTTGCCCGCTCGAGCGGAGCAGACACCGCCGAGCTCTGCTCCAGACGACGGCATGAGCGGCGAGCTCGCGCTGCTACAACGCGCCGAGCGCGCCACACGAGCCGGCAACGCGGCGTTGGCCCTGGCCTTCATCAGTGAGCTCGCAGAAAAGTATCCACGCTCGCGCTTCCTCGAAGAGCGGCGCGCCATCGAGCTCCTGGCGCGCTGCCAGGCCGACGCGCGTGATGCTTCAGCCGGCGCGGACGCGTTTCTGCGCGAGCATCCGAAGAGCTTGTATGCGGGGCGCGTGCGCCAGGCGTGCCAGATCGAGCCCGCCGAAACATTGCCCGAGCAGCGATAATAAATTTGAGCGACGGACACTGATCTTCGCGAAGGAGACACCATGATCCAGCAAGAATTCAGGCTCGTTCGCACCATTTCCGGCTTCGCATCGCGGGCGCTGCCCATCGCGTCGCTCAGCGCGCTCTTCTGCGCGTGTTCATCCGACGTCGTCAACATGGGAGATGACGCGAACGAGCCGCCGGCGGCTGTTCTGCCCGCGCACTCGCTATGTCTCGAGAGCACGACCCTGTCGGGTGATTTCGTTGCGCGAAGCCAGGTGGACATCGATGCGCTCGAAGGCTGCGAGGTGGTCGAGGGGAATTTGTTGGTCCAGCCTTACTTTGATCCTGATCTCCGGCCCCTGCACGCGCTCACCACCGTGAGTGGCGAGCTGGGTTTGGGCAGCTCCGGCGTCTGGTCGCCGGACGAGCCGCCGCCGGAAGACGAGGCCGCCCGGGCGGCGGCTTGGGAAAATGGGTTCATGGAATCTTTGGAGGGCCTCGAGAATTTGGAGAGCGTTGGTTCGATGCTTGTCGTGCGCGCCTCCATCCACGACCTCGAACCACTCGAGAATCTTCGAACCGTTCACGGTTCCCTGACTCTGGTCCAATGTGATGAGATTACCGATCTCAGACCGCTCGCCGGCCTCTTGATCCGAGAGCTCGTACTAAACCTGAACAACGTGGAGAGCCTCGCCGGGCTGCATCTGCACGAGTACTTGAAGTTGCTGATCATCTCTGGCGAAAAGCTGGTCGATATCGACGCGCTCGCTACCGTTCGAGCTGTTGACCAGGACGTGACCATCCAGGCAACCGCTTTGCGTGATCTGCACGGGCTGGGCCAGCTCGAGCACGTCGGCGGGGACATGTACGTCGTAGAAAATCCAGCGCTACAGACACTTGACGGGCTCGATGCGCTCGAACATATCCAGGAAGGCCTCATCATCAGGGGTAACGCGGCGTTGGAACGCCCTGATGGCCTCGACGCACTGAGATCCGCAGGCTTCATCCTGGTCGAGCAAAACGACCGGCTTCGCCGGCTTCCAGAGTTTCCCACCCTTGACATCGGTGCGCTCTACTTTTGGGACAATTTGGCATTGGAAGAGCTCCCTGACTTCCTCGGTGTTCTCGCGAGTCGCCGCTTGCCCAGCGGCTACAACGTATTCGATGTCCCCGACCTGTTCCCTCGCCGCGATTGGCTCAGCCAGCGCTCGGAAATCATCATCGCGCGCAACCCCGCCCTCCAGCGCTTTTCGGTACCGCTCGGCCTGCGCGGAGGAACGTACGTGTCCATCGAAGGCAACACACAGCTGCGCGAGCTCAATTTCTCAGAGCTAGAAAGCATCGACGTCCTGGAGATCAGGGACAACACCACCCTCACGCAAATCTCCCTCGGCGCCCTCGCCACCGTAGACAGCCTGAAGGTGACGGGCAACCCCCTGCTCCCGATGTCGACCTTTGATGCGGTCCGCACCTTCGAGAGCACCGTGTCGGGGAGCGCCGAAAGCGTTCCCTAACTCTGCCCCACGCTACCTGCCTGCAGCTTGCCCGAACTTTGCCAAGTAGACGCAGTGGTGATCGCCGGCTGGCGCGGAGACTCGGTGCTCGCCCCGCTCGACGTCGTGGGCCACCGGGAGCTCGAGCGTGCGCGAGCGAGCCTCAGCCGCGGGGTACCTTCACCCAGATGTTCCGGAACTTGATCAAGTTGCGGTGGTCCTGGATGAGGAGTGGTTGCGGGCCGGGGCGGTCAGCGTTCCCGGCGGCGGTAGCGCCCCCCTCCGGGTTCAGAGGCACGTCTCTCTGCACCACCACGCCATTCAGAGTCACGAGCACGACAGAAGCGTCCTTGGTCTTCGTGGAGCCTGACCACTCGCTCGCGTCGAATTCGATCTCGTAGGTGTTCCACACCAGCTCCGGGTTGCAGGCGACCGCCAATGGCGCCCGGATGCTGTACACCGCGCCGCACGAGTCGAGCGTCGCAGGCTGCCCAATCGAATCGAGGATCTGCAATTCGTAGGCGCTCTTCAGATAGATGCCGCTGTTGCCCCGAAGCTGGCCGAGCACGCTCGCAGGGTACGCAGGTGTCATGTATTCGACATGGACGCAGAGATCCTCAAAGCCCCGGTTGGTCTGAAGGTCCGTTGGCGGTTCAGCGGGGGCCACTTCCAGCGTCCCATCTGCCAGCAGGTTCCAGTGGGCGGGGCCACCTGTCTCTCGCTTCCACTCGGCCAGGCTCGTGCCGTCGAAGAGCACGAGCTTGTCTGTCGGGTCGAGTTGGACCTGGCCGTCACCAGTGCTGGTCCAACACCCCCCCGTGACCGGAGCAGTGCTGGGATCGGCAGCCGCAGCCTGAGGCGGAGCCGACACAGGATCGTTACCGAGCGCGACCTGGCTGGGGCGACCCTCTGCCGCGAGGCCCCCAGCGCTGGCGCCGCCGCTCTCTTCCACGCCGCCGCGGGCAGCGTTGGGCGCTGCCGAGCCCCCTCCCGTCGCAGCGCCGCGATCGGCGGAGCCGCTCGTTGCGCCGCCTGCGGTCCCGGATGCAGTGGGATCAGGCGCGTCGCCCTCTGTTGTGGAGGTGCACGAGGCGCCGCTGATCGCCAGGGCGACCACGCCCTTCAGCCAGTGAGCAGCAGCGCACGGCCCGTTTCGGCGTGAATTCAGCATAGGTAACTCATGGAAGAACTTGAATGCGAATGTTACGATAGAAGACTTCCGCGTGTTCCGACTGGAGCGCGATGGGCCCGGACGTGATCGGCATACCCACCGAGCCAGACTTGTCGGCGATGCTCCGGACCGCATTCACCACGTGGCCGTTCACCAGGTACAGCGCCGTGCCGCCATCGACCTGCAGCTCCAGGCTGTTCCAGTCAGGCAACTCGAAATTCGCGCTGCGCCCATGCTGAACGAAGCCGTTGGCGCCATCGACCAGCTTCTCGGTCCCGCCCTCGGCCGCGGCCACAAATGTGGTGCCAGCGTTTTGTGCCAGGGACGTGCAACGCGCAAACAGCGCAAAAATGTCGCCGGTGGTGCCCTCCTTGATCTGAAACTCGATCGACGACGGCCACACCACTCGTAGGTCACCGTGGACGTGGAACAGAATACCGGCGTCCCGGGGGTAGCGCGTCAGATCCGTGTAGGGAGCGAACACCTTGGTTCCCCAGCGGTACTCGACCCAGAGCTTGTATTTAGTGTACGACTGCGTCGTCAGCAGCGTGTGCCGGGCCTGCGTGGAGCCGTTTTCGGCGTCGCCGTAGACGCGGATCGTGCCGTCGACAGGCTGGAAGATCAGCTTCGCCTGGTCCGCCGAGAGCAGCGTGCCCGGCGAATTTTGGCTGGTCTCTCGATACGCGGTCCAGCCCGCCAGGTCGGTGCCGTTGAACAGGTCGACGATCGCAGGACCACCGAGCGCAGCGTCGCTCGAGCCCGCGTTGCCGTTGACACCCGGCGCCACCGACGCCGCAGCACCCATCGACGACGCGCCGGCGAGGGACACGCCTTCGAAGCTCGAGGGCACTCCGTCTCCTCTGGACGCGCTGCTGACGCCAGCCACGCCTCCCGTGTTGCTCGGGCCAACCCTGGCTTCGGTGCTCGCTGGCGCCGTCCCCACGCTCGCCCCTCCCGCGCCGATCGGATCGCCCTTGCCCTTCGGCTCTCCGGAGTCGTCTACGCAACTCGACGCGAACAGCAGCGCCGCGCTCACGGTCACGCCGAGCCAGGCCCGCGCCGACGTGAGCTCGACTCCCCACACACTACAATCATCGGTCACGAGACACAGCGTCTCAGGACAGCATCACGCAAGCAATCTCTAAGACGACGCGCACGACTCGCAGCGAAGCTGCAGCGCGATGACAGCGACGATCGACGTGAGCTCGAGGCAAGGATGCCGCACGGCGGCAAAGTAAAGGTGCTCGACGCGTTCACCAGTGCGTCCGACGAATTGACGAGCTCCGAGCAAACTTAATACCTGTGTGCTCACGGGGAGCGCCAATGCCGTCGAAAAAGCTGCAAACGTAGTACTTTACGCTGTGGCTGTTCCCTCATTGGCGCGAAATTGCGTTGCTCTTTATGCGCCACCGGGCTCATAGTTGCTGCTGGTTCAGCCCCGGGCGAGCTCGGTATCGGCATCGGGCAGTCCACGCGTTGCACCAATGCCCGAGGCCGGTAGGGCAAGAAGCAAGAAGGAAGTAGAGCGAGATGAGCAAGGGTCATCGTCGGGTTGAGCGGCGAGCGTTTCTGAAAGCCATGGGCGTCGGCGCCGCGGTGTTACCCCTGCTCGAGGCGGAGCGCGCCAGCGGGCAAAGCATCGCGGCCGAGCCCAAGCGGGCCATCTTCATGGCGTGGTGCAACGGCATGCTGAACCGGGACGAAGACTGGCCGGGGCCCGGCACGAGCTTCACGCTGCCGGACTTCATGCAGTCCCTGGAGCCGCATCGCGGCGAGCTGGTCCTGATGAAGGGCCTCAACTACCGCTTCATCCGCGATTCGCCGGACATCAGCGAGCGCACCGGGCACGCGGCGTACCCGGGCATGCTCACGGGCGCCATCTATGCGAGCGGCGGTAACAGCACGGCGAGTGACATCGCGGGCGGTATCTCAATCGATCAGTATATCGGCAACGCGCTGCGTGCCCAGGGCTATGCTGGGCTGGCGAGCCTGAACTTGGGCGTCAAGATCGACAGCACGGCGCGCCTGTGCTGGCGGGGTGCAGGCGCCAACAACGCCATCGTCCCGAACGAGGATCCGTACGACGTTTTTAACGACCTGTTCGGTGGCGTGCAGGCCAACGCGGGTCCCGACCCGGCGGTCACCCGCATCAATTCCATGCGGACGAGCATCCTCGACTATGTCATCGGCGATCTCGGGCGCTTCTCGGCATCGCTCGGCTCAGGCGACCGGCAGCGTATCGACGCGCATCTGCAATCGGTGCGGGAGCTCGAGCTCAAGCTCCAGGTGACGGCACGCGGCAACTCCGGGGCCAGGCCCGAGTTGCCCCAGGGCGTCAATACCGGCTCGACCGTGAACTTTCAGACCACGACCGAGATGCAGATGCAGCTCATCACGGCTGCTTTTGCCGCGGACATCACGCGTACGGCCGTGCTCCAGCTCGGTGATCAAGGCGGCGCCAACATCGTGCTCACGACCTTGGGCTTTGACGCGAGCAACAACCAGACGTCGGGCAACACCGGCCTCGTTCAGGGGTTGCATGTGATCGCGCACGACAACGGCGCGGACAAGCGCCGCACGGACGGGTTTTTTCAGGAGCAGATCGCCAAGTTCATCCAGCTCTTGAAGGATACGCCGGACGGCGCCGGCAGCCTGATCGATAGCTCGTGCCTGTTCGCTCAGAGCAATATGCGGACCGGAAACCATCAGACGAACGAGCTACCAGCAGTGCTGGCGGGCAGCATGGGCGGTTACTTCGGCACGGGCCGGAGCCTGGCCTTGGTCGACGCCCCCCACAACGGCGTGCTGGTCGCGATCGCCAACGCGGTCGGAGTGCCGACGACGACGTTCGGTGAAGCGGATTACGGCGGAGAGCTCGCGGCCCTTCGGGGTTGAGGCGCGGCATCGTGATGGGCACAACGAACATGAGGACTACGATGAGACACACGCTGCGCGGCTGGGCTTGTTGGGTTGCGTTCGCGGCACCGGTTATCGGGGGTTGCTCCGGCGGCTCCCTTGCCGGGGAAAAACCCTCCAGCACGGACGGCGTTGAGAACCCCGGGGGCCCGAATGCCGTCGTGGACGTCGCCGTCGATCCGTCGTTGACGCAGGCGTTGCCGCCGGAGAGCGCGGGCCAGCTCTTGCTGCGGCGCCTGAGCCCGCGGGAGTATTCGAACACGCTGAGGGATTTGCTCGGTGACCCAACGGACCCAGGCTCAAAGCTACCCGACGAGGCCAACCGACAAACCGGCTTTGCGGTGTATGAGAGCGCGTCGCTGCCGAGCGTCGAGACGTTCCTCAGGACCGCGGAGCGTCTGCTGACGGAGGATCGCATTGCGGTGCCCGCATGCACCGAGGGCCGGGCTGAGCCTGCCTGTGCGGCGACGTTCATCTCGGAATTTGGCCGCCGCGCCTTTCGGCGTCCGGTGACGAGCGCCGAGTCGACCAACCTGCTCGCCTTGTTCGGCACTGCGCGTGAGCTCGGGTTTCCGTATACCGAAGCAGTGGGGCAGGTGGCGGTAGCCATGCTGCAGTCCTCCGGGTTCCTGTACCTCTGGGAAGTCGGCGACGCGGACCAGACGCCCCAGGCCGGTCTCATCCCGCTCACCCCGTACCAGATCGCGTCGCGCCTTTCCTACCTGCTCTGGGGCACCACGCCCGATCGCGAGCTCGCTGCAGCCGCGGACGCTGGTCAGCTCAGCACGCCCGAGCAGATCGCAGCCCAGGCGTCGCGCCTGTTCCAGGACAAAGAGCGTCTCGGCGCAACCGCCGCAGACTTTCACCAGCAGTGGTTGCACATCGACAATCTCGATGACCTGCAGAAGGACCCGACGGCCTACCCGCTGTTCAACGACGACGTTCGGGAGGGGTTCAAGGGCGAGCTCGCCGGCTTCGTCTCCGACGTGCTGCTCGAGGGCGACGGGACGGTTCGGTCCCTGCTCACCGCCACGCATAGCGTGTACGAGACCGCCAATCTGGCGAGCATCTACGGAGCCAATGCCAGGGGCAACGAGGGCGATCGCCTGGAGCTGAATGCGAGCGAGCGCTCCGGGCTGTTCACGCTGGCGGGTGTCCTCGCCAGCACGGGCAACACCGACGGTTCTAATCCGCCGCGGCGCGGCAAGCTGGTCTGGACCGAGCTCTTATGTGGGTTCGTGCCGCCGCCCCCCGCCAACGTTCCGCCGGTCGCGCCCCCGACAGAGTCGTCGACGACGCGGGAGCGCTTCGAAAGCCACACGGGGAACCCCTGCGCAGGGGCTTGCCACACGCTGTTCGATCCACTCGGGTTTGCCTTTGAGAACTATGACGGTGTCGGAGGCTATCGCCGCGAGGAAAACGGCTTCCCCGTGGACTCGAGCGGCACGTTGACCACCCCCAAGGGCGCGGTCATCGAGTTCGAGGACGCGGTCGAGCTCATGGGCGCGCTGTCCACCTCGTTTGAGGTCGATCGCTGTATCGCCGACAAATGGTTCGTCTACATGCTGGGTCGGAAGGCCACCGACGCCGACAAGGGCTCATTTGAAACCGCCTATCGAGCTGCGGGCGCAGGCGCGGCAGCGGATCTTTCCGTGCGACAGTTCATCGCCGAAGCGGTGAGCACGACCGCGTTCCGCATGCGTAGCCCGACGCCCTGAGCGCCGGCTCATCATAACGGCACTAGCGCCGAACAGAACGGATCGGTTTGGCCTCGTCTCCTCAAAACCACTGCATCGCTGCCGCTCTGCTGGGGCTCGCGCTCTCGTGCGGTTGCGGGTCCTCGGGGACGAGCAAAGGCAACGTGCTCGCCGCGCAGCCTGGGGCCGGCGGCTCTGGCCCCTCCGCGGCGTCGGGCGGGAGCCCCGCGGGCACGGGAGGAGTCGGCGCCAGCGGTGCTGTGCAGGGTTCGGGTGAGGCGGGGTCGGGCGGCGCCCTGAGCCTCGTGGGCTCGGGTGGGCAAGCGGGCTCTTCCGGGGAGGGCTCGGCAGGGGCCAGCACGGCCGTCCTCGATCCGCCGGCGGCCGCGCTGTCCGTCACGCCCGATACAGGCATCTGGTCCTCCGTGCGCGGCCAGCAGAATCCCCCCGTGCTCACGTTCCAGATCAACAACGCCGGGGCCACCGCTCTGCGCGTGGACGCGGTCGACGTCGTCGACTCCGATCTCTTCGCCATCACCAACGCTCCCCCGTTACCCGTGACGATCGCAGCGGGAGCGAGCGTCCCCGTTTCCGTACAGCTGATCACGGCGCTGAATGCATTGCCCGCGCCGCCGCCTCAGGACTCCGGGAGCACCGTCGCCGCGGGCGCTCTATCCATAACGGCAGGCGCGGTCTCCGCGCGCGCGCGCCTGCACGGCATCATCTTGACCCAGGCCATCTGGGAGCCCACGTTCGGTCAGGTCCTCGACGCGCTCGGACACGACGTCAACATTGGCAATACGCTTCGCACCAACGCCAATCCGGATACCATGCCGGGCGTAGAGGCGGGCACCGACGAGATCGACGCGCCTCTCTTCGTGCGCGCGGGCCCTGGCGACGTGAGCCTGAAGCCGGTCGCGCGCTTCTCCCCAGTGGGGGTCATGCCGTTTGGCTTCTACACGCCCGGCGACGCGAACGCCCGTACCGAGGTGGGCGCGATGGACGAGCAGGACGATCCGCACACGTCGAACAAAGCACGCCTGCTCTTGCCACCGGTCACCGGCAGTACCTCGTTCGACCCTGGCCCTGGCCCGTTTGGAGTTTGGGCTTTCACCAATCAGCTCGCCGAGGGCAATCCGCAGAACGGCAATCACCTGTTCACCGAAGACGCGCTCAACGCGACCGGTGGCCCGCATCGCATCAAGGTGTATCCGCTGGCGGACGCGGCCGGTACCGCGATCGCGAGCTCCTATCTGCTTGCCTGCGAAGAGGCCGCCAATGGGGACTATCAGGATTACGTCTTCATTCTGTCGAACGTCACCGTCGCGCCTTGATTGATGCCGTGCCTCGCAGCGGCGCGCCACGGTCGCTCCGGCGGCTCACTGCACACGAGAGCCGACGTGTCTGCCTGCCGAGCGCTGCGGCCCTCTTCATAGCGTGTGCAGCGCCGATCCAGGGTGAGGCTCCGAGCGAGCAAACCCCGGGGCCCTTCAGCAACGCCCTGTGGCCCATGCCCACGGAGCAAGGCTGGGGCCTTCCGAACGCGCGCAGTTACAGCGTGCTCTCAGTGGACGTGGTCGTGGACGACGTGACGGGGCTGTTCTGGGAACGCTCGGTGAGCGCTCGGCCATTCCAGACCTGGGAGCAGGCGCAGGCCGTGTGCGCGAGCCTCGAGCTCGATGGCTTCGGCGATTGGCGGCTGCCCTCCCGCATCGAGCTCACCTCGATTCTGTCGCTCGATCAACTCGACCCCGCCATCGATTGGATCGCTTTTCCAGACACCCCGGGCGACTGGTTCTGGACGAGCACGCCAGATTCGGCGGACGACCAGAAGGCGTGGTACGTCTACTTCTACCTCGGGTACCCGAGCCGGGATGCCAAGAGCAACGCCTTCAGCGTGCGCTGCGTCCGGTCGGACCCCGCTCTATCGCTGCCCGCGGCGCGCTACCGACTGAGCGAGGATACCGCCTCCGATCTGCTGACGGGTCTCGAGTGGCAGCGGGTCGTCGCGGCCGATTCATTCACCTTCGCCGAGGCGAGCCAACATTGCGCAAAGCTGCGGCTCGACGGGCCCAGCCCATGGCGGGCTCCGAGCATGCAGGAGCTCGAGACGCTGGTTGACGCTCGGTACAGCCAGCCCGCGATCGACGGCACGGCGTTTCCGGACACCCCAGCCGCACCCTTCTGGAGCCTGACGCCGTGGGTCGAATCCCCCATGTTGCGCGGATGGTACGTGGACTTCGCCGACGGCAGCGCGCTGTACCTCGACGGCACGACGCCCTACCCCGTGCGCTGCGTGCGTTAGAAATGTCGGCCGGTGACATCCGGGGCTCACGGAGCCACAATGGCCTGATGAAGCGCTGGCTCGCGATCGGACTGGGAGTGGTGGCCTTCGAGCTGCTGGGCAGCTCGGCGCAGGCGCGCCGCTCCAACGCGAAGTTCACAGATTGCAACGGGTGCCATGGCAACGACCCGGGCGCAGAAGTGACGGTGGATATCGAACCGCAGGTCGTGAGCCCTGGGCAGCTGGTTCGCCTGACGATCACGGTGACCGGACCGGGCATCCAGGTCGGAGGATTCTCCGTCTTCGACGAAGACGGGACAGGCGCTTTTAGCGTGCCAGCGGGTCAGGCGATCGCGCTCGACAACCCACAGTGGGCATTTCATTCCACCGCTCAGCCCGCCAGCGGCGGCACAGTGCAATACGTGGTAGATTGGCAAGCCCCCGACACGCCGGGCGCAGCCAACTTCCTGATCAGCGCCGTGGCAGGCAACGGAAACGGTCAAAACAGCGGCGACTCGTTCACCGAGGCCAACGTGCAATTCGGCTTCGGATGCACGCCGCTCACGTACTACTTCGACGGCGATCGAGACGGCGCGGGCGACGCGGCGTTCGGAACCAAGCTCGGCTGTGCAGCGCCCCCCGGTTACGCGCCGCTGGACGACGATTGCGACGGCAACGACGATAACATCCATCCAGCGGCGACCGAGCGCTGCAACGGGCGTGATGACGACTGCGACGGCGAGGTCGACGAGGAGGCCATGCAGGTGCCGAAATACCCCGACCAGGACGGGGACGGCTTCGGCTCGGTGACGGGCCAGCCCGTCATGGGCTGCGCTCCCCGAGCAGGGTACGCTGACAGCGCCGATGACTGTGACGACGGCGATTCCGATAGAAATCCCGGCGCGGCAGAGCTCTGCGACTTCATCGACAACGACTGCGACGGCAAGGTCGACGACGGAGCCCGTGCGGTCTGTGGCGTCGGGTTATGCCGTCGACAGTCCGAGTCGTGCTTCGCGGCGTGCGTCCCCGGTCTGCCGCTCGTCGAGTCCTGCGACGGGTTCGACGATGACTGCGATGGCGAGACGGACGAAGCCGACGCTTGCCCCGGCGGGCAAGTCTGCAGCGAAGGCCTCGAGTGCGTCGACGCGGCGCCGGCTCCCTCCCCAGGCTCGAACACCGATGCTGGACCCACACCAGCGGCTCCCGCAACGGCGGAGGCCGGCAGCTCGGGCTGTCAGCTGACGGCGCCTGGGCGCGCGTGTCATTGGTTGATCGTGGCGTGGGCGCTCGCGCTGCTCAGTCGACGCTACCCACGCCGCGCAGCTCGAGTCTCAGCGCGCGCTGGCGACGGGCCCGGCACGGAGGAGTGTTGGCCGAATCGGTGCTGGATGTTACGCTGCCCGGGTGGAGTCGAAACGCCTGATTTCGGAAGCGCTGGCGCGGCTCGCAGCGCCGGGCGCGCTCCCGGGCAGGCAGCTGCAGGGCGTGTGGGTCTTTGGCTCTCACGCGCACGCGGCGGCCACCGCGCGCTCCGATCTCGATCTGGGAGTTTTGACGGAGCCGCCGCTGGAGCTCGAACGTTTTCGACTGATGGATGAGCTGGCGGGTGCGCTCGGCTGCGAGGTCGACGTGATCGATCTCCGAGCGGCGTCGCCCCTCCTCGTGTGGGAGGTACTGACGACGGGGCGCTCGGTCCTCGAAGCAGACCCGCTCGCCGTGGAAGACTTCTTGCGGCGTTCCCGCTTTGCGGCGGAAGACGCCGAACAGCGCGATCGGATGATACTGCTCGCTCAGATCGCGGAGCTTCCCGCGCCGTGACGATCCGTACCGGCTCGAGTTGAGCGCTGCACCTGCTCGAACGGATGCCAGCGTCGGGCGTGACTCGGTCCCTCGCCTCGCGGTCGGTGTGCCGTGCCCAAATCGCGGCGGGGGTGCTAAGGTCGGCGGGACGGAGACCTCATGAGAGCCAATTGCTTTGCTACCGCGCGTTCAGGTTGGGTTTCACTCGCTCTGGCCGCGCTTGGGCTGTCGCTCGGCACTGCTTGCAGTGAAGACGGCGCCGGCCTCGTCGCAGACCCAGGCGAGGCCACTACCGCGCCCGCTCCGAGCACGGCAGGCGCACCGGCTGGCAACACCAGCGGGGCGACGCCGGGCTCCAGCACGAGCCCCGCAACTCCAACGCCGACCACCGCGCCGTCCGCTGGCGACGAAGCGGCGCCCGTCATCGGCCCTATAGCAAGTGCACCCGTGGTAGCTGAGGTGGGCTCCGGTGCCGTCGCGCCGCCCGCGGCCGACGCGGGCAGCGACGCTGGCGCAGAGCCTCCGGTCGAGGTCCCGGAAGAGGCCGTGCCGCCGGAGCCGACGCTGTACAACCCGTGCCCGCCGTCAGGCACGGTCTGCACGATCATGCCGCTCGGGGATTCGATCACGGACGGGTTCACGGTGCGCGGCGGCTATCGCATCCCGTTTTTTCAGCGCGCCCAGCGTGACAATAAGCAGTTCACGTTCGTGGGCTCACGTGTCAACGGCCCGGCCAGCGTCGACGGTGTGCCATTTCCACAGCAAAACGAGGGCCACAGCGCGCACACCATCTTTGACGCCCCCCAGGCACCGATCCCGCGCATCGGCATCTCCAACTACATCCCCGACTCCATCCCGCGTTTTCAGCCTGACATCGTGCTGCTCATGATCGGCACGAACGACGTCGACGGGAACGTGGATCTGCCGAACGCACCGCGGCGCCTCGGCACGTTGATCGATTCGATCATCGCGCTCGACTCACACAGCTTGATCGTGGTCGCGCAGATCACCCCGACCATGCAAGACCCGCTCAACCAGCGCATCGAGGCCTTCAACGCTGGCATCCCGGCCATCGTGGAGGCCCGGGCAGCCGCCGGCAAGCACGTCATGCTCGTCGACATGTATGAAGCGTTCGTGCAGGACCCAGCATACAAGACGAAGTTTCTGGCCGATCGGCTACACCCGAACAGCGCCGGTTATGAGGTGATGAGCGACGTCTGGAGCACGGCCATCTACGACCTGCTGCACTGAGGGGGTCGCTGCGGGCGGGGCCCTGCGGCAGGCCAGCGGGCGCCGTTTCGCGGTCGATGGGCGGCAAAGTATGCGCATCTGGCCACACCTTCCAGCAACCACAGACAGATACCGCCAGAGTGCAGCACGTCGAGGACGCTCCCGGCGCGTATCTTGTTGCGAGCCGGACCGCGCGCAAATAGAACGGTCGCATGAGCGACAATTCCGGTCCCAAGCTCGATCGCCGAACCCTACTGCAATCCGTCGCTGCGAGCGGCCTGGCGCTCGGGCTCACCGCTCGGGCCAGCGCCGCGGGCAGCAAGCGGCGTTTCGTGAACGTGGGCCTGGGCTCGCGCTCGCGCATGTACCTGGGCGCGCTCACCAAGACCTTTCGCGAAGGCAATGAGCTGGTCGGGCTGTGCGACATCAACCCGGGGCGGCTGGAGCTCGCAGCCAAGACCGTGGCGGCGGACGGCGTGCGGCCGCGCACCTTTCTGGCTGCCGACTTCGATCGCGTGATCGCGGAGCTGAAGCCGGACGCGGTGATCGTCACGACCCCGGACGCGACGCACGACGACTACATCGTCCGCGCGCTCGACGCGGGCTGCGACGCCATCACCGAGAAGCCGCTGACGACGACGCCGGAGAAGGCGCAGCGCATCGTGGACGCCTGCAAGCGCAACTCGCGGCACGTGCGCGTGCTGTTCAACTACCGCTACTCGCCGCCGCGCACGCAGGTTAAGGACCTGCTGATGAGCAACGCCATCGGGGACGTGCTCTCCGTGGACTTCCACTGGCTGCTCAACACCGTGCACGGCGCCGACTACTTCCGCCGCTGGCACAGCCAGAAGGCCATGTCGGGCGGGCTCATGGTGCACAAGGCCACGCACCACTTCGATCTGGTCAACTGGTGGCTCGGCAGCGAGCCAGAGCGCGTTCTCGCGTACGGCAAGCGCGAGTTCTACACGCCGGCCATGGCGAAGCGCATGGGGCTCAAGAGCCACCACGAGCGCTGCCATACCTGCCCGGAGAAGAGGGCCTGCGCGTTTCAGCTCGATCTGGCGGCGAACCCTGGCAACAAGGCCCTGTACCTCGACAACGAGCACTACGATGGCTACTACCGTGATCGTTGCGTGTTCCGCCCGGACATTGACATCGAAGACACGATGAACGTGATCGTCAGCTACAAGAGCGGCGCCACGCTCAGCTACTCGCTGAACGCCTGCAACGCCTGGGAGGGTTACACGATCGCCTTCAACGGCACGAAGGGCCGCATCGAGCACCAGATCACGGAGCAGATGGCAGCGGCGGTCTCGACACTGGGCTATGGCGTGGAGGAAGACCGCGTGCAGACGCGCGTCATCCCGCTGCGCGGCGCCCCGCAGGACATCAAGCCCTGGACGGGGACCGGAGGCCACGGCGGAGGTGACGAGCTGATGTTGCGTGAGCTGTTCGGCAAGGCGGAGCCCGACAAGTACAAGCGGGCAGCCGATGAACGCAGCGGCCTGTACTCGATCCTCATCGGTGCCGCCGCCAACAAATGCTTTACCAGCGGGCAGGCCGTGAACATCGCGGACCTGGTCACGGGTCTGACGTCCCCCAGCGTCGCGCCCATGCCCAACCGCAGCACCAAGATCTCGATGCCCATCAAGGCCTGAGCACGCGCGTCAGCGTGGGTTGCCGGCGCCCGCGCCTGCGGGGATCAGGCGCTCGGCCAGCGTGACGCGAACGGCCTGGCCCGCGTCGGCGGCGGAGCGTGCCAGCGTGACCGTGTAGTCACCAGCAGCGATGAAAAAGCCTCGCCGCGGCTCGTCCCAGACGGCGAGCAGGCGTGGATCCACGATGACTTTAGCCTCTTTTGCCTGCCCCGGCTCGAGCTCCAGCTTGGCAAAAGCTCCGAGCCGCTTGGGCGCCTCCCAGGCTCTGCCGACGGGCGACACGTAGACTTGGGCGACGTCTTTGCCGGCGAGGGCACCGGTGTTCCGGATTCGAAAGGAGACCTCGAGCTCGCCGCCGTCGCTCTGCGCCGCGAGCGCCTCGTGCGCGAAGCTGGTGTAGCTCAGCCCATGCCCGAACGGCAGCAGCGGCCGTAGGCCTTTCGCGTCGTACCAGCGATAGCCGACGGCGGCGCCTTCGTCGTAGTGGACGTCGAAGCGTTGGTCGTTGGGGAGCCCGGCGCCGAGGATCACGGGCCGCGGCAGTTGGTCGATGGAGCGCGGGAAGCTCACGGGTAGGCGCCCGGAGGGGTTGACTGCGCCGCTCAAGACGCGCGCGATCGCGGGGCCACCCTGGCTGCCCGGGTACCAAGCTTCGACCACGCTGGCGACGCGATCGATCCACGGCATGAGGATGGGGCCGCCCGTCTCGAGCACCACGACCGTGCGGCGATTGGAGCGGGCGACGGCATCGATCAGGCGATCTTGTTCGTCGGGCAAGCTAAGCGAGAAGTCGCGCGCTTCCGCCGTCCACTGCGTGGCGAAGACGATGGCCACCTCGGATTTCGCGGCGCTGGCGGCGGCCGCCGCGACGTCCTTGCCCTCGGACCAGGTGATGGTCACCCCGGGCAGCTCGCCGCGCAGCGCATCGAGCGGCGACGACTTGGCATACACGTGCGGCCCGGGCCAGTGCTCGGGGCCTTCACCCCGCACGGCGTTGCCGCCCGGCGCGTACACCTGCGCGGAGCCGCCGCCCGTCAGCACGCCGACGTCGGCGTGGCCCCCGATCACGGCGATGCTCTTCGGGCGCGCGAGCGGCAGCAGCGCGCCGTCGTTTTTCAGCAGTACGATGCCCTCCTCGGCGCCGGCGCGCGTCACCAGGGCATGCGCCTCGAAGTCGATGGGGCCGGGTTGAACCGGATCATCCACGGCCCCTTTGGCGATGAGCGTGCGCGCGATGCGTCGCGCCATGTCGTCGAGCCGCTCCGGCTTCACCGCGCCCCGGGCGATGGCGCCCGCCAGGTGATCGCGGAACTGATAGCCGTCGGGGCGACTCACTCCGGTCTCTTGATCGAGACCATGGTTGGCGTTCAAGACGGTATCGTGCTGAGCGCCCCAGTCCGTCATCACGTAGCCCGGGTACCCCCAGTCGCCCTTGAGCACACGATTCAAGAGCCAGTCGTTCTGGCAGGCATACTCGCCATTGACCAGGTTGTAGCTGCACATGATCGAACCGGGGTCGCCTTGCTCCACTGCGATCTGGAAAGCGAGCAAGTCGGAGAGCCGTGCAGCGCCCTCGTCGACGACGACGTTGACGGAATTTCGACCCGTCTCCTGGTCGTTGAAGGCGTAGTGCTTGATCGTGGAGACGATACGGTTTGATTGGATGCCACGCACGATCGCCCCCACCATCGTGCCAGCGAGCAGCGGGTCTTCTCCGCCGTACTCGAAGTTGCGGCCGTTGCCCGGGTCGCGCATCAGGTTGACGCCGCCGGCCAGCATCACGTTGAAGCCGCTCGCGCGCGCTTCGCTGCCGATCATCGCACCGGCTCGCTCGGCCAGCGCCGGGTTCCAGGTCGACGCCGTCGAAATGCCCGAGGGCAACACCGTGCGCTCGAGCTCAGGCGGCGCCTCGCCTTGCGTCGCCACTCCACTGCCCGCGTCCGTCTGCCATTGCGCAGTAAAGCCAACGCGGGACACGCCGGGAACGAACCCCGCCGACTGCGGGCGTGCCTCCGGAAATCGGTATTTGTTCCAGTCCTTTTGCACGCCAAAGTAGCCCGTGACGAGGACGAGCTTCTCCTCCTCCGTCAACATGTCAACCAGCCGCTGCGCGCGCTGGTCAGGCGAGAGGGTGCGATCCTGCCAGGAGGGCAACGCGAGCGCCACTTCGCTCGGGGGCTGGATTGGCTGAGCGCACGCCAGGACGAGAAGGCCGGAAAGGAGGGGACCCATTACGCGCGAAGACCGTTGCATTGAAGCTGAGCATCACCCGACGAGAACCCACGGCTCAAGCTGAAATGATTGACGCAGGCCAGCGCAAGCGCGCGTCGTGCCGGATCGACCTGGGTTAGACTCCGCCCCATGTGCAGCCACATACCCGCCCGCTTCGTCCCCCTCCTCCTCCTCTTCTTCCTCTCCTCGACCGCCACCGCGATGGAGACCTTCGTCTACTTCGGCTCGCACAATAACCAGCCAGGCGCCGGGTTTTCGCTCGCCCGTTTCGACACCGACACGGGTGTGCTGACCAAGCCGACCTTCCTCCTCGAGGCCAAGGAAGCAGCGTTCTTCGTCATTCACCCGAACGGCAAGCACCTTTACACGTGCAACTCGGGCAGCCCAGGCGGGCTTTCCGCCTACGCGATTACGCCGGGCACGGGGGCGCTCAGCTTGCAGAACCGCCAGCTCTCGGGCGGCGGCGACGCGAGCTACATCACCCTCGACCGCACCGGCCGCTACGTGCTCGTCGCCAACTACGAAGGCGGCAACATCGCTGCCTTCGCGCTCCGCCCGGACGGGAGCATCGGCGACTGGACCGCATTCGTCCAGCACACCGGAAAGAGCGTCCACCCCGAGCGGCAGGCCCACGCCTACGCGCACGCGATCGTGGTCTCAGCCGACAACCGCTTCGTCCTCGTCCCCGACCTCGGCGTGGACAAGCTCTTCGTTTACCGCTTCGATGACAAAACCGGCAAGCTCGCCCCGCACGATCCGCCCTTCGTCGAGGTCCCGCCCGGTTCCGGCCCGCGCCACGTGAAGTTTCACCCCAACGGCCGCTGGGTTTATCTCATCAACGAGATGGCCAGCACCATCATCGGGTACGGTTGGGATGCAGCGAAAGGAGCTCTGACCCAATTTCAATCCGTCTCCACGTTGCCGTCCGACTTCAAGGGTAACAGCAGCTGCGCCGAGGTCGAGGTGCATCCCAACGGCAAGTTCCTCTACGGCAGCAATCGCGGCCACGACAGCCTGGCTGCGTTCGCGATCGACCAGAAAAATGGGCGCCTCTCGCTCATCCAGCACGTGCCGAGCGGCGGCAAGACCCCACGCAACTTTGCCTTCGATCCGACCGGCAAGTGGATCATCTGCACCAACCACGCGAGCAACAACGCGGTCGTGTTCGGCGTGGACGCAACTAGCGGCCAGCTCGCCCAGAAGGGCGACCCGGTCTCGGTGCCCTCGCCGTTCTGCGAACGCTTCCTGCCGGTGCGCTGAATCCTCGTCAGGGCGGCCGCAACCGGGCGATATGACCCCGCGGCGGACCGTCGAAGCGGGCCCTTCGAGCGCTCGGGGCGCGCCAGCCATGGTACAGGGCCAGCGAGTTTCCGGTGGCCAAGACCAAACGCAAACCCAGCGACGGTAGCCGGAGCGCTCGACGTGCGGCCCTGCGCGCCGCGGATAAACTGGTTCGCCAGCGCGAGCGGTTGTTCGCGCTAGAGCCGGGCGGGTCGCGCGAGCGTCCGATCGAGGTCGGGTCGTCGAGTGTGGTAGAGCCGAAGGCGGCGGCACTCGAGTGTCCGCACTGCGAGGCCGCGTTTCGGGTCGAGGCGCACCTCGCACCGAGCGTCGAAGGCATGCGGCTGCGCGAAGCGCTGGTGATTTGCCGGCGCTGCGGGCAGCGGCGTTCGATCTGGTTTCGGCTGGTCGGGCCGAGCCTCAACTAGGGACTGCCGCGCGAGGCTCGTTTGCACCCCAAACAACGGACTCCCTCACCGTGAGGGGTGCCGCGCGCCAGGGAGTTGTTTGCACCCCAAACAACGGATGGACCCGTCCGTTGCGCTCGCGGGAGCGCCGAGGCCCAACCATCCATGAGTTTTTATTTACCGGGCCGACCCCGGGCTGCATCGTCGTCGGCACCGTCACCCGGGGGCGCCGGCGAACGCCGCGCTCGCGCAGCGTCGACTCGACGGAGCGCTCCGATCGAGCCCACGCTCCCAAAACCACGTCGACTCGCGCCCCCTCAGTCCGAAGAGCCTCCGAAGCGGTAGAGCCCCTCGGCCACCGCCCGGTCGAGGGGGAATAAGAAGGAAAGGCCGGTCACGGTCCAGGCGACTCCGTACCAGACGCTATCGGTGCCCGACCAGCGGCGGATGATGATCTCGTAGCTCTCACCCTGGCGGGCGGCAAACTCCACGATCTCGTAGCTGTTGTCCCACGAGGCGGCGGACGCCACCTGGACACCCTGGCTGTCGCGCACGATGAGATCGAGATCGACCGTCAGCGTCGAAGCAGTGGCGGTGTCGCCAGAGGAAGTGACGGCGCTATCCCACGCGAGCGCGACCTTTACAATCGGCGAGATCACCAGAGGGGGAACGACGACATGGTAGCGGAACGTCGCCAGTTGATCGGGCCCAATGACAGCCGATGTTAGGGTGCCGACGTCCCAGCCTCGTCGTGTCGCGGCGGCGTTGCGCGAACGGCGCTGCTGGGCGACCCTGACTGCCGCCTGGGCGTCGAGCGCCCCGGCGCCATCGCGACCGTCGACCCGATTGACGACGTCTTGCCACCAGGTGTTTCCGACCACGTTGCGTGCAGCCGAGGCCATGAGGATGGCACGGCAGCCCTCTGGCCACGAGCGCAACACGCCGTCCACGTCCTGCAGCAGAGCGCTGACCCCCGCGGCGGCAGGAGCGGCGAAGCTCGTACCTGACATGCTCTGACCGTTCGCGGAGACTCCCGTGCCGTTGGCGGCGAGCTCCGGAAGCTCGCGGTCGCCATGCGTCGTGGTCGGGTTACGGAAAACCGAAGTTCCCGACATGGCCCCGGCGATGTCGTCGTGATTTCCGACTGCCAGCGAGTTGTAGCCCTTGTGGTTGACGAATTCACTCTCGGGCGGCGTGATGCCATCAGGGTCCGTCGCCCAAAAATTGCCAGCCGCTTGCACGATGGTCGGATACGGCCAGCGCAGCGCCAACAAGTCCTTCAACAGGTCATCGGATTGCAAACCCGCGCCGCCCGGCTCGGTGCTGCGGTGAAAGCTCTGGCTCACCACCGTGCAGCTCTGGTCCTGAACGGCCCAGCGCAGCGCGTCGTTGCCGGAGGCATTCGCCGAGTACAGGTCACAGTCGGGCGCGTGCCCGTGGGGTCGATTGGCCTCGGTGTTCTTGATGATCGCCGACGTCAATCGGGCATGGTTGCTGGCGGCGGGGGAGGCAGTGAAACGCCCGGCAAAGACGAGGTTTGTCGTGACGCTCGGGCCGCTCTCCCAGACGGCCACGCGGATCCCGGTTCCGTCGAACCCAGCCAGGTGAGCGCGGTCTGATCGAGCGATGGCGATCGAATCGCCCAGATCGTTGATGGCCGTGGTGTCATCGTAGAAGATCGCGCCAACCGCCTTGTGAGTTGACAGTCGACGGAGCTCCGCCACCGATACCATCAGCCGCACGTAGGGTGCACCCTCGTCTCCCGCGCGATCTTTTGTGAGCCGGAGCTTCGAACGCTGGAGCGCTGAACGCAAGTCAGCGAGCGCCTTGACGAGCTTCTGGGCGACCTTCTTCTCGCCCTCCGGCGGCTCGCTGGCGAAGCGATCGTGCGGCTTCTCGTAGGGCGCGGGGGGCAGCTCGACACGGGGCCAGATGACGATGGCTACGCGCTCGTTCTCCTTGGCGTGTTCGATCCGCTCAAACAGACCCTCGTGAATTCGCCCGAACTTGGCGGCGCGTCGTTGGGCGAGCTCCGCCAACCGCTGCGCGATGTCGACCTTCTGGCCCCGCTCGTCGAACGCCAGCTCGACGGGAGCGCCGGTCTTTCGGTGGACGGCCTTGACCACATCGACGTGGCCGGCCTGTGTTTGCTCACCCACGTCGAGCCGCACGACACGAAGCTCGTCGATGGACAAGCGCACCGCGTGCTCGACGCGCAAGTTTCCCGGAATCTTGCCCGAAATGGGCACGACCGAAAATGGCAGGCGATACTGCTCGACGAGCTTCTTGCCCTTCGTGCTCAGGAGCTCGGAGACGACGAGCTCACAGGCGCCGAGCCCGGATTCGTTCAGGTAAACCGATACTCCGCGCCCGCGCTTGCCCAGCTCGATGCGCGTGCCGAGCCGCTCGCGCTTGCGCTCGACGCGAATCGCGCACTGCGCGGACTGCGCATCGACGGGTGCCGAGAAGGTCAGCTCTATGGGCCTGCCAGCTACGACGATTTCATCGGCGGTCACGTTTGCATCGAGTTTTGCGCTCATGAGGGTCCGGGTCTCCAGTGCGTACCAGCAAAGGTTAGACGCGCCCGTACGAGCGAAGTCGCGCGCGTTTCGCCATGCGCCAGTGCTCGTGCTCTAAAGTGAGCTCCCCGATCGGGGGCCCACTCTCCCCCAAACCCCGGCCCTTCATGAGCGTCTCCGAATCGAGCGGCTAGCGAAGGGGACGCCCGCAGCAACTCCGGTGTTCTCGCCTCGCGACAGTCGGGCACCCCTGAGCTCAGCGCCGGGCCTCGGCGCGTTCGACACGCCATCACGGCGCGCGACACGGCCGATCGGCGAAATCCACGATCAGGCCGATATCCGCGGCTGATGGCCGAGGCCCCGTCGCCTCGGGCGGCGGCATGCTGCCGTCGCGTAGGCGTTGGATGAGCACTGAGCTCTCGGCTGCGCAGGGCGGGAGCCAGCCATCCCCAATCAGCGCACCGACGCTTTCGATGTCATCGATGCCGCCGCTCGCCTGCCCGAGCTCGACCGCTCGACGCCCATGGCACTCACCGCACTGTGCACCGAGCAGCTCTTCCACCCGACGCTGCTCCGCAGCCTCTGGCCCTGACGTCGTCGGACCAGACAGAGCCCGTCGATGAACTCCGACACCTGCGCGAGGTCGCGACCCTTCACGGCGAAGCCGCCGCGCGAGGCGGGCGGGGGCATACTGCCATCCTGCGCTCGGAAGAGCAGCGGCGAGTCACTCGACGCGCAAGCGATCACCTGCCCATTCGCGAGCAGCTGCGCCATGTCGTCGATGTACGTCATGCCCTCGCCGAGCCCCGGAGCCTCGCGCGCCGCCTGCCCGTGGCAACTGCCGCAGTCGCGCTCGAGTACGGCTTCCGCCAAGAGCGCCGCGCACCCCGGCGCCGCCGTAATGTCACGAATGGGGCCGGGACCCACACCTTGCGCCCCGTGACATGCACCGCAGTTGGCGAGCAGCACGTTCCTCGCGTCTCCCAGAAGTCCCCCCTCTACAAATTCGGGCTCATCGGGCTCGGGCTCATCGGGCTGGGGTGAACCCAGCTCCCGGCGTGCGGCGCGGACAGCCAGCGAGCAGCGGATTGTCCGCGCAATTCTCGGAGAAGAGCGGCGGGCTCGGCGCAGCGCCGCTCATCTCACCATCCACCGCGCGGCCACCACATCCCGAGCCGAGCCACAGCGCGACCAGCCAGAGACACTGGGCGCGCGAGATAAGGGCCGATCACCGCAATTGTCCAGCCGCCGACGCATGCTCGGTCTTGCCACGGCGGAAAGGCGAGGGACAGGCAATTTTTGCCGCGCCCAGCAGCGGCTGCCGTCGCTTCGTCGGGCCAGCCTCTCAGATTCAACCGGCAGTCATCCGCGAAACCCTCGCCCACTGCATGCGCCGGAGCAACGATGACAGAAGCCTGGTGTTCCCGCGACATTGCGCTAAACGTGCGTCTTCTTTCAGGAGAAGCCGTCATGAGTCTGGTCCGCCTCACGCTTCGCAATGCCAGCCGAGCGCCCGTGCGCGGCGTGCTTACTGTGTTTGCCGCGGCCATCTCCCTGGTGGCCTTTGTGCTGCTCCGCTCGCTCAGCGCCGGTTGGACCGACCGCATCGAGCAGACGCCCAATGACCGCGTGGTCACGCGGCACAAGATCGGCTGGGCGAGCTCGCTGCCAGTCCACTACACCGACGCCGTGCGCAAGATGCCGGGCGTGAAAATGGCCATGGGCGGTAGCTGGGTCGGCTTCAAGTTGCCGACGGACGACAACGTGTTCTTCCAATCCATGGCCGTGGACGCGCGCGACTTCGTGAACATGCACTACGAGCTCGCCGCCCCCATGGAACAAAAGGAGGCCTTCGTTGCCAATCGCCGCGGCGCGCTCGTCGGCGCCGAGCTCGCGGAGGAGCAGGGCTGGCACGTGGGGGACATCTTGCACTTCAAGGGGCGGGACTATCCGGGCGACTGGGATCTCGAGGTCTCGGCCATCGTAAAGTCGACGCGCGTGGGCTTCGGTCAGCGCGCCGTGTGGATGCACTGGGAAAACTTCAACGAGTCGCTGCCAGAGCCGGAGCGCAACCGGATCACGCTGATCTCTGCTCAAATCGACGACCCCGATGCAGGCCCCCGCATGGCAAAAGCCATCGACATCTACTTCGACACCGAGAACGACCAGACCTTCTCGCAGGCAGACAAAGCGCTGAACACGGCCCTCGTGGGACGTTTTGGCGCCATGCTCGGCGCCATGAACGTGGTGAGCCTGCTGGTGCTGGGGGTGGTGGTGCTGATCCTCGGCAACACCGTGGCCATGAGCACGCGAGAGCGCACGCGAGAGTACGGCACGCTCCGTGCGATGGGCTTCATGCCGAGCCACCTCGTCGCCTTCGTGCTGGGAGAAGCTGCGGCGCTCGGTCTGGTCTGCGGCGCGGTGGGCCTCGGGCTTTCGTACCCGCTCGTGCAGGGGCCCTTCAGCCGCTATCTCGAAGAGGAGATGAGCGTCGCTCCGCTGCACGTAGCGACGGGGGACGCCGTCCTTGCCTTGCTGCTCGGCGCGGCTCTGGGGCTCGTCTCTGCAAGTATTCCGGCGCTGCGTGCCGCTCGCCTGGAGGTGACCGAGTCCCTGTCTCGCGTCACATGAGCCATGAAGATCCCATTCAGCTATAGCTCGAAGAGCCTCTGGGCTCGGCGCGCCACCACGGTGGCCACTGCGCTTGGCGTCGCCCTAGTGGTCTTCGTGCTCGCCGCCTCGCAGATGCTCGCGTCGGGGATGCGAGGCACGCTGCTGCGCGCCGGCAGCGACGAGAACGGCCTGGTGATGCAGCATGACGCGTATTCGGAGGACGGTTCGCGCATGCGCCAGTCTGTCCTCGCGGCGGTAGCTGCCGCTCCGGGCGTGCGCAAGGGCCCGAATGGCGAGCCGCTGGTCACGGGGGAGGCGGTGGTGCAGATCTTCGTGCCGCGCGTGGACGACGAGGCGCGGATCTCGAGCGTGCAGGTGCGCGGCGTGAGCGAAAACGTCTTCGCGCTGCGGCCTGAGGCGCGCATCATCGAGGGCCGCCTCCCGAACCCAGGCAGCGATGAAGCCATCATCGGCCAGGCTATCGAAGGCGCCTATCAAGGCCTCTCGCTCGGTGGCCACTTCAACCTGAAAAAAGCTCGCGACATCCAGATCGTGGGCGTGTTCGAAGCGGGCGGCGCCGCCTACGAGTCCGAGCTCTGGACCGGGCTCGATGTCGTGCGCACCTCGCTCGGCTGGGAAGGCTTCCTGTCATCGGTGACCGCCGCCCTCGAGTCGAGGAGCGCGTTCGACGCCTTCGCGACGGCGCTCCAAGCCGACAAAGAGGCCGCCATCGGCGTCACGCGTGAGCGGGCGTACTACGAGAAAGTCTCCGAGGGCTTGGCGCGCAGCGTGCAAACGCTGGGCGACCTGGTGACGATCATCTTCTCGTGCGGAGCCATGTTGGGCGCCGCCATCACCATGAACGGCGCCATCGCGCAGCGTCGCAAAGAGATCGGCGTGCTCAGAGCGCTCGGCTTCTCCGCGCCAGAGGTCATGCTCGCCTTCTTGCTCGAGTCCACCACCCTGGCGCTCGCAGGGGCGGTACTCGGCGTCGGGCTGGCATCGCTCCTATCGTTCTCCCAATTTTCGGCGACCAACTACGGCACCGGCAACGAGATCGCCTTCCCCTTCGATCCCAACCTCGGCATCCTGGTACGCTCCGTGGCTCTCGGCGCGACCGTGGGCGTGCTCGGAGGCTTTTTTCCGGCGTTGAAGGCCGCGCGCACCAATCCCGCGAGCGCCATGCGCGTATGACCTCGGCGGGCGCGGCTCGGGAAACGCTGCTATCATCCCCTCGCATGGCCACTCAGCCGCTCATCGGACACGACGACACTCCGAAGGAAGACAAAATCGTCGTTCTGCGCCATGCGACCTGGGCGGACTATCAGCGGCTGCAGGAAATGCGGGGTGAAGGGTCCTCACCGCGGCTGGCGTACCTCGAAGGGCAGCTGGAAATCATGACGCCATCCCGACCGCACGAGTCCCTCAAATCCAAGATCGGTCGCCTGGTGGAGGTGTGGTGCCTGGAGCACGGCATCGACTTCAATCCGTACGGCTCGTGGACGCTGGAGCAGGAGGCAGAGGGTAGCGGAGCAGAACCCGACGAGTGCTACGTATTCGGCGACGTCAGCGAGCCCGAGCGCCCCGACCTGGCGATAGAGGTCGTGTGGACCTCTGGCGGCATTGATAAGCTCGCCATCTACGCGCGCCTCGGCGTGCGGGAGGTCTGGTTCTGGCGCCGAGGCCACTTGAGCGCCCACGTGCTCGCCGCTGGCGCCTATACACAAGCTCCAGAAAGCCAAGTCCTCCCGGGCATCGATCTGGAAGAGCTCGCCAGCTACCTCGATCGGAGCACGGCGAGCCAGGCCATGCGCGAATACCGAGCCGCCATTCGAGCGCGGCGCGGTTAGAGGCCCCCTCGGCGCTGGCGTTGCGGCGGGGGTCGCTGGCGCGTTCACCGCGTTCCTCATCTACTGCACGTCGACCTGTCTCCAGGCATTGTAACTGATAATAACTATCAGTATACTCTAGTGCGATGTCCAGCGGGCATGATATCTGTCGAAACGGGCACAGTGAGTCCGCCGGAGGCTCCGGAATTTGGGTTCGCTGCTCTGTATCCAGCGCGCCCTTGGGGTGCCCCGAGCCACACCAAGCCCCTGAACCCGCAGCGTTGCCCGCCTGGGTCGCGTGGTTCGCGGTGCTCGTGTTCTTCGTTGGGGCGAGCGCGCTCCTGCTCGTCACGCTCCTCGAAGTCACGGCGCGTCTGGTCGAGCAAGACCGACAGTTTTCCCTCGTGGACACGCCCGAACCCTGAAGCAACAACCACGAGAGAAGATGCAATGTTAGCGTTCGCCGCGCTGTTGTCCGTGTATGTGTCGTTCGCGTTGCTGTATGCCGCCAATCCGGAGCGCCTGCCGCTCGAATGGCAGAATTGGCCCCGGCAGGGTTGGGGCCGTGCGCTGCGTTGGGCGGCGCTCGCCGCGCTCGGCACGGCGGTGCTATTGTTCCGTCGCGGAGAGGAAGGAGACGCCAGGCTCCTGGTCGGAGCGAGCGGGCTGATGGCCGTCACCACGCTATTCATCCTGTTGATCTCGGTCTGGCCAAAGGCGATGTGGGCACTCGCGTTCGCCAGCCCGCCCGCCATCCTGGGTCTGGTCGCTCTGGGCGCAGGCCACGGCTAGGGCCCGTCCGCGCATCGCTCGAGAGAAGGTCAAGTCGAAGCCTGGCGCGAGTCTCCGGGCTTGGTGCTGCTCCTGTAAGTCGCGATCGAGTGTGTTGCGGGCTCGGACTCGAGCCAAAGTGGGTAGGTCGGAAGCGCCGATCTCGTTGAACGCGACATCGGCGAGGTCAACTCGTCCAAGCTCAGACGCCACGGCAACACAGCGAGCCGCCGATGCCGAAAAGTTCAGGCGCGTTTTTCGTCAGCGCCGCAGCGCGTTCAGGCAAAACCGCCGCAGTTGAGCCGTCGAAGCAGATGTCTGGTCAGGGATGAGATGACGCGGTCGGCTTTGAAATCCCGAGAGAAGATGAGGGCCCGCCTGAATAACTTTGCGGCTGAGTTGTAGGCTAAAGCTGCCATCTGCGGCTTGAGGCGGCGGATTCACGCAAAAGCTCTGTTTCAGCACCCGCGTGTTGAGTACTCTTCAATACCCCCTCCCATCATAGAACACTGGCGCGCGCTGAACGAGGTGGGGCGCCGGCGGAAGGACCATTGATTTATGAAGTATGGATTTGCAATTACGACCTCCCTGGTGTCGGCCGGTGCCCTGTTCCTGGCTTGTAGCGCAGAAGACCCGGCTCCCCCGCCCGTAGCGGGCTTAGCAGGCGCGACCAGCACCCCGGGTGCCGGCGGCGCGCCACCCGTCGGCGCGGCGGGCTCTGCTCCAGCGACCACCGCCGGCACAGGCCCGACCAGTTCCGGCGGCGCCACGAGTGAAGGCCAAGGCGGCGCTCCAACGCTCCAAGCGGGCGCAGGCACGGGCCCCGTCGGAGGCGGCGACCCAGCGGCAGGCGGCGCACCGGCAGCGGCAGGCGGCGCACCGGCGGGTGGCGCGGGTGGGGCTCCTGGCACTGAGCTCACGTTGCAGGAGCTCGTGGGCCCGATGGACGGCCACTTGTTCATAGTTCCGTGCTCGCCGACACAGTCGGACGACTGTCTCGGCGCTGGCTGGACGTCCACCTTTCTGGACCCGGGCATGTTTCACCAATGCGTTGGCGTCGCGCCTCAAAGCCGTCTCGAGGCAAGAATCGACTTCCCAGTTGGGGGCGAGCCGGGCGTCGCCTATGACGTAGACATGCATTTTTACGGGATCATGGAACCCCGCGTTTACGCCAACGTCACACGGGATGCCGCCCCCGGCGCTCCTAGCCCTGACGAGAGAGGCACCCCCACTCCTTTTGCTACTCTAAACCCCGGAGCGACGAACTACCTTGCAGGGGACAACAACTACAACACCTATGAACTTCGCGTGCTCAATCAGAACGGGGAGGAGGTTTCCGCCCATTTCCTCAACGCGGATGTAAGAGATGGTCACTTCACGTTGGCCATCAACTACGAGAAGACCCTCCGACTCATTGGTGGCGGGGCGCTTCGACTGCAAATTGTGGATGCCAATTGCCGTCAGATCAAGAACTGCACTACTCCTGGCCGCCCCTGTGCCCCGAAGGCACGCACCATCGACATCTCTGCCGCCGATCCGCAGCCCGCAGCAAACGCGTTACAGCAGCCGGCGCTCGGTGTATCCCCGGAGGACGCCGGTCAATGGTTCCTGCTCGACGTGCTCGACTTCGCAGTAGCGGAGTAACGTTCATTCTGCGCAACGAGTGAACGGCCTAAGCCAACCAGGGAGGCGCTCACTCGGATAAACTTAGTGCTTCGCCGGCGCGAAGGCGGGCGTGTAAACTGATCCAGGTAGGACATCGTCGTGAAAACTAAGAGCTTGTTATCTTCGGCCGTGCCTCGTCGTGCACCCCTGGCGCTCGGCGCCGCAATCTTGCTTCAAGCAGGTTTAGCCCGCGCCGACATCAACCTGGTGGAGACCAAGGATTGGACTGTGTTTGTCAATGGGCGCATGCAGGCGTTCTTGAACTACAACGAAGGGGGCGGGCTACCAAAGTCCCCTGTGGATGCCAACGGTAACGCGGTTTCACTATTAGGTGGGGGCGACGACTCACCGGTTGCATTGGAGGAGGGCCAGGCCGCCGACAAGGTAGCGGGCGAGATCCAGGACCTTCGCATTCGAACCGGGTTTGTGGGCAACGTCCTCGGTTTTGGGTTCAAAAACCGGCTCACGGTCGATACGGAGATTACTGGGTACACCGCGGTCACGACATACATCGACTCCACGAATCGTCGGAAGTACCTGGCGATCCAGCCGGACTGGCGCGAGAGCTACTTCAAGATTGCAGGGCCCTGGGGTAGTGTCGTTGCAGGGCGCACGCTCGTGCTGTTCTCCCGCGGCGCCACGGAAATTACTTATCTCTACGGATACAAGTATGGCCTAGGCTGGGTTGGGAACGTCAGCTCACTCAGCTCCAGTGGCCCGGGTGCCGGGCACGTGGGTTTTGGCATCCTGGGCAATGGCTTTGGCGCAGGCATCGCCTATGCCACGCCAGATATCTTTGGCGCCCAACTCACCGTGGGTCTCTACGACGCGAACAACATCCCGGGTTCTGGCTCGTTAGAGCGCACACAGTGGCCACGGGGCGAGGGCGAGCTCACCTACGAGAGAAAGATCGGCAACAGCGCCATGTTCAAGCTGTTCGCGAACGGAGCGTGGCAAAGGATTTATGAAAGGTCGGGCGCTGGAAACCAAACAATTTCTGGATTCGGGTATGGAGGTCGGGTTGAGCTCGGCCCAATTCGGCTCGGGCTCGCTGGGCATCAGGGGAAAGGCATAGGGGTGAACTTCGCGCTCGAGCCGAACAACTCCGGTTGGCACCCCGACCTGAAGACATTTCGAGAAGTCGACGGCTATTCCGCGCACCTCCAGATTGTTCCAAGCAATAAGTTCGATCTCATGGCGGCCGCGGGCATCACCCGCGTGCACCGGCTAACCGAAGACGTGTACGACACCCGAGATACGGATCTCGACGATCGGGACGGCGATGGCTTCGCCGACGCAAACCCGACGGCAGCTGCAACCCCGGTGCAGGACGATGACGGTACTCCCGGGGTGCCAGATTCGGTGGGCTTCGTACCGATGAAGCATCAAATCGGTCTCTCCGCGGGCGCCACGTATCACATCTCCCCCAACCTGCACCTGGCGCTCGAGTACTTCCGCGCCATGTTCAAGTGGCACACCCCTGTTCCTTACGTGGCTGGCGCTGACGGAGAAGAGCAGAATTTTAACGTCGTCAATCTCGGCGTAACTTACGATTTCTAGCCACGTTAATGCGGCGGGGTCCGACGGGCGGAGCGCCGACACCTCCGCTTGCTGGACTCGATGCTGATTCGAGGTTGGTTGATCAGAGCCAATGCTTGCCAGCGTTTGTTCAGTTGTTGCAACAGGCTCGTTGACTTGCTTCGTTAGTGCGACTCGGCGACACCCTCACGCGCCTCGCCCATGCCGGCAAGACCCGTCGTGCCAGGGACTAATGGGCCAGGATCGATTCCGATTCTCTTACCTATGAAGGTGGAAAGGGAACGGAACACCCTGAGCGTGATCGCCTCCAGGGTAGGTCGCGCCATCACGCCTCCGCCCTGCCATTCGCTCGCGTCCCCGCTGAGCCCATTGCGCGAATTCCAACCGACCTTACGCGTAGACGAGCCCCGCGCCGGTCACGACGGGAGCGCGTGCGCCGACCTCTCCGCGTCGCGTGCCGCGAACATCACGCGAAAAGCGCGGACAAACTCACGTGACCAGCGCGGGCCGGTTCAACTCGTTCGAGGCGGCTCTCCCTTGCCTGCGGCTCGGACTGCACGATTGAGAGCGCCTACCTATGACCGCCGTCTCCTTGAGTGGTCCGTTGGAAAGAAGATTTGCGGATCGCTCTCGCGATCTGCTTCGCTTTCATCTCACTCCGATCACTCGATCCTGATGTTATCAATATATATGTTTCCCTTCCAGCCAGAAGTCACAATGAACCGCAGCCGAACAAAGCTGGCGGTTATATCCGACGCGCTACGGGTCGGTATTTGGTTCAAGTATTCTTCAGAGATATCAAAATCCAGCTGCATCCAGCCCAATGGCCCAGTGGTCTGGGGGTATGCCTGAGGTCCTCCGCCGCCCGTAGATGGATCGACATAAAAGTCTCGGATGAACCCTCTGCCCTGGGCGTTGTACATTTCCACGGTATGCGCCTGCCCTCCGATTCCAGGGCTCCCATTGTCGCCGGCTAGGCGCACTAGAGCTTTGAGTCTCTTCCCTGCGACGTTTACCGCTCCACCGTTGCCACATAGCGGGACCCTGATGAACGCATAACTCCTGATGGGTGCACCGTTGGGCGCAACTGTCCCCTCGAAGCGCATCGCGAGAGTTTGTGTGCCACTCTGATTGATGGTGCTGCCTTGTGGCGAGTCGTCCTGGCGGGCGGGGACGAGCGCCGTCAACGGTCCGACGTGAGCTTCGGGGGCACCCGCCACGAACTCGAACGCCCATCCTTCGGTCGTCTCCGCCTCGAAATCCCACGTTGAGCAATTGGGGCTGCCTCCCAGGGGAGATGTACAGGTCAGCGTTGCTCCCGGGCAACGGCATTGATCCGAGGTTTCATCGCAGCTCCGGACGTTGCCACAGGGATTGCCCCTTGCCTGGCAGGTCCCACCCACGCAACGATCTAGACTGTTGCAGAATAGATTGTCCTGGCACTGGCCCTCGTCAGCCACCCGTCGCGTTTGGCACGCGCCGTTACCGTCACAAGTGTCCGGCTGGTCGCAAGAGCTCGACGACCGATCGCCGCAGAGCGTGCCGGTGGCCAAGTGGTTGGCTCCGCAGGTTCCCTGCGCGTTGCACGTATCCTGAGCGGAACATGCGGTGGCCGCCGACCCACAATTTGCACCGACGTTGGGGCTGAACGCCGTCGTGCTGCGGCTCGGATCGCAGATCTGGCAGCCGTTGGTGGCGCCGCTCGCGAAGCAGGTGTTAGCGACGACGCAGCCTTGGCATTGGCATTGATTGGCGTTTTCGTTGCAACTCTGGTTGGCACCGCAATTTCGGTTGCCTGTTGGCGCGCAGCTCCCACCCTGGCAGCGGTCACCGACTGTGCAGAACTGGCCGTCGTCGCACGGGGTGTCATTGGACACTTGTCGCGTTTGGCACGCACCGCTGCCGTCACACGAATTCGGTCGATCACAAGCGCTCGAAGAGCTGTCGCCGCAGGGAGCATCCACCGGCAAGTGGTTGGGGCGGCAGGCTCCCTGCGCGTCGCAGGTATCTTGTTGCGAGCAAGCGTTCGGCCCTGCGCCACAGGATTTTCCGACTGCCGCGCTGTAGGCGGAGGTCGGGATCACAGATCCGGCAAGGGTTGCCAGGCTCTTCGGCGCCGTTGGCGAGGCATACGCCGTCGATCACACAGCCCGTGCAGGTGGTGACGCAGGCCCCGGTGGCAACGTTACATACCGCGCCTTGCCCACACTGGTTGCCACCGGGTGAGCAGGCGTCCAACTCCTCATTGCACGTCGAGGTGCCATTGCACGCCACTCCGTCTTCGCATTCGAGGGGCGTGCCCTCGCAGCGTCCGTCGACGCAGGCGTCCTCAGTCGTGCAAAAGAGGCCATCTTCACACGTGGCAGTGTCGTTATTGGACCATGCGCGCGCGTTTCGGGTTGGATCGCAGATCTGGCAGGAGCTGCTGGGGTTGACGGTATCGGCTGCCACACATTCGGCACCGATCAAACAGCCGGGGCAGGTGGATTCGCAGGCGGCGCCGCCGTCAGCGCACAGGGAGAGGGGCGCACACGACTCAGCGTCTGCATCGCAGCGACAATTGCCCTGGTCGTCACAGATGCCACTACCGCCGCTGACGCTCGCTTGTGTAGATGCGTCTGCGAGCTCGTAGCCGGATTGCGACTCATTCGTGCCACCACCTTGCCCGCCGCGAGGCGCAGGGCCAGGAGCGGGGGTGGAGTTGACAGGGCCACCGCTGTCGGAAAGAGGGCGTTCCTCGGTCGTTGCGGTGGTGAAATTTCGCTTTTTGCCTGAACAGGACGCGGCCAAAATCGCGACCCCCAGCCCGAAAAAGCCAGCGCGTGCGATACGATTCTTCCCCACACCCATGGTTGCGTCCCTCGTCCCAGCCCTTGCTCCGCCGAGCGTGGCGCGAACGTATCAGACCGGGTCGGCGGATCAATGGTAACTTTGTGCGCCCGCCTCGCCCTCAGCCCAGCGCACCCCACGCCATTCAAGCCTTTTGTTACTCCCTGGTGGAGCCTTCGCTGAGCTGCGGATCTATCCGCGGGCGAGGAGCGATGGAGGCCGGTGGTGGCCCCGGTGGCGATGCTGGCCCGCAGTCGCAAGGGCTCAGTGATTTGCCGTCGGGCGAACAGGTCTGCCCTCCAGAACAACCTCCTGGGCCCACGCAGGCCTGAGACGCCCCAGGCAAGCAGGAGTTGGTAAGTGCCTGAGTGGGTGCAGGCGGTGATGGACTCGGGGAGACGGAAACGGCCTGAGGCGCAGCGTCGTTGCCTCCACAGACGAAGATGGCGCGGCTCTCCATGTACTCCGATTGTACTGGCGGAACTCCGACTCGGCGCTTGGCTTCGACGGCGCTCAGCACCTGATACCCCGAGATATCGCATCTCGCTTCAGCTCGAGCCAAACACTCGCGTAGTGAGCTTTCGCACTCGACCTGGTAGCGACCATCCGCGAGCTGCCGGACAGAGCCAGCTCCGGCGGTCGAACACGCGATGGCCAAGCAGCAGCTGGCGAGCACCCTGCGTTCACAAACCTTCCCGAGCGTTCTGGTCATCATCGCCACTTACTGCCTTTTGGACAGGTCTGCACGAGGCACAAGCGCCAAAAAGGTGCGCTTCAAAGGCGTGGGCGCGCTTGAACTCATATGGTTCACATGATACATAAATATGGATGAAGACGACCTTAGAAGTTTCCGACGCGCTCCTGACGCGGGCGAAGACCCTGGCAGCGCGTGAAGGCACGAGCATTCGGGCACTGGTCGAGGAAGGATTGCGGCGCGTGCTCGATGAACGCAAGGGGCGTCGACCTTTCCATTTGCGTGACGCTTCGTTTCAGGGTCAAGGGGTTCAGCCGGGGCAGCAAGAAGGCGATTGGGCGCAGACCCGCGAGCTCATCTACGACGGGCGTGGGGGGTGATCGCCGTCGACACCAACCTGCTGGTGTATGCGCACCGCGGGGACTCGGCGTTTCATCTCGCCGCGAGGCGGTGCCTCGAGGCGCTGGCCGAAGGAGTAGCGCCCTGGGCCATCCCGTGGCCTTGCGTGCACGAGTTCTTGGCCGTGGTCACCCACCCGCGCAGGTACGCGCCGCCCACGCCAATGCCCAAAGCGCTCGATCAGGTCGAAGCCTGGCTCGAGTCTCCGGGCCTGGTGCTGCTCGGTGAGACACCTCACCACTGGTCCGTTTTGCAGTCGTCGATAAAGACCGGGCACTTGGTGGGGCCCGTAGTTCACGACGGGCGCATTGCGGCCTTGTGCATCGAGAACGGCGTGAGCGAGCTGTGGTCGGCCGATCGCGACTTCAGCCGCATCCCTGCTCTGTCGACGCGCAATCCGTTGATCGCCTAAGGGCGGATTTGGTGAAATGTACGCTTATACAGACGTTCTGTACGAGCACCGCGTGTTCATGCTCGACGCGGAACCCGAGCTGATGGGAGAAGCGGTGAGGCGAGCGTTTTCCAGGCATTCGCACGAGTGGGGACCAGAGGTCGTCCAGCAGGCGGTGCAGCACGTCATGCGCGAGGGAGCTCCGCCCGATTTTCGGCGTCCAGCGCGCTGAATTCCGGCGTGCGGCCGAGCTCTCAGGAGAGCGGGTCAGACGAGCCCGCGTCGGGTGGGGCCGCTACGAGCGACGTATTCGGCGTCGCGTCGCTCGACGTTTGCTCGCAGGCCAACATCCCCGACGGGCGGATGCTCGTGACGACTCGTGGCTGGCCCGTAACGGGCGGCTGCGCCGCTCAGGGGGTTGGACGGCGTTCCACCACCACGCCGTGCAGTTGCTGGGTGTCCGCCCTGAACGCGTAACGCACCGTTTGGCCCTTCGCCTGATCGATGAACGTCAGCGTGCCGGCGGGCGGTACCCTGGGATTGGTGGCCATCGGCATGTCCGGTTTGATGCGGCCGGCACTGCGAAAGGACGACAGCGGCAGCTGGGTGCCGGCACGCATGTCGAGGATCACCAGCGCAAACTTGGTTTGCGCTGGATTAGAGGTGCGCACCTCGACTCTCGAGAACGGTCCAGTGGGTAAAGCCGCTTCGTAGGACTGCTCCTCTGCCAGCGCAGTCGTGACGTGGGCCGTCGCCACACCCAGCAGACGGTCGAGCGCGGCTTTGTTGAGCTCGGGCAACGCACTGATCGAGTCGACGAGCTGGGTAGCCTGGGTGTAGGGGTCGGTGGACACGAGTTGAGGCCCCTGGGGTGTGGGAGTGGGCTGAGCCGCCGGCACCGGCGGTGCTGGCGGCGGCTGCGCCGTTGCAGGCCCTGACGCGGGCGACGGAGGCGCCTGGCTGCTGCACGGTCCGGACGCTGCGAGCAGCGAGAGTAGCCCGAGGCCGCCGAGCATTCGAAGCACATTTCTCATCGACATGATCGCTGTGAGCCTGCGCCGTATCGCTTCACGGTGCCCGAAAGGTAATGGGTTTTTTGGGGTATTGCGCATCCCAGGCCTGTGCGTAGAACTGGCTGTAGTAGGTCTGATAGTTCTGATTCGTGTTGCTGGTCGTTTCGCCGGCGCCGTACGCCTTAGCGATCTGCTGCTCCGCCTGCGCCTGCGTCAGCTTGCCGGACTTGTACTGCTTGTAGATCGCTTCGTACTTCTTCGGTTGCGCGCCGGCTATGCCGATGTCCGGGCCGCCGTTGCTCAATATCTCGTCGCGCGCCCTGGCGTTATTCAAGGTTGCGACGGCTTCGCCGAGTAGCTCCGCGTCGGTGTTCTTCTTGATATATTCAGCGCGTGTGAGCCCGGAGGGCGTCACGTTGGCCGTGGGGGTCAGAGCATGACCGGCTTCGTGTGAGATCGAATTAGCCACCTCGGCAGGATTGGCCTGTTCGTTGGCGTCGAGCACGATGGTCTTGGTGTCGACGTCGGTATAGGTGCCTCCACCGGCTGTCCCATAGCGAAAGGTCCAGCCCTGATTGCGCAAGGTCTGCACGTCCTGCGTGAGCGACGGGCTTTTGCTCACGATCGCATCCGCGCTGGCTCCAAGGCCAGTGGAGGCCGAGGGGCTGCTACGACTCGATCCCGAACCACCACTACCGCTCGGCTGAGGCGGCGTGGGACCTGGGTTCACCACCGTCACCTGTCCGGCCGGAGCCCCTGTTGCCGGCCCTGACGCGCCGCCGGGCCCTACTGCACCCGCGGGGCCGCTGCTGGACAGCGTGTCTAGAGTATCCAGCTGTTGCCCGGCAAGCTCCGCGGACTTCCGCACCTTCTCGCCGAAAATGCGCCACGAGGCAATGCCCACGCCGGCGATCAGCACCAGCAGAACCACGTACTCGACGGTGGTCAAGCCCCGTTGTCGGGCTCCGCTTCTCGCGCGGCAGGCGAGCGATCGCTGGGGTGTGCTCATCGACAAGGTTCTCAGTGGTCGATGGCAATCGGTCACTCCGGTGCCCTGTTGCTGGTTTCTTTGGCGCAGTCAACAGAGAACAAGCATCGGAGGGTGGTGGCGTTCGAGTCGCGCGCCGAGACGTCTTTCGGCCCGCGTGGGTTTCAGCCTCTTGGCGAAGTGGCCAGACGTCCCGCGGCCTCGGATGTGCTGGCTGGCGATGCATTGGCCAGTCCGCGCCGTGTCAGCATCTCGTTCGCTGCGAACTGGTTGTCGGCGCGGTGTTCGCTGCGAGCCGGGCGGGCGACGACCGACAGGTGTGACCCATCGATAGCGTTCTCGCCAGTGAGAGACGCCGCCTTCAGCATCGAGCCAGGCGTGCGTACGACATCACTGACATCCGCGTCACCGCTGGCTCGGCGATGGTCGTTGCCTACGAGCGCACCCTGGCTGATGGCGACCGCTTCGAGTATTGTGGGCTCATCGTGCGCAAGGCAAACGACCCAGGCTTTCGGGCAGGCAGTCCCGAGACGTCGCGCCTACCGCAGTTCTGCGGCGCGAGCATGGCGTTAGGAGCGGGCGAAGTGGTCGTGGGGTACTATCATACCCACACGGCCGCCTCAGACCCTGAGCTGAGCGAAGACGACAGGCTCTGGGTCGCCCTCACCGGTTGTGCAGCCGCTAACGCCGGGCCCGCGCCTGGAACGCGGGCCCCCGCCGCGCCGGTCGGTGCCGCCGCGCCGGTCGATGCCGCCGCGCCGTGGCCGAACGTGGTGCGACTTGCTTTGCCTCCCGAGCGGCGAGAATGCTCGAACGGCGGCAACGATCCCCGCCTCGAATGGCGCGACGTCGGAGGGCAGCTCGAGCCGGTGCCGAGTGATGGAAGCCCCGCCGCCATCGCCCCGTTGCCCTTCGAGGCCCCAGCCGAGCTGAGCACCACCACGGCCGCCGCCATAGCGCGCAGCGTCGTGGCGTCAGACGCGTGCTGGAAAACTATGAGCCACGACCTTTAAGTATGAAAGACGCGCCGGGAGGGGCGGACGAGGGCCCACTCCCCAGGCCGCACCGAGTTGTAGTGCGTCGGCGGCCTGCAGTGGGTGAACCCTGATCAGACGTCGCGCCTGTGCCTTGACTGGGCCCAAACGCGCGAGCTCACCACTGGTCCGTTTTGCAGTCGTCGATAAAGGCCGGGCACTTGGTGGGGCCCGTAGTTCACGACGGGCGCATTGCGGCCTTGTGCATCGAGAACGGGGTGAGCGAGCTGTGGTCGGCCGATCGCGACTTCAGCCGCATCCCTGCTCTGTCGACGCGCAATCCGTTGATCGCCTGAGCGCGGATGGGGCTTGTCCGACGTTTGGATCAGGCGCTGCGCTGCGCTGTCACCCCGGCGCGCGCCGCGTGGCGGGCCACACCGAGAAGCCGAGCTGTTTGGCGCGGCTTTTCTGGCGCTCGTCCAGCGAGATGAACAGGAGCTGCTCTCTCTCCCGACCGCCAATGTACAGGGCCGTCGCCAGGTGCCAGAGGTCCGCGCCCCGCACATGACCCTGCCCGAGGGCTTCCCTGCATTCCGATGCGAGCGACCCGTCCACGAAGATCAGTGACACGGCATCGAGCATTGGGTCAGCATCGGCGAGCGAGCGGCCCTCACGGCTCAGACTGGCCAGCAACTCGGCAACGAACAGCCCCGAGGAGAGGAGCTCGTCCAATGATTTGAGCTTGCGCTCGAGCGCACGGGCCTGGGGTTCTCCAAACAGCAGGGCAACCGCCGCCGACGTGTCGAGGTAAGCTCTCAGGACCGGTCCCCGAGAAATCGCTCGAGTGCTCCCGGGCGTTTCTCCCACTTGACAGTGAGCTCTTGCGGAGAGACCCGGGCGGCCTTGATCTGGCCACGCTGCCGGAGGGCGTCGAGCCGCTCTTCCAGATCCGGCTCCGCGTCAGCCACGTAGGGGATGATCCTCGCGATGCGCCTACCGCGCTCGGTAATGACCACCTCTCGGTCGGCTTTGACCAACCGGAGAATTTCAGACAGCTTGGCTTTCGCCTCGTACACGGAATAGTCCGACGACATGGACTGTAATCGTAGTCAACCTAGTCAGACTAGTCAAGTTTAAGCGGCGGACTGCGATGCCAGTGCCGCTGCGTATCGACGCTGACTGAGCCGAGCGCCGCCTCCCCGAACAGGCACGTGGACGCCTGCTGCGCGAGTGGACACGCGTCCGCTGCTGGAAGTGTCCGATCCGCCTCGAGACGGCAAATGCTCGTCACAAACGGCTTGGCTCGCGCCTTGCTCAGGGGCCTCCTCATTCCCCTAGCCCTGGAGACAATCATTATGGCAAGCCTTCGCGTGACCGGCCTTTCTTCCCTCTTCCTCCTGCTCTCGGCGAGCCCGCTTGCGGCCTGCAGCGGAGACACCGACGCGACGCCGACGGTGGACGACGCGCTCGACGCCGAGGCCATCGCCCACCTGGAGCTGCTCGCCGATCGCGCGGTCGCGGCCGGCATTCCCGGAGTGTCCGTCGCGATCGTGTCCGGCGACCAGACGCTGCTCATCGCGCGCGGTGTTGCCGATCGAGCGACGCAGGAGCCGCTGACGCCGCAGCACCGACTCCGCGTCACCAGCACGGCCAAGTCGGTCGTGGCCTCGGTCATCCTGCAACTCGTGCAAGCTGGCGAGATTGCGCTGACGGATACCGTGGAGGATTGGCTACCGGGCATGCTCCCGGAGAACGCCGATGCCAGCATCGAAGACCTGCTCCGGCTGCAGTCGGGTATCTTCAGCTTCGACGAGGACGCGCGGCATATGGCCCCCTACATGGCGGGCGACTTCGACTACACGTGGCAACCCGAAGAGCTCGTGGCCCTGGCTGCCGAGCACCCGGCCCTGTTCGAGCCGGGCGAGCGCTTCTACTACTCGAACACCAACTACGTGCTGCTCGGGCTCATCGTGGAGAAGATCACCGGCGAGTCGCTCGCCGATGCCGTGCGCGAGCGTGTCCTCGGTCCCGTCGGCATGAGCTCGGCGACGATGGCCACGAGCTCCGAGCTCGAAGCCCCCTACGCTCACGGCTACATGCTGGGCCTCGCGGACGAGCCGGTAGATGTGACCGGCATCAGCGCGAGCTCGGTCTTCGGCAACGGTAACCTCGTCTCGACGGCGCTGGACATCGCCCGCTTCTACGAATCGCTCGTCAACGGCGAGGTGGTGAGCCGAGCCCAGCTGCCAGCGATGTTTCACGCCGAGCACCCGAGGGCCGCAGGGCTCGCGAGCTATGGCATGGGCATCTGGCTCTCCGGCGACTTCTACCCGTGTGGTAGCTTCGTCGGGCACGATGGCGCGGGACCCGGCTACCTCGTCACCGCCCAGAGCAACGTCGAGGGAACGCGGCAGTTCGCCGTGCTCACCAACGTGCTCGCTCCAGGGGACATCGCCGGTGACGAAGTCGCTCAGGCAGCCTTCAAGGAGTTGGTGCTCGCTGCGGCGTGTGAATAAGTCTGAGCGGCGTCTGAGCGGCTCTTGCCCAAGGGGGTGGGGGTGTTTGGCGCACCTGTCGCGGGAACGCGCCGTGACGACGGAGCGCCGCTATTGGGGCGCCTCGCGATCTCGGCGTGACCGGGCCAGTCTACTCTCTGACAGACTACTCACTACACCACGCCCCATCAATACACGGCTGTGCGAAGGCGGGCGCGCACGCGGTCGGGGGTGATCGTCTCGCCGAACACCGCTTGCCACAACTCGTGGAGCTCGCGCTCGGGCAACGACGCTGGCGCCTCATCGAGGAGCGCTTCACCCACGGCGAGCACCGCGACCTGAGCGAGGGTGGAGCGCGGGTTTTCGCGGGCAACCCTGGAGCAGCGGGCGACCAGAGTGTCGCAGTGCTCTGTGGCACCCAGTTGGCGGAGGGCGTGAGCCAAGCCGCGCAGCCCACCCAAATGGGGGTAGCTCGCGTCGTCTCCGCGGTGGTCTATCACTTGCTCGAAGGCCACTTTGGCTTCTTGCCAGCGGCCGAGCGCACCCAAGGTACGCCCGCGCTCGAGGAGCAGGTAGCGCCGAGTGGTCAGGCCGAGCTCCCACCCTCGCTCTGCAAACTGGCCAGCCTTCGCCATCGCCGCGTCGAGCAGCTGCAAGGCTTTTTCAGGGCGCTCGCAAAGCCTCTCGCAGGTGGCCAAGTAGCAGGCGGAACGGGCCGCTTCCTTCGGGTCGAACTGCTGGTGGTGCTCGAGCGCTCCTTCGAGCAACGGCTGGGCGCCGCCAGGGTTGCCGGCGTGGAGCAAAGCACGGCCATGGGTGCCGAGGGCTTGCCCCAGCAGCCTCTCGCGAGACTCGGCATCGAGGGCACGACACGCGCCGACCGCCTGAGCCGCCCAGACGATCCCGCGGCTCGGCTCTTCGTCAATCGCCACTGCGGCGCAGACGATGAGGCGCAGCGCGAACAGCGCTGGGTACGCTTGCTGCGCGGTTTCGGGCACTTCGCCCAAGATGGCCGCCGCGCTCGCCGCGTCCCCGGCGTGCAACGCGAACAACGCCGACCAGAACAGCGCCTGCGCGCTCGCGATCGGCTCGTCCCGCGCCAAGGCGGCGCCGGCTCGTCCGGCGAGCAAGGATAGCCGTTGCCATTCACGCGCGTGATGGTTGCCTTCGTTTTCATCGCGGAAGGTACCCACCTGACTCCGATACACGTTGAGACGTGCCGGCGCCGGCAGGTGCCCGAGCTCCAAGCCGAAGTCGCGCAGCGCCTGCTCGAGGGTATGGCGCTCCAAGAGCTCGAAATGGCGCCGCTGTTCGGGGCTCGATGCCTGCCCCGGCGCCACCACCACCCGCTTGACGCTGGGCCACGAGCACCGCAAGGCGTCGAGCTTGAAGTCCAGGTGTTCCACCGGCGCGAGCTTACCCGCTTCGTCCAAGCACGCCGACGCCGCAACGTCGGAGGCTGCGGCTTCTGCGAGCTCGAGCGACGCGAGCGCAACGGCCACGCTCAAGCCGAGGGAGCTGCCGCGAAGCGAGCCCCAGCGGTAACGAGTATCGATATCCAGGCTGACCGGTTTCAGCTCCAGATGGCGCGAGCTCCGTGCGGCCGCTCCGAGCAGGGCTCGGTAGCTGCGATCGATGTGCGCCTGCACGTAAGGGTCGCCCTCCGTGCTCCGAAACTCCGCGCGCAGGCGCACGGCCCGACCGGCGCTCGGCTCCTCGTGCAACAAGAGCCATGTCTCGCCCAGGCGCAGGTGCACCGGGCCCTGCTCCTTCCAGACGAGGCCGCGCCCCTGCACCACGTTTCGACACCGCGCTTGCAACTCCTCGTCAATCCAGGCCACCGCTTCGCTGAGCTCGTGCCAGAGCGAGCGGGCAAGCGCGGGCCGCGCCGTCGCTTCGAGCTCGCGCAATTTGGCTTCAAAATCAGAGCGCCGCATTGCTGGCGTCTTCCGCGGATAGCTGCAGCCGTTCCGAGAACTCGAGACCATCGCTACCCACGACGCGGACGGCGAGGGGCACCGACGCTCCACCCGGCCTCAACCGGAGCGACACTTCCCAGTGCCCCTCGGGGGTGGGGCTGGTTGCCGCCACGGCGTTGGCTTCCACTCGAACGATGGGAGCTTGCCCGGGATACACGCACAACTTCACCTCATCCGGCGTCACTCGCAGGCTGGCCTCCGCGTCCAACGGCGACAGCACCCCCAAGCGTACCCACACTGCCGCGACCTCGCCGCTCTTCGGCGCTGGGCTCCGCGCATCGCGAGACGCTGCCGCCAAACGCGCACTCAACAGCACGTTCCACTCGAGGACCCCAGGCCGCGCCGGCTCCTGCTCACGCAGCCAGCGCCGAGCGAGCAGGCTCGTTTCACTCCGGTCCTCGATGGCACTTTTGATGACGCTGGCCAAATCCTCGGCGAACGCGGCGTCGTTCGCGGCCGCGCTTTCCACGCCGCCTCGACCCACTCCGTGTGCCAGGTATTCAGCCACCGCTGCGTCGGAGGGCGGCCCATTCACCACCCACGAGCTGCCCGCCCCGCCCGGGATGAACCCGCCGAGGAGAGCCGCGGATCCCGGCTCGAAGCCATCGGCCCACGTCGGGCCAAGCGCGACGCGAACACCGAGCGCGAGCGCCACTTCCACACGAGACACCCGAGCTCGAAGCTCCGCATCGAAGCCCGCGAGAGCGCGCTCGAACGGCTCGATCACGGCCGTTTCTCCCGGGAATAGCCCGCGACCGAGCAAGACGCAGACCAACGCCACCCGCGCGCTGTCCAGTTGGTCTCGACACAAGAGCAGCACGCCCTCTGCGCCCGACGTAGACAGCCGCGCGCGACACGTCTCGGCCCGCTCCGCGAGCGCCGCCACAAATCCTCTCAACCGCACGAGCTCGACCTCGCTCAGCCAGCGCTGCACCCTTGCCGGTAACCGCAGGCCGAGCCGCAGCCCATCACCGACCGCAAGCAGCGCACCGAACCCATCGACGTCTGCGCCCGACGCGGGCAGCTCGAGCTTCAATAGACGCTCCTCGACACGTTGCCGCAAGGCTTCTGGGCGACCTGCCCACGCCACGCCGACTCTGAGCTGGCTCACGACTCATCTCCCTTCACGCGGCGGCGTGCCCGTGAGAGCTTTTGGTATACGAGCTCCACCGAGAGGCCGAGCCGATCGGCAACATCGGCATACTCCTCACCCCGGATGGCGCAAGCGATGAACACCTCGCGATCGATCGCCGGCAGCTCGGAGAGCTCCTTCAGCATCTGATCGAGCTTTTGGCTGGCCAATAGTTGGTCATGGACGCGATCTTCCGCACCAGAGGGGCTCTCTGCCGGTCGTGGCTCTTCCTGAGACTTGTCAGACTTTTCGAGCTTCGAGATGGGGCGCCGTAACCAACTCGCGACCGCACGTGGGAGACAGCTCTGAAGCAGTGCGACGGGGTTATCTGCACGTACTAATTTCTCATAGTGCACGCTCATCCAATCCACCAAGAGCTCGTGCACCTGCGCCTCGCCCAACGTGCGGCGGAACTTGGCGAGTATCAGATCGCCGAGCTGCCAGGCTCTGCGACAAAAAAGCGTAAACTCAGGGCTGCGCTCGACCGGGTTGGGCTTGGCTCGCAACTGCGCACCCAACTCTTTGAGCTCTTGCTCGAGCAATCGTCTCTCCGAAATCGACACGTCGATGAGCCTAACAGGGTCGGTGCGCGGGCGCTCGACGTTCGAGCGCCTCCCACTACGACGCACCTCCCGGCGGGATCTGACATCCGAATGTAAACTTTCCATCGTTATCTTTACGACGCCCGAGCGGCCCGAGATCTGACAGGCCCTGCGCGGCATATTTCCATCCAAGACACGCTTCGAGCCGATGGCCGACTGGAGAGCGACCTCGGCGTCCCACCGAAGAGACTCCGCAGCGCAGGTGGCGAATGGGATGCGTCGCCACCCGTGCAACTCGAGAATCATTGGGGACGAAGGCGTTGACCTGTTTGGCAGAGGAAGGGTAAAAGATCGCCGCGTTGGGGGATTCGCGCGTGAGGGTAAGGTTGGCGATGTCAGTTTGCCTTTGTCGAAGCGTCGTATCGGTAGCGTGTCGCCGAAGGGTCCACAGTGACGACAATCCATGACGGAGGCGTCCGCACGCCGCGTGCTCGTCTCGAGGCTCCAACCGTAACCGAGTTGCCTGCGCCACAGGTGAGGTCCATGCGCCCGTCTCATCCGCGAGACGGCGGCACCGAGCTCATCGAGAGCAAAGACATCTGCGTCACCCTGAGAGTCGTCACGCCGATTTTGGGGGGCGCGCCGCACCTGCGAGAAATCGATGACGTGGACGGTGTCCGCGTACCCACGATCCGCGGGCACCTGCGCTTCTGGTGGCGTGCGCTGCACGGTCACCGCTTCGCCACCGCCCGAGACCTGTATGCGGCAGAGGCCGCGTTGTGGGGGCGCGCCACGGGTCATGAAACGACGGACGGGGGGAGCGCCCGTTCTTCAGTGGAGGTGCGGGTCAGCGTGCGATTCGAGAGCTTGGCGCAGGCTACTGAAGACACCAGTGAGCTGCGCCCAGGTTCTCCCCACTTCTACGCCCTCTGGCCGACTCGGGCAACCGGCGGCGGTAGCCCGGCATCACGCCGAAGTCCCGGCATCACTTTCGAGTTGAGGTTGCGAACACCGGCCGATCGAGAAGCGGACGTGCGAGCCAGCGTGTGCGCGTGGGTCCTTTTCGGCGGCTACGGAAGCCGCACGCGCCGGGGCGTCGGCAGCTTGAGCGTGGCGAACGGTGAGGCGTCCAAGTGGTTACCCCAGCACGCCACTGCCCAGGCCATCAATGAGCTCTTCGGGCGCGACATCTTCCAGGCGGCGGTGGAGCCGTCGTCGTCGCTTCCCCTGCTGGCCGGCGCTGCGCTGTACGTCGGCAAGCGGGCACAGAGCGACGCCGAGGCTGCGTGGACGGAAGCGCTCGAGTGGTTGCGAGAGTTTCGCCAGGGACCCAAAAGCGGAGCGGCCAATAGCGCGCGCGAGCCCGGCTCGGATTCATCCCGACCTGGCATTTCGAACTGGCCCGAAGCGGATAAGGTCCGCCAGCTTTCGCAGCCATCGCGAGGGCTCACTTGGGCACACCCCCCGCATCACAACGCCACGCCGGCGTGGCCGCGCGCTGGTTTTGGGCTACCGATCATCGGACAGTTCCAAAAGAAGGACCGGAAAAAGCAGTTTTGGAGCGACAACGGGAAAACGGAGCCCGAGGCTTTCGAGCTGACCTGGATGGATGGCAGCGGTACGAGAGATCGCCTGGCCAGCCCCCTGATCGTGAAGTCATTGCCGTTGGCCGATGGCAAATTCGTACCTTGCGCTCTGTGGTTCCATCGAGCGTACCCCAACGGAAAGGTCGTCCTGAAAGACCGTGAGCGAAGAGAACGCTCCGCTGTGCCCTTCGATCGCCTCGTGGCCGAGGGAGACATGCCGCGCTTCAAAGCACTCGCAAACAAGCAAAGTCTCCGGCAAGCGTTCTTCGATTGGCTCCGCGGCAAGGCGATCATGGTGGCTCCATGAGCGGGCACCTCTTGCTGTTCGCGATAGGCCCGGTTCAAGACTTCATCGCCCAGGCGCGCCGCACGCGCGACCTGTGGTTTGGGAGCTACTTGCTTTCGGAGTTGAGCCGGAGTGCGGCGCGGGCCCTGGTGGGCGAGGGCGCGCTTCTCATTTTTCCCGCGCTCGCGCGGGGCGACGCCGAGCTCGAGCCCTGCCGGAGTGCGCTTCGGGACTCGGGCCGTGCGCCGCTCGCCATCGCAAACAAACTGCTGGCGGAGCTGCCGCCGGAGGTCGATCCGCTCGCGGCGGCGCGCGCCACGCGCCAGGCCGTACAACGCTTCTGGTTCGATGCAGCGCGTAAAGTTCGGGCTCGCTGTGAGGGTTTGCTGGTGCCGGGTATCGACGCCATCTGGGAAGAGCAGATCAGCAGCTTGCTCGAACTGTCTGCGACCTGGGTGCCGTGGACAGATGGCGGCTACGCCCGCGCTCGTGAGGAGCTCGAGGCAGCGGCGGCGGCGCGCAAGGTGCTGCGCGACTTCTCACCCTGGCGCTGCTTGCGCGGCGGGGTCCCCAAGTCGAGCCTGGATGGAGGGCGTGAAACGGTGCTCTTGGAACCGCCGAAACTCGGGCGCAACGCCGGCCATGGCCAAGCGGTGGCAGCCCGCTCGTCGAAGTTGGCGCTCAAGTATCGCATCGCCGACAGCGAGCAGTTGGACGCAGTGGGGTTGGTCAAGCGAGCGGGCGGTGAACCAAAGCAGTTCGTGCCCATCGCGAACGTGGCCCTTGCTTCGTGGATCGGGCTCGTCAGCCGCGAACACGCTGCGCCGTTCGAGGCCTTGCGGCGGGCTTGTCGCGAGCTCGACCTGCCCGAAGTGGACCGCCCGGACTTGCCCTGCGCTGCGAGCTTTCGCTTTGACGCTTCGGTTTTTCTGGCGAGCCGGTGGGAGAGCCTGTTTAAAGAGCAATCGATCGAAGTCGCTCCGGCTCGGTGGGGTTCCCGGCACGTCGGGCCGCTCTTGCAGCGGGCGGGTGACCCGTATCCGTATGTGGCGTGTCTGGTGGCGGATGGCGATGGAATGGGCAAAGCCATTGCCGCTCTGACATCGGCCAGCGAAAACCGACGCTTCTCGAAACGGCTCGGGGAGTTCGCGGCCGCCGCCCGCGAGATCGTGGAGGGGCGACACCATGGCTCGCTGGTGTATGCGGGAGGGGATGACGTGCTGGCCTTTCTCCCAGTCCCCACGGCATTGGCCGCAGCGGATGCGTTACGTCGTCACTTCGTCGAGGTCATGAGCGACGCCCTGCCCGCGCTGACCGGCGTGCCCACGCCCACGCTGTCCGCCGGCATCGGCATCGGTCACTTGATGGAAGGCATGGGCGACCTGCTCGCCCTGGGCCGCCGCGCGGAGAAGCTGGCGAAGGGAGGCCACTTGCCCACGGGTCGTGACCGCAACGCGCTGGGCATTCTGGTGGACAAGCGCTCGGGTCGCACCCGTCAATGGCGAGCGCGCTGGGATGAGTGGCAGGGCCAGCCCATCGTGCGCCTTCGAGATGATGTTTTGGCCTTTGACGCTGGTCTATCAATCCGCAAAATCTACGAGGTCGAGCGCACGCTGCGGCGACTCCCGGCCCCCGCAGACGTGCAGCGAAGATGGGGTGCCGAAGGCAGCGTCGAATGGGCGCGGGTGTTGCGGCTCGAGATCAAACGTTCGCTCGATCGCGTGGGGGACGGTCCGGCGAGCGAAAAAGCCCGGCCCGACTTGAGCGCTGAGCACTATCGAGACGTGCATGCCGCCACAGAAGAGTGGGTCAATCGTTTGTTGATCGCGCGGACCCTTGCGGCGGCCGAGCCTCGGCTTCGGCAGCGAGCCGAACCGGTGGCATCATGACCGAACCCGCGTACTGGGCGCTGGTACCGAGAGACGGTTTCTTCTGCAAAGACGGTCGGGGCTGGCACACCAGCTCTTCGGGCCGCGGCCACACGCTCGAATGGCCGCACCCATCGACCTTGCTCGGGGCCGTGCGCACTGCCTGTGGCCGCACGCTCGAGGCCAGTGGCGAGCGGCTCGACGGCGAGGCGTGGCGGCAACGCACCGCGGGCATCACCTTGGGGGCCAGCTTCGCCCTGCGGCGGCCGATGGCTCGGGACTGGTCCGCGGCCGATCGCGTTTGGCCCGTGCCCAAAGACGCGCTCTGGCTCGAAGGCCACCCGAACGTCGTGCGCTTGCGGCCGCGTCCGCCGCGCGCAGCAACCTTGGGCACGGATGACGACGAGGCGCGCGAAGCTCTGTGGGTGCCAAACCTGACGGACCCGTCGAAGCCGTTGGCAGCGCCAGCGTGGTGGCAAGACCAGGTGTTCATGCGTTGGCTCATGGGCGGCGACGTGACGGCCACTTTGGAGCGGCTCCAGCCCAAGCGCAGAGTCCAAGCTCACGTCGGCATTCGCGCCGAAGAGCAGACCGCTGACGATGGCGTCTTGTTCTCGCACGATGTGATGGAGACGCTCGATGGGAGCAGCGTTTTCGGTGATCCCACGCTCGGAACCACCGCCGCCGAGTGGGCGCTCGGTTGCGAGGTCGCCGGGACGCAGAGCATGGCGCCGCGGGTAGCGACGTTGGGCTCGGACGGGCGCTTGGCGCGTATCCAAAATCTGCCGGCCCAATTATTCGAGGCGCCTGCAGCATTGCTCGGCGCCTGCAATCAGAGCGCGGGCCTGCGCGTCGTGCTCACCACTCCCGCCGAGTTTGGACGCGGCTGGTTGCCGGACGGGTTGGTTCGGCACGGCAAAGAGTACCGGGGGCAGCTCGGGGCACTTCAGGCGGAGGTCACGTTGCGAGCCGCCTTGGTGCCGCGCCCCATCCACATTTCAGGCTGGGACATGGTGGCGAGCCAACCCAAGCCCACGTCGCGCCTCGTGCCGAGCGGGGCCGTCTATTTCTTCGAGAAGAGCGACGGCCAGCCCTTTGACGCGACCGACGCGCAACGGCTCTGGCTCAGCGCGCTCGGCTCTCGTCAACACGAAGGTTTTGGCCGCGTCGTACCGGGGCCCTGGGCTCCAGACCGAGGATAGCTATGTTGATGATGCCTTTTTTGATCCATGCCCTCTCCCCCCTGCATGCCGGTACCGGGCAAGGCGTGGACGTGATTGACCTGCCCATCGCACGGCTGAAGGCGATGGGGATACCCTTTGCACCCGGTTCTTCAATCAAAGGCGTGCTGCGGGACGCGCGCCGCCAAGACGGTGAGCCCGAGCGCTTACAGGCGGTATTTGGACCCGATACGCACAACGCCAGCGAACACGCCGGTGCCCTCGTCGTGGGGGATGCGCGGCTCCTGTTCTTACCGGTGCGCAGCATTCGCGGGACGTTCGCCTGGGTCACGTCACCTTTGTTGTTGACGCTGGCGCTCCGCGATCTGACCGAGGCCCAAGCCGCTCCCAGCGCGCGGTCCCTGACCGTGCCCACGCTCGACGGCTGCGGAGCGCTCGTTCCGCCGCAGAGCGCGTGCCTGCACGAAAAAGGCTACGTCTACTTGGAAGACCTGGATCTGCGTGCCCGAACCAGCTCGGAGTTAGACGCCTGGATACAGCTCCTCGCGCGACACATATCGCCCGTGGACCTGAGCGTTTTTGAGAAACGCTTCACCATCGTCGATGACGAGACGATGACGAGACGATGACGTTCTTCTGGGAAACGGCAACCCAGGTGGACGCGCGCATCCGCCTGCAGGAAGAGACGCGGACGGCGGCAGCAGGCGCCCTCTGGCTCGAGGAAAGTCTGCCCCCCGAAACCGTTCTGATCGGCCTGTGTGGCGCTGACCGCAGCCGGCGGCCCCGCGTGGAGATGAAACCGCACGACGTGCTCGAATTTGCGCTGGGCCGCGAACGCACGCTTCAGTTCGGCGGCAAAGCGACCATCGGGCGGGGGCGTTGCCGTTTGATCGGACTGCGCGAGGAGGCAGCATGAGCCGCAAGGATTCACGCTATCCCCCGCCCAAAACAGCCTCCAAAAACCTGCCCCAGCCGCCCAAGCCGCCCGCGTCCAAGCCGCCCGCGTCCAAGCCGCCCGCGCCGATCCCCCCCTCAGCGCGACCTGGACAGCCCGACGAGAGCCCTGCGATAGGCCTCGCCGGTGACCAACGCCGAGCCTTGCACGCCTATCGCAGCATCGCCCAAGTCACAGATCCTGAGGCGTACAAAACGACGATCAACGACCTCGGCGCCACCATTCGCCGGAGCGGGCTCGTCGCGGCCATGGCCAGGCTAGAACGATCGGGCCCCGTGGGCATGGTCGTGCGGGATCACCTGGCGTCCGCCGGAGTCCCTGGGCTCGAAGGCGCTACCCAGGACACGTTGCCGGCCGAGGTGCGTGCACTTCCGGTGGAAGACTACATGCACGCGACGCGGGAGCTATTGCGTGTGGCAGCCTGGCTCAAACGAGCCGCTCAGGCCAGCTTCGAGGGCAAATAGAGCATGCGCGCGGCACTGCCTCGAAAGCCGCTCCCGGAGCACCTGGGCCTCGCTTACGACGCGTGGGCGCCGGTGGACTCGTCGGGCAAGGTACCCGACACGCAGAGCGCCGATTGGTTTCGCGACCTGGAAACGATCAGCGTGTCACCCGACTACGCTCAGTTCTATCGGCGTTGGAGGGATAGTTTTGCCGGCGCCTGCACGCAGGAGGTGAAACTCACGAGCCGCCTGCTGATTGGCCACGGCAATCCAAGTGCGACCGAGGTCGGCTTGAGCGTACATCACACCTGGGGCGTGCCGATCATCTTGGGCTCGGCGCTCAAAGGCCTGCTCGCACATTACGTGGATGCCGTGTACGGCCCGGACGATCCCCACTTGCCAGCATTCGGGCCGGAGCTCGAAGGGGACGCTGCAAACCGCGCGCACTATCGAGGACCGATTCGCGACAGCGACGGCCGGCGCATTCTGCATGGGCCAGGCAAGGTCCACCGCGGGCTGTTTGGCGCGCCCGACGCCGATCTGGACGAAGCCGATGCGACGCTATTGGAGAACGCGGCGCAGGCGAAGCACGTCGGCGCCGCTCGAGGCCTCGTCACCTTCCACGATGCGTTGTACGTGTGGGACGAGAAAGCAGCAAGCCACTGCCCCTTCGCGACCGACGTGCTCACGGTGCATCAGCAGGAGTACTACCAAGGCGAGGGTCGATCCCTACCCAACGACTACGATTTGCCCAACCCCGTCCGCTTTCTCAGCGTGCGGCCGGGAACGTGCTTTCTCCTCGCGTTGAGTGGACCGAGCGAATGGACCCAGCTCGCGCGGCATCTGCTCGTTCAGACGCTCGAGGATTGGGGCGTAGGCGGCAAGACGTCAGCGGGCTACGGGCGCCTCGCCGCCCTGGGTGGGGGTCGCCTGAGCAAGGCGCCCACGAAAAGCCCGGCGCTCGACGAGTTCCTCGCTTGGCTCGAGAAGCAACCGAAAGAAGGGCAGAAAGCCTTGGTCGAGGAGATTCGGCTGCGTATCGGAGCGCTGCGCGAGCTCGCGGACCCGGAAAAGCGAATCGTCGCGAGGGAGATCGAAAAGCGCCTCAACAGCCCGAAACGCGCCGCCGAGCGCGTGGCTCTGCTCGCGGAGCTCGGCCGCGAAAAAGGGAAACCATGAGAACCGGAAATCTAAAAAACGGAAAACTCCTGCTCCTGAGCACCTGCGGCACCAGCCTACTCACGAACGGCGCGCCTCGGGAGCTCAGCGAGTGGCTCCGAGATAATGCGAACAAGCGCGGACTCACCGCTGACGACGCGCGCCGGCTCGAAGAGCACGTGGCCTCGCGGCGCGAGAAGCTACTCCAGGCGAATGAGGCCGAGCAGCGGCGCATGAGCGCCGAGATCAACGGCACGTGCGCCATCCTGGCGGAGTGGGAACCCCGGCGCGTGCAACACTATTTGGTTCACACCGATACTGACGTGGGTGAACGCTCGGCAGACCTGGTGCGCGAGGTACTCGTCGCGACAAAACAGGTGGTCGTGCCGATCTCCCGACCTGGGCTGCGCACGGACAGCTTGGCCAACTTCCAATCGGCTCTCTCCGACCTCACCCAAGACATCATCGACGTCGTCGAAGGACATCCAGGTTGGACCGTGGTGTTCAACCTCACCGGCGGCTTCAAGTCCATCAACGGCTACCTGCAGGCGCTCGGCGCGCTGTGTGCCGACCGCTGCGTGTTCTTGTTCGACAATGCCGACGAGCTCATGCAGATCCCCCGCCTGCCCGTCCAATGGGCGGACGCCATGGGGATTCGAGATCACCTCCAGCTCTTCCGCAAGATCCAGGCGGGATACACCGTGCGGCGAGAAGAGATAGGGCGAGCACCCGATGCGCTGCTTTTAGTGGATGCCGACCAGGTCTCCACCGCATTCTGGGGAGACGTGGTGTGGAAGCGCGTCAAAGGTACCCTGCTTGCCGAGGCACTGCACGAGCCACTATCGCCCAAGCTCATCGTTCAAGAGGCCGTAAAAAAGTCGTTCCAAAGCCTACCCAACGACCGCCGCGTGCACGTCAACGAAGCCCTCGACGATCTGGCAGCCTACTTGGACCAGGGCGTCGCATTGCGTAAAGCCCACAGCCTGAAGAAACTCCAAACCACAGCCCAGCTGCCTTCCACTCACGAGCTGTACGCCTGGAGCGACGCCGACGCGCGCCGCTTGTTTGGCCACTACGACGGCGAACGATTCGTCGTCGATACGCTGGGAGACCATTTGTAACGGCGCGTGCGGGACGCAGTTAACACGGGATGGCCAGTGACTCGAGCTCGACGGGCGGTGTCCAACCAGACTCCGCCCCTGCCATTTCCCTGCAAGAGCTCGTGGGCGCCGTCGAACGGCTGCGCAACCGAGACCGCGACAAACCCGAGGAGCACTGGCTGGCCGCCGTCGAAGCCGCGCGTGATCGCTTGGCGCTAGAACCTTTTCAGGCCGAACCGCTCGACGTGTTTGTCACACACAGTGGTGACCGCCAGCGCGAAATCACCTCCCCGCGCCCGGCAGATCGCGTCATCGAAGAGGCAATACGACCCAACATCGATCGCCACTTGAAGGGCCAGCTCACGGCGGCCGTCCACGGTTACGTGCGCGGTCGGAGCACGCTCACCGCCGCGCTTGCATTGAAGGACAGCCTGCGAGATCAGCGCGCTTACCTCGCTTTCTTGGACATTAAGGAGTTCTTCCCCTCCGTGAGCCACCCACTGCTGCGCGAGGGGCTCTCCGCCTTTCTGCCGCCTCGGCTCGTGGCGATTGTGATGGCGTTGGTCGCCGCACCCACGCGGCGGGACGGAGTGTTCTCGTACGCCACGCGCGGGTTGCCGCTCGGGCGCCCCCTGTCGCCCAGCCTATCGAACCTCGTGCTGACGAGCGTGGACCGCGCCATGCTAAACCAACCGGGAACCTATTTGCGTTACGGAGATGACCTGGCCCTCGCGTGCCAGAGCTTCGCCGAACGAGAGAGCGCCGAGGCTCATCTGCGTGCAGCCCTCACACACTCCGGGTTCGAGGTCCGTGAGAGTAAACTGCGTTATGTAGACTATGCGGGTGCGCCTGTCGTGTACCTGGGCCACGCGGTGGACGCACACGGCGTCTACCGAAAAGTGAGCCAAGGCCCCAAGGCAGCAGCTCCGATGGCTGCCAATGCATCGGGCGATCCCGTTCCGCTCTACCCCAGCGTGAAGCGCCGGACGCTGTACATCACGGAACCAGGGCTGTATGTGCGAATTCAGGGCGGCATGATCGTGCTGGCGCGCCACCGCGAGAAGCTGCTCGAAGTGCCCCTGCGCCGCGTCGAACGGGTGGTGGTGTTGACGCACCTCTCCGTTTCGAGCGGCTTTATCTCCTGCTGCGTCGCCTATCACATCCCTGTGTTTTTCTTCGTGGGCAGGGGCAGAGCCTACGGCGCGCTGGTCGCTTCCGGCTTACCTCACCCATTGCGCCTACGCGCGCAATATCACTTGCTCACGACCCCCGCGACGCGCCTCCACCTTGCCCGACAAATCGTGGCAGCCAAGCTGGCCGCCATGCGCCGCCGACTCGTCAACACGGCCGCGGCTCGCGACGCGCTCGAGCAACTCGACAGCATCGGTAGCAAACTGCCCAGCTGCGAAACCACCGAGCAGCTGCGCGGCTACGAAGGGGCTGCCACCGCCGCGTACTATCAAGGTTACGCCACTCGCATCCGGGTGGAGAGTTTTGCATTTTCGAAGCGCAGCCGGCGGCCTCCCAAAGACCGCATCAACAGCCTACTGTCGTTCACCTACTCCCTCCTGTTTGGCGAGATGCAAACCGCGCTCTTGGCTCACGGCCTCGACCCGAGCCCAGCTCTGTTGCATGAGGTATCGAGAAATCACCCAGCCCTGGCGTCGGACCTGATGGAACCCTACCGCGCACTCATCGCCGACTCGTTTGTGCTCCAAATTGTCAAACAAGGCACGCTCGGAGCCGAAGACTTCGAACCGGGCCGTGGCGGAGCCGTGCTGTTGACGAACGCCGGTCGGCGCAAGCTGCTCGAAGCCTACGAAGCGTACATGAATCGGCGTGGGGCAGGCGGCAAAGCCCTAGCACCCCCACGCTGGCTCATCGACGCAGCGGCGCGCGCCATGTTGAACGTCGTGCTCGGCGGCACAACCGATCTCATTTTGCCGCTCGTGCCCGCGGCAGACGAAGGCGACGACGACGCTGCCGAAGCAAGCGACTCTCGGCCGACGGCGGCACCACTGCTCGACTCGATCGCGACGCCAGCGGAAGCCGACGCCCCGGTGACCACTCCAACGCTGGTCGAGGCGATCCAGCGGGGGCCAGCGTGAGCCAGCTCTTTCTCTTGACCTACGACGTCGCGTGTGACCGCCGGCGAGCAAAGCTCCATGCATTGCTCGAGCAATATGGCGCCCCCATGCAAAAGAGTGTCTTTGAGGCACGGCTGAGCGCGAAAGAAGAGCGTGAAGTCACCGCGCGAGCGCGAAAGATCATCGATGAAACCGAGGATCAGCTCCTGCTCTACAGAATCTCTGCGGGCGAGGAACGCAAGATCAAGTGTTTGGGTCGACCGCGTGCCCCCGTTGAAGACGTGACCTATTTCTTGATATGAATATCCGCCGGTGTTCCGCACCTACGCCGTTCCTTGACAACTGAAGCTCCGGTCGTTTAGCGGCGCTCCGGATCTAAATGGCGGGCTCGTTGGCAGGCGCGGGCGACGCTTCTCTGGGGGCCAGGTCTCGCTTCATTTTGGGGAGCGAGGCATCCCCCGCGCCATGTAGGATTAGGGAGCACATTTTTGTGACGCGGTAGGGGTCCGCGCGGAGTGGTCCGGGAGGGATCAGCGGTGAAGGCCTATAGTTTCGATAGTTTAGTCTGAGAATTCAGCGCATCTTGAGCACGCCGGCCAGGCAGATAGCGAGAGCGGTGAAAAAACTCGCGCCAAGTTCGCGAAGACGTTGTGGTAATTGGATGGGGAGCCGCGAACCGGTGATCACCGCGGAGCGGATTGAGACCTTTGCGGACTGCCCCGACATATTCGACGAAGTCGTGATGCCGCGAACCGGTGATCACCGCGGAGCGGATTGAGACAATCTCTCGGCATTTCATCCAGCTTCGTCGTGCCGCGAACCGGTGATCACCGCGGAGCGGATTGAGACAACCCTGAACGATGCTTCGGTCCGGTCCGTGGCCGCGAACCGGTGATCACCGCGGAGCGGATTGAGACTTGCGGCAGGACCTCCAACTTCAGTACTTTGAAAGCCGCGAACCGGTGATCACCGCGGAGCGGATTGAGACTGTCCTCTATTCGCGTTCGTGCTTGATGAACCAGGCCGCGAACCGGTGATCACCGCGGAGCGGATTGAGACACGCGTTGCGGTGGACCTCCTCCACGAACAAGGTAGCCGCGAACCGGTGATCACCGCGGAGCGGATTGAGACAACTCGTCGTCGTGCTCTACACCGAGGTCGTAAACCTGCCGCGAACCGGTGATCACCGCGGAGCGGATTGAGACACCTCCAACCCCTGCGCGGGGCTGCCCAGAATGGGCCGCGAACCGGTGATCACCGCG
>JAYTOL010000193.1:0-165388 GCA_043747815.1 Deltaproteobacteria bacterium
CAACGTCGTCATCATCACCGGTGAGCCGACGGAAGAGGAGAAGCGCGGCTTCGCCATCGCCTTCCGCAGCAGCATCGTCATCTCGCTCGCGATCGGCTATTCGTTTCGTTAAAACAATAGCGACGAACCGTCCGCACCGAGCCGGGCGCGTCGTGCCGCGAGCTCGGGGTGGGCGTGCGGTCCCTGCGGTGACATCTTGCCAGCGAAGGGCTGCACTTCAAGAGCATCTTGGCGGAAAGCCGGCTGGAGGTTGCCCGGAAGATGCTGCGTAACGGCGTTGTCGTCAAGCAGGTTGCTGGCGAGCTGGGCTATCGCAGCACGAGCGCATTCCACATAGCTTTAGACGGCCGAACGACGGCAACGGAAGCCGCTGTCGATCACTCATGGCGCAACGCCTCGATGGGGTTCAAGCCTGCCGCCTTTCGCGCGGGGATGAAGCCGAAGACGATGCCAAAGGCTGCTGCAAAGGTAAACGCGCCGCCGACGACCACGAGATCGACGGCGAAAGGAAAGCCCAGCGCCCGCGCGGCCAAAAAGGAGCCTCCGAGCCCGAGCAGCACCCCGAGCGCGCCGCCGATGGCGCACAGGAAGATAGCCTCGACGAGGAACTGCAGCAGCACCTCTCGACCGAGCGCGCCGATGGCCAGGCGTATGCCTATCTCGCGCGTCCGCTCGGTGACGGATACCAGCATGATATTCATGATCCCGATGCCCCCGACGAGCAGGCTCACGGCGGCGACGGCTCCAAGGAGCGCAGTGAGGATGCTGGTAACGTTGCCGACCGTCTTGGCGATCTCGCGTGTGTCATCGACAGTGAAGTCGTCTTTCTGACCCGGTTGAAGGCGCCGGCGCTCCTGCAGCACCGCCTGGACATTGGCCTTCGTTCGCGTCATCGCAGACTCGTCCGAGACCGTGGCAAAAATGGTGCCCACCTCGCTGTTGCCTACGATCCGGCGCTGGACAGCCCGGATGGGCATGACCAGAAAGTCATCCTGATCCTGCCCGAACGTCGACTTGCCCTTGGGCTCGAGCAGGCCGATCACCTGGCAAGCGACCGCACCGAGGCGGATCGTCGCGCCGATCGGACTCTGCGCGCCGAAGAGCTCCCGGCGCACCGTTTCTCCGAGAATACACACGGGTGTTCCCCCGGTGAGCTCCGGATCGGAAAAGTCGCGCCCGGATACGAGCCGAAAGTTGCGCACGGGGAAGAAGTCGTTCGTGGAGCCGTTCGCGATCGTACTGTAGTTTGCGTTGCCGTACACGGCGAGCACGCCGCCGCTCGTGACGGGAGCCAGGCCCGAGAGGTCGGGCACCTCGCGCAGCATGGCGCGCACGTCGCTCATGTCGAACGCGCGCGCGCTGACGCTGACGGGCCCCTGCCGTGCGGCGCCGCGGGAGATGATCAGCATGTTTGTTCCAAGGCTCGAGATCTCGCTCGAGACCCGGGTGCTCGCCGACTGACCCAGCGTCACCAGTGCGATCACCGAGGCGACGCCGATGACGATGCCCAGCGTGGTGAGCGCCGAGCGGAGAGTGTTCCGTCGGATGGCGCGCAGGGCCATCAGGAAGGTCACGACCCACATCAGGCCTCGTTGGGAATGTTCGCTGCGTCTCGGATCACGAGGCCATCCCTGAACTCGATGATGCGGCGCGCCCAACCCGCGATGTCCGGCTCGTGTGTCACCATCACCACGCTGATGCCTCGAGTCCTGTTTAGCTCGGAGAGCAACCTCATGATCTCACCTTTGCGAACGCTGTCGAGGTTGCCGGTGGGCTCGTCGGCGAGCACGAGTGCTGGGTTCGTGACGATGGCACGGGCGATGGCTACGCGCTGTTGCTGCCCGCCGGAGAGCTCGTTCGGGGCGTGGTGCTCACGCCCTTCGAGGCCCACCGAGTGGAGCGCGTCGAGTGCCAGCTGTCTGCGCTCTCTTGTGGGAACACGCCGGTAGACGAGCGGCAGCTCCACGTTCTCGACGGCGCTCGTGCGCGCTAGCAGGTTGAAGCCCTGAAAGACGAACCCGATGTAGTGACGCCGGAGGAGCGCTAGCGAGTTCGCGCTCAGGTCGCTCGTATCGATGCCTCGAAAAAGGTACGCGCCCGAGGTGGGCTTGTCGAGCGCTCCGAGGACGTTCATCGCCGTCGACTTGCCCGACCCGCTCGCGCCGATGACCGCCACGAGCTCGCCGTCTCCGATCGCAAAACTGACCCCGCCGAGCGCTCGCACTTCGGCATCACCGGCGCCGTAGACCTTCTCGACCTGGCGTAGCTCGACGAGCGGCGCCCCGGGATTGTCACTGCGGGACGACATCGACGATCACCTCGGCACCAAGTTTCAGCGAATCCCCGAGGACCTCGGTCACGTGCCCATCACTCGCGCCGACCTTGACGGAGACGGGCGAGAGCACCTGGCCTTGCAGGACGTACACGCGCTTGTCGGCTCCGCGCAGCGCCAACTCGGCGGGACCTCGAGCGGCAGCTCCCGCCAGCGCAGGCGGCGCGAAGCGTAGCGCGGCGTTGGGAATGACCAGCGCGTCGTGGATCGTTTCGCTCACGATGGTGGCCGTTGCCGTCATCCCGGGCCTGAGCTCGCGGCTCCTGTTGTCCACGGACAACACGCCCTCGTACGTGACCACGTTCTGTAACGTCTGCGGGTCGTTGCGCAGAGACAGGATGCAGGTTGTAAACTCCCGCCCCGGGTACGCATCGACCGTAAAAAAACCCACCATTTGCTCCCGCACGCGACTGATGTCCGCTTCATCGACGTCGACGTGGAGCTCGAGCTGAGTCAGGTCTTCGGCGAGCTTGAAGAGCACTGGAGTCTGAAAGCCGGCCGTGACGGTCTGGCCGGGCTCGACGAGCCGTGCGAGCACGATGCCGTCGATCGGCGCTCTGATCTTCGTCTTGTCGAGCCTGGATAGGGCAGACTTGAGCGAGGCCCGCGCGAGCTCTGCGCTGGCGCGTGAGCCCGCGCGACTGGCTTCAGCGCGCGCCGCAGCGGCCTGAGCCGTCTCGAGCTCCTGGGTTGCGACCAGGCCGGATTTGACCTGCTCGAGCGCCCGGTCACGGGCTTGTCGCGCCTCCAGCAGCGTCGCGTCCGCCGTCTTGATGTTGGCTCCGGCGGATAGCAACTGCGCGCGCGCCTCGTCGACGGCGGCGTGCAGCTGCTCAGGGTCGATTTCGGCGAGCTCTTGACCCTTCTCGATCCGATCGTTGTAGCCGACAAGGACCCGGAGCACCCTACCGGTCACCTCGGCGCCGACCTCGACCGTATTGATTCCCTCCAGGTGGCCCGTGGCAGCGACCGTGACGCGCACGTCGGTGCGCACCACCTCTTCGGTTCGGTACTTCGGTGCCAGTCTGTCGCCCCGCCGCTGCCAATACGTGTGGGCGCCGATCACGACGGCCAAGAGCGTGGCCCCGCCGATCACGAGATGCAGGCCACGGCGCCGCCCGCGCCCGTCGATCCCGAGCTTGCGCCGCACGTCGTCTCGCGATCCGGCGCCCTTCGTCCGGCCCTTGGAGGACGCTTCCATCATTCCGGGCGCTCCTCAACAGTCCCCACCCGAGGGCACGTCGAGCTGCTGCGAACCGCGGCGCAACCAGAGGAGCAGGTCGTGGCGCGACTGAGCCGCCGGCTCGGGCGAAAAGCGATGTCGCGAGCCAGCGACCAGCAATAGCTCGTGGGCCGTCCCGGGCATCCCCTCACTCGTCTTGCCAACCAGCCATCTTCATTGTCTGGACTCCGGGGACAGGGGCCGCGATCGTTGCCGCACGCCGCAGGTCTTTTGCGCACGCCTCGGTAGCGTGATTGGTCGCCCTTGCGGGCGGCGATATGCGAGAGAGTGTTCGATTGCAATGCGTTCACGCAGTGACGCTCGCCCGGATTAGCTCTCGTGTATCCGTCTGAACTTGGTCTGGCAACTCGTAAGCGATCGATAGTCACGGTTTTTCAGGACGCAGCCTGCGTGCATTTGAATAGATCTTGCATGCCCCGCACGCCTCTGGAGCGTTGGCTGGGTTTGTATACGGGGCGATCCCCACTAGCGGCCCAGCGCGATGCTGAGTCGCCCAGTGTACGCGGTGTTCCGAGCCCGAACCACCATCGTGAGATTGCACTTCCGGCCAGTGCCCGAAGAGATATCAGCGCCTCGGCGGAGTGCTCGATCCCGATAGGGATACTTTTGACTTACAGGTGCCCTCTAGCGGAGTGATCCCCTCAGGCTCTCACGGCGTACACGCGCGGACTCCGACCAAATGAGGCACCTCGCTACGAACCGCCGTACAGAGATCGGTGCAACCTCCCGCGCTCGACAACACACGATCGGCACCGAGCTCTGGGCCGCAGTCACGAGGCACCCACCAGCAGCTACCTGGTAGCTCCGAAAGGCGCGCTGCTCCGAGCGAAAAGATCCCGGTTGCTGCCAATGGGAAGAGCTTGGCGCAGAATGCGCCGTTGGGGCACGTATCATCGTCGACACGGCCGCAGAGCTCAGCGTCCCGCTGGCACTCGCCCGGTGTGGCTGCGGGCACACCTAGCGCCTGGCGCCAACAATCGTTGAAGTACGTCACGCCGTCGGAGCCGCAGACGATGCTCGCCATCGGCTCACACGGGCTCGAAAGTGGGCGGCACACCCGAACCATACTTTGGCGATCCGCCAGCTCGCAGTCTTCACCCACGTCGCACTCCTCTGACTGGGTGCAGACGCGGCCTTCCGTGTTGCCAGCGCCGGCGTCGGGCTCTGGCGTATCGCTCACGACGAAGACGATGTCCTCGACGGGACAGCCGATATGCAGGGCAGCGAGAAACGCGGCTAACGCGGCTCTGTCCATACGGCGCTTTCAGGCTCTTGGACGCGTGCGTCGGGCTCGCCGCCGAGCATCCGCCATTCAAACCCCAACGAGGCGGACGGGATCACGTGAGCAGTCTCAAAGAACGAGCTCTGTTCGGAACCGCTCTGCACCACCCAACGACGTGGAGCGAGCTCGAGATCGAGGCCCAGGGCGGCCACGACGTCGATGCTCGCCGTAAGGCGCACCACACCGGCAAAGGAGCCACCCAGCAGCGGTTGCAGGCGTGCGCTACGGCGCGCCGCTCTCGGACTCGGCGAGCGCGGCGACAAAGCCACGAGCTCGGCGCCCCCCGAGAGCCCGAGCTGGAGCGCGGCGCGCTCGCCCGACAGCGGCTCCACGCGAACTCGCAGGCGCCCGCCGAAGCGCGACAAGTCGGCCTGCACGGCGTCGTGCGTGACGCGGGATGGAACCCAGTACGCGGCCTCGAGCGCAGCCGACGGGCGCCAAACGGCTGGCAGCGTGACGCCGAAGGCGACCCCAAATACCGCCCCCAGTCTATCAGAGGCGCTCAGCACGGGCCCTCCGCGAGCCCCGAGCCACCAGCTGGGGTCAACCATCGCTGCGGCGCCGATGGCTGCGTCGGCTGCTCGCGCCGCTTTGTGAGGGCTATCCGGATGGGGCGCTTCGACGCTGCCCAGCGTTGCCTTGTACGGTTCCACAGCGCCGAGAATGACGTGCGCCAGCGTTTCGCTGAGCAGCTCATCCGAGGTCCGCTCCACGCGATAGCGCACGGGCGACGCCGAGGCTCCCTGCGCGTGCACGCTCACGATTACGGCGCCTTCGAGAGGCTCGACGGTGACGTGGGCCAGCGTGGCGCCATCCGGCGCCGCGCTGGCGTCGACGAGGCGTAGATCGAGGCGTGCCAAGAGCTCGCGCAGCGAGGCCTCGAGCAGTGCACGGTTAGGTTCGGGCAGCTGGTTTTGGAGGACGATCACGTCCGCGGGTGCAGCCCGCAGTGGGGCGGAGCTCGCGGCGATGGATCGGAGGAGGATCAATGTGACCGCGATGGGGCAGATGATGCCCAGCGGAGCTCCGCGCCGGCGCGCAGTTCGCTGCGTCCGACGTCGCATCTAGCGTCGATCCCCCGCCAGGCGGCCGCGTGCAAGGACGGCGTACGATGACCGGGGGAATGCGCCGAGCAAGGCGAGCCAACTCTGGCATTCTCGCTCGCGGTCTCCGAGGCGACCCCAGGCGAGGGCCCGACCAGCCATCGCCTGCTCGCGCAGGGCGCGGTCACCCGTAAGCAGGTAGGTCTCGAAGCTCGCGATGGCGCTAGCGGCATTGCCAGCGTCGAGCTGCATGCGCCCAAGGATAGGGAAGGACAGCCGAGCCTCGACGCTCTCAGGAAAACGAGCCTGAAGCTCACGATACAGGCCTTCGGCCCCCGGCCCCCGGCGGCGCGCCGCATTGGCGCGGTCGAAGAGGCGGGCCGCGTCGTCGGCAGGCACGTCGTTGCGCGGCGGCTCGACCTCCGCGCTCGACGGTTCTAGACGAGGAGAAACCGGATCACGCGCCGGCGCACCTCTTCGATTGATGGCTGTGGCTTTGATGGCTGTGGCTTCGACCCGCCGCTGTGGGGTGGGCAACGATCCGGCCTCCACCCGTGGCGAGGGGCGCGGGTGCGAGTCGAGCATCGCTGAAGGCGAGGGAGCGGGCAGCTCGGGCCGCGTCGCTCCGGCGCCGCTCGTCGAAACCGGGCTGCTTCGGGCGGCGGGGGGCGGGACGGGCCGAGCCAGCTGCGCTCGATCGGCGGCTCCCAGCTCAGCTCGATCGGCAACGACGATGCTCGGGGGCGCCAGAGCGGCGCCTATGGCTGCCTCGCCGGGAGCGATCGGCTCGGAAAGTGATGCCGGGGCGCGCGGTGCGCTCGCTTGCCAGCCAGGGCCGCCATAAAGCACCCTCGCGACCCGTTCGCTCACGAACTCGAGCGCCCGCCCGGCAAGGTCCGGGCGAGCCGCAGCCAGGCCGGCGCTGAGCGCCACGCCCACGGCGAGTAGAGCCGCGATGCGACGCCCCGGGCGGCGCACGGCGAGACTCTGACGGGCATTGGTCCCGCGCGCGTCGGAGGCGCCAGGAGGTTGCGCCGCGCGCAGTGCGCTAACGACCAACGCCTGCAGCATGACGGGCGCGGTCTGAAGCCCGAGCTCCTGGTCGAAGTCGGCTCGCAGCTGGCGCTCGAGTCGGCAGCTCGCGCAGTGGGCGACGTGCGCCGCGAGCCGCCGCGCGTCCGCGGCAGATAGCGTCCCCGCCACCTCGCGCTCGAGCAGGTCGTCGGGATGAACGTCGATGGTATTCACGGCCTTATCCCCAATTCTTCAGCGAGCGCAGGATCGCCCTCGATCTTACGCCGAAGCGCCTCCTTGGCCAGCCTGAGTCGGCTGCGCACGGTGTTGACCGGCACTCCGCTCGACCGGGCGATCTCCTCACGTGACCAACCGAGAATCGTACGCATGGCCAGGGCTTCGGCCTGTTCCGTCGGCAGCTCATCGAGCAAGCCGCGCAGGAGCGAAGTCCTGCGCGCTGCTTCAAAGGGTATCGCCACGGGTGTTGCATCATGGAGCCGATCGGCCACCATTCGCTCGCGTTCGTTCTGGACGCGCCGTCCGCGCTTGCGCACGGTGAGAGCAACTCGGAACGCGATTCGACACGCATACCCCGCTGGCTCGCACTCGCCGCGAAATGCCGGCAAGGCGTGGATCAGACTGATGAGGGCCTGCTGCAGCGCATCATCGGTATCCGCGGAGCGCGGACCCATCACTCCGCGGACGACTCGAAACATGGCGGGGGCCACCAAGCGCAAAAGCTCAGCAGTGGCCGCAGGATCGCCCGTAGCCGCCAGCCGAGCCAACGTTTCGGGTCGGCCATTCGCATGATCGGTCTCTCTCTCCTTCACGGGGCCGTTGATGGAAGGTCGATGGAACTTAGAGTGCACTGAGACCAGCGAAAGGGATCAGCGTGGGGCGCCGATTTTTGCATTTGGGGCCCCTGGGTACCCGATCGGCACAACTATCCGAAGCGGCTGGAGCGACGTAACGATTTTCACGCGGACGGCGCTATCGCAGAGATCGTCGTGCCGGACCCGCGTTGTACGGAACAGACCCTGGGCAACCCACAGACGGGCGCTGCTCTCACGCTCTCAGGTTGTTGCGACAGCTCGGGGTGTGTGGTCTCAGCACCGGCGGCGCCGCCGGTGACGCTGGAGCGTGCAATTCCGACCTCCTGCCTCACCCGTCAGACCTCGCAGGCTTCGGCATGGCCGGTGACGCGGACACGTTTGCGGAGGCCTCCTGTCAATAATTGACATGGGCACTGATCCGTTCGGTGGCGTCGACACCCCAATGCTGATGAAGAATCGGCTCGATGCGATGTGACGTGCTCCCACCGGGAGGGGCTTGCCGGGCCCGGCGCCGTGTCGCCTCACGCACCGCGCTCATCGAACGCAATCGCATGGATCGAGTCGGCTCTTCACTAACGATCCAGTCACGATGAGCGCTGATCGGCGCTCGGGAGTAAGAACGATGTCGAAAATTTGTATGTGCTTTCCGGGTTTCGTCGCTGCAGGTGTTTTGGCCTGCCTCGCGGGATGCAGCTCGGAAGGGTCCGACCCCAAGCCTAACGACGCCGAGCTCGCGAGCCTGGAGAGCGAGTTGGCGACCGCCCAGGGCAGCCTCGGCGGCGCGCTCGACGAGGCCAAGGCCTGCTTCGAGGAGTTCAGAGGCTGCCAGGCGGCCGCAACCGCCAGCGCCGACTGCGTCGAGGCTTTGAAAGCGTGTCTACCCGCCCCCAGCCCCATAGTCGCTCCTGCTCTGAGCGATGCAGGAGCTCCCGGCAAGCCAGGCTTCTTCGGGTTCGGTTCCAGGGCCCTGCCCACGCCCGGCGGCGGGCCAGGGGGATCGGGGTTCATGGGTCTGCCCAGGCCCGGCGCCGCACCAGCGGGATCGGCGTTTAACGGTCTACCCAAGCCCAGCGCGGGCAGAGGGGGCGCGGGCAGAGGGGGCGCGGGCTTCCGTGGCGTTGCTGCTGGAGTGGACCCGGCCGCGCTCGAGGCGTGCAAGGAGAGCGTCAGCGCAGCGGCATCTGGGGCGTCGGACTTTGCCGTTCTCGGTACGGCGTTCAAGGCTTGCGTGGCTGATGCGTTCACGGATCTCTTCGCCGGGATCTGCGAGCGCATCACCACGGAGTGTGCCGCAGCCGCGGCCGCCGACGTTTGTGATCGCCTCGCCGACGCGTGCAGTGATCCGGCGCTCATCCCCTGACGACGGCGGGAGGCGACGCTGACGGATGACGCTCGCTCGGAGTCTTTTTGACGGCGCATGGCCGTACAGAGGCGAATTGCGGCCGCTTCGGCCGTTGTTCCCAGCGGGCGCCGTCCAAGAGGGATGTCCGCGTTTTTTCCCGCAGCCGGCCTCGCCGGTTCGCACTCTTCAGGCGCGGCGAATTTATTTTCGCTCCTAAGAGCGAGATCGCGTCCCAGTGTTTGTTCATGTACGCGATGGCGCTGCCGAGGCGGCTGTTAGGCTCGGTTTTGCGCTTGAGCGACCGTTTCGAGCACATGGCGGACCTCGTCGGGGAACGCGCTCTCGACGTCGATGAGCTTGTGTCGCGAGTGAGCATTGCACCGGGCGAGCATGGTCACGAGCTCGTCGGGGAGGTTGCCCGATGACGGAGACGGGCGCGCGGAGCTGATGTCCAAGACCGCACCGTGGACAGCAGCGCGATCCGCATCTACGTCAGCACCGAGCTCACCCCCCACAAGCTGTACACGCTGATGCACGACCCGCAGTACCGCGCCGAGGTCGCCCGCCAGCAGACCACCTACAACCAGCCCTCCTACAAGAGCTTCCACCTCGGCTCAGACACCGATTGGTCCCGCGTCCCCGTGCCTCGTTACCGGGCTCCTCGCCACCGCTAAAAACTCTACACCGAGGCAAGCCCTGCCCTCAGCGCTTCGTCAAGCGTCGCAATGACGGTCCGCTGTCCGTCACGCCGGCGACAGCCCGACGGCCCTGGCACCCGCGCCAGCTCTTTTTTTTCCAGCCTGGAGCACGCAGGCTTTCTTGGTCAGGGGCCGTATGAGCCGGGGGGATGGCAGGAACGACTTACCGTGTAGAGATGCGGTTGCTGGCACGAGCTTCGGTGCCGTTCGCTGGAGCTCGCGTCGAAGCGCGAGCCCGCGTGCGCTGGCGCTCGAACGCGACGCGGCCCGCGAGGCGTTCGTGCGCCCATTCCCAGCTCGCAGAGTCTGCCCGGCGCGCCTCCGAGCGTCAGACTGCGTGCATCCGGACGGGGGGATATGCTCAAAGCGAATATTGACATGGCTCCACGAGTGCCTCGTATCCCGCTTGCGTTGCTCTGCGGGCTGGTGTTGCTCTGCGGGCTCCTCGAATCCGAAGCGGGTGCCCAAGAACCCGGTGTGAACACGAAGCCGCCTCTGCCGGGCGCCGCAGGAGCTCCTGCGCCACCGGTGGTCGACCCACCTCCTCCCGCCGAGGCGCTGGGACAGCCGCCGACGGCGGGCACCAGCGCCGGCGCCTCGACGGCCGGCATGGCGGCCGACGTGGCCGCCTTGAAGGCAGCTCTGGAGGAGACCCGAGCCAAGCTCGAACAGGTGCAAATTCGGCAAGACGAGGCCGAGGCCACCGCGCTCGCCCATGGCGAAGAAGAGGTGGCCCCAAAGGAGGCCGCGCTCAACATCTACGGGTTCGCCGACATGGGGGTGCAACACGTTTGGCTCGACAAGGGGTCGTTGATCGCCAACGTGGCACCGAGCAACTCCACGTCATTCGTGATCGGGAACGTCAACCTGTACTTCGACGCTCAGCCGATCGAAGACTGGCGGGGCTTGATCGAGGTGCGGTTTACCAATGCGCCGCTCGGCGACACCCTCACGTACGGCGGCATCGCCGGCAAATATCAGCGCAAGGACACCTTCTCCTACGATCCCCATGCCACTCTCGGCAATGCCCCGATGTGGGCAGGCGCCGTGGTTCTGGAGCGCGCCTGGATCGAATGGAACGAGCACCAGCTGTTCAAGCTGCGCCTCGGCAACTGGTTCACCCCGTTTGGTATCTGGAACGAGGATCACGGCAGCCCGACGCTGATCGCGACCGCTCTTCCCCAATTCATCCTGCAGCGCTTGATACCCATCCGGCAGACGGGCCTCATGGGTTACGGCAACACGTTCCTCGGCGAATGGGAGCTCGGTTACATGCTCACCTTCAGTAACGGCCGCCAGGAGCTCTCGAATTTCAACTTCGAAGACAAGTTTGGCTACGGCGGCCGGCTCTATCTGCGGAGGGATACGGGCGCACTCAACTCAACGTTCGGCATCTCCTACTTCACGGGTACCACGAGTGATCGCGCCGTAAACCTCGTGGCCATCAATCCCGTCACCTTCGCCACGCCGACGGTGTGGGAGTACAACGAGCACGTACTCGGAGCCGATGTCTCCATCGATATCGACAGCACGCGCATCCGGGCAGAGGCCATGGTTCGCCGTCAGACCTTCACACGCGGGCTGCGCGCGCTAGCAAACCCGAACGCTCCTGGAGTGGCGCTTCAGGCCGACAGATGGCAGCACAACGCTTACCTATTGGTGGCACACCAATTGCCCTGGGCCGGTCTCGAGCCGCTCGTTCGCCTCGAGTTGTTTCAAGGCCCCGACCTGCTTGCCGACGCCGCCTTCGCCTATTGGGGCGGCCTGAACATTCACTTCAACCCGGCAGTCCAGTTGAAGACGGAGGCCGGCCAGGTCGTGTTCTTTGACTGGCTGTACGATCAACCGGGCGAGGCATCGCTCAACAATATCACGCAGATCCTGTCCCGGCTCGTGTTGGCGTTTTGACCATGGCAACACCAATCAAACTGCTTGCGGGTGGGCTCTTGGGGGTGGCCATCGCAGCGTGGAATCCCGCATCGCGGGCCGGCAGCGAAGCTATCGCCGTCATCGTCAACACCGCGAACCCGATCGTATCGGTCAGCGTCGGCGAGCTGCGTCCCATCTTTCAGACGACGAAGACGAGCTGGGGCAACAGCGCCGGCGAGGCGATACCCATCAACCTTCCGGAGGACAGCCCACTCCGCCAGGAGTTCGACCAAACCGTGCTCGGTCTCAATCTGGATCGCGTGGCGCGCTACTGGCAGGACCGGAAGATCCGCGGTGGCGCGCGGGCGCCGACCCGCGTCTCGACCACCAGCGCCGTGCTCAAGTTGGTGGCGAGCAAGGCCGGTGCGGTGGGGTATGTGAAAGTCAGCGAGGTCAACGCCAGCGTAAAAATCGTGGCCAAAATCTCGGACGGGACGTTGACCGGGCCGTGACCCGCCCTCTCAAGAATCCTTCGAAGGAGTCGCGATGAACACCAGAAGCTGGACCGACGTGACCGCCTCGCTAGGTTGTGGGGCAATGCTGCTCGGGCTACCTCTGGGCTGCAAGGACGCTGACCCGTGTGATCCCGGTCAGGAACAGCGCGGCCCTAACGCCTGCTACCCTGCAAGTGCCGGGAGCGCGGGCGCCGGAGCGGGCGCGGGCGGCAGCGCGGGCGAAGCGGGCGAGGACGACGCGGGCGAGGGCGACGAGGACAGCGGCGCCCCCAGCGCTGGCAGCGGCTTCGAGTTCGGACAGCCGTGCGCCGACAGCGCCGCCAGCAGCGATTGCGGGGGCATTGCACCGATCTGCGTCCCCCTGCCCTCGGGCTCTGTCTGCACGCAGGCGCTCTGCCTCGACGGCGAACCCAACGCTGGCGCCTGCCCCGCAGACTGGCCCTGCACCGAGATCTCGGGCTTCCCTTCCACTTGCTTGAACCTTTGAGCTGCGTCCGGCACCCCTGACGCCGCTGAAGGCCAGCATGCTCACACGCCTCCCCATCCGTCTGAAGCTGATCCTGCTCGCTGGTGTACCCGTCATCGGAGCGCTGATCCTTGCCATCTCGAGCGCCCGCGACGCGCGCCGCCAGGCAGAAAGTGCGGCGGCACTCGGCTCCATCGAGGATCTCGCGCACCTATCCGCCCGCATGAGCGGGGTCGTGCACGAGCTCCAGTTCGAACGCCACGAGCTGTCGCTGCGCGCTGCCGAGAAGAGGCTGGCCGCAGCCGAAGTGGCGGCGCAGCTGGCAAAGACTGACGCCGTGCTCGAGCAGCTCACCGACTTCCTGGCTACGCGCCAGGTTTCCAGCTTGCCGCCGCGCCTGGCCCGCGACCTGCAACAGGCGCTCGGCAAGTTGAACGTCATCCAGGCGGAGCGAAATGCAGCCCTGGGCGGCGGGCAACCGATCGATGAGCTCTGGGCCTTCTACAAGGCCACCAACCTGAGCCTGATCAGCGCCACGGCGGCGCTCTCGCAGCTCACGGACGACGGCGAGCTCATGCGCGCGATCTCCGCTCTCGTCACCGTGCTGCAGATCAAGGAGCGAGCCAGCCAAGAGCACGCCCTCTTGAGCCATGTCTTCGCATTGAACGAATTTCCTGCCGGTGCGTACAAGGACCTCGTCACGCTGACCACGGAAGAGGCCGACTACATCAGCGTCCTCGAGGTCAACGCTACCGATAGTGTGGCGAAGCGCTTTCGAGACATCCAGACAGCTGCGGCGTTTACGCGGACCGCGGAGCTCCGCAAGCTGGCCCTCGACAGCGTGAGCGATGACTTTGGCGTGAAAGCGGCGGAGTGGGCGGACACTCAAGCCGCGAAGATTAACGGCTACCGCAAGCTGGAAGTCGAGCTCAGCGATGCTGTCAAGGCGGCGGCGCTGACCAAGCTGGCACAGGCGGCGCGCTCGGTGCGTTTTGCCTACGGCCTCGGTGCCGGCGTGATCGTGATCTCCGCGCTGCTCGCGGGGCTGATCGCCAGCGCCATCTCGCGCTCGGTCGCGAGCCTGGCAGAAGCGGCAGACAAAGTGCGCCGCGAAAAAGACTACGGCGTCCGCGCCGTGAAGACCAGTGAGGATGAGCTCGGCGCCCTGACCGACGCCTTCAACGAGATGCTGGCCGGGATTCAGGGGCGCGATCAAGAGCTGACGCATCACCGGGAAAACCTCGAGAAGCTGGTCGAGCAGCGCACGGCGGCGCTGCAGCGGCGCAACGAGGCGATGCGGCTCGTGCTAGACAACGTCGAGCAGGGCCTGGCCACCATCGAACCCGACGGCAAGCTCTCGAGCGAGCGCTCGACGGCGTTCAATAATTGGTTTGGCACAGCCGAGGGGGCCTTCGCCGATCAGTTGTCGCGCGGGGACGAGACGTTGCGCGACGCGCTCTCGCTCGGCTGGGAGCAGGTCGTCGAAGGTATCCTGCCCGTCGAGCTCAGCATCGACCAGATGCCGCGGCAGATCCAGGTGGCAGGGAGCTGGTACCAGTTGAGCTACAAGGCCCTCATCGACAGTGGCAATCTGCAGGGCGCGCTGCTGGTCATCTCCGACGTGACGCAGGAGCTGGAGCGATTGCGCCGCGACGCCGAGCAGAGAGAAGTGATCAGTGTGTTCGAACGCTTGATGAGCGACCGCACGGGGTTCATCGAGTTCTTCAAGGAGTCCGAGGCGCTCGTCAACCAGGTGGTCAGCGGCGAGGCAGGCAGCGTGCAGCTTTCCATGCGAGCCTTGCACACCCTCAAGGGCAACTGCGGCGTGTTCGGCGTGAGCTCGGTCGTGGAAGTGGCCCACCGACTGGAGAGCCACATGCTGGAATCGAAGCAGCTGCTCCCACCGCCTCGGCGCGTCGAGCTGCAGAACACCTGGCGCCATTTCGCCGAGCGCGTGCTGCACCTGGCAGGCAACGAGCGGGAGCCGCTGGTGGAGTTGGCGTACGAGGAGCTCGAGGAGCTGGAACAGGCCGCAGCTCTCTGCGTGCCGCACGCGCAGCTCGGCGAGATGCTGCACCGGCTGCGCTTCGAGCGCGGGAGCGTGCGTTTGCTGCGCGTGGCCGAAGAAGCCAAGAGGCTGGCAGAACGCCTCGGCAAGGGCGGGCTGGAGGTACAGGTGAACGCCGGCAATGACGTACGCTTCCAGGCCGAGCGCTGGGCCCCATTTTGGTCTGCGTTCATCCACGTCGTGCGCAATGCGCTCGATCATGGCATCGAGCTGCCGGAGCAGAGGGTCGCCGCAGCCAAGGCCCCCCAGGGCAGGCTAAGCATCACCGCGCTCGTCCTGGGCGAGCACTTGACCATCGAGCTCTGCGACGACGGCCGCGGTGTCGACTGGGCCCGCGTGCGCGCAAAAGCGGCGGAGTGTGCGCTAGCTTACGCGACCGATGAGGATCTCGTCGACGCACTTTTCAGCGACGGGTTGACCACCCGAGAGACGGTCAGCGAAATGTCCGGGCGCGGTGTCGGCATGAGCGCCGTGCGCGACGCCGCGCGACAGCTGAACGGCCAGGTCAGCGTGCAGTCGAAACCCAACGCGGGGACGACGGTCCGCTTCCGCTTCCCAGCAGCAGAAGCGACCAAGCCGAGCGACGGAGCGCGCTACCCAGGAGCGCGGCCGAGCTTGCTCCCTCGGCCAACACCGGCACCAACGTCAGGCAAGGTGTCGGTCGCCTGACGCTAGCCGTTTCGCTTCAAAGCCGTACTTCGCAAGGCATTGACGCGCCCGCCGGACTGCGCTCTGACAGCGGCGTGCAACTCAACCGCCCGTTCGCGGCACTCTTCGCCGCCATGTCCTGCGTGGCCGGCACATCCGAAGCGGCAGCTCATGCCGACGAGCACCCGACGCGTAGCGTCTGGCTGGCCTTGACCTATCAGGTCCTGCTCAGCGACACGTTCGAGCCGAGCTCCCGCCACGGCGCCGGCGCGAGCGTCAACTACGACTTCCACATTTCGCCTCGCTTCGATCTCGGGCTGGCGTTGGCCTACCGCCTGTATCCCGGAGCGCGCGAGACCCAGCAACTCGGCTACGGTGCCATCCTCAGGCACTTCTTCAGTGCCGACTGGTCCCAGGGCGGCGGGGTTTTTCCGTACCTGGACTACGGCCTGTTGCTGCAGCAGACCTTCATCAACGGGCGCACGGGCAGCGCCGTCTCCCACGACACCCGCCTGGGCGGCGGGCTCCTGCTGCGCCGCTGGGGCGTTCCCGTCTTTGTGGGAGTCGCGGGACACTACAGTCGACTGCAGAGCTTCGACGTCGCGGCGAAGTGGATCCCCTACGCCGATGTTCAACTCGGTTGGGTCCATGCCTTCTAGGTGAGGCCGGATGGGTTAGGAGCGCCCGGCCCGCGGAATGGGGGCTACGCCAAATTACATAAGCTCTGGCCGACCCGGAACGTTCTGGAACAACTGAACCCACTCGAGGCCGCGCCCTTGCCGTTCGGAAGAGATGCACCATGAAACTCCGAGCGGCGCTTTAGTGCTGGAGTCGTCCTTCGAGTATTCTCATCACGGAGCCCAAGGCATGGCATTCTCGTCCCTGGTCCTGCGACATCTGACGTTCGAAGCAGCGCGCGTCGGTATCCAGTGCCCCGGCCTTTTGGCGGGCATTTTTGAGCGAGCGAGCTTGGGTCGAGAAAATTTCTGGGTGCCCGATCGCGATATGTTCGCGATTGTTGCCCGCGCATTGCGCGAGTCCCACAGGGTAGACCTCGGGTTGCGGCTGGGCGCGCAAGGGTCGTTTACTGGGCTCGGTGCGAGCGGCATGCTCGTCTCCGTCGCGGAATCCTTCCGGCAAGCGCTGCGCGCGCTGGCACACTTCGAGCGCCTCGCCTGCGACACGCAGGGCATTACCCTGAAGGAGCTCGGGGCGACCCTGAGCCTGGAATTGGGCCAGGTAGACGGTCCGATTTGGTACAAAGCGTGCCTGACGGAGTTCATCACGAGCAACCTGGCAGCTCTTCTCGTTCACTTTGCTGGGCCGCAAGCGAGGTTGACGCGAGTGAGCTTCAACTATCCAGCACCCGAGCATGTCGCCGCCTACGAGGCAGCATTCGGCTGTGAGCTACGCTTCGATGAGCCGCGTGCTGGAATCGTCGTCGACGCAACTCTCGCCGATCGCGTCCAGATGCTGTCCCAGCCCGCGCTGACGGAGCAGTTGTGGCAGCTCTCCGAGCAGGAGCTCATCCGACTTCCAATCCTGCGCACGATAGTCGATGACGTGCGCGATGAGTTACGCGTGCACTGGGGCGACCGACCGCCGCGCATCACAGCTCTGGCGAAACACCTGGGGCTGAGCGAACGTTCGCTGCGGCGCCGGCTCGCCGAGATGAAGTTGGACTATCGCTCGCTCGTCGCCGAACGGCAGCGGGAAGTGGCGAGCCAGATGCTGCGACGGCAAGGCGTCAGCATCAAAGAAGTCGCCCACGGTCTCGGCTATTATAGTCCGAGCGCCTTTCACCGCGCCTTCAAGCGTTGGACGGGGGCAAGCCCGATGAAGCATCGGCGCGCCGACGATTGACCGGCTCACCTGGATCAGGACGATCCTCGATGCACGCCGCTGCTGCCCGCCTCATGGCACTAGCCCCGGCTCTGGCAACATGTACGCCAGGGTGTCCCAGCCAGCACGCACGGGGACGGCGACTCGACCCACGATCTGACCTGTGTCGGCGCGATAGCCCCTGACGACGGTGACGCCAGGCATCACGTTGATGAACCCGACGACTGCATTACTCGTCGTCGTGCGCTCGTTCAGGATCGGTAGGCCGTCGATGATCGAGTACGGTACCGTCTGCGCGTCGACCTCGAGCCGCACGCCGGCTGCGCCTTTGCCGTCACAATCGAACACGGTGATGGTCAGGATTCCGGTGTCGGGCGTCGCTTGCGCGCGGATCGGTAGCGTGGAGCCGGCGTCGCCGGTGGAGACGAGGATCAGCGGCCGACTTCGTAAGAGCGTCACTAGCTCCAGCGATAGCGGCCCCGGCAGCACGAACACTTCCGGCGCCACCCCATCAGCCGTGAGCTCGAGGAAGCCGCTGACGCCGACAGCGAGTGGCACGGTAACGATGCCATCGGCGTCAGCGGAAAGGTCGGCGCTGATCGGTCGTTCACACTCCAGATCCGTGATCAGGCAGGCACGAACCTTCAGGTTCGGGGGCACCGACCGCGTGAAAATGTCGATCACCTGAATCGAAAGCGCCAAGCTGGTTGCTTCCGAGTACACGAATGGATCCCGGACTTCGGTGTTTGTGTTTGTCGTGCAGTCCCAGGCGCTTGAAACCGGCAGCGACGGTTCCACACCAAGATCGGCTGCCGCTCGATCGTTTTCACTCGCGAAACTGGAGCACGCGAGCCCCTCGAGGGCGCACGAGCCAGAGAGCCAGAGGAGCGCTAGCTGGCGTACGAACCGATGCCTTTTCACCATTATTTCAGCTCAATCAATCTAAGATCGGTGCTTCATTCGCAGCCATGCCGTCGAGGTCGCGCGGATTTTCGGCGCGATACACCGCTCACGAACGTAGGGCTGCGCCCGCCTAACTGGTAGAAGGTCAGCGTCGGCCGAAGCAGCCAAACCAATTGCCGATTCGGACACCAGGGGCGACCGTCCACCGTAGCGTGCTCCGATGCGGGCAGCGGCTGCGATGCGGGGTGTGGGAGCGGTGCGGAGGCTGCCGCGTGAACCGACCCTGCCGGCGCCGAGAGCGTCAGCTGGGAAGCGGACGGCACGTGTGCCGCCCCGTCCTGCGATGACGGCATGCCAAACAGGTGGGCTTTGCGCTCAGGGCAGGTTGCGCGCAGCACCTCCGACGTGTTGCCAGGCCTGCGTTGCATCGACGAAACGGGGAACTTCACGTGAGGCGGCGGCCCTTTCTCAGGATTCAGCAAGCCGCGTCAGGCAGACGAAGGCGAGCGCTGGCCCGCCTTTTCCCGAGGCCTGGCGGCAAACGAGCCCTGAACGCTGGTTGTCCGCTCGCGAACGCGATCCTGGACGAGCCCTCGATGCGTTTCCCACCAGGCGCGGGCCTGGGCGGGAGACCACTCGCTCGCAGCGCTGCAGGCGAGCAAACGTTCGCTGAGCTCGTCGGCATTTTGGGGGCGCTGCAGGGGGTCTTTCGAGAGACAGCTCATGATCAGCTGCTCGAGGTCCGAGGCGATCGGCGCTCCCCGCCGAACGGAAACCGGAACGGGTGCGGTGCTCACCTGGTCGAGCAACACCTCGAAATCGGTGCGCTCGCCGAAGAGCTCTTGCCCGGTGATCAGGTAGTAGGCGACCGCGCCGACCGCGTAGATGTCGCTGCGACCGTCCACACTCTCTGGATCGACGATCGACTCGGGCGACATGAATGCCGGCGTACCGGCGATCATCCCCGAAGCGCCGCTCAATGTCTGGCCGGGCTGGCCGCGCACCTTCGCCAACCCGAAATCGAGCACCTTCACCACGTCGGCGACCCGCCCGCGTTCGCAGACCATGATGTTGGCCGGCTTGACGTCGCGATGCACGAGGCCAACCGCGTGCGCTTCGGCGAGAGAGCCGCAGACTTGAACGAGCAAGCTGATGGTGCGCGACGGCGGCTGCGGGCCCGTGAGCGACACGAGCTCATACAGCGTCAACCCCTCCAGATATTCCATCGCGTAATAAAGCACTCCGCCCTCGTTGCGACCAAAATCGAAGATCTGGATCGTGCTCGGATGCGTGAGCTGGCTCGTGAGCTGGGCTTCGCGTTCGAACTGGGCCAGCGTTCTCTCGCCGATCTCGCCGGGCAAGAGCAGCTTGATAGCCGTTGGCCGTCGCAAGAGCGCGTGGCTCGCCTTGTAGACGACGCCCATGCCGCCCCGCCCCACCTTCTCTCGCAACGTGTATTGGCCGAGCTGGCGGGATCGGGCGACCTGCTTGCGCAGGCCGTAGATGCGACGCGACGCGAGGCCGGACGCGATGATCGTGGCCGAGGAGCGGCTCATCATCTCCAGCACGTCGGCCGCCAGCGGAGCCTCGGTGCTCATGTGACCGACGAGGTAGAGGAGTACACCGGGCGCCGACGTGAGAATCCCCACCCACACGGTGCGTGGTCCCGAGCTCGGCACCACACCGGCTCGCAACATCAACATCTGCGCGACAGTGAGCTCGAACACGAAGTGTCGAGATTCTGGCGGCACTTCCTTCAAGGAGGACACGAGGAAGCCGTAGGCGGCGCCGCTCGCGATGCTTAACAGGAAATCCGCCCACACGAGCTGTCGCGCACCGAGCCGCAGGGGACCCAGCAAAAACCCGGCAGAAAGGAAGAGCGCGCTCAGGACGACCAGCTGCGGCCAGGGCGGCGCAGGGGCGGCCTGCACATCGACCAGAGCGAGATTGATGAGCCTGATGAGGAAGCTGATGCCGAGGACGATCAGCGCATTGAGCCGGGCCCAGAGGATCAGCCCGCTCTCGAGCTGGCTACGCGCATCTCGAGTGAGGTGGCTATTTTCCGGCTGTGAGCTCGCCGCCGAGCCGCTCGCGCCCGACTCGACAGGCGCGATCATGCGCACCGTCAAGGTCGCCGAATCGCCGTGCCGCGCGCCGCGCGCCGGCGGAAGCGGCAACTTCGGCCGGGTGATGTCGTCCGGATTCACGCTAGACTCTCAGTGTACGACGGGTTCGCCGTTGTGCCTGCCATCGCGCCCTGCGCCACGCTATCTCGGCGTCAACCACGCTTGCAGCGTGGCGTAGTCGTCGATGTTGGCGCCGTGGGCGCCGACGATCTTCAAGTCTGCTGTCGGAATTTCGTAGCTCGTGATCGCCGCATCGAGCTCGGCCGCTCCCGCCTGAAAGTTGTTACCCGGACTGTAGATGTCGACCACGAACAGGCTGTTCGACGCGACGTCGTGAGTGAGCAGCATGTCGGCGGCGTGGTGCGTGCTCACGTGATAGATCGTGACGGGGTTTTCGGGGTCCTCCAGCCTGATCTCGCCCGCCTCGGGCACGGTGAGCACGTTCACGTCGCGCGGGGCGTCGGCGAGCGCGTCGGGGCGCAGCGTCGAAGGAGCTGCGAGCAGCTCGCGCCAGAACTCGGCGACGCCCTCCTGGACGACCAGGCTGGCCTGGGTGCGGCCCAGCACCTCGCGGATTCCCGCCGCGTGGTCCTGGTGAAAATGCGACGCGACGACGTGTGTGACGGGAACGCCGGGATACTTGGCCTCGAGATGATCGAGCAGCGCGTCGGCGCGATCTTCATACAGCGCCGCATCGACCAGGATCAGACCGGTTTCTTGCTTGACCACGAAGCTGTGGTGCGTGAAGCCGACGAGCTTCACCACGTTTGGCGCGACGTCGATGGGCGTGACCGCCGTGTCCAGACCCGAGATGGGCAAGCCGATGCTGTCGGACAAGGCATACCATTGATGGCTGAGCTCACCCCGAGCGTACAGCGCCGCATCAAACACCGGCATCACGCCCCCCGGAAACTCGAAGGTGCTCGCCTCGAACGTGGGGTTGATGCTGACGTCCGTGATGCGTTGGAAGAACACCTCGCGGCTGCCCACCAGCATGCGCGCGCTGCGCGGAAAGCTCGTGGCGCCCGCGGGCGCCCAGTCCGCAAAGAAGACCTCGATGCTCACGTCTCGCTCGAGAAAGTCGTGCTCCAGAGTCTGGAGCTTGGTGACGAGCCCGCTCTCGGCGTCGACGAACAGCGTGAGCGGTGCGGCTCCGCGCGATGCGACCAGCGTGTGGTGGGCGGCCCCGTCGAGCGTCACGTCCTCGCCGGCGACGAACGCCGCCGGCGTGAGCTCGCGCAGGAGCAGGTGCGGGGTGATCAGCACCTCCTGACGGCGGATCGACGCGGCCTTGTCGGGATCGAGCGCACCGAGTGGTGTGCCGAAGAAGGGCTGCGTGCTCACGCCGAGGTTGCCCCGGATGATGTCCGAGTACTGCTGGGGGCCGGGAACCTGAAAGAGGACTTCGCGGCTCGTGTCCACACGCAGCGCGTCGGCGTCGAAGTCGATCGAGACGCTGCGCTCGAAGGTGTTGGCGGCGATCGGTTCGTCCCCGGGGCGCTCCCCTTCGTTGACGATGTGGCGCTCCCCGCTGCCGACGAGCCGGAGACCCTGGATGGCGTCGAGATTGCTCTGACCACCGAGTGCCGCGACCAGCGCATCGGCAGGCGAGGAGCGCGGCCCACTCGTCGTGACCGCCTCACCCGAGTCATCCGAGTCATCCCCGCAACCGAGCGCGATGCAGGGAAGTGCCAGCGTCAATAGACTAAGTTTGTTCATGTATATACCTCCGGAAAGTAGGTGATGGGGCGGGGAGCCACGTTCTGGCAGTCGGGACGTATTTCCGTTTAGGCCGCAGGATGTCCCGAACCGGACACCTCGCCTCGACACCTCGCCTCGACACCTCGCCTCGACACTCGACGCGGCCTCGACGTTGACGCCGATTCACATCGACGGAGTTCACAGACGCACCACTTCCGGCGGGGCCTCGAGGGATCGCGTGCGGTTCACGCCGCGGATGACGCCGACCATGCACGCCACCGCCAACGACGCGACCACCGCCGCGGCCCAGCCAATCCCCCGTCCAGATGGAAGCGGCGGCGGGCTCTCCCGAACCTCGCGCGGAGTGGCGCGCCGGTAGGGTTCATGTCGTCGCGGGCGTCGTGGGTACGCCGGGACCGCTGACGTTTGGCCCCACCCCTCACGCCCGCGTCAGGCCTCATTTCGGATTTACAACAGGTTGACAGGCTGTTCGAAGAGCTGCTGACGACGGACGAGTCTGCCCTCGTGGAGGTCAAAGGCGCGCCGGGGGTCGAGATCATCGCGAACCTCAAGCTCTTCGACCGAGCCGTCACCAACTTGCTGCTCAACGCCGTGGCTTACGGTGGCCCGCGGGTGACAGTCTTCGTGCGCGAATTCCGCGACGAGTGCGTCGTCGACGTGCAGGACTCGGGCCCTGGCATTCCAGAGCTGGATCGCCCCAAGGTCATCAAGCCGTTCGTACGCCTCTCCAAGAAGAAGACGCGAGGCACCGGCCTCGGTCTGGCGATCGTATGCCGGATCATGAAGCTGCATGCCGGGCGCTTGCACATTCTGAATGCGCCGAGTGGGGGCGCTTCCATCCAGCTTGTCTGGAAGAACGCTCGTCCTCGCCCGCGTCGTCGTTGGGCTATTGGCAGCATTCGTGGCGAGCCAGCTTCGACTGAGCGCTGACGCTCGGCGACCCACCGTCCGCTTGGCGGCTGGCCGACTCTATTGAGTCGCGCGAGGCTCCGAACTCTCACTGTCAGATACACGCGCGAGCGTGTCGTTGAAGGCCAGGTTGTCAGGCGCGTGAGCACGCACGCTTACTTTTGCGCACTCCCAATGGCAACAAATCGGCAAAATTTTCCTGGTTGCGGGACGCAGCGGCCGGAGCGTTCTTTTCTTTTTAGCCGCACCTGCGACGAGCCGTTCTACGCTGTGCTCCGTTACGATCCTGCTTGGAGACCGTTGTGCGAACTGAATCACGCGATGAGCAATTTTCGCCGCCCACGGTTCAGATCTACGAGCAGTGCCCCACGCACGCCTTAGCGAGCTGGGACAACGTGTTTGTCGTGGTCTTTCGAACAGACACAACGGAGCAGGCGGTCCGAGCATTACATAGGGAATGCGCCAAATTCGGGCGAGCCACGTCAAAAGGCATCTTCCTCGTTACCGTAATCGAGCAAGGGGCTCCTGGCCCGGCGCCTCCAGAGCGCAAGGCACTTGCACAATGCCTGAGTGAGATTTCCTCGTGCGTACGAGGGTCTGCAGTGATCATCGAAGGACACGGATTTCGTTCGGCAATGGTCCGTGGCGTGGTAACGGGACTCACCATGCTCGCAAGGCAGGCGTATCCGCACCAAGTCTGTAGTCTCGTGGGCGCGGCGGAGCTCTTTCAGAAAGTCGCCAGCAATACGGGGATGGTCTTTCGTGTTGAGCGATTCCGCGCGGCGATGGCGGAGCTGAGGCAGACTATTGCCGCGGAAAGCTCTCCATCTAAAGCTCGCCTGGCCGGCTGAAGCCACGACGCAGACGGTTTCTGCTCGTCAAGCGACCCAATGACAACGCCCGTGCGCCGGGGGCCTTGCCGCGCCCCCGGCGATCGGAGGATCATGGCGCCATGGCATCCAGCTTCGATTTGAAGAACAAGGTCGCGTTGGTCACCGGGGCGAGTCGCGGCATCGGCTTTGGTTTGGCCGAAGCCCTGGCGCGCGCGGGCGCGAGGGTCGCCGTCGCCGCCCGCAGCCTCGACGAGCTGACTCCCCTCGCCCGCTCCATCGGCGGGCTCGCCGTGCAGATGGACGTGACGCAGGTGTCCAGCATCACCCAGGCCGTGGATCGCGTCGCGCAGGAGCTCGGGGGCCTCGACATCCTCGTCAACAACGCCGGCCTCGGCGCCAATCACCCGGCGCTGGACGTGACCGAGAGGGACTGGGACGAGATGATGGCGGTCAACCTCAAGGGCCTGTTCTTCTGCTGCCAGGCGGGGGCGCGCCACATGCTCTCCCGCGGCTACGGCCGCATCGTCAATATGAGCTCACAGGCGAGCCTGGTCGGCATCCGCGACCACGCCGTGTACTGCGCCTCGAAGGGCGGCGTGAACCAGCTGACCCGGGTGCTCGCCCTCGAGTGGTCCGCGCGCGGCGTGACCGTCAACGCCGTGGCCCCGACGTTCATCTACACGCCGGGCACCAAAGAGCGGCTCGATCAACCGGACTATCTGCGCGAGGTGCTCTCGCGTATCCCGGCGGGCCGCGTCGGCACCATCGACGACGTCGCTGGCGCCGTCATCTACCTGGCCTCCGAGGCGGCGGGGCTAGTCACGGGCACGGTGTTGCCGGTCGACGGCGGCTGGACCGCGCAGTGAGGGGCTTTGCTGGCCACCTTTAGCAGTGGTAGGCTCGAACCGATGATCGTGCCTTTTCCTCGACATGGTTACACCATGGCCGATTACCGCGCACTCGAACGGGAGACGGATAGGAAGCACGAGTACTACGACGGGGAGATCTTCGCCATGACGGGCTGCAGCCCGAAGCACGCCGCCCTCGCCTCGGCCGTGATCCTTCAGCTGGGGCCGCAGCTCGAAGGCAAAGCCTGCCAGGTCTACTCGTCCGATCTCGGCGTGCGCTCGCTGTCAACGGGACTCGCGACCTACGCCGACGTGACGGTCATTTGCGGACCCGTGGAGACCGATCCAGAAGACGAGGACACGGTCGTCAATCCAACGATCCTGGTCGAGATCACGAGCCCCACCAGCGAGAAACGCGATCGCGGTGACAAGCTCGAGCACTATAAGACGATCCCGGCATTACGAGCCGTGGTCGTCGTCTCGCACCGGGAGAAGCTCGTCGAGGTCCATGCGAGGCGCGTTGACGAGTGGGTGCTGCAATCGGCTACGGGCGGTAAGATCGTCGTTCCTGCCATCGACTGCGTGCTCGATGTCGACGCGCTCTACTCCGCCGTGGAGGCCTCGACGCCCGAAGGCGCCTGAGCGCGTGCTCTCCGTGCTCTCAGGCCGCGGAGTCTTGCGCTATGGGGTTGAGCTGTGTGCGCGAGGGGGACTGGGTGCCGTGCCCGGCGGGGACGCAGGCGGCACATGAGGGTCTAGTCTTACCTCGGTGCTTCTTCGCGGTCGTGCGCGCCACGGAGCAGGTTCTCGCCCGACCTCCCGATGCCGTGGAGCGCCCCTTGGTCGACGATGTTCAGAGCTGACGTCCGGCAGCCCCGTCTGGATTTGACGTGGACACATCGCGGTGCCAAAGTGTCCACATGGACGTCGGCGTCAGAGAGCTCAAGCAACACCTGTCCGAGTATCTGGAGCGGGCCGCGGCGGGAGAGACGATTCGGGTCACCGATCGGGGGCAGCCCAAAGCGATCTTGGGGCCCGTGCCCGGAAGTGGCCGGCTCGCTAAAGGGATCGCCGAGGGCTGGATTCGAAACGCAAAAGAAGCAGAGCCTGTGCCGGTGCCCCGCGCCAAGGCACTCCGGAGCATTGCCGACGTCATGGCGGAAGATCGCGATGGATGACTCTCTACCTGGATAGCAGCGCGTTGCTCAAACGGTACGTCGAGGAGCCCGACAGTGACGTTGCGGAGCAGTATCTTTTGTCTGACCGGGTCTGGGTAACGGCGCGACATACCTGGGTGGAGGTTCGGCGAAATCTGGCGCGCCTGCTGGTGGGTAACGAGCTCGCGGCAGCGCAGCGCTACTTTGCAGCTGACTTTGGCCACACGCATGTCGTCGAGCTCGACGAGCAGACCTGCGTACTGGCAGCACAGATCGCGGAGGTCGCGCTCCTCCGCACGCTCGATGCTTTGCATCTGGCCGCTCTACGCCGTGTCGGTTCGGACGTCCCGCTCCTGTCATTCGACATTCGGCAGGCACAGGCGGCTCGCGCGCTCGGCATCAGCGTCCTGGGTGCCTGAGGCGACGCACCTCCCCCATCGGCGCGGAGGCGCGCTGCGCGACGGGTGGGGGCAGCATCGCCTGAGCGGGAGTGTTGTCGGCAGCGTCGTCGTCGAGAGGCGAACGGACGCCTGCGTCATGCTCGGCGACTCGCTCGGAAGTCGCCGTGAGGCTACTCCGCGAGTTGCATGATCTCGCTACCTGCCAGCAGGAAACAGCCGACGCCGAAGTCCTCGAAGTTCGGCGCCACGCCGGCGCCGAGCGCGCCCGGGCCTGAGCACGGCGCTGCTCCAGTGGGCTGAACGTAACCGAGGAAGCCGTCGTCTCTCACGACTCGGCTGAGGCCGGCGTAGGCCGCGACGAGCGCAGGGCCATACGTCGTTGCATCGAGCAACTCATGACGCATACCCCAGGCGAGCCCGTAGGCGAACAGCGCGCTGCCGCTCGCCTCTGGGCCGTCCTCGCCCGGCTGACCCAGGCTCGCGCAATGGGTCGGATGGGTGAGGCTCGTGTTCCATAGGCCGTCGGCGCGTTGCAGCGGCAAAACTGCGGCCGCGAGCGCGCGAAAATCAGCCTCGTATGCTGCTCGATGGGGTTCGTCTGACGGCAGGTGTTCCAGCACGCGGACCAGCGCCGCGATCACCCAGCCGTTGCCGCGCGACCAGTAAATGTCCTGCTGGTTCGGCGAGCGTGTGTAGGTGCCGCCGGGAGCGTAGTCTGCGTCCCGCCACCACAAGCCCGCGGCCTCGTCGAACAGCCCGCCGCCCTCCACGTCGCGGGTGTACGAGTACAGGCTCCACATCGACTCGAAGTAGCTGGGGTCGTCGCGCAGCACGCCCAGGCGCGTGAAGACCGGCATCGCCATCTGCAGGGCGTCTATCCACCACCAGGCGTCTGTGTTGCCCGAGTCCACGAGCCGGCGGATACTCTGCTCGATCTGCGCGATGCGAATCGGCTGCGGGTCGAGCGCATACAGGTCGAGGTACGTCTGACCGCAGGCGTGTGCGTCCGCGTCGCTGGTCGTGGCCGCGCCGGAAACCACCTGCCAGGGGTGCGAGGGACTTTCGCCCCAGCGCACCGCGTAGTCATAGTAGTCGGCTTTGCGCTCTGCGTCGGGCTCGACGCCGTACAGGGCCATCAGCCCCTCGAAGTACACCGCCCGCGTCCACAGATTGCTCGGGCGCGCGCGGTCGGTGACGATGTCCACGCTCGGGTCGGGCCACTTCGCGCTGAACTGCGCGTTGACGAGGCGCAGCGTGTCGAGCACAGCCGACGCCGCGGGCAGCCCTGCGATGCTGCGGCGGGGAGCGCTAGGGGCACCCGAGTCAGCGGCACCGGCGTCCGTCAACGGCATCGACCCAGGCACCGACACCGGCATGCTCACCCGCGGCTGCAGCGCTGCGACAGCTGGCGCCTCTCCCGGGCTATTCGTGGGCTCGCTCGCGGGGGGCGTCGCGCCGCCGTTCGCGCCCGGCGCGGCGTTCGCTCCTGCCATGGGCTGCAGCGTTGCGCCTTCGCGCGGATCAGCACAGGCGCAAAGTGCCGTCGCCGCAACTGCCGCCACAGGCCAGCTCAGCCTCGGTTTCGGCCACGCTTTGCTCATGCGCCCAGCGTACGTGTGGCGGCGGTGTCAAAGCGGCCAGTTGAGCCGCGATTTCGGCCATGCTTTGCGCCCCGCAGGGGGGATCCCGCGCGGGCCTTCTGAGCACCTACCCGCGCTGTCAGAGGTGTCTGAGCTGTCTGAGCTGTCTGAGCTGTCTGAGCTGGCTGAGCTGGCTGAGCTGGCTGCCGGTTGCCGGTTGCCGTAGGCGTGAGCATGCCGGTGGCCAGGATGCGGTTGATGAAAATGTCTCGGTCGAAGGTGCCGTAGCCCACGTAGAAGCGGTCGGCGCGAACGGCATCGGCGCGGATGCGCTCTCGGCGATGCGCTTGCATCCGCGATCGCGAAGGTCGCACGCCGCACCACCCGGGAGCCGCTTGCCGTCTGCCGACGGCGAGTCTGTGCGGCGGGGGCTGGGCGTCGGTGTCGCGGGCTCGCGCGGGCGTTAGGCGTGCCGAGGCCCGGGCGCTCAGGAATATGGGCGCAGAAATGGGTTGAATTTACTGTACACATGATCAGTATGTTGCTAGAGTTGTCTGGATGCTCATTCTGGGGGACCTGGAGCGGCTAGATGCGAGGTTGGCCTCGCTGGCGCAGGCGGAAACGGGGTTGCGACTGCGGCTCGGGCAGGTGCTCGAGGTGTTGGGTCGGGGCAAGCACTTCGAGCTGGGGTTCTCGTCGGTGGCGGCCTACGCGCTGGAGCGTTGCGACCGCAGCGTGCGCTGGGTCGAGGCGGCGCGCTGTCTCGCGCGGAGGCTCGAAGCGCTGCCTGAGCTGCGGCGGGCGATGGCCTTGGGAGAGGCTAGCGGCGGGGTCTCGTGGAGTATGGGGGAGCTGTTGGCGCGCGTGGCGCAGCCGCCGGATGAAGCGAGCTGGATCGAGCTGGCCAGGAGCCGAACAGTGCGGCAGATGCGGGTGCTCGTGCTCGAGGCCACGGCCGATGATCGCGCTGTGGGCGGCGTGGTGTTGAAGGGCCACTCGGTGTCGGCGGTGGCAGCATCGGCGGGGGCAGCATCGGCGGGGGCAGCGCCGGCGGGGGCAGCGTCGGCGGGGGCAGCGTCGGCGGGCGAGAACGCAGAAGACGAAGGCGGCGAGGAGATGTGCACGCTCACCTGCACCGTCGATCGAGAGGAGGGTTGGCTCTTCGAAGCGACGCGGGCGTTGCTCTCGCAGCTGGGCGAGCGCAGCGTTGACGCGCAGATCGAGGGGCTGCTCGCCGAGGGGCAAGGCAGTCTACTGGCGGCGTTGCCACCAGGTGCGCTCGACCTCGATCGCTTGGAGTCGGCAGACACGGCCGCTCAGCAGCGTTGGCTCCAGGAGCTCAGTCGTTGGCGCGCCGAGGCGGAGGCGCGCTGCGAGGGGCACTTTCTTGGCTCGGTGCTGGCGGCTCGAGCCGCCGCCTCGTCCGCGGGCGCCGGTGAGCGTTGCGGGTTCGCTGAATGGAATGGAACCTCTGAGCGCGTCCAAGGCGCCGTGGCGGTCGCGGCGGCGCTCGGAGGTGCGGCGCTCGAGGGCGCGGTCGCGGCGCCTGAGCGCGTCCAAGGCGCCGTGGCGGTCGCGGCGGCGCTCGGAGGTGCTTCGCTCGAGGGCGCGGGCTGTCGTGAGCTCGATGCCGTCGTTCGCGGGCTGTCGCGGGCCTTGGCCAATCACGAGCTCGAGCTGTCGCGGCGCATCCTATCGCTTCATCGAGCAGACGGTTGGCGTCGCCTGGGGTATGCGAGCGAAACGCAATACGCTCGCGAGCGGCTCGGCATGTCGCGTTCGTCGATGGCAGCGCGGCGGGCGCTGGCGCTGCGGCTCGAGAAGCTGCCCATGGTGGCCCATGCGCTCGGCGCGGGGCAGATCGGCGTCGAGGCGGCGTTGCAGGTCGTGCGCGTGGCGACTCCGACCACACAGGTCGCCTGGGTTGCGCGGGCGCAGCAGCGGACCATCAAGCACCTGCGGGAAGAGGTGGCCGCGGCGCTGGTGGCGGTGCGGGTGTCGGGCGAGGCGCACTGCCCGCCACCGGTGGAGGTCGAGATGGCTGCTTTTCAACAATTGGAGCAGGCCGTGGTGAGTGGCACGGTCTGTCAACCACGGCCTGCCAACGATAGCCACGTGGAGCGAGACTTGGACCGCGTTCGCCTGGCTGAGCCGGCTTCGGAAGAGCGTCGGGCGTGGCTGGTGATGCTTGGCAGTCTGGGCAAGTGGCTCGAGGGTGGGCTCCAGATGTCAGCGGCAGGGGGGCGGGCGGCCGCGTCCAGTGCGGCATCCCGCATCGGGTCGAGTGCCGGGCGGATTACGCTCCGGCTGCGCGTGACGCGGGCCACCTGCGTCTGGTGGCGTGGGCTCGAGGCGCAAGCGCGGCGTTGGCTGCCGTGCGGGATGAGCTTTCTGAGCTTCCTGTGCCTGTCGATGTGGCAAGCGTGGCGCCACCTGCTCGGGCCCGACGTGGCGTATGGCCAGATCTACATCCGAGATCGGCACCGCTGCACCAGCCCCGTGTGCAGCCGCAAGGATGTCACGCCCCACCATCTGCAATTCCGCTCGGCGGGCGGGAGTGACAAGCCCGCGAACATCACGTCGTTGTGCTTGTGGTGCCAGCTCTGTGGTGTGCACGGCGGTCGCATTCGCGCAGCGGGCAGCGCCGAGCTCATTCACTGGGAGCTCGGGCCGCCTCGCTCTCCCTGCCTCGTGGTGCATGGGCGGGAGCGCGTGGCGGCGTAAGGTCTGCGTCATGGCGAGCGGGCGGCCTCATGGCGAGCGGGCGGCCTCATGGCGAGGCGGCCTCATGGCGAGGCGGCGTAGCCAGAGCAGGGTACTTTGCGCGGGCCCCTCACGACCACCTACCCGCGCCGCACGTGTCAGAGGTGTCAGAGCTGGCTGACTCGGTTGCCGTAGGTGTGAGCATGCCGGTGCGGGCTCCGCCAGCTGAGCGTGCGAGCGGGAATGGATGGCCGTTCGCGTGCTACAGTTACGTGTGAAGCAAGCAGGGGTAAAGCGGGCCGGCGCGGCGGGTCGGTGGCGTGTATTCGCGTCGATCATTGCCCTGTTCGTTGCATCGGGATGCGCTCGTTTTGGCTACGATTCGCTGGCGCTGCAGGATACTCCCGCCACCGGCGGGAGCAGCGGGGGGCTGGGTGGTGCGATCTTCACGGGCAGCGCGGGCCTCAACGCCGGGGGCGCGGGCAGCGGCGCCGGTGCTGCCGGTGCTGCCGGTAACAACGCGGGGGGTGCTGCGGATGTTTTGCCGGTACCCGACCCTGCGAGTTGTCCCACGCCGTGTGTCAACGCCCACGGCACCGCGAGCTGCAGCACGGGGTCGTGTGTCGTCGCGTGCGAGCTCGGATATGCCGACTGCGACGGCGACGCGACCAACGGTTGTGAGGTGAGCACTGCCGCGACGACAGCGGCTTGTGGCGGCTGCGGCGTGAGTTGTACCAACATCCACGGCGTCACTCAATGCCAGAGCTCCCTTTGCGCACCCACGTGCGACCCCGGCTATGCGGACTGTGATCAAGATCCGTTGAACGGCTGCGAGCAGCCTCTGGATACGCTCGCCGACTGCGGGGATTGCGCCGTCGCCTGCAGCGAAACCAACGCGACCACGGCCTGCCTCGGTGGCGCGTGTTCACCCACGTGCGCAAGCGGCTTTGGTGATTGCGACGGCAACCCCGGCAACGGCTGCGAGGCGGACCTGGACAACGACCCGACCCGCTGCGGGAGCTGCAGCTTTGCCTGCGGAACGAGCGGGCAAATCTGCGTCGCCGGGACCTGCCAGGCCTCGCCCTGTAGCCCCGGCTTCGGCGAGTGCGACGGCGACCTCGGGGTGACGTGTGAGACATCGACCGATACGTCGCTGCAAAACTGCGGCTTTTGCAGCAACGCTTGCTCCGTCGACAATGGCACTCCGACGTGCAGCGCGGGCGACTGCGCCATTGGGGGCTGTGATAGCGGCTTTGGAGACTGCGACGCCCTGGCCTCCAACGGGTGCGAGGTGCCCCTGGCGACGACGGCGGCCCATTGCGGCGGGTGCGGCAGCGCCTGCGTGAACCCCAACGGCAACACCAGCTGCAGCGGCTCGAGCTGCGCCCCCACGTGCAGCACGGGCTTCGGCGACTGCGATGCATCGCGCCAGAACGGCTGCGAAACGGCGCTCGACGGCGTCAACAACTGCGGCGGATGCGGCAATGTCTGCCCGGCGAATGGGGGTACCCCGATCTGCAACGCAGGCCTCTGTGACACGCTGTGTGACCTGAGCGGGACGTTTGCGCTCAAGATGACCATGACCGGCAGTTGGCCGGCCGTGGCTAACGTGCGGAGCGGCGGCGGCACTTTCTTCTTCTGGCTGAAAGCCACGACGACCCACGTCGGCAATTCGGTCGCTGCTACGGTGACGGAGTGCGGCCGTGTCATGCCCGAGATCGTCGCTGACATGGTCGTTGGCGCCGACGAGCCTCTGATCCATGGCTACACCAACGGGCCGTTTGATAGCGGTCTCCTGCCCAGCAGTGCAGCCGCCGTCACGTTGAACAGGAGCTCCCCGGGAGCGACCCTCAGCTGGCCGCTGACCGCGAATCAGCTGGGCATCGCCATGACGAACCCCAAAACCGACGCCTGGCCCAGCGCTACCTCCGGCATCCCCGCGGGCCAACGGGTGGACATGGACGGCGACGGCAAGCCGGGCGTGACCGGCACGTACGCCACCGGCGCTACCTTCCCGCGAACTTCGGCGGCCTTCTTCGGCGGCAACCGCGCCGATCTGCCGTACTACGCGGCCCGCCTCCGCTTCTCACTCAACGGCAGCCTCAGCAGTTGCTCGGCCTCCTCGGGCACCGCCACCGTCACCAGCACCGATCTCCGAATCTACGGCTGCAACCGCAGCGGCAGCGCACAGGACTGCGATGCGACCGAAGGCGCCTTCGTCGACGCCAACACACCCACCGTCGTGTCCGGGCCCGCTAGCTACGTGCTCGAGCGGGTGGCAAACGGCGCGGGCTGCGCCGCCGTTCGAGCGGCGATACCGTAGCTACCGCGCAGGCGGACGCCGCGCTCATGGCAGGCGCACCTTCATGTCGCGCGCGAATGGGCTCAACGCATTGGGAACGTCGTCATTGCGCCGCTCAGTGGCTCGGGCTCGACGGCGGCAATCGCGAAAGCTACACTCTGATTTGAGTATGTTTGGGGGACGTGCCCGTGGTGGTCGGCGCTCGACGGCAGGTGTCTGCGGTATGCTGAGCGTGTTGGCGGTGTCCGGCTGCGCGCGGTTCGGGTTCGAGACGCTTGGCCCGCTCTTCGACGGTACGGGAGCGGCACCGAATGGCCCGGATGAGAATTCGGGGGGCGCGGGCGTCGCTGGGGACGCTATGGGTGCCGGCGGCGGCGCGGGCAGTGTTTACGCTGGTCCGGATCCGGTCTTGGACTCGGGGGCTCCCAATGCAGCCCTGGATGCGAGCGGACCCAACGGATCGGGGAGCCTAGACGCAGGGCCCGTGGTGCCACTTGGTTGTGCTCCCGACGTGCCGCTGCGGCAGCGCGCCGAGGGGCAACCCGTCGCTGCAACTGCCGGCGTTTATGACAGCCTCTCGCCGGGCTGGTCGAGGTTGGCGAGGAACAGCGAATGGATCACCTTGCAGGGGCAGGGTTACTTCCCTGTTCGTTGGACGATCGAATATGCGACTCGCGCAGGCCAGGTGAACCTGCCGACGTTTAACGTGACCGGTACTTTGCTGCGCGTTGGCGGGGGCGGCGGCTACCATTTGGATGATCCACTAGCGGGCACCACCGGTACGTACATGGGCAACGCCGAGGAGGGTATTTCGTACATGGCTCCGGGCGCCGAAACACCTTGGCATCACGAGTACTACTACCTCGACGGCGAGGTGACTATCGTGCTGAACGAAAATCAGGGTCTGCACAACGTCGAGGTGCAGCCCCAGACCTACCAGCAAGTCATCACTCCGGGCTCTGGACTCTACTCACCCGGTATCGTCTGCGATCGCGAATAAGCCACGGCGCACGACACCGAAGACCTCATTTGGAGACGGCGCGGGCACGCAGCGGGATGGCAAAGCGAACGGCCTTTCGGCGCGGCTCGAAGGAGCTCTGCCTCGCGACGGAGAGCAAACATTGCCCGAAAGGTGTGCCGTTCAGCGCGGCGGGGATCAAGCTCGCCGACGTGACGCGGCCGGAGGCGGCCACCTCGAAGTTGACGCTGATCTCCGGTTGGCCCTGTAGCTCCGTCGTGAAGCGTTTAAAACAGACCTCGATCGCTCCGCGGCGGCGCGCAAATTGTCGCGACAAGGCGCTCGCGTCCGTTTCTCGGCTGATAGGTGCCTTGGCTTTGGCGCCTGCTCCGCCTTGCTGGGCGATCTGATCTTGGTTTGTGGCCTGCTCGGGAGCAAACGCCGACGGCTCGGTGGAGGCCCCCGTCGCGCGCGGCGCCTCGTTCGGCCTCGACGCCCGGTCAGGGCTCTCTACCAGGATGAAGCGCCCCGCGACCGGCGCCGCGGTCCGGTCCTCCAGAACGAACAACGCGCCCCCGGCCAGGGCTGCGAGCACGACGGCCGCCCCGATGACAGGCAGCAGCAATGGATGGCCAAACCTCGACTGGGCCTGGCCCTGCGCTGAGCTCGTGAGGGTCGTTTCGGAATTGGCCACTCGCTTGCGAGCCGTGATCGCCTCTCGGCGGCCGAGCCCCGCCGTGGGGGGCTGGCTGACGACCGGCGCAGGCAGAGGTGAAGAGCGGAGCGGCGTCGCGTGTCGCTGAGTCGACTCGCAGCTGCGCCAGGCCTGGTCTCGCTCGCTGAGCGGCACGAGCCCGAGCAGCGAAGCCATGGGCCCGGTGAAATCCCGGCGCAGCCGCTCCCGCATCGCTGAGACGATGTCCGTCTCGGGGCGAGTCAGCGTCTTTCGCAGATCTCGAGCGAGTGTCTCCGCCGTAAAATGCCGGCCTTCGGGATCCTTGTGCAGAGCCGTGGCGACGGCTTCTTCGAGCGCGCTCGGAACGTCGCTGCGAATGGCCGACAAGCGTCGCGGCGTTTCGGTGACCACTCGGTACATCACCTGACTGTCGTTGTCCCCCGTGAAGGGGTGCGCGCCGGTCAGCATCTGGTAGAGCACGACCGCACAGGCATAGATGTCGCTGGATGCGCTAGGCGGCGAGCCCGCGAAGAGCTCGGGCGCCAAGTACGCGACCTTGCCTTTGAGCACGCCCTCTTCCGTCTTGTACTGGCCCGCCTCCCCTTCGGCCATCCGCGCGATGCCGAAGTCCAGCAGCCGCACTTGCCCCTCGAGATCGAGCAGGATGTTACCCGGAGAAATATCTCGGTGTAAGATCCCGGCTGGCGCGCCATCGTTGCGGTGGAACGTGTGCGCGTAGCTCAACGCATCCAGCACCCGGACGGTGATGAGCACCGCCTCCTCCCAGTGCATGCGCTCCGGCTTCACCTGCAAGAAGCGGATCCAACGGCCGAGATCGTAGCCGTGCACGTACTCGAGGATCATGGCGTAGCCATCTTCCTCTTTGCCAAAATCGAGGACACCCACGATGCCGGGGTGCTGGAGGTTTGAGAGGATCTGCGCCTCCCGGATGAAGCGGGCCACGCTCTGATCGAGGTCCCGGGTGTCCGGGATGATGCGTTTGATGATCACGGGCTTGGCGAAACCCGCCGCGCCCTCGAGGCGGCCCAAGTACACGACCCCCATCCCGCCTTGCGCCAAGCGCCGAACGATCCGGTAGCGACCCAATACCCAATGCTCTTTCACGGCGAGGCTCATGGCTGGCCTCGTCGCAAGTAGACGTGCGTCTCTCGTTCGGGGTGGCTGAGTTGAATGGCAAGCGCCCGCAGCTCGGTGGGTAGCGTCGCGTCGAGCGAGAAGCGCCCTTGCGGGTCGCGCTGGGCGGGGCGGCCCTCGACCATCACGTCCCAGCCGGGCAAAGCCGTGCCAGAGACAGCCACCGGTGTTCCCGGCTTGGCACTGAGGGTCACTGGCGTGTTCAAGGATGCCTTGGGGGCCGCGTTGTCGAACAGGATGCTCACCGTGGTCTGCCGGGATACCTTCCCGCCGCCAACGAACGAGAACACGTGCTTGCCCTCCGAGAGGCTGCCGGAAGTAAATTTGTAGGCGGGCTCGGTCAAATCCAGGGTCTGCTTCGCGCCGGCGCTTTGGTGGATTAAGCGCAGCTGTTTGCTCGAGGGCGGGCTCGGCCAGCTGAGCTCGATGCCGGGCAGGCGATTTTGATACAGCACCGTGTAATTGCGGCCATCGGCCTGCAGCGTCGAGGTCGGCGGGTGCCTGGCGAGGCCACTCGTGCCCGCGTCCTTCAGCACCGTCACGCTGCCGGACTTTGCGACTTTGGCGTTATCCGGCGCGCAGCGCAGCTCATACCGATAGCTGCCGGGCTTCATCCCCAGCGCCACGGCCTCGCGCCCGGCGGCGTATTGCCTGGCCCTGCCTCCGCTGAAGAGCTGCAAAGTCGCAGTCTCCGCGCAGGCGCTGCCAAACAGGAAGCGCACCGCCGTCGGCGGTTTCGGATCGTGAATCACCATGGATTGACCCGGGCTGAGCTCGAGGTCGGCATAGTCGAGGCTGCGCCCCTCGACGCTCACTTCGCCATCCGCAAAGAGAATGGCGCGCTCTCCAGCGCTCAGCTTTTCGTTCCCCCGCGCGCTCTCGACCAGAGCTTCTCGAGCTAGCACCTCGATGCGCGCGTTTTTCTCTTCGAGTTGGATGCTGGCTCGGCCCTCGGCGGCCACGACGAGCACCCCTCCCGGCAGAGCGATCCGAACCAGGCCGGAGCCGGCGACCGAGAGCGAACCCGCGGAGGCAGCCACCAAGACATTGGGCCGTGGCGCGATGACGTAGCGCCCATTCTGGTTCAAGACAGCGCGTTCGTTGCCTCTTTCGAGCCGAACCGACGTGTTGCGGCTCAGCTTGAGCTCGGTGCCGGGCGACAGCCGGGTCGAGCCCTCCGCGAGCGCGGTCCAGCCCGCTGGGGTCTGGATGCTCGCGCGCCGCCCGGTGACCTGCGCCATCACGTCACCAGTCGCCTCTGACGGCTCTGCGGTTGGGGACGCTTCGTCAGCCGGCGCTTGGGTGGGCTCGATCGCCCTCAGCTTGCCAGCGGCGTCGATGACGACACCCTGTAGCGCTCCCAGTGGTTCGAGCTCCCCGAACACCGCCTGGCCCACCTCCACCATCAGGCGCAGACCCTCGGGTACACGCGACAGCTCGATGTGCGTCCCCGCTTGCAAGAGGGCCAGCCCAGCCGCGGTCTGAAGGGAGAGCGGACCGCCTCCGGCGTGCAACGCTGCAGAGCCGACCTCGACGTCGAAGTTTGCGACGTGGGGCTGCGGGGGCGTCGCCGAAAACCGGATGAGCGTGTCCGATTCCATCGCAAGCCGAGCGCCGTCGTCGAGCGCGAGCAAGGCGGTCGCTTCGGAGAGCGTTTGAATCCCATCACCGAGCCCGAACGTCGCGCCCGGCTCGCCCGGCTTCCAGGTGCGCGGCTGAGCCGCAAAGTCGCGCTCGACCGCGCCCTGCTTCTGCTGCAACACCGCAAGCGGCGCGTTCGACCCGCAAGCGATGCAGAACGAGAGCACGAGCAGCCTGATGAGGCTCCGGAGCAAGCCTGTCACGGGCGCTCTCTCGATAGGTCTGCGTTGAGGATCACGACGCCGTCCGGGGTCACCTCCACCTTGCGCCGCTGGCTCTGGTGACCTTTTGCGTCGATGACGATCTCGTAGCGCCCCGGAGGTACGTCTATCGAGAACATCCCCGCTCGGTCTGTGGAGATCTCGGTTCCGGTCGGTTCGACCCGAATCTGGGCTTTCAGACCCTGACCCCCAAATGAGCGCACGAGCCCCCGCAGCTGGCCCGTGGCGGCGGCTTGGTCCAGCCGTACGTTGATGACGAGCGGCGCGGCGCTCCGCAGCTGGATCGTCTGAACGTGAGGTTTCAAACGCGCGGCGCTCACACGCAGCAGAGCCTCGCCCGCCGGTAGCTCGCTGCGCCGGTAGCTCGCTAGGTTCTCGTGGGGCACCTCGACTCTGGTTTGCCCCACGACGATCTCGATCGTAGCGTCGCTCAGGGGGTACCCGCCCTCGGTCGTTACGTTGACCTGGAGAGTGCAGAGCGCAGCGGCCGGCGCCGGCTCGGGCGGTAGCGGTAGGGCCTCCACGGCGGGTCGTGCTGGGACGCCTTGGGTCCGAGCACCGTCCCAACGGAGCAGGTCGTAGGCGACGGCGAGGAGCACTTGAAAGCGAGGCTCTACGGGCACCATCGGATCGGCGGCGCCCGTCGGAGCCCGCGCGCCGAGGGCAGTCTCCGTCATGAGCCGCAGCGCCACGCTGTCGCTGAGCCGATGACGCGCACCGGCGCTGGCCCGCAAAGGCGACCGCTCGAGGCCCGGCGCTCCCGATCCCACCAGCACGTCAGCGCTCAATTCGGCGATAAAATCGGTGGCGCCGAGGCGATAACTCGCCCCAACCCCCACCGGAACGGCATTGAAGTCGCTCACCCCGAGCGCCAGCCGATCGCCGGCACGATACAGCGCGGGGTCCAACACAGCACCCGCGCTTCGGTCGTACCGGAAGCCGGCCAGCATGCCCACGCTGAACGCCGAAGCCCTGGGTAAATATGCGCCGAGCACCTGCACGTCGAGCGCAGGGCTCTCGAGTGAACGCGCCACGCTCGCGCCCCGTACGAAGCTGGCCCCGACGGCCATGCCCACGTGGAGGTCGGAGCCGAGGTCTTGCCCGGCTTGAGCCGACAGGTCGCTATCAATCACCGTTCCCTGGTCGGAACCGAGGTCATCGTCAGCGGAGTGACGATCGTGCCGGAAGTTCGTTCCCAGCGTCAGGTTGAGCCAATCGAGCGGCGTCACGGCTGCCGCGATTCGACCCCCGACCCGATGATGGCTGCCGGGCGCCTCGACCTGGCTCTCCGTAAAGCCGTACGCCAGACCGCCCGACAGCACGACGCCGCGCGGAGCTGCGGCGACGATCGGCACGCGGAAATAACCCGGGCCGCCGCGCCACCCGGGCCCCACCGGCGAGGTCTGCGCAGCGCTGGCAAAGGCGCTGCTCATGGCGCAGAAGAGCGCACACCACCCGTGCAGCGCCGCGCGGCGCGAAAGAGCCGGCGAAGCAGATCTAGCGAATAACACCTGTGGTCCTCAACGGCACTGCCGCGGCCATACCCAAGACGGACCGCACCGAGACTCACTCGAACCGCGTCACCCCAACCGCCGGGTCAGGCGAGCGGTATGGAAGCGCTCGCGGGCTCGGCCTTCCTTTATCGCCTCACAGGTCGCCCAAGGTGCCGCATCGACCCACATCCCTGACGGGAGTCGGATTCTGTCAGTCCCGCCTGGCGCCTACCGACCCGCTTCATCGCGCTGAGTCGCAGGACCTCGCCCTCGAGCCGTAGCCGTTGTCCGGTAGCGCGGTGAAGCTGCCGCCAGCGTTGGCGAGCAGGGTTCCGAGTCCGTCATGACACGCGGGCATCTGTTGGAGATTGACCGCAGCTCGAGCAGCGCGCCGTACAACCTTTTGTGCTCGCCCACAGGGTGCTGTACGGTGTCACATGACTTCAAGATGGACCAACATCACGGCGCGTGTCTTGGCTACGGCGGTGCTTTTCAGCTCCGCAGGCTGCTATCGGGCCACATTCTACAGAGATCCCAAGGTGCACGCCGGCGAAGAGCACGATGAATGGACCGACTTTTTCTTGTTCGGCCTCGTCGGCAGCGAGCAGTTCGAAATCCAACGTTTCTGCCCAGCCGGGCAAGTGGCGGAGGTGAAGACGGGGGCCAACTTCGGCACCGCCGTGGTCAGCCTGCTCACGATCGGCATCTATATGCCACGCAAAGTCTATGTGACGTGTGCGGCAGGCGGCGCGGCGAGTGTTGGCCGAGAGCTCGAGCTCGACGTGAGCCAGGCGGGCACGCCGGTCAGAGCAAACCTCAGACTTGGCTCGAACGAAGTCGTGCTGAACATCGACGCGACAGGCCCAACCTCCTGGCGCCTATCACCGGGAGCTAATTTATGAAAACCAGATCGCGCACCATCGAACGCCTCCTCGCGGGCGGCGTCCTCGCCGCGTCGCTCAGCAGCTGCTACTCGACCACCATCACATCTGGCAAACCTGCTGCACCGGCCGGCATCGAATATGATGAAAAATGGCACCACGGCCTCGTCTGGGGTATCGCGGAAGTGAGCGGTCCGTACAACCTGCAAGAGGTTTGCCCTGAGGGTTGGTCGGAGATCAAAACAGAGACGTCGTTTCTCAACGGCTTGGTTGAGATGGTGACGGGCGGGATCTACTCACCGCAGACGATCACCGTTCGCTGCGCAGCCGGTGGCGAGGGGCCGCCACCTCAGGCGCCTTGAATCGCCCGGAGATCCTCTCGACGCGCGCGTTCAAACAGCAGCTCGAGGCCCGGCGCTCGCGGCAGGGCCAGACTGAAAGCTCGTAGGCACGTTGGTTCGGCCCGACCGTCCGTCACTCGTCTTCGGGCGGCTCCCGCGGCTTGGTCACCGCCGGCGAAGAGACGAGCCGCCGTGCAAACGCGATGAGCCCGCTGTCGATTTGCGCGACGTGCTGGTCGGCTTCACGCAGCGCGGCCTCCCAGTGCGGAGAGAACCCGGGCGCGTTCGCCAAGAGCTGATGCAGCGCCTGATCGTAGACCTGGAGCATGCGAAGCTCTCGGCGATCGGGCTTCTGCTGCCAGGCCTTCAGCGTGATCCGCAGGTTCTCGTTTTCTAGCCGAAGCTTCTCGAGCTCGAGCTTCCGCTGCCTCGCCCCCTCGTGACTGATCTCCATCTGGTCGTGGAGGTGATCCCGCAGACGGCGCAGCTCGGCCTCAATGTCTCGTCGGCGCCGCCAGCCGGAGAAGGCGACCCACACGGCGACGGCCAAACCGGCGAGCACCCCGTAGCCGAGAAAGGTGAGCTGGCCCGAGTCCATGATGCTGGTGCCGCCGTCGGCGTCAGAGCACACCGGGGGACGGGTTGGCCCTGGCAGACTTCGCCTTGCGCTTTGACCAGCTCCTGCGTACCAAGGTCGCCCCGGCGAGCACCGAGAGCGCCCCGCCGATCGCCGAATAAAGCTGCATCGCGACGAACTTGTCGAGCCCGATTTCCACGTCCTGCCGACACGAGAAGGTGCCGCCGAGAGAGCCAAACATCATCGACGTCGTGCTCTTACCGATCAAACACCAGACTACAAAGCCTAGCACCGCACCGACGCTCATCTGAACCAACGCGCGCTTCAGCCAGACCATCATCGGGCCTGAGCATAAGGCCATTCGGCCGCGAGACGCAACGCCCTGCGGAAGTCGGCCACCGTTGATCGGTTGCGCTGGCGCGGCTCGGGTTCGGGCTGCAGGACGCAGCCGGTATGGGGGATAGGTGGGGGCGTCAGCCCCAAAGGGTTTCGGTCTGAGCTCAGCTGTTCGGATGCATCAAAGGTTTGGGTCTGGACGCGCACGACGGTGCGCAAGTGCTCCCAGCCTTCGGGGGCAGCTGTCGCTTCGCCGAGGTAGAGTCGGCGCACGACACGTTGGCCCCGCAGTCGCTCGGCGCGCATGCGCTTCCGATGCTCAGGTTGTCGTGCGGCTCGCGCGCTCGACTCCGTGCAGGCGGTGATGCCGCCGTGCCGGGTTGCCCCTGGCTTGGGAAACCCCGCCCGTTGGGCGGGCGACCCCGCTTTCACCCGGGCCACGACAGCCCGGGCCGGTGCCCGAAGCCGTGCACGTGTGCCGGCACGCGTGGCAGTGATTGCAATGCAATCGGCTCCCAAGCTTGTAGGCTCGGGACCGGTTGTTGTGGTTTGCTGACTACAAAAAGCAGCCTCACGCGAGGAAAGCTCTCGGCTATTTTAGCCTCCTCCTGCCATGACACGACTGGCGCGAGAATTGCTGTGCTCTTGGTTGCTGCGCCATTGAACCCGATCGTCCTGGTTCACCACTGGCTCGGACCGCGCACCGCGGCGGGGGCTCTGCTCTCGCCTCGTCCTCAGCTAGGTGGCAGCGGCAGACTTCGTACCAATCGGCACGCTGACGAAACACGGCAAACGAACATCAGGAGAAGCATCGTGACATCGCATCGAACTTCGGTCTCTTTCATCTTCGTGTGGCTCGCCCTCGCGTGCGGGGGGCCTCTTCAATACAAGGTCCCCTCCACGGCGGCGGCCCCGGGAGCGGACGCCAGCATCTCTGCCGAGGTGTTGGAAGAACAGAATCAAACGCAGCTCGAGATCGAGATCAAAAATTTGGCGCCGCCGAGCCGAGTCGAACCTTCCAGCAAACACTTCGTTTCCTGGTATCGGCTTGACGCGCGCGACCCGTGGGCGCGTATAGCCGCATTAGACTACGATGCGGATTCACGAGAGGGCAAAATGACTAGCTCGGTGCCGCTGGTGCACTTCGTGTTCCAGATCACGGCCGAGCCGAACGTCGACGCTGCGTCGCCGTCCAGCAGCGTGATCCTTTCTCAAGCGATAGGCAACAAGTGAGTCGCGCCGCACGTCGCGCAGGAGCTGAGCAATGGGAATAGCAAAAGAATTCAAGGAATTTGCCGTCAAGGGTAGCGTCGTAGACTTGGCCGTCGGCGTGGTCATCGGTAGCGCCTTCGGCAAGATCGTCTCGTCCCTCGTCGCTGACTTGATCACGCCGGTGCTTGGCGTCATCGTCGGAGGGGTCGATTTCAGACAGCTCAAGGTGGCGCTGAAGAACGCCATTGGCGAGCAACCCGCGGTGACGCTGAACTACGGCGTATTCATCCAGAGCATATTCGATTTCATCATCATCGCAGCTGCGATCTTCATGGTGGTGAGGCTCATTAGTCGGCTCAAGCGGGAAGCTCCGCCGCCCCCTCCGCCGGCTGCTCTGCCTTCCAAGGAAGTGGAGCTCTTGACGCAAATTCGCGATGTACTGGTGAGGGGCTGAGCGTTGCCCTGAATGTGGAAGCCGCTCGCTCGACGTACTAAAGTAGGGGTGGTCTCCACCCATGGTCATGGCATCTGCTGCTCTCCGGTAATAAATTTCGATCTCGACAAGGAGAAACATCATGGATTTGGTGACAACGTTGACGGCCCAGCTCGGCCTCGATCAAGGCAAGGCGGAGGGATTGGCGGGTACGGTACTCGGAATGGTGAAGAGTCAGATCGCTGGGAAGGTAGGCGCCAAGGAGGCAGACCAATTCTCTGAGCAGATCCCAGAGCTCGAGCGCTGGGCGGCAAAGGCAGAGAGCCCAGCGGCGACCGGCGGGGCGGGCGGTGGGCTCCTGGGCGCGGCGTCGAGCTTGCTGGGCGCGCGCGACGGGGGTGGTTTGGACCTCGGTGGCTTGACGCAATTAGCCGGCAAGTTTGGGCTGAACCTAGGATCCGCCCAGACGCTCGTTCCCATCGTCGTCGACTTCTTGAAGTCGAAGCTGGATAGTGAGTTGCTGGGCAAGGTGCTCGGCGCTGTCCCGCTGCTCGGCGGCAAGGCGGGTGCTGAACCGGGGTTGTCGCTGGGTGGGCTGTTTCGCTAAGTGGCGGCGCGGTTCGATGACGAGCCGATAGTCGAGCTCGTCGGCTCGCACACCGAGTACCAAGTTACCATGTTCGCCGGTCAGCCTCGAGGGGCAGACCGGCGAATGCCGTTTTGTCGCCACCCCATGCGCTGCACGCTGCACGCTGCACGCTGCACGCTGCTGCCGGTGCCGAGCGGCGAGCGGGGTGCGCTCGAATTCGAGAGCCGGCTGTAGTCTGCATTCTGCACCTGTGTAGCTTGACGACCCTGACCCAAACCAATAGCGGCGCAATGTCTGTCCACAAAACGCGCGACTACGCCTGTTTCACGCGCCCGCATCGCAGGCTTTGCGCTTGGCACGTGGCGTGCTGTAGGAGGGGACATGCAGCATAAACTCTTCAGAAGCTTCATCGCATGGTCCCCCCTCGCTTTGCTCAGCGTCGCCACGTCTGTAGCTGCACAACCTGCGGCCTTGTCGCAACGGGCCCCCGCCACGACGGGCGACACCCAGGTGGCTCAGGAGGGCTTCAAGAGCGCGGAGAAGCCAGCCGCTGACAGCAAGGATGCCAACAGTCTGAAAGTCATGGCCGGCGCGCTCTGGACGGCGGGCAACTCGCGCACGCTGGCCCTGACGGGTGCCGGTGACTACCGGTTGCGTCGATCAGAAAGTCAGTTTTCCGCGCTCGCTGCCGTGAATTTCGGCAAGTCGGCGCAGGATGCGGCCAGCCCCTACGAGACGACCGTCGAAAACTATCAGGCGCGACTGCGCTACGACTACTTTTTTGCCGACAGCGTAGCGGCGTTCTTGAGCGTGTCGGCTCGTCGCGACCGTTTTCAAGGGCTCAACTTGCGGCTCAACGTGGATCCCGGCGTCGCGTACTATTTCATTGATGAACAGCTGCATCTGTTGTGGGGCGAGCTTGGCTACGACGTGCAGTACGATATCCGCAGACAAGACGTGGTGGACGCCGCGGCAGCCGATGCAACCGTCCCCGACATCGCCAAGAGTGAAACGAGACACAGCGCTCGCGCGTTCGTCGGTTACGATAACCAGCTGAGCGCGGCGCTCAAATTTGGAACCAGCCTCGAGTACCTGCAGGCAGTTCAGGATACGACCAACTGGCGGCTCAACTGGGATGGGGCACTGACGTCGCAGATCGATTCAGACTTCTCGATTGCCACCACGCTGGCCGTAAAATATGAGCATAACCCCTTGCCGGGGGTCGAGAGCACGGACGTAGTCACCGCCCTCAACCTGGTCTATACGGTTCAATAACGTGGGCGGTTTGCGCGAGCAGGAGCCGCGCGCTCCTGCCGCACCTCCATCGGGCTGTTCTGACCCCCTCGGAACCGGCAGGGCACCACGGCAATGACAGAACGCAGCCACTATCGTGGTGCTCTTCTCCTCGGCACACTACTGACTCTCATGTCAACACTCGCCTCCGCGCAGGAGAAGCCCGAGTACCTGCTGACGCACGGCCAAACCAAGGAGAAGTCAGCGCCTAGAGCGCCGTGCCCAACGCCTACCGCGCCGGAGCAGCCGGTCTCGCCGCCCTCGGAATGGGATTTTAAGCTGCGGTTCGGCTCCGTCTTTCAGCTCAGCTCCAACTCGAACGTGATCGGCAAGGGAAATGGGACGAGCCGCAGCATCGGCGCGGATGTGCACGGGGAAGCCAATTGGGCACGCCAACGTCACGAAGTCCGGAACCGCCTAGACGTCAACGTCGTATTCATCAAGACGCCGAATACCAGCGGTTGGGTGAGTGCGACGGATTCGCTGGAGCTCGAGAACATCTATCAGTACCGGGCCCTGCCCTGGACGGGGCCGTTCACCCGAGTGGGCATGAGCACCTCCATGTTTATCGGCAGGGACCTGCGCGTCAACTCTGTCCAATACCAGCTCCCGGATGGTTCGCTCAGCGAAGCGAAAACCGAGCTCCGCCTCAACGACCCGCTGCGGCCGTTCACCTTGCTTCAGACGGTAGGCGGTTTTTTCAATCCAGTCCGCGAGCAGGAGTTCGATCTGGATTTTCGCGGGGGGCTTGGTGCTCGCGAGATCTTCGCCGACGGCCAGCTCGGCGTGCGAGATGATAACGATACACCGGGTATCGTCGAGATTGTCGAGCTACGCTCGTATGTTCAGGCGGGTATCGAGCTCATCGGCATGTCACGCGGGATCCTATTCGAGAAGAAGCTGCAATACTTCTTCGGCGGAGAGTTCCTGCTGCCCCTCCTGCGTAGCCAGCCTGACGAGCGTAGCGCCTTTGCATTGCTGGACAAGCGGGTCCGGCTCGGGTTGGCCTATCAAATCGCTGCCTGGGCCACGCTGCTCTACGAGATCCGTTTGGTGCACCAGCCGCAACTGCTCGATCGCTATCAGATCCAAAACAGCTTCGGGTTCAAGGCGTCATACAGTGTCCTATGAGCGTTTGCAGCGGGGATGACGGCTCACTCCTCATCCGACGCAGCTCGCGCCGCATGCCAGAGCTCCTCGAACTTCACTCGGACGGATGCGTCGAGCTGCTGGCCCAATTCCAGAGGGATATGCACGATGCGTATCAGCTCGAGCACTTCGGCGAGGTCCTTCAAGCGATGGGCCGCTGACAGGCCGGACGCGAGCTTCAGCTCGATCAACTTGCTGGGAGGCGCTAGCGGTTGCTCGCACAGCTGGGTGGGTCGATGAGCGTTGAACGGATTTTGAGGGACCTTGGCGAAGCGGCCGTTGTAGTCGGCGACAAACTCAGGAGCGAATGCATTGGCGGCTTCGATGCTAGAAATACGCGGGAGTCGGAGCTCTTTGACGAGCCGGTCTTGCAGGGTCGAGTTGGCGCGCGGCAGCGCTCGGCGCCGGCTCGATTCGGGTCGGACGTGGCGAGTTTTGCGTCTCGGCGCGGTCCTCGCGCAAAGCTAGCGCGCCCAGCCTGAACGGGAGGACGCCCGGCGTGAATCGGCTCGTGCACGTTGGACCGAGCCCGGAGCCGAGCTCCCCGAGGTCACGCAATGGCCTGATGTTCGCCACGCTGGCCGCGTCCTCGTGGGCCCAGGCGCGGCGCCTCGGCCCCGAAACCGTCGCGCGCGGCCCGGTGGTTGGTGCACCAGGCACACGCGACCTCGACTGCCATCGAGCCCGTTAACGTCGCAAAGGAGCTCATGTGCAGGTCGCGCGCCTTCGAGACTCGTTGCCATAGTAGGTCAGATGCGTGGAGTGGACGCCGAGGACGGGCTGCGACCTCGCTCGCCCATTCGGTCGGCGCGTCGAGGCGCCCAATGGCGTTGCCTGCTTAATCTCTTCCGACGCAGCGCCGTTCGCTCCCTAATTCCGCTCTCGCATCACTCCCAGCCGTCTTGGAGCCTGCCTTTGGCAGAGGCGCGCGAGGACGCCGTGCGCGGCGCACTGAACGACTTGGTCGCTGCGATGCCTGAGGCGCACCGTTCACTGCCGCACCCGTGCGATCGCGATGCCCACTGCTCGTGAACGAGTGTGAGCCCGCCCCCATGGCACCGTCCCATCAATCACCCGTCACCGAACTACCCGGTGAGCCCCGCTGGAAGGAGGAGCTCGTCGCGCGGGTGGTGATGTCCATCAAAGAGGGGATCGTCGTGCAGACGAACGACGGGGTCATCGTCTGGGCAAACCCGCAATCCGAGGTCATCCTGGGGCTCACGTTGGAGCAAATGCGCGGCCGCACATCCCTCGACCCAGAGTGGCGTTGCGTGCATGAGGATGGCACGGATTTCCCGGGATCCGAACACCCGGCCATGCTGGCTCTCAGGACCGGGGAAGCTCAGCACGACGTGGTCATGGGCGTGCACAAACCCCGCGCCGGGCTGTCTTGGATCCTGGCGTCGTCCAATCCCCTGCCGCAACGAGGCGGCGTGGTCACGAGCTTCGTCGACATCACCGAGCGGGTGCAACGCGAACACGAGCTCGAAGAGACCTCGGCACGAGAGAGGGCGGTGCTCGATGGTGCTAGCGTCGCAATCATCGGCACTCACCTGGACGGGATCATCCACACTTATAACGCGGCGGCGGAGCGCATGCTCGGCTGGACCGCGGAAGAAATGCTCGGAAAGCGAACCCCGTCCCTCATTCATGATCCTGCCGAAGTGGCTGCACGCGCGCGCGAGCTCCGCATCGAACCGGGATTCGAGGTGTTCGTGCATAGGGCTCGAGCAGGGGCCGCCGAGACCCGCGCCTGGAGCTATGTGCGCAAGGACGGCAGCACACTTCCGGTGTCACTCACCGTGTCGGCGATTCGCGACACGGAAGGCAAGCTGGTGGGCTTCATGGGCATCGCCGAGGACGTCAGCGAGCTGCGCCAGAGCGAAGCCCGCCTGCGAGTCTTCGTGGAAAGCTTGCCCGACACGGTCTTTCGAGTGTGCCAGGGGGGCATCTTTCGCGACGTCCACACCCCCGATCCCACCCTCTTGATGCTGCCGAAGGAGCAGTTTCTCGGACAACACCTGAGTGCGGTGCTGCCACCGCACCTGGCTCACGAGTTCGTGAGCGCCATCGAGTTCGTGCTCCGACGAGACGTCCCCCGCACCCTGGAGTATGAGCTAGAGGTACCGAGTGGCGTGCGAGATTTCGAGGCACGCGTCGTTCCCGCCGGCGGCCATGAGGTGCTGGTCATCGTGCGCGATGTGTCGGAACGCAAGCGGCTCGATCGCATGCAAGACGAGTTCGTCTCGTCCGTGAGTCACGAGCTCCGGACGCCGCTCACGGCCATCCACGGCACCCTTGGACTGCTCGCGGGGCGTGTGCTCGGCCCGCTGAGTCGCGAAGCCGAGGAACTCGTGAGCGTGGCACGTGCCAATTCGGAACGCCTGTCGCGCCTGATCGACGACATCCTCGACCTGGAAAATGCGGCGCGCGGGGGCCTGAAATTGGATTGCTCGCCCCAGCAGCTCGGACCCGTGCTCGAACGTGCGGTTCGCGAAATGGCCCCGTATGCCAGGGAGTTCGGCGTGCGTTACGAGTTGGCCCACTGGGACCCCGCGGCACGAGCCAACATCGATGCTGACCGTCTCCTGCAGGTGCTGAGCAACTTGCTCTCGAACGCCGCCAAGTACGGTGATGAAGGAGCAGCGGCATCCATTGCCCTTCATGCCGAACCGCTCGGCTGGCGCGTTACGGTCGAGAACCGCGGCGTCCCGATCCCTGACGGTTTTCGGTCGCGCATTTTTCAGCGATTTGCCATGATCGACGGCTCGAGCCGCCGTTCGCGTCGTGGCACTGGGCTCGGTCTCGCCATAACGCGTGCTCTCCTCGAGAAGATGGGCGGTCACATCGACTACAAGTCGGACGAGAGCAAGACTGTGTTCTTCTTCACTCTACCGGCAGCCTGACGCGTCCGTACGTTGGCCGGCGCGCGGGCTAGTAGCCTCCGCGGTTTTGCTCACCCCTGAGTGCGCTCGGGTCGATGTTCGACGGGCCGTTCAATCCGGTCGAGGGAGAGGCAGGACGTCCTCTCGTTTTGGAACAGAATGGCGGATATCCTCATTGTCGAGCCCGATGACGAACTGCGTATCGCAGTTTGTGCCGCACTGGTTCAAAGCGGGCACCGCGTGCACGAGGCCGCGCGCGCGATGGGCGCCCGCGCAGCGATCCGACGCATCCTGCCGGACCTGGCCGTCGTCGCGGACGACCTGCCCGATCGATCGAGTCGACGCTGCCTCGCGGAATTCCGCGACCTCGCCCCGTCCGCGCCCATCCTGCTCCTGATGGGCACGGATCGCTCGAGCGACGAGGACGAGCAGCGTCGGCTCGGCGGTGTCGTCGAGGTGCTGCGGAAGCCCATGGAACGGCTGCAGCGACAATACCGTGCTCGCCTGACCGAGCGCTTGGCTGAACTGAGGAGTGCCCTGTGGGCTGCGCGGCACGCTGGAACAGGCTCGCATGAATTCCAGAATGCGAAGTCGCTCGTCCACCGCCTCCGGGGCAGTGCCGGCAGCTTTGGGTTGCCGGTAGTGAGCGTGTTCGCCAGCCTCATCGAGGCGCAGCTCGAGCGACTCCAAGACGGGGCTGGCGATGGGCGCCTGACCTGGTCCCTGATCCTGGAGTCTCTGGCAGGAGCCGCCGGGCACATCGAGCCCGCCGCGCCCTGTGTACCTACGAACAACTGGCGCAGCCCGGGGCTGCGCGTGCTGGTCGTCGATGACGACCCGGACTGTCGCGCCATCGTAACACTGGTCGGTCGGGCTGCATCGCTCGATGTGATCGAGACGGCTAGCACGGGCGAAGCCCTCGCCGTTGCCTCGCGTGAGCCCGTCGACGTCGTCCTGCTCGATCTTCACCTCGGTCAGCACGATGATGCCTTCAGCGCATGCGCCGAGCTCCGCCGCTGCACCGGCCGCTGGGACCTGCCGATCGCCGCGTTCTCCGCTGATACGAGCGTGGAGAATCGGCTAGCGGCCAGTCGTGCAGGGGCGGACGTCTTCCTCGCCAAGCCGATCGACACGGACGAGCTGGCGCTGACGGTGCGGCGTCTCGTCGACGTCCGAAACGGCGAGCCCCACCGCGTCCTCATCGTCGACGATGACCCGACATCGGCTGCGGCCCTGGCGCGCTTGCTCGGTCAACAGGGCTGGCTGGCTAGGAGCCTGTGCGACGCTTCCCGGATCTTCGAGATGCTGGATACTTTTCGCCCGGATCTACTCTTGCTCGACGTCCACATGCCAGTCTCGGGCTTCGACATCTGCCGCATCGTGCGCGCCAGCCCTGCCTGGCGCGAGCTGGCGATCGTCTTCGTCACGGGGTCGATGGATCGTGACACGCTGATTCAGTGTTACAAGGTCGGTGGTGACGATTGCATGAGCAAGCCGGTCGTACCCGCCGAGTTACGTGCTCGACTGACGCTGCGGTTAGAGCGAGCTCGCGTGTTTCGCCAGCTGGCACACGAGGACCCGTTGGCGGGCCTCATGACGCGAGAGGCGTTCTCGACCGCGGTGGCCCGTCGCCTGTCCGAGGCGCTGCGCCATTCTCGGCCGCTCACCGTCGTGCTGCTCGATCTCGATCGATTCAAGTCGGTCAACGACACCCATGGGCACCTGGCGGGAGACCGCGTGCTGCGAGCGCTAGGCCAATTGCTCGGCCGCGCGTTTCGCGTCGAGGACTTCCGCGCGCGCTGGGGCGGCGAAGAGTTTGTGCTTGCATTGTACGAGGCCGATGCCGAGTCGTCCGCACAGGCTGTCGAGCGGGCGCTCGAGGACTTTCGCGACCTGGTTTTCGAGGGTGATGCGGGTGAGCTATTCTGTTGCTCGTTCAGTGCTGGCGTGGCTCAATTTCCGGACGACGGCGACACCCTGAACCAGCTGATGCAATTGGCGGACGCGCGACTCTATGCGGCCAAGGCTGCGGGTAGAGCTCGTGTGATATGCGTAGATGATGCGGTTCCATCGAGCCGCACGAGCGGCGTTTTGCGCCTACGCGCCGGATTGCACGAGCCGCGCATGGCTTTGCCCCGGAGCGAGCACCCGGCGCCTCTCGAAGGCAGCGGTAGCCCGCGCGAGTAGCCCGCCCGCACGCGCGCGGCCTCAACCGCGCTGAGCGGCCTCGAGGATCCGAAGGATCTCTGTAGGCAAGGTCATCGGATCGAAGGGTTTGTGGATGACACCGAGCGCACCCATGCTGATGTAGTGCGCCACTTCGGAGCGTTGAACCTTGGCCGTCATGAACAGGACGGGGACGTTCCGGAGCTCTGGAGTCTCTCGAAACATTACGAGCCCGGCGAGCCCATCCATACCTGGCATCATCATGTCCATCAAGATGAGATCGGGTCGATCTGTCTTCGCCAGGAGAAGGCCGCGTGCGGCCGATGCGGCGGTCGTGGTCTCAAACTTGCCCACAACTGCGAGACTCAACTCGCCGATCTTGCGAATGTCCTCCTCGTCGTCGATCAACAGCACTTTCATTCCAGTATTCCCCTGTCTAGAGTCCGGTGCACGATCGCGCCCGCCGTGACCTCTGGAGACGACGCCCGGCGGGCCCGAAAGCGCTGCGCGATCTCGCGCAGCTTTTGGGCTTCGAATGGCTTGTCGAGCCGCTCGTTCGAGACCCCAACCAGAAATTCTTGCGTCTCGACGTGCGCCGCGCCGCCGGTCATGAACACGAAGCGAGTCCCGAGCTCCGGACGAGTGCGAATGGTCTCGCGATAGAGTTCCATCCCGGTCAGGTATGGCATCATCAAATCGCAGAAGATCACGTCGTAATCCTCGCGCTCCACCAGAAGCCGCTTGCGCGCATCGCGCGCGACCACCACATCGTGGTCGGCCTGCAGAAGGCGCACGGCCAATTGGGCGATGGCCGCCTCATCGTCCACGAACAGCACGCGGCCCCGGGGACCGCTCACGATCCTCGCTGGCGAGAGCACGGCCTCGGCGGCGTCGGCGGCCTGAGGCAAGAGGACACGGAAGGTCGTCCCCTTGCCGACCTCGGTCTCGCACGTCAGGCTGCCCCCAAAGCCGTCGATCACGTTGTGGCAAATCGCCAGGCCCAGCCCGGTGCCCTTGCCGACGGGCTTGGTCGTGAAGAATGGATCAAAGATACGAGGCAGGACCAGGGGAGGAATGCCAGGCCCGTTGTCGGACACCTCGATCGCGACCTGTTGATCAGGGGCCATTGACGTGCGGATGCGTATCTCGTTGCTCGCGGGATCATTGCTTTGGAACGCTTGCCCGGCGTTGACTAGCAGGTTGACCAGAACCTGAGACAGACCAGCCTCATCCGCCAGGACCAGGGGCACCGAACCCAAGTCGGTGATCACCGTTGCACGTTGACGCAGCTCGTGAACCGCCATGTTGATGGCGACCTCCAGGCTAGCGTGCACGTCGATCGGCATGCACACGGTGTCGGCTCGGGCAAAGGCTCGCAGGCCTCGAACGATCTTGCGAATGCGTTCCGCCCCGTCCCGAATCCCGCCCACGAGATCGAGCATGTCCCGCATGCGTGCCGAAGGCGACGCTCCGGCGATGGCCAGCAACTCTTCCAACGCGAACTCCGCGTTGCCGAGAATGTAAGTCAGTGGATTGTTGATCTCGTGCCCTATTCCGGCAGCCAACGTTCCCGTCGTGACCAGGCGCTCTTGGCGCGCCAGCTGTTCGCGAATCGCCTCCACTTCCTTGCGTTGCGACAGATCAGTGAACGCTCCGAGCACGCGACGACCACTCGCCGTCTCGATCGGGCTTGCCCCGATCTCGACCGCCAGCTCCGAGCCGTCCTTGCGGTGCACGCGGTACTCGCTCGCGCCCGCGTGGCGGGCGTTACCTGCCACGAGCAGCGCCGCGACCGAACCAGGTAGGACCGACGACGCGGGCTTGCCAAGCACTTCGTCACTTTCATATCCGAGCAAGCGATTGAATGAGCCATTGGTCAAAATGATGGTGCCCTGGCCATCGACCAGCAACATGCCGGTAGGGCACGCCTCGACGGCGAGCACGAATTGGCTGACCCCGCGTTCGACGGCGAGCTCACCGGCACGGCGCGCCACCTCGCTGCGACGCCCTTGAAGCAGACGCACCACGCCCGAGCCCAGCTCGCGGAGCGCCCGCTTCTCGCTTTCCGAGAGGCGGCGCGGAACGCGGTCGAGAACACACAGGCTGCCCAGCACGCCAGCGTTAGCGTCTACGAGGGGTAGGCCTGCAAAAAACCTTACCGCCGCCTCTCCCGTGACGAGCGCGTCGCGAGCGAGACGCACGTCGGTCGTGACATCCTCGAGCTCCAGGAGCCCTGATGAGAGTAAGCTCTCCAGACACAGGGGGAGCTCCCGCGACGCCTCTTGACGGGGCAGCCCCACGGAGGCCACGATGCGATGGGGCTCTGGAAAAAGGAGCGTAACGCATGCGAACGGTGTGTTGGCGACGGCGCTGGCGACCCGGAGGAGCGACTCGAGAGCGTCTTCTGCCTCCGCTTCCAAGACGCCATGTCTGGTCTCCGGCGCCGTATCCTTGGGAAATGGAGACTGGGGAGCGGAAGTGCTCAACATCCGGCGAATCTGGTCCGGCAGCGTGATGGGGTCGAACGGCTTGTGAATGACGCCGGCAGCACCCAGGCGCCGATAGTCATCTATCTCCCCGCGCCGGACCTTCGCCGTCAGGAACACGACGGGGATGTCGCAGAACTCAGGAGTGCCTTTGAGCTCACGGAGGATCGCAACGCCATCCATGCCAGGCATCATTACGTCCATCAAGATGAGATCCGGGCGCTGCGCCTTCACGGCAGCCAACGCTTCGAAGGGCCCCGCTGCCACACTCGTCTCAAAGCCGCCGACCGATTCGAGGCTCATGCGCCCGATCGTTCGGATGTCTTCCTGGTCGTCAACTAACAAGATTCGCATGCTGCTGTGGACCTCAAGCGTGATTCCCGTTCCCGTGAACGGTGACGAGTACTCCCGCATCGCGAGCTGCGGATAGGAGCCGGTTCGGATCGACCGGCTTGGTTAAAATGTTGGCGACCGTCGCCGCAGCAGCGCCCAGACGGGCCTGCGCAACGGCCTGCGGCAGTACCGACATGATGACAATCGGCACGTTCCGACCCGAGGCGCTGGCGCGGATGTCGGTGACGAGCGCGTCAGCGTTGCCGTCGGCGAGAGTGAGATCGAGCGTGACCAGGTCATAGCGAAATGTTCCGAGGAGCTGCCGGGCACGCTCGAGCGTCGGGGCCACGTGGGCTCGGCTTCCGCCTCCCTCCAGAGCGGTTGCCATCTCGCGCGCCACATCCAGCTCGCCCTCGCAGACGAGAACGAGCGGGCGGCCATCTAGCTCGGGCCCCGTTGTCTCATCGATTGCCTGCAGCCAGGGCAAGTCGATAAAAAAATTGGTTCCCGGCTCACATGCCTCGAAGCCGATCGTGCCATGCATGCGCTCGACCAGTGACTTCGAAATGCTGAGGCCCAGTCCGCTGCCGCCCTTGCTCCGACTGTCCGAGCCGTCCGCCTGCACGAAGCGTTGAAACACTCGACTGCGGAATGCGTCTGAAATGCCTGGACCCTGGTCGCGCACGTTCACGCGCATGCGGTTGCCCCGAGGCGTGACGGAGAGTTCGACGAGCGAGCCCGCTGGCGAGAATTTGACGGCGTTCGATATCAGATTCGTAAGCACTTGCGCCAGCCTGTCCTCATCCACAACGACGTCGACGTGGAGCACCTCGCCGCGCCACGCAAGACGCGTTTGGTGGGAGCCGGCCAATGCGTCGTTAGCGCTCATTGACACTTGAACCAGCCCGACGAGATCACACACATGCCGGCGAAAGTCCAAAAGTCCAGCTTGCAGCTTGTCGATGTCGAGAAGATCGTTGATGAGACGTATCAGGCGTTCCGTATTGGCGAGGGCGATGTCCACGTAGGCCTTTGCCTCATGCGGCAACTCCCCGGTGACGCCCGCGGAGACGAGCCCCAGCGATCCCCGGATCGAGGTGAGGGGGGTGCGCAGCTCGTGGCTCACGGTCGAAACGAACTCGTCCTTCAGGCGATCCACCCGTCTGCGTTCGGAGATGTCGCGTAAGATGCCTGTGAAACAGCGCACCGCACCGAGTTGGACCTCGCTCACGGAAAGGTCGGCGGGAAACGTGGAGCCGTCCTTCCGCTGACACTCGACCTCCCGACCCACACCGATTACTTTGGCTTGACCGGTATTTTCGTAGTTGGTGATGTAAGCGTCGTGCCGTTCGCGGTCGGGGGAGGGCATCAACACGGCAACGTTACGACCGATCAGCTCGTCTGGAGCATAGCCAAACATTCGCTCGACGGACGAGTTGACGCGTGCGATCGACCCCGTTCGATCGATGGTGATGATGGCGTCCACGGCCGTGTCGATGATGGCTCGCAGCTCTCTCTCGCTATGGACGGCCCGGCAGCGCTCGGCTTCGAGCAAAATCGTCTTCCGCCGAAGCTCGAGCAATTCCACCACTTGCCCGGCGAGCAACGCGAGTAGCTCGCGCTGTTTGGGCGTGATCTCACGGGGCTCGTGCGCGATGACACAGAGTGTCCCGAGCACGAAACCATCCGCGGTCCGGAGCGGCATCCCGGCGTAGAAACGCACGCAGGGATCGCCGACGACCAGGGGATTGTCGGCAAATCGCTCGTCTGCATGTGCATCCGGCACCACCAGGGATGCTTGCGCAGCCACGACGTGGCCGCAAAATGATACGTCGCGCGCTGTCTGGGGGCCCTCCAGACCATAACGTGACTTGAACCACTGTCGATCCACGTCGACCAGCGATATGAGCGCGATCGGGACATCGAGAATGCTCGCGGCAAGCGTCGTCAGCGCATCAAAGTTCGCCTCGCTCGGAGTGTCGAGGACGTGATAACGCTCGAGTGCGTGCAGCCGTTCACGCTCATTCCCTGGAATCGGGGGTCTCTTCATGTCTCGACGCTGGGCGCCCCGGCGGCTGGGCAGCGCCCGGTGGGGTTCGCAGCAAATTCGACCGAAAGCGTGCCGAACGGGCGGCGGGATTCAATCATGAGCATGGAGGGGGGTGGGCCTGCGCGTACCCTTTGATACGTCACCCCGCGCGCGCCTCATGACGGCAGCGACAAAGTTTCTCGCTCGATTCGGCGCGCCGCCGACGACAATACAGCGCCCGCCACAATCTCACGCGACGTGGCCCGCGAGCGCGTGAGAGGCCGTCTCTCTCGGCTGTCGGCCCGGCGACCCATTTTGTCACGGTGCGTCGCTGGCTGCGATCGTGGGCGACGGACGGTTGATGGCTCGAGACGGGCGCCGGGCTGGCTGCGGCCCCCTCCGATCAATGGGGCGCCGGGAGGGGCAACCGCGACCGCACCGCTCCCATGCGCGGCGCGTCGATACGTTCGACCGCTCGGATCAGTGGCTGCCCGCCGCCGGAGGCGCGCTGCCGTTGGGCAATGGGCACGTCTCCGGAGATCCAACACAGTGTGGGCCCATCATCTCTGTGCGTGTGGTTTGGCGACGCCATTTGACGGAGGCGCTGGCTCGCACGACGGGCTACCTCGAGACAGACTCACTCTCGTCGTTAGACACTCCTCTAGCGCAAGTAGCTTCGGCAGCCGGGGTCATTCGCTGCCACATCTGGCTCGCTCGCTCCACCGGCGGGGAAGGCGCTGCGATCACACAGGGCGGCCAGCACGTCGAGCACCATTTGCGACTGAGTCGACCACGACTCGTTCGACGGCAGCTGCGAGCCCATCGGGGAGCCCGGATTGCCAGCGACGATCTTGAACCAGACTTCGTATGCGCCACTGCGAGCCAATGTACCGAGCGAAAACTCGCCGTCGTCGAACAGCATCTTCGCGCCGTCCGCGCCGTGGCAGGTGCCGCAGCTAGAACGGATCGCCGCACGCCCCGCTGCGACGTTGGCCCCCGCTCTGAGCACATAACCATTGGGGGCGCTCCGATCCAAATCCCAGATATCCGAGGGACGCGGCAGCTCGTGTGCACGAACGGCCAGGACGAAGGCAACCAGATCGCTGAGGTCTTCCTCTGGCATGATTTGCCCGTAGGCAGGCACGTCGGCGGCGCCGTCGACGAGCAACTGGGCTATCTGCTCGCGGGTCAGTGGATCGTCGAGCAAGTTGTAGTCGGCCACGTAAAGCTTGTCGTGGTACTCCGGCCCATACACTCCGTCCGAACCGCGCAGATCCCAACCAAAAAAGCTCTTGATCCGGTAGCCGTGGTCGAGCGCGTTGCTGAGTGTGGAGCCCCGGCTGTTGGGCAGCGTGCCGTTGCCGGACGGCCCGCCCCTGCCATCGAGCGCTGGCGTTTCTGGATCGTCAGGAACGAAGGCGAACTCGGTGTTCTCGCCGTAGAACTCATCGTAGAGGCGGCCGCCGCGCAGGGGGTCGCCGCTTTCGCTGTACTCCGCGACCTCTTGGGCCAGTTCACTGCCCGCCTTCTCCGTGTTTGACGCAGGGCTCTCTACCCGCGAGCCCTGCTCGTCGTACGTGAGCGTTGGCGAAATTGTTCCGGAGCAGCTCCACAGCAGCGTGGCCGCGAACAAGAAACGGCCAGCGTCTCCCTGCGCGCGAATCGGCTTCGTGCCAGCTGCCAGCTTGATCGTGAGGTTCGGTGACGGGCTATCAACAGGGGTGGACGGGATCATTTGAGGACCTCCTTCTCGTGCCAGAGTCGGCGGCGAGTCCCTGACCTGGTACCCGCACACTCCAAGTTCAATCGGGAGCGCACACTTCCGAACATGGGGCCCGAGTCGGCACGAGCGCAGCTCGAAGAGGATCGGACCAGGGCGCCAGCGCGAAGGCTCGAGCGGCATTGTGCGGACGAGTGCGCGCCATGTTCAGGAGTATGCGTTGCGTGAAAACGCTGCCTGTTGCGAGTCACGGTGGGTACTTTGAGCAGCAAGCAGTCTCGGTGCCCTTGCATTGTACACGGAGGACCCAACGAACATGATCCCAACTACCTACGGCGCCGACCGACCCGGGCTTCGCCCTTTCTGGAACGAACGCGCAGTACGCGTGGGGGGTGTCGCGCGCTGGTCATGCGCGGCTCTGCTCAGCTGGAGCTGCGGTGGCGATGCATCGATAGACGCTTCCATGGACTTGTCGGCAACGAGCGTTTCACCCAATGCAGGCGCGGAGCGTTCGGGCAAGACAGCCAGCGGCACCGACGGACCCCAGGCACAGCGCATCGCCATAATGAGCCTGGACGGCAGTGCATTGCGGGGCGCACGCCTCTACGACAATTTCTACGCGGAGGATCCGGCGCTCGGCTTTCGCCCCGATGATCCGCTGACCCCACAGAGCGACGGCAGCGGAGGGCCCTTCGGTGATGGCACGCTGTTGGACGGATTGGGCGCAGCGCTAGACAGCAGCGCGGACCACGGCTACCGCCTGGCCAGCGTTCTTGGTTGGGACTTGCGCGGAGCCGACGGGATTTACGGGCGCGCCTATCAGGACAAAGCCTATGTCGCGCACTTGAATCTAATGGAGGACTCGCTCAGTCGCGAGCAGGTAGCCGAGTTGATCGTGGATGGTGCCCGGGGTGTTCCCGCTTACGGCCAAGTCCTATCGACTGAGGATCTGACCGACGTGGTCGCATTCATCATGGCTGCGCGTGGAGGGGACTGGCTACAGCCCGGCGATGTCTGGCACCTCGACGCGGGCTCTCCAAGTGGCTACATCCTCAAGCCGGGAGGTCGGGTCGAGCGCGGGCATGAGTTGGTTCGTTCCAGCTGCAGCACTTGCCACGGTTCAGACGGTACGCAGCTGCTGTTCGACGGTGGCGAATTTTCGCTTGGCACGTTGGCTCGGCGCAGTGCGTTCGAGGTCTTTTTCAAACTGTTGGCGGGCAGCGCGGGCACTCCGATGACCTCTCAGATCCACCTCGAAGAGCCGTGGGCCGCGCAGGCCCAGATGGCACTCGATGTGTTGGCAGCACTCTGTGACCGAGCGGCATACCCTGCCGGCCGGGCCAGCCTGCCCGACTCTCCCACCGATGACGGCTGCGGTTACTACCCGCACTGAGCTTGGAGACGAGCCGTGGGTCGCCCGCCGCCGTGAGCTCGAAGCGCGGGCCGTGGGCGACTGGACACAGGAGCGAGGCCAACGCTCGACCCAACCCGAGGGTGCGTCGGAACAGTTGCTAGCTCTGCCGCGAATACTGGCACATCGAGCGCAGGCGGAGTGAACTTGAGCCTCACTCCGAGGTGATGCTCGCGGCCTCGTACGACCTGCAACTGCACGGGTCGGGGTGGCTGCGGGCGCGCTCCGTGCTGCACTACATCGGTCCGCCCCGCTCCCTATCCCGGCCCGACGAGCAATCAGGAGTGGGTTCAGGCGAGCTGCTCGTGGGAGAACGGCGTCAGCTTGTCCCAGGGGATGAGCTTTCAAGTCCCCATGCCGGCACAACGCTCCCCCGTCCGCGGCAGACCTCGCATGCGCGGGCTGACCCTCGCGCTCACCGCTCACCGACACGCCGCGGGCGGCCGCCTCATAGCAGGCAAACAAGCCCGGCTGCTTCAGGCTCAGCGGCTCGGGGTCGGGCTCGGCTGCAACGCTGCTTTCATCCCACGGGCTCGGGCGGCCCACAGCTTTGAAGGCGCGCCCCAGTCGCTCTGCCGTGCGACGGGCGACGTCGGCCACTTCAGCTGGACTCGGCGTCGGCAAAGCGTGAAAGGTCAACGGACCGTGGGCACGCTCTCTCACGTACACGCCGAGCTGGAGGAAGCCACACTCGAGCCGACCGCACTGCAGATAGGCCTCGAACTCGTCGCGCACGAAGCTCGGTAGGCCGCCACACTCTGCCATAAGCTCCGAGAAGGCGGGCCAGCGCGCGGCGATGCTCTGGTAGAGATCCGTGCCTTCGGGTCGGCGGCGGGCATAGCCGTCGCGCCGACCCACTGTGTTCATTGGGTTTCCATCAATTTTAAATTCTATTATTTCGGACGCCGCCTTAGGGTACTGAAGCTGACTGCCTGGGTGCCTTCTGCTCGAGCGCCTCGGCGACGCGCAGCTCTTGCTGGGTCGTGCGAGGTTTGTAGCCGACGAGCCGCATCGATGGTCGCCATCACTGGAGTCGAGCTCTGTTCAGGCGCCAGCCCAGAAGCCCCGCTAGCCCGCTGGGGTGCGGGCTGCTTCGGAGCGCCGGGCCACACGCAGGACGCTGACGGCCAGCGTGTCGGGGCTGAGCGGCGGCTTGAGGATGTCGGCCGCACCTGCCTCCACGAGCTGCAGCACGTCGCGCGCGCCGCCCTGACTCGTCACGACCAAAATTGGCCGAGGATCGTCGCGCTTGAGGCGCAGCAGCTGTTCACGGACTTCGGGCAGCGGGCGAGCGTCGATGAGCAGTCGTACCTGGCTGCGGTCGTCCGGAACCAAGTCGATACCTTGCATGCAGAGCCCGGTCTCGGTGACGGAGTTGAGACTCGACTCGTTGTCAGAAATCACCGAGAGCAGAGTCCGACGTTGCTCATCGAGGGCCAGCTCGCTCGTCGCAAGAGGCCCCAAACTGCCGCGATCGGTACGCGCCTTGCGACCGCTGGACACGTCCTCGAGCGCCGCGTCCAGCAGCTCTCGCACATGCGCCGCGCTCTGCGGCCGCTGATGAGCATGTTTGGCGAGCAGCGCTAGCCGCAGCTCTTCTAGTGCCTCGCTGACGGGTTCGCTCCCCTCGGGTCGACGCAGCTTGGGAGGCGGCATGAACATCTGTTGCGAGAGCAGCAGCGCCGACGGAGCGTCCCCAAATGGGGTGGAGAGCTGTAACAGCTCGGTGAGCAGGCAGCCAAACGCATACAGATCGCTGGCTGGGCCCACCACGAGGGAGCGACACTGCTCCGGGCTCATGTAAGCTGGGGTGCCGGCGATCACGCCGTCATGGGTCAGCGTTGGGCCGGCGTCTCGCTCGTCTTCGAAATGTGCCAATCCAAAATCGACGACCTTGGCCTCCGAGAGCTTGCCGTCCGCGCCCGCGAGCAACAGCACATTGTCTGGTTTCAAGTCACGATGAACGATGTTCTTGGTGTGCGCGGCTTCGAGCGCTGAGAGGATCTGACGGCTTACACCTGCGACGAGCGTCAACGGCGGGGGCAGTGCCAGATCAGACAAGAATTCGCCGAGGCTCGTCCCCTGCACGTACTCCATGACGATGTGGGGCAGCGGCTCCTCGCCAAAGTCGAGCACGCGCACGATGTTGGGGTGACGCAGGTAGAACGCCGCGCGTGCCTCACGGCGGAAGCGGCGTAGACTGAGCTCGTCGCCGATCAGTGAGGGGTGAATGATCTTGACGGCGACGTCGCTCTCCAGGCCGAGGTGCCGAGCTTGGAACACCGTGCCGCTCCCCCCGACCCCGAGCTCCCGCAACAACTCATACTTCCCGGCGATGATGGTGCCCGGGCTCAGCGAGGTGGCGGTGGCGCCGCTTCGCTGGCCAGACTGGCTCCAGGCAGCGGAAACGCCCAATGCGACGCCCCCTGGGCTCTCGACGGGCTCGGATGAGCGTTGAACGACCACGACGCTCCAGCATATCCCGTGTGGCCCGTCCGCATCATGGATTGTCGAGTGAAACACCAGCCTGCAACGTCACCCAGCCCATATCGGAGCACGGTGAGAGCCGGATGCCCAGGCTACCGGTCACTCGACCGCCCCTGCTGAGACCGAGGCTGCCTCCGCCGCACCAGCGATCGCCGGTGGGACTGAAGGCAAAATCGAGGGCCCCGTAGGCCTGCGTTTCGGCGGGGAGCTGGTAAGTGCCGCCGAGAATGCCGAAGACCTGCCAGCGGGGCTCTGGGCGTGTCAGCTGCTCCAGGTTGACGCGAGAGCCGAGGTTCATCAACACCGAGCCTCGCCCGAGCTCGGTACCGGCTGCAACACTGGGCTCGAGGCGAGCCCCGGGCGAGGCCACCGATACGGGCAGGGACGCTCGCAAGCCGAGCCCGGTGTGCAGCGGCGCCGTAGGCAGAGCGACGCGGGCACCGAGCCATGCCGAATTGTCCGAGCGCCCTCGGTGGGGGAGCAGATCGGAGACGACGCGGCCCGTGAAGCCCAGCGGACCCCAGGCAGCAGCAGCAGAGAACCACGCCTGGCCCCCGAGGTCAGCCGTGGGAGCTAACACGCCCGCGCTCGCCGCCGTCGCCAGGTGTGGCTCCCACCATGCGTAATTGGCGGTGGGAGACAGGTCAAACACGCCGATGGCCGGGGCCAGGCGCCTGGGGGGCGTGGGTGCTCGAGGCCAGGCGTTGATGGTCTTGCTGGCTAGAACGACCCCGCGTACATCCACCAACTCGAGCGTATACGGCACGTGTTCCGTCAGATCTTCGACGACGCCCGCCAGTCGCTCGGGTGTCGGCGACGGAGCGAGGGCGATCTCGCGCCGCTCCGCCGACTGTTGGATCCATAAACGCAAGCCGGCCCGCCGCGCCTCATCCGGCGCGAGCCCCACGTACGCGAGCACATCCAGGCGCCCGCGTTCCCGCGCCAGAGCGCCGATGCTCGCCTCGAGCTGCTCCATCAAAATGTCGACGGTAGCCAGCGTCTCGCCGCCGGGTTGTCGAAAATACAGCTGACGGGGGGCGACGCTTAGCAGGTCGAGCTGACGCGACCCCAGAGCGAATGCTTGTCCGTCGATCGACAGCTCGAGCCCCGGCCCGGGTTCGACTTGTACGACTCCGTAGGGGCTCGTGCGAATCTGCCCGCCTTGCAGCCTCCCGAATTCGACCTCGGCCCCGACCAGCAGCACCTCGCGCACCTCCGATGCAATCCCGAGAAAGTCGGCCGTGTCGATGGCGCGGACCCGCAGAAAGAACCGCCCTGGGGGCAGCGCCTCGGCGCGCAAAGAGAGCACGTCCGAAGGGACTTCCTGGCGCACCAGCGGCTGGTGGAAGTCGCGATCGTGGGCTAGCTCAATCCGGTACGCCTTGGCGTTCGCCACCGGCGCCCAGCTGGCCGTGAGCACGCCTTGCCCCGCTGGCGCCAGCACGACCTTGGTGGGGTTTTGCACCCAACGAGGGGGCGGCGGCAAGGGGTGAGGCGGCTCGGGCGGGAGAGCACTTCGAAAGCTCGTGCCGTGCGCGCTCGGGACCTGGACGATCGTGCCGCGAGAGGCCACCTCCGCGCTGCCTTCGAACACGCTCACCGTCGTACGATCGCCCCGGCGGCGCAGCACCGTGTCGCGCGAGTTGGCGCTGACCAGTCCGCCATCGCGCGTGGCCACCCGAGCGCTGTGCCTCCCGCGCAGCACGGCGATGCCCGCCTGAAGCTCGCCGGTGTCGAGCTCGACCGCGGCGGGGTCCTCGCGACGCGTGAGCGAGCTCCGCGCCGTCTGGTAGATGATGATGAGCGTGTGCTCGGCGAGAAAGACGCGACTCCGATCGCCGAACAGGATGTCAGCGGTCCCGTTCTGTAGCGTGTTGACGCCATAGCCTCGAGATAGCGAGAGACCCGGCTCCGCCGCTTGCCAATCCCCATCGGGAGGTCGTGCACGCACTTGCGGCGTGGCGTGGTCGAGCAACGCCAAGGACACGTCCGTCACCCGCTCCGGCACCACCAGCACCGCCGCCGCCGGGAGAGGAGAGCCGCAGTCGAGGTCGTTGTAACGCAGCAGGAGCGGCACGTGCTCCGCAGCGCCATACAATGAAGCGGCGATCTCGGGGCATGTCTGCCCGTCCTGCACGACCCACTGCAAGACGCGTTCGGGATACCCCGGTGTGCTCTGAGCTGCGGCCTGGGCAGCAGCCGAGCAGGCGACGAGCCACGCCAGCCTGGCCAGAGCGCGCCTCATGCGGTCCCTCCGAGGGCGAACACCAGCACCTTGGCTTGCCTGCCGGTGATGGTCTGCTCACCGAGCTCGACGTAGTCGAAGCCGTCGCCAGCTGCCGTTCGCGTGTTCTCCGTCAGCAGGACCTGGCCTGGACCCGCGAGCGCCTCCAGCCGCGCGGCGAGGTTGACCACCTCGCCGATCGCCGTGTACTCCATGCGTTTATTCGAGCCCACGTTGCCCAGCGTGCACTCGCCGGAGCTCACCCCAATCGCCAGGCGGATGCGAACTCCATAACGCTGCCTCCAATCTTCATTGGAGCTCGCCACGAAACGCAACATTTCTTCCGCGCTGCGTAACGCCTCCCGCGCGTGCAGTGGGCTCGGCTCGGGTGCGCCAAAAATGGCCATGATGCTATCGCCGAGGAACTTGTCCACGATGCCTCCGTTGCGCATCACGATCTCCGTCATGAGCGAGAAGAGCTCGTTGAGCAGGCCAACGACTTGCTCCGGTGGCCGGCTCTCGGTAAGCGGCGTAAAGCCAACGACGTCGGCGAACAAGATGCTGACGACGGCCCGTTCGCCGCCGAGCGTGAGCGAGTGCTCCCCGCGCACGATGCGCTCTACCAGTTGGTGATTCATGTACCGGCTGAGCTCCGTGCGCAGCTCCGCTTCGTGCGCGATTTCAAGCTCGCTGTGTCTCAGGTCCGCGGCCATGGTGTCGAGCGATGCGCTCAGCTCACCGAGCTCATTGCGCAATTTTGGCAAGGGTTCGAGCAGGGTCCAGGCGCGGGCGCCGATGCGGCGCGCCTGCTCGGCCATGCGCAATAGCGGGGCGGTGAGTTGCCCCGCGCTAAACACCCCGAGGATCAGCGCCAACCCGACGGAAAGGGCCGTGCCGATCGCTGCTCGTTGCTTCATCCGGGTCAAGCTGACGTACCCTTCCGCCTGAGGGCGCCAGAGCGCGACCGCCCAGCCCAGCGATGGAATGGTCTCCACGGCACCGGCCATGTCGATGCCCTGCTCCCGGTGCGTGCCTACGACGGCCAGGTGAGTCGACCATGCGCTTGGGGCAGGGAGCAGCTTCCAGATGTCGCCGTGCGCAGAGTCGATGCCGGCTCGTTCGTCGATGCCGCTGCTCGCGACGGGTCGCCGTTCGCCGTCGACGACGAGCAGCCGCACGTTCCCGCCGCCAAAGCGGCTCCGGGCCTTTGCAGCCAGCTCGCCTTGCAAGGCGCCCGAGTCAATCGGGCTGGACAGGTAGCCCTCGGGCGAACCCGGGCCCAGTGAAACGACCACTACGAACAGCATCAGCCCATCCGCGCGACGCGCGAAGGCTCGCCCGCGTTCGCGGGTCGCGTCGCGGACGAGCGCGTCGGTTCGAGGCAGCGACGTGTGATCCCCCGCCACGCGCAGCTCCGTATCAATTGCCGCCTGCGGCACCTCGAAGCGAGCCGCTCGCACGGCGGTGCTGGCGGCGAGCGCGGCCCGGACCCCGATGAACGACTCGTCGCCAGCGCCCCCGCGTTGGATCTCGAGCACGAGGGCATTGGCCACCCGCGTGAGCTCCTCCTCTACTCGGTGCAGCTGGCGCTCCACCGACGCAGCGACTTCGGACAAGACGGCCGCCTGCAGCTGCCGCTCGCTCATCTCGACCGCGTCGCGATTGACCTCCACCAACAACACCCCGACCAAGAGCGCGGGCAGCAATGCCAGGAGCACGAAGATGACCGCCGCTTGCAGCCGCAGCGAGTGCCAGGGACGGCGCCGCTCAGTCATTCGACTGCCCCGTCCGCCCATGACCTCTGCCCGGCGGGATCGCGCCGGATTACCAGGAACTCGACGCGACGATTGGCAATTCGTCCCGACTCCGTGAGATTGGGCGCTTTGGGTTGCCGCGGTCCGAAGCCACGCGCCTCGAGGCGACGTTCGTCGATCCCCGCCGCCACCAGCCAGCGCAGCACAGACAGGGCGCGGCGCTGCGACAAGACGAGATTGGCGCGTTCGGGACCGACGTCGTCCGTGTGTCCGTCGACGGCGACCCGAACAATCTCGGGATGCGCCGCGAGTGCCGTTGCCACGGCAGCGAGTAGCTCGTGGCTATGGGGGTCGATGCTATCGCTGTTGCTGGCAAACAGCACCTCTCGCTTCAGCTCGAGTTGATCGCCGCGTACCCGGACTTCGCTCGCGCAGCCAGCCTGCCTCGCCCCGGCAGCGCTGGGCGCTGGATCGCCAGGACAGGCAACGTCGTTTTCCGGTACGCTGGTGTCGGCAGCGCTCGGGCAGCCGGGTGACGCCTCAGATTCAGACGACCCCGATCGACCACAACTCGGATCGAGTCGCGGCGCCTGCCCGACGACGGGCGCCTCTGGGCCTGGCTCTTCCACCTCGTCGGAGCTGCGGCTCGATGCAGCCACCCCGCTGCCGGGGGAAGCCGCAGCATCGGTCTGGGTTGGGAAGCTCCGCCAAAGTTCGTCCGACGGTGCAAATGCGACTCCGGCGATCAAACGATAACGCGGCGTCCCCGGCGCAGTGCCGAGCCCGGGGCCCCCACCCGCGCGCAGCAACCAGGAACCCCAGCGCCAGGAGGCGGTCGCGAGGAGCTCGGCATTGGTTTTCGTCCCGACGAAGGCTGGACTGGCACTGACCTGGGCGAGGTCGAGCTCGGGACCCACGAGGAGCTCGGGCAAGACCCGAAATCCCACCGCCATGCCCAACACGGAATCCCCATCCAGTAAGCGCACTTGGCCTCGTCCGCCGTGTTGGCGACGGCCCAGGACCAGGCGATAGGACCAGGTCGAGTCATCGGCTCCGATCAAGCCATAAAGCCCATACCGGACCCGACCCGCGCTCGTGTAGTTCGCCTTTTCACCCGTCGGCAGCCAGACGCGCAAGGAAATCCCCGTCGCCGGCAGGACGCCCGCTTGCCGCGTGGTCGACAGGCGAGCTCCGAGTCTCAGATCGTGGAGTGCGGGACTCTGGGGTGCGCGCAGCACGTCAGCGTCGACGCGAGGTGCCTGTCCGGCCGCCGACCAGGTGCTGGGAAGGTCCAGGTCCAGCGTCAGTGCGGGGTACGGCCGCCACCCGAGTTGGGCGTGCACGACGGCCTGCTCGGAGATGACCTGGACGCGCTCCCCACTCGGCAAGCGCAGCACGAGCGGCGCCTCCGCGTAACTCGCGAGCAGGGCCGTCCCGATTCGGGCGAGCGGCTCGGCGGCGGGGCTCTGCACGCTCGAAAACAGACTCAACGGATCTGCCGGTTCGAAGCGATCGAGCGCTACGGCGCGAAGGTCTGGAGCGCCGGGCCTTGGGTCGAGTGTCCCGTCCTGCGCGACGCTCGGGCGCGTCAGGCTGAGTCCGAGGATGACGCGTGCGACGCACCCGGCGCTCAACCTGGGCCGCCGCCGGCGCAGCAGCGTTCCGGACGCCTCGAGCGCGTCGAGTAGGCCCAGCCCCTCCCCGCCGAGATCGGCTCTCGCCTCGGCGTCGTTCATGCGAGCTTCGGCGGTTCGCACGGGAACGCCCGCCAGTCAAGCCGGATATCTGGCTCCACGCGGCATGCTAGCCTGCCCCCCATGCCAGATTCGACGCTCCAGATAGAAGCGCCCGCGCGGGTCGACGTCGGCAATCTCGTTGTCGAAGTGACTGCCGGCCCCAACGCAGCGCTGCGAGCCGAGACTGAGGATGAAACGCTGACGGTGGGCAGCGCCCCCGGCAACTTCATCGTGCTCAATGATCCGACCGTCTCCGGTTATCACTTGACCATGTCGCGCGGCCCAGAGGGCATCCGCGTGATCGACCTGGGGTCCACGAATGGCACTTTCCTGGGTGAGGTACGCGTGCGCGATTGTACGCTGGCGCAACACGCGGTGCTGCGCTTGGGCAATACGGCCGTGCGGGTTGGCAATGGGTCGGGCGCGGTCGTCGAGATCCTCGCCTCGAGCCAACTCGGAGACCTGCTGGGCAGCACCCCGATCATGCGCCGCTTGATGGCACGGGTGGCCCGCGTCGCCGCCTCGAGCGCACCCGTGCTCATTCTCGGGGAATCGGGCACCGGCAAGGAGCTGGTGGCTCGTGCCATCCACCAACACAGCGCGCGAGCCCAGGGCCCTTTCGTAACAGTAGACTGCGGCGCCCTTTTGCCCAATCTGATCGCTTCGGAGCTGTTCGGTCACGAGAAGGGCGCCTTTACGGGGGCCGACCGTCAGCACGCGGGCGCGTTTGAGCGAGCCCATGGCGGCACGTTGTTCCTCGACGAGATCGGCGAGCTGACGCATGAGCTGCAGCCGCAGCTACTGGGGGCGCTGGAGCGTCGACGCTTCGTTCGGGTGGGCGGCAAAAAGGAGATCTCGGTGGATGTTCGGGTCCTCTGTGCCACAAATCGCGATTTGCGCGAAGAGGTCAATCGCGGTGCCTTCCGCATGGACCTCTACTATAGAGTTGCCGTCGTGCTCTTGGCGCTACCCGCTCTGCACGAGCGCGCGGACGACATCCCGCAACTCGTCAAGCACTTCCTGCGCGAAGCGGGGCACGGCGGGGCCGTCGGCGACGTGATCCCAGAAGCGGCGCTCGAGGAGCTCAAACACTACCGCTGGCCCGGCAACGTGCGAGAGCTGCGCAACTGGGTCGAGGCGACGTTGGCCATCGGAGAAGCCCCGCAACTGCTGAGTGCTGGCGCCGCGAGCGAGCCTTCGGAGGCGGCCTTTGGCGCCATTCTGGATCTCCCCTACAAAGAGGCGCGCGAACGCGTGCTCGATGGCTTCGAGGGCAGCTACCTCGCGCGCCGGCTCGCGGCAGCCCATGGCAACGTGTCGCAGGCCGCTCGGCATACAGGCATGGATCGCTCGTATCTGATCAAGTTGCTGCAAAAACATGGCCTCAAGTGACCCCGCCAGCGCATTGCCGGATTACATCATGCGCTGGGGCCTGTTTCGACGCCAACTGCCCGCACCTGCTCGAGCAGGCGACGGCTGGCTTCGGCCGGAGCGAGCACCAGGTAACCTGTCCTCCGAGCCAAGGCCTGTGCCAGGCTAGGCTCGCCAAACCACACGCACAGGACGTGCTTGGGGTGGGTCAGCGGAAAGGCCCGCGTCAGCCGGCGCAGACGCAGACATTCCATCGCGGTTTTCGCGCCGCAGACGATCATGTCGTAGACTTGGCCCCGTTCCGCCCAGTGTTCCGCCTGTGCGAGGTCGGTTGCGACGCTGACCTCCGCGAGCGGCGCGAGCACCGTGGCCACCCCATTTACGGTCGAGCCGAGCAGCAAGATTTTGGGGCGCATGAACGTAGCTCCGGGGCAGGCACGAGGTCGAGGACAGGATCGGCTCCAGGCCACCCCTGAGAGCGGCAGAGCAACCCCCGTGCCCGCGACGGCGAGCCACGGATTTCGGGCAAAGCGTTGCCTAGCGACCGTCCACCGTTGCGGGCAGCCGCCTGCACCATTGTGGGCAGTTGACGACACGGCGCGCCGAGTACACTCCGGATCCCATGTTTTGGAGCCACGGCGCCACACCTGAATTCCGGCCCGCAACGGCTGACTCCTGCCGCAGCAGCAGAGCGGTGCGGACAGGGTCGTGGGCGGGCCTGCTCGCGCTGGGTTTGGGCGCGCTCGCCGCACCCGCCGGGGCCGCGCCACAACTGCGGTTTCAGATTGAGCTCCGAGGAAACTTCGAGCTGCTCGGCAACACCTTGGCCCAGGAATGCTCGACCGATGATACTGGCACGCTGCCCGTGCCCGCGCCGCTCATCGGCAGCCTGGACTGCACGGGGACAGGCGATCCTGACGACACCTCGCCCGACGTATTTTGGCGCGCGGACGCGCCGAGCGCGGGGCAGGCCCTGGCAGATGCGACGGTCGGAGCGGAGGCCGCGCGCAGCAGCGCCGAGCTGGTGCTGCCGGCAGGCGCGCAACCGCTGTACGGACGACTCTATTGGGCGGGTCTGCTCCAGGACGCTTCTGGTCTAGCCGACGCTAGCGTAGAGCTCACGACAGCCGGCGAACGCTTTGACATCGCCTCGGATGCAAGCGCCACCGTGACGAATGACATCGGGTACTGGTATCAGTCCTCAGCCGACGTCACGCGCCTGCTCGTTGACCACGGCCCGGGCGTCTTTCGCGTAGGGGGGGTGGGCTCACTCGACCTGCCAGCGCTCGCGACGCCCAACGAGCAGGCCGTGGTGGCGTGGTGGATGGTCGTGATGTATGCGCTCGAGACCGAGCCAACGCGTCACCTGGCGCTCTTTGACGGCTTGGATTTGGTGGAAAACGGCTCCGCGGCCACGGCCGTGCTAGCGGGCTTGAGCGTGCCTGAAGGCGGATTTGAAGCGGCATTGGGCGTGGTGGCGTACGAGGGCGAGTCCGCGTTCTCCGGTGATGCCTTGCTCTTGGATGGCGTGGCGCTCTCCGACACGCTCAATCCAGTGGACGACTTTTTTAACTCCACTCGGAGCAAATTCGGTGCTCCCGTGTCGAACGCGGGCGATCTGCCGCGCCTGACCGGCGGCGTTCGCAGCATGTCGGGTATCGACCTGGACGTGCTGGACGTCAGCTCGCGCTTCGCGCCGGGTCAAGAGAGCGTGACGCTGAGCGCTGAAAGCACGTCCGAGACCTTCCTACTGGGCGCCTTCATCACGTCCGTCTCGAGCTTGAACCCCGATTTCGGCATGTCGACCAAAAGCTTTGTCGACGTGGATGCTGGCGTCGTGGCACGAGGGGACGAGATCGAATACACGCTTCTCGTCCAGAATGGCGGGAGCGACGCTTCTGTCGGCACCGAGCTCAGCGATGCGCTGCCGGTCGGCGTCAGTTACACTCCCGGCACGCTTAGCGTCACGCAGGCGGGGGAGGCGCTCACACTCAGTGATGTCGCGGGGGACGACATCGCGGAGTTCGACGCCGAAACGCGCACGGTTCGTTTCCGTCTCGGCGCCGGAGCGGATCAGCTCTCTGGCGGAGCACTCGAGGTGGGGGAAACCGTCCGCCTAAAGTTCCGGGTCACGGTCGACGCGGACGCGCCGAATGAAATTGCCAATCAAGCAACAGTTCGCGGCGCCGGACGTGCGGGCACGCTCGAACGCAGCTTTCTGACAGACGCCGATGCTGACCAACCTGGGGCACAAGCCACCCGATTCGACGTCGCGATGTGCGAGGGTGACGCCGACTGTCGCGATCCCCTCGCGCCCGTCTGCGTCACCCCCGAGCACCGCTGCGCCTGCCCCGCGGCAACTCTGGGTTGCCCCCCGGACCGTGACGGCGACGGCTTGCTCGACGACAACGAAAGCCGGCTTGGGACCGACCCGCTCGACTCGGACACGGATGACGATGGTTTGCTCGACGCGGACGAGCGGGAGCCGGGGGCGGACACCGATGGCGATGGGCTCACCAACGGCAACGACGCGGACAGCGACGGGGACGGCATCTACGACGGAACGGAGAGTGGCCGGTCCTGTTACGACGCGGCCGCTCTCGCAACCTGCGTGCCCGACGCCGATCAGGGCGTAACGACGACGGACCCGTTGAACGCCGACAGCGATGGCGGGGGCGCGGCGGATGGTACCGAGGATGAAAATCGCAACGGACGCGTCGACGACGGCGAAGCTGATCCCAACTCGGCGGGCGACGATCGTTGCCTGCTGGTTCCGGACGCGTGTGTACCCGCGTTGGTGCCCGTGCCGGTGTCCAGCGCGATGCTGCAAGGCTCGGGGCTCGGCTGCGGCCTCGCCTCCCAGCGCCGAGGCCACTCGGGCGAGCTCCTGGGGATGGTCGCTGTCCTTGGCCTGCTGGGGGCTAGTCGCAGGCGAGCGCGACAGAGTTGATTCGCGCCGCCCCGTGCTGAGCTGTGACAGCTGGTGCATACGGGCCGCAGCGAAATACGCGGGTTGAGCCCTCCTTCGCGACCGCACTGGACGACGTCGACGGCCGCCGGCCTCGAACCAGGCCGCGTAGAGCCGCGTGCCGAGCATACGTTGGCAACTGCCAGCTACGTGCTGGGCGAGCCCGACGCTACCATCGAATGCCTCCGCGAACTCCAGAAACGCCGCCGCGAGCAGCGTGACGTCAAGTCCATCAAAGCTGGGCTCCGCCGCTTGGTAGAGTGCGGCGAAGTCTCATCAGATCTCCTCGACACGTGCTGGTCGGGCGACTTCGACGACCAGGGCATTCTCCGGGCGCCGCGGAGGCGGGCTGCGTAGCCTGTGGGCGTGCGTTGCCTCACCGAGGCCCTGCTGTCACAATGGGCCGAGTCCGAGGGCCAACCTGAGACCGTCGTCCAGCGCCTCGAGTTGACGACGAGAGAGCGCGCCGACCCGCTGCTCGAAGAGGGACTTGTCGATCGTCAGCATTGGCAAGCTAGGACGACGGACTCTCTTGGCAAGCTGCTGTCCCGCGTTTTCAAACCCCTGCACCAGTCCGGGACTGATCCTTCCGGTTGACGCGGACCATTTGACGTGGCTGCTCCGGCCGACACGTCGCGGCAACCTTTGAGGGCGCACCCGCCACTGTTCCCATGAGCGGCTTCCTGCGACGGTCCTGACCGGTGCACGAGGCGCTCGGTCCGTCCGTTTTCCGCGGCGTGATCGCTTCCAAGGAGCCACCGCGTGAACCGAGTCAGATCTAGAGATGGCGTGCGAAGGTCGAGCCCGGCCGTGGGTGTGTTGCTGGCCGGCGCGCTCGCTTGCTCCTCCAGCAGCGACAGCGGCGGCGTGCCCCCGGGCGCGGGCGGTCCGCGCCTGCCCGCCGCGCAGGGTTCGGGCGGCGGAGGCGATCTGCTCGCCGGCGAGGGCAGCACCTCGGCAGGGTTCCCCGATCCGCTCGCGGGCGACCGCTGGCGTCGACGGGCAACGGCTCGTACACCGACGACGCGCACACCGAGCCCGCGCGGCGCGTCGACTGCGCGGACCAGGCACAGCTGGCGGCCTTTCGCGCTGCCTCGCCCGGCAACGGGCCGCGGCTCTCCTATCCCTACGATGGCACGGTGTGGCCGCGCGGTGTGTTGCCACCCGTGATGCAGTGGGACGGCGCGGGGGGCGATGCCGTGTATCTGAAGATCGAGTCGCGCGGGTACTTGTTCGAGGGCTGCTTCAGCGGCGCCGGAGCACCCGCTCGCTTCAACGTTCCAGAGAGCGCCTGGGTCGGAGCTGGCGAGTGGAGCCAGGGCGCCGCCGATCCCGCGACGGTCACGCTCGCCGTCAGAGCGGGCGGCAATATCACGGCGAGCAGTCAGCAGTGGACGTTCGCGCTCGCCAGCATCAAGGGGGCGATCTACTACAATACCTACGGCTCTCCAAAGGCGCTGCAGCAGTCGCCGCCCGCCGCCGGGGCAGTGCTCAAGATCGTGCCTGGGCAGGCCGAGCCCGAGGTGTTCCTGTCCATTCCCGGGCTGCCCGCGGTGGGGCCCTGCGTGTCGTGTCACTCGCTGTCCTCGAACGGCTCGATGATGACGGCAAACAGTCACGCCTACCCGTTCGGGCCGTTCCTGAGCCAGGCGTACGACGTGAGCACGGGGCGCGCGTCGCTGCTGCAGAATAGCCTGCCCGAGTCGGGCTTCGCCGGCATCTACCCGGACGGCTCGTTCCTCGTGACCAACGGACCCCCGAGCCCGTCCACCGACAACGTGGCTTTTCCGATGGGCGCCAACAACCTGCCCGCCCTGGTGGGCCCCGCCGAGTCCAAGCTGGTGGATACGCGCACCGGCAGCATCATCGGCCCAGGCCCCGCGCTGCATGCGCAGATGCCGACCTTCTCTCCCGACGGTAGGCAAGTCGTGTACAACTCCTTCGACGACGGCGCCGGTCACGGCATCTACGTCTCCGACTTCGATCCGGTCACAAAGACCTTCTCGAACCAGCGCGAGGTGTATCGCGACCCCGTGCGCTACCCGGGTTGGCCCTTCATCACTCCGGATGGCAAGGCGGTCCTGTACGTGCTCGGAACGCGCAGCGACTTCGTCTCGCAGCTGCCCGCCAGCGCCGTGCCGCCGCCGCTCGGCAACGCCGGGCGCAGCAACCTGCGCATCACGTATCTCGACGCGCTCGGGCAGTCCATTCCGCTCGACGCCGCAAACGGCTACGCGAGCGGACAGGTCTACCTGCCCGCGGGCGCCGCGCGCGACAGCGACCTCGAGTTCTTCCCCACCATGAGCCCGATCGCCGCGGGCGGCTACTTCTGGGTGTTCTTCACCAGCCGCCGCACCTACGGCAACATCTCGAAGCTGGACCTCGAAGACCCGCTGACGAAGAAGATCTGGGTGACCGCGATCGACATCGGCGCGGCCCCGGGCAGCGACCCCAGCCACCCCGCCTTCTTCCTGCCGGGTCAAGAGCTCGGCAGCGGCAACATGCGCGCTTTCGCGGCGCTCGAGCCCTGCAAGAACGACGCTGCGGGCTGCACCAACGGCACCGACTGTTGCAGCGGCTTCTGCACCGACAACGTGTGCGGTCCGCCGCGCGAGTGCTCCGGCATCGACGAGCGCTGCGCGACGCGGGACGACTGCTGCAACCCGAACCCCGACATCCACTGCATCGCCGGTTTCTGCGCCACGGCGCGCGTCATTCGCTGAAGCGTCGAGCCGGAGCGCAAGAGCTGTCACTCGGGAATACTTTAGACATCGCCGCCCAATTGACGGTAAAACTGGTGCCTATGTTTGCACGGGGCGGGCCGTGGCTCCGGAGCTCGTTCGCGTTGACGACAACCGAGCTGGTAGGTCGGCGACCACGGATCAGTTGCTGCGCTTTGGTTCGTTGCCCGCGCGTCGCGATTTGCCACACCGCCTCACCCGAGAACGAGCCTAGGATCCATCTATGAAATCCAGCATCGCACTCTTCGTCGGCGTTCTCGCCATGTCCGGCTGCGCCTCTTCGCAGACGAGTCCGACGGTGGCCGAGCCCGCCGCTCCGGCCCAGGCCCCATCCCAACACGGCATGGGCCACGACATGGCCGACAGTTGCCCGATGGCGGTCGAAGGAACGAGCGCACGCGCCGAGGACGTGGAGGGCGGGGCGGCGATGGCTTTCACCACGGCGGGCGACGTGGCCGAGCTTCGTCGCCGCGTGGCGCACATGGCCGATATGCACGAGCAGCATCACGGCGAGGGCCATGGCGCCAAGATGGGCGGGGGCACCGACAAGGATGCGATGGGCGGGGGCATGGTGATGCCGCCCGCCACGGCGCGCACCGAGGAGATCGAGGGCGGAGTGCGCCTCGTCTTTACCCCCAAGGATCCGGCCGATCTCCCCAAGCTGCGTGAGCACGCCCATCAACATGCCGAGAAGATGGCTTCCGGTCAGTGCGCGATGATGCAAGGTCACGGCGGACCGGGCGCTCATGACGCTCATTGACGGGGCGGATCGGTCGAATCAGGTCGCCGTCACGTTGAAGCGGATCGGCTCTGTCTGGCCTGCCTCGTCGCTCACGACCACCTCGAACCCATACACGCCGGCGACATCCGGAGCGAAGATGACGGAGTTGTGCGTCTCGCCTCCAAACCAGGGCGGCGTGATGGTCGAGCCTGCCGGCACGGAGACCACAGACCACGCGAAATTCCAGGCGCCGACGCTATACCGAACGAACCCCTCGAGCCGCAGGGGCTCACCCACGGGCCCCTGTCTGTCGACCAACCCATCGACGAGCGGCGCAGCGAGCGCGGTGATGGGCACCGACGTGACGGGCTCGGAGAAGCCCACTCCGTCGCTGTATTCGAGCTGGATCCGATAGCTGCCCGTCACGTCGGGAGTGAACCCCCAGTCGCCGTGCCCCGAAGAGGCCATGCCGGGAAGGTCTGCCGAGCTACCGGCAGGCTTCTCTACCCACGTCCAGCGCGCCTCTTCTGCAAAATGTCCGGAGTCGGGGCGGTTGGTGATCGTGAAGCGAAATTGTGTCTGTTGCCCCACGCGCGCGAGCACGGGCTCCGGCGCGCCCACGACGTCTTCGATGACGGACTGGTCGAGCGCCTCGACCCGGTGGCTGCGCCGGTCCACGACGGTGCCGGTCACCGCCGGCATGCGTTGTTCCGACCGAAAGGAGTAGCTCCGCGCGGCGCTCGCGACGAAGGAGGTGCTCGGCCCTTTCAGGTTCTCTAGGACGGCGGCGTCGGGAGAGCTGGACCAGTCGATCTCCGCTGCCGCCAGGAAGTGCGGGTTGATCGGCGCGCCCCACGGCCATTCGAGCGTGACCCTGGCGCCTGTCCTGACCCGAGGCAGGATCTCCGGCGTCTCCACCGGGACCCCGGTGCCGCAGCCCGTGGCGCCGGCTTCTTCTTCCGGGTAGCGCCAGCACTGCAAGCAAGAGGCGTACGGACGACTCGCGCCGCAGGTGGGCGCGAGCACGTAGCGGTCGACCACGTCGCTCTTCACCTGCTCGGCGCTGAGCGGCGGCCCGACGACGTCCTCGAAGCTGGCCGAGGAGCTCGGGCAATAGTCGGGCTCGGCCGCATACGAGATGGAGGGCATGCGCGCGCCGGTTTGAGGCGAGACGATGTCGATGTTCAGGATGTGCTGGCGCCGGGTGACGGTAGAGCTGGTTCCGATGTAGTCGCAGACCTCGAAGGCCCCCGCCTGGACCTCGCCGACGCAGGCCACGAGCTCGACGGCGTCCGACGAGCTGACGCGCCACTCGGGAGGCACGACGTTGTTGAGCGGATGCGCCGAACCGTCCTGCGCGATGAACAAGAGACCGTGCGGCCCCTCCTGTGTGGCATCGAAAGCTTGGTGCGCGGCGTCTCCCAGATAGTCATTTCGGCAGACGTCGGCGAGCTCGGCAGCGATGGCGGCTAACGCAGGCGGCGCGGCGGGCAAGTCGCCGACGTTGGTGCCGTTCCCTCCCGTGCCGCCTCCACCGCAGCCGACGGCGAGCGAGGCGAGCGCCAGCGCGCGCGTACGACAGTAGCTTGTGCTCATGGGTCTCGAGGACAATGGGCAACCTCCAAACAAGGCGTCAGCCGAGAATGGCCCAGTGTACTTTACGCGCTGCACGAAAGCTCGTCGCGGCGATCGAGCGAGGGCGCCGCCGCGCGCGGCGATCACCCCAGGTGTGCGCGCGCGTGCGACACGAGACCCATTTTAAGCGAGGCTCGAGCCCCAGGCGCCGAGACGCCGGAGTGTTAGCGCGCCGCCGGTGGCCTGCGATCGGCGATCCCCCACGTCGAGCCGCAGAGGCTTTCCAGGGGAGCGCCCTTTGACGGTGTCCACCATCTCGCGACCGAGCGTGAAGACCACGTCCGCGTAACTGTCGTTTAATCCTACATGTAACTTCGTTATTTCGTCATAGCCGACATTATAGATTCGACCTAGAAATGAGGAGCAAGCGTCACGGTGACGCCAGCGATCAAGGAGAAAGCCATGAAGATTGAAGTTCGTTTTCGCGGTCTCGAGTCATCCGACGCGCTGCGCGAGCACGCGGCTCGGCAGATCCACTTTCACTTGAGCCGGTTCGGCAACGACGTCACCGCCGTCCTGGTGCGAATCGCCGACGTGAATGGGCCCAAGGGAGGCATCGACAAGCGGTGCCAGATCAGCGTCCACGGCACACGCTTCGGCTCTGCGACCCTCGACGAGATGAGCGGAGATGTCTACTCGGCGGTCGACATGGCCGTACAGCGGATCGGTCGATCGATTGGACGAGAGCTCGACCGGGCGCGCAGCGATTGGCGCAGCGGGTACGCGCTCGGGAGGGCGTCGTGAACTGCCCTCGTTGCGATAGCGTCGTGCTCGAAGAACGGGAGCGGGACGAATTGATCGTCGATGTCTGCGCCAAGTGCAGGGGCGTCTGGCTCGATCGCGGAGAGCTCGAGAAACTCATCGCGCGTGCGACCCGTGAGTTTGACGAGGTCGCGCCTCACCGGGACAACACGCCGCCTCGGGGCGTTCGCTACCACGACGACGACGACGACCACGGCCACCATCCGAAGAGGAAGCGGCGGTGGATCGACTCACTGGGGGACATCTTCGACTGACCGCAACACACAAGAACAGAGGAAAGAGTAACTAAGCCGTGCCATTCGAAACCGTAGGCTCACCGATGCTGTGGGCGGGATTCATCCTGTTTGTGCTGGCGATGCTCGTCATCGACCTCGGCGTGTTTCACCGTCAGGCGCATGAGGTGAGCCTGAAAGAGGCCGGAATCTGGAGCGCCGTCTGGGTGACGCTCGCCCTCGTCTTCAACATCGGCGTGTACATGTGGTTCGGCCCTGAGAGGGGACTCGAGTTCACGACCGGCTACCTCATCGAGAAGGCGTTGGCCGTCGACAACATCTTCGTCTTCGTCGTCATCTTCGCTGCGTTCTCGATCCCGGCTATCTACCAGCATCGCATCCTCTTTTGGGGTGTGCTCGGCGCGCTCGTGATGCGCGCAGTCTTCATCCTCGTCGGCGGAGCCTTCCTCCAGCGCTTTCATTGGGCGATCTACGTGTTCGGCGCCATCCTGGCGGTCACGGGCATCAAGCTGCTCATCCAGCGCAACCAGGAGCTCCACCCCGAGCGAAACCCCCTCGTGAAGGCCTTTCAGAAGCTTTTCCCGGTCACACCCGAGCTGGAAGGTGACAGGTTCACGGTTCTGCGAGAGGGCAAACGCTACGCGACGCCCCTGCTCCTTGCATTGGTGGCGGTCGAAGTCACCGACCTGATCTTCGCGGTCGATTCGATCCCAGCCATATTCGCGATCACGACGGACCCCTTCATCGTGTTCACGTCGAACATCTTCGCGATCCTCGGGCTCCGTTCGCTCTACTTCTTGCTCGCGGGCGTGATCACCAAGTTTGTCTACTTGAAGGTTGGCCTCTCGGTCGTGCTCATCTTCGTGGGTGCGAAGATGCTACTCATGGACCTTTACAAGGTGCCCATTTTGGCGTCGCTGGGGATCATCGCGGGCATCCTCGGTCTCTCGATTGTCCTTTCGTTCCTGAAGCCTCCGAGTGCTCCGCTCACCGGTCCCGCGAAGGACGGAGTATGAGGCCTCCCGGGCGCCGGCTTGTCCCGAAATAAGCATCGGATTGGGGTGGAGCCGCTCGGCCAGCGGGAAGGGAGCCCCCTGCGCGACGCCAGCTGGGATGCTCGGCGCTAGCGCCGCTATCGACTCAGCTGGAGCTCAGCAGGCACAGCACCTCCGTGGTATTGGTCGGTCCGAGATGACCGCGTACTCTCCAGTGCCCGCCGATACGGCAGAGGCGGCGCGCTATCTTCAAGATCGCGTGGCTCGCCTGGGCGGAGCGGTGTTCCTCATGGCCCTGGCCATGGGCGTCGCGTCCATCGCCACTCACGTGGCGACGGCTGGTGCCGGAACGGAAAACGGAGGCGTTGCTCACGAAATCCTACACCTGGCTGCGCTGGCGCCAGGACTGGCGGTTTGGCTGCGCTGTCGCGGCAGGCTGATGGGCACCACGGTAGTCGAGATTATTGACGCCGGGCTGACCATCACGGCGTGCATCCTGTACGGGATGCTCGGCATGAGCGCATCGAGTAGCCTTTCGGTTGCACTTTCTGTGCCTCTAGCGATGGGCTACACTCTACTCGGGCGTTCCATCATCGTGCCGAGCTCCTACCTGCGGACGCTCCTGATCAGCGCCGCTGGCGCTGCACCGATTGTTGTCTATTTCAGGACACAAGGTGTTTCAGCGGCCTTTGGCCAATCGCCCGAAAGTGGTCGTGTATTCTTCGTGTTCGGGACGGCGTGGTGCGCCTTTGCAGTCTTCGCGGCCGCCGCGAACTCACGCCAGCTATACGGCCTTCGCGCACGCATCCGCGAGATCGGCAAGCTCGGTCAGTACACGCTCGAAACGAAGATCGGCGAGGGCGGTATGGGTGCGGTGTACCGAGCTACGCATGCGATGTTGCGACGCCCCGCGGCAATCAAACTGTTGGCGAAAGGGCGCGCGAGCGAAAGTGATCAAGCACGCTTCGAGCGAGAGGTGCAACTCACTAGTACGCTGACCCACCCGAACACCATCGCCATCTTCGACTACGGGCGGACTGCAGACGGGGTCTTCTACTACGTCATGGAGTACTTGGACGGCTTGGACCTGGACAAGCTGGTCAAGGAACACGGCCCTCTCGAGCCGGCTCGGGCGATTCACATTTTGGTGCAGGTTTGCGGAGCGCTCGTCGAGGCGCACGCGCTCCACTTGATCCACCGCGATATCAAACCGGCGAACATCGTGCTCACCGGGCGCGTCGACGAACCTGATGTGGTCAAGGTGGTGGACTTTGGCTTGGCAAAAACGCTCGCGACGAGCGGTGTCGAATCGCGCAGCGACGCTATCACGGGGACGCCACTGTACCTGTCACCCGAGGCCATCAGAACGCCGAACGCGGTGGATGAGCGCACGGACATCTACGCCCTCGGGGCGGTCGGCTATTTCTTGCTCGCCGGACGCGAGGTGTTCCGCGGAGAAACGGTGGTCGAAGTGCTGAGCCAACATATGCTGCAAGAACCCCGGCCACCGTCGACACACTTGGCGAAGCCACTTCCCGCCGACCTCGAACAGCTCGTGCTCCAATGCCTGGGCAAGGATCCTGGCGGGCGGCCATCGTCCGCCTCCTCGCTGCGCGCCTCGCTGCTCGCTTGCGAGGATGCCTCACGTTACGACCGGGCCGAGGCTTCTGCCTGGTGGCTCGCTCACCGAGCAAAGCTGCACACCGGCGCGGGGCGCGTCGCGCCGGAATCGCCAGCGACCATGGCCGTCGAGCTCCGCGGGCGGTCGGCCCTTCCGGCCGCCGCGAGGAGCGATCCGCCGAGCTGACGTGTCAGCGCGCCGCCGGCGGCCTGCGGTCGGGATCGGGGTCGAGCACGGAGGCGAGGAGCTGCCGGGTGTACTCGTGCTGGGGCTCGTCGAACACACGCGCCGTTTCGCCGCACTCCACGATCTCGCCGCGCGTCATCACCGCCACGCGCTGCGCGATGTGGCGCACCACCGAGAGGTCGTGGGCGATGAACAGGTAGGTGAGCCCGAGCTCGTCCCGCAGATCGCACAGTAGATTGATGATCTGAGCCTGCACGGAGACGTCGAGGGCGGACACGGCCTCGTCCGCCACGACCAGCGACGGCTCGAGGATCAGCGCGCGTGCGATGCCGATGCGCTGGCGCTGGCCGCCCGAAAAGGCGTGCGGGTAGCGCGTGCGGGACTCCGGTCGAAGGCCCACCTTGCGCATCATGCTCGTGACCCTATCCTCGAGCTCACCCCCGCGCGCTCGGCGCTGGATGACCAACGGCTCGCCGATGATTTGTTGCACGGTCAGACGCGGGTTGAGCGAGCCCTGCGGGTCCTGGAAAATCATTTGCAGCTCCGGCCGCACGCGCGCGAGCTCCCGGCGCGAGGCGCTGGCCAGGTCCACAGGCTCGCTCGCGTAGAAGAGCGCGCTCCCCGAGGTGGGCTCGGTGACGCGCAAGAGCGTGCGGGCCAGCGTGCTCTTGCCGCTGCCGCTCTCCCCCACGATGGCCAATGTCTCGCCGCGTGCGAGCTCGAAGCTGATGTCGTGGCAAGCTTTGACGAGCCCGATCTGGCGCCGGAGCAGCCCCGCCGACAGGATCGGGAAATACTTGCACAGGCGCCGCACCGAGAGGAGCACGTCAGCCTGGCCGCTCGGGCTCATTCGACGCCCTCTTCTTCCGGTGAAGGCACGGTCTCTACGGGCAGCGTGCGGTCCGCCACCGCGGGCGCGCGCACCGTGACGAGCTCCAGCTCCGGGTCGGGCAAGGTCGGTAGCTCGCTACGCGGCGCTCCGAAGGCGCCCTCCGCAGTGTCGATCGCGGTGTCTTCCGCAGTGTCGATCGCGGTGTCGATCGCGGGCACGAGCTTGCGCTCGAGCAGGCGTTCCATCGCGATCTCTCGCGCGCGCCAGCAGGCCACTGCATGGCCCTCTGCCCCGGCGGACGCGGCAATGCTCGAGCTCTCGAGCGGGGGCGGCGCTCCGACGTGGCAGCGGCCTGGCAAGGCATGGTCGCAGCGCGGGTGAAAGGGGCAACCCGCGGGTATGTCACGCAGGGCGGGCACGGTGCCCTTCACGCTCGGCAAGCGCCGACCCACGGGCGTGAGGCTCGGCTGCGACGCGCAGAGCCCCATGCTGTAGGGATGACGAGGCGTCTTCAGCAGCGTGCGCACGGGGGCGCGCTCGACGACGCGCCCGAGGTACATCACGCACACGTCGTCCGCCATCTGCGCCACCACGCCGAGGTCGTGCGTGATGAGCAGAATGGCCGTGCCGAGCTTGGCCTGCAGCTTGCGCAGCAGCGTGAGGATCTGCGCCTGGATCGTCACGTCGAGCTGCGTGGTCGGCTCGTCCGCGATGAGCAACTCGGGATCCGTGACCAGGGCCATGGCGATGACGGCCCGCTGCCGCATGCCCCCGGAGAGCTCGTGCGGGTAGCTGCGCATGCAGAGCTCGGGATCGGCGATGCCCACCTGCGCGAGCATGTCGGCACCGAGCCGCCAGGCGCCGCGGCGGTTGATCTTTTTATGAAGACGGATGGCCTCGAGCATCTGATTGGCGATGGTATGCACGGGGCTGAGCGCCGCGGTCGCTTCCTGAAAGATGAACGCGGCGCGGCCGCCCCGCAGCTCGTACAGCGCTGCCGCATGCTCGGGCAGCTCCAGGATCTCGAGCGGATCCTCCCCATCAGGTCCATGCAGGCGAATCGAGCCGGCGACGATCTTCCCCGGGGGGTTGATCAGGCGCAGGAGGGAATGCGCCGCCACGCTCTTGCCGCAGCCGGACTCACCGACGAGCGCCAGGGTGCGGCCCCGACGGAGCTCGAAGCTGACCCCGTCGACGGCGCGAAGCTCGCCTTCTTCCGTCTGGAAGTGCGTCGACAGGCCCCGCACCTCGAGGAGCAGCGGCGGCTGGGCCATTAGTTATACGGAGCCATCAGTTGTATGGATCTGCGGCGTCCCGTAGGCCGTCGCCGAAGAAGTTGAAGCAGAGGACCATGCCGGTGATGAAAGCGACGGGGCAGAGCAGCCAGGGGTAAAATCGCACGGCCTTCACGTCCATGCAATCTTGCAGCATGACGCCCCAGCTGACGATTGGCGGGCGTAACCCGAGCCCGAGGAAGCTCAGCGCAGTCTCCCCCAGGATCAGACCCGGCACGCTCAGGGTGAGGGCGACGATGATGTGGCTCGTGAGGCCGGGCAAGAGGTGCCGAAACAGGATGCGGCCATGGCTCGCGCCCATCAAACGCGCGGCCACGGCGTACTCCTCCTCACGCAGGGAGAGGATTTTTCCACGCACCACCCGCCCGAGCCCCGTCCAGCTCAAGAGGCTCAGGAGCAGCGTGATGCTGAAGTAGACCGCGAGCGCCGACCAATCTGCCGGCAACGCCGCGCTGAGGGCGATCCAGAGGGGGAGCTGGGGCAGCGCCTGCAGCACCTCCATACCGCGCTGGATGAGGTTGTCGGTACGGCCGCCCACGTAGCCGCTGAGGCCACCGATGCCGAGGCCAAAGAGCAACGTGAACGAGAGACCCACCAGGCCGACGGAGAGTGAGATGCGGGCCCCATACACGCTGCGGCTGAACACGTCACGGCCGTAGCGATCGGCGCCGAGCAAGAAGAAGGTCGGCGCGGGGCGCCCCAGACCCGCCTCCGCGCCGGGCATGGCTCGATCTGCGACCCCGGCTCCGACTGACGCTCCTCCGTCGACGCCGAACAGCCGCCAGCGCATGGGGACGAGCCCCCAGAGCAAATACGGCGCGCCTGCCTGAAACAGGCGCAGGCGCAGCGGCTCGCCCGAGAGCTCGACGTAGGATTTCCGAAACGTGATCGGGTCCACGTAGCGCTGCAGCGGATGAGTGTAGAGCCCGTGCTCCAGATCGAGATGCACGCTCTGCGGCGGCGCGTAGGCATAGTCGAGGTGGCGCTCGTGCGGCCCATAAGGAGCGATCGGCTCGGCGAACACCGCGAGCCCGTACAGGATGAAGAGCGCGAAGCAGGCCGCGACCGCCAGCCGGTGGCGCTGGAAGCGCCTCGAGATGAGCTGCCATTGCGACAGGGCGCCGGTGGCCCGCACGCCGCGGACGCTCTCCGGCAACGCAGAGTCGACGCCACGCACGTCACCCGACGAGCTATCGCTCAGCACCTCAGCCCGGCCCCTTGTCGTAGCGGATGCGCGGGTCGAGCCACAGGAGCAAGAGGTCCGCCACCAGGGTGCCGAAGACGGAGAGCAAGCTCAGCACCATCAGCATCGAGCCCGCGAGCAGCGTGTCTTCGCTGAGCAACGCCTCCACCTGTAGCGGCCCAACGATGGGCAAGCTGAGCACGATGCCGACGATGGCGCCACCCGACACCAGCTGTGGGAACAACTGCCCGATGCCGGCCACGAACGGGGTCAGCGCCATGCGCACCGGATACTTGAACAACAGGCGCAGCGGCCGCACGCCGCGAGCGCGAGCCGTCGTGACGTAGGGCTTCTTCAGCTCGTCGAGCAAGTTGGCTCGCATCACGCGCGCCAGGCTCGCGGTGCCCCCCACCCCCAGCACCACGATCGGGATCCAGATGTGTTTGGCTAGATCCAGGACTTTGTCCAGCGTCCAGCCGGGCTGCGCGAGGTACTCCGGAGAAAGCAGGCCCGACACGCCGGAGAGCACCATCAGCACCAGCGCCAATAGAAACGGCGGCACGCTCATGCCGAGAAACCCGACCAACGAAAACAGATGGTCGCCGAAGGAATACTGCTTCACGGCAGAATACACGCCGATCGGGATGGCCAGGGCCCAGGTGAACAGGATGCTGCCGAGCGAGATGAGCAGCGTCAAGAGGATGCGATCCCCCACGATGGCGTTGACGGAGCGCAGGTTCTCCATCGAGCGGCCCATGAAGCCCTGCAGCAGGCCGAGGTCTGCGGCCTGCCAGGTCCAGAACCAGGGCACCCCCAGCCAGGCCAGGTAGCGCTTCCAGGCGGGGTCATCGAAGTGGAAAGTGCTGCGCAGCTCGGCCAGCTGCTGCATCGAATTGTGGTCGCCCGTCTCCGACAAGACGAGGACGCGCGAGCTCAGGTAGTCTCCCGGCGGCAGCTCGATGACGGCAAACACCACGACCGACACGATGAGCAACGTCGGCACCAGGATCGCGACCCGCCGCACCACGAAGGGATGGCGCAGGCCCACCAAGATGAGCAACAAGGCGGCGACCGCAGCGAGTGACCAGCGGATCAGCCGCTCGAGGGGCACGCCGCCGGGGCCGAGCTCTGCGTCGCCAGGGGGCGCGAGCCGCGTCATCGGCGTTACGCCCGTCAGCGCCGCGCTGAGCGCCGCCGTCGGCTCCGGCCTGGGGTGCTCGAAGTAATACGCCTCGATGCCGGCGTTGCCCGGCGTGCGCGTGACGGCGCTGTACAGCGCGTTCGCCGGCACATTCTTCAGGTCCTGGTCCACCACCACGAGGAAGGGCGCCGCTTCCGCGATGTTGATCGTCCACAGGCTCTCTGCCGCGATGTCGAGTGCTTCTCCAAAGCGGGCCACGCGCTCTGGCAGGCTGGGCTTCTGGCGCGCCTCGATCAGCGCCCGCATGGCGGCGTGCATCGGATGATCTGCGGGCGGCCCGAAGGCGTTGTTCACGCTCTTCACCGCCTCGGCGCCGTAGAAGCCGCCGCGCGTGAACCAGCGGCCCCAGGACGTCGCGTACAAGGCATCGATATCGGGCGCCACGAACGAACGCGGCTCGACCAGCGGGAAATGGTCGCTCTCGCTGCTCCACACGAGAAAGTCAAAATCCGCCGAGTCGCGCTTCAGCACAAACAAGTTGCGCGACAGCTCGCGCAGGGTGACGCGCAGGCCCACGCTCCTCAAGTCCTCCACCACGAATTCACCCGGGCCCAGGCCGGTAAACGCGCTGAAAGCGAGCTCGAAGGCCATCGCGCTGCCGTCCGCAAAGGTGCGCATCCCGTCGCTGTCCCGCCCCGTGAGGCCCAGCTCGTCGAGCAGGAGATTGGCGCGGCCGGGGTCATAGGCGATGTAGGCGTCGCGCAGCTTGGGGCTGTGAAAGGCCGACTCGGGGCCGGGCTCCACCTGTGACGGGCGGACCTGATCGTCAAACCGAGCCCGGATGATCGACGGGCGATCGATGGCCAGAGACAACGCCTGGTGAAAGCGCTTGTCGGCGAGCAGCTTGGCCTTGTGCAGCGTGGCGGGCCGGGCGGGGTCGACCAGGCGGTTTTGGTTGGGGTTGATGAGCCAGCTCGAGCGCGACGCCGGGTACCAGTGGAGCACCCGGAAGCCGGCTGCCTTTTGCCGGCTCATGAGCTCCGTGTAGCTCTCGTAGCTGACGTGGCGGCCTTGCATGGTCACTTCGCCGTTCGCCAGCGCGAGCGGCAGCATCTGCGACGTCTTGACGTCGAACTGCAGGCGCTCGATGTACGGCAGCTGATTGCCCTCGGGGTCGACTGCGAAGTAGTAAGGGTTGCGCACGAACACGTAGGGTGCATTGTCGCTGAACGTGCGGGGCACCCAGGGCCAGAGCCGCGGGCACTCGGGGTTGTCGAAGCGCCGGACCTTGTCCCAGAGTGAGCGTGGGCTCGACAAACCAAAGGCGTCGAGCTCGCGCGCGAGGAACGCGGGATCGGCCGTCCTCGGATGGTATTTTTCGAGATAGTGCCGGGGGAAGCGCGCCATCCAATAGCTGTTGGCGGCGAGCACCTCCATGAAGTTGCCAAACGGCTCGTCGAAGCTGAAGCGCAGCGTCAGGTCATCGATCTTCTCGAGCCGGGTTTGCCCACCGCCTGCGATCAGCCAAGGCGGCGGCGCGCCGTCTCCGAGCACCGGGTCGAGCTCGTCGTAGCGCCACCAAAACAGCACGTCGTCGGCGCCGAAGGGGTACCCGTCGGACCAGCGCACGCCCGGGCGGAGGTGCACGACGAAGCTCCTCTTGTCCTCGCTTTCGTCCACCCGCAGGCCCAGGTGGGGCACGATGGGGTCGCCGAGCGGCGACCAACGAAACAAGCTGGGGTAGCCAAAGCGAAACTCCACCATGAACACGTCGGACGCTGAGGTCGCGAGGCTCCGCCAGGTGCCGCCGTACCTACCGATCGAGCCGCCGTCGAGCACCACGGGCTGCGAGCCCACTCGGTCGATGACGGGCGGTAGCTTACCGGCGGCGACCAGGTCGCGCAGTACGGGCGACTCACCCTTGGGCCACCAGGGAGCGGCGTGCCCCAGCGTCGGATCGATGGGGCGTTCGATGCGGGGCAGCGTGTCCACCGCGCGCGCGTCGAAGTGGACGTCGCGCGCGCGCACCGCCGCGGCGACCTCTTCGGGGGAGGGCGGCAATGGCAGCTTCTGTAGATCGGGGCGGAGCGCCCAGCCGAGGCCGAGCAAGAGCCCGAGGAAGCCCAGAAGGGCGAGCGGGAGGCCGAGGAGCAGCGCTTTCAACACGGCCGTCGCCTACTTTTCCCCACGAGCTTTTGCCTTACGAGCCTCTGCCTCAGGCGGAGAGTGCCTCAGGAGGAGAGCTCCTTGCGGAAGCACTCCCGCCGCTCGGTGACGGAGCGCACCATCATCTCGCAGGCGGCCATGGTCTCGAGGTTGTGGCGCACGCTGACGCCCGGCTCGATGCCCTTGTGGATGTAGGCGTAGAAGTCGCGCAAGAGGTCGGCCTCGCCGTGCGCTTCCTCCAATGTCACCTTCTCTTCGGGACGTGTCGCGAACTGCTCGAGGGGGCGGTCGTTATAGGTGAGGCCCGCGGAGTCCGAGTAGACGAGCGCGCCGCGTTCGCCATGAATCTGGATCTCGAGGCTGCCACGCGCCGCGTCGTGGGTGTGGATGTAGTGGCCGCGGACGCCGCTCGTGAACTTGATGTGCGCGCTGGTGTTGCTGTCGTGCTCATACGCCGACCAGTCCGCGCTCCAGCTCGCCGCCGTCATCGAGGAGATGGCGCCGAACCAGAACGCGAGGTTGTCGAAGTGGTGACAGGACATGTCCCAGACGCTGGCGAAGGGATAGGTGAGCGTCCGCGGCAGGGGGCGCACGCGCTGGTGCGAGTAGCTGACGAGGTGGACCTTGCCGACGTGCGCCGGATGCTTGGGATCCTTGACCGCCCGCGCGATGGTGCGTTCCAGGCGGTTGTACCTATAGTTCTGCGCCACACACACGCGGCCGCCGCGATCGGCAGTGATGGTGGCCAGCGCCTGCGAGCTCACCCAGTCGGGGCCCATGCCCTTCTCCACCAGCACTGGCAGGCCCGCTTCGACGGCCTGACTGGCGTAAGGCACGTGGAAGATCGTGGGCGCGCAGATGATGACGCAGTCGATGTTCGGGCCCGTGTGCGCCAGGGCCTCGGTGTAGTTCTCGAAACACACTGAAGCGGGCAGGCCCGTGCGCTCTCGCGCTTCACGCAAGGCCGGCTCCCGCACGTCGCACAGGGCGGCGGGGATGAAGCCCGTATCGGGCGTGCACAGCTCGAGCGGCCACACGCCGCGGTTGCCGACGCCCACGTGCAACACGCGCAGCAAGCTCGGCCGCACGCGCACCTTCATTTCACACCTTTGACTTCTGCCGTGCTCTCGCGCACGACGAGCTCGACGCCGTATTGCACGTCATTGGTCCGTTCTAGATCCGGGTTTTGCATACACTCGAGCAGGGCGCGGCAACCGCTCGCGCCCATGCGGTGCGCCGGCTGTAGCACCGTGGTCAGGCCCGGCCAATACAGGCCACCCTCCGGGATGCCATCGAAGCCGACCACCGAGACCTCGTCGGGCACCTTGACGCCCTGCTGCAGCACCGTGCGCATGAAGCCAAGCGCCATCGCGTCGTTGCCCATGATGACGGCGCTCGGCCGAGCACGGGGCGGCAGCTCCAGAAACGACTGGGCGTATTCGACGCCCGACTCGGGCCCGTAGTTGGGGCCAAACCAGACGCGCTTTTCCGGCAATTCGATGCGCTGATCGGCCAGCGCCTGCGTCAGCCCACGCAGGCGGTCGCGCGTGTCGATGGACTCGCGCGGGCCGCCCGCGAACGCCACCTTGCGGTGCCCGAGCGCGACCAAGTGCTCGGCGACGATGCGACCCGCGTCCAGGTTGTTGCAGCGCACGATCGAGCTGGCGGGCGCCTTGATGTCAGGTCCAATCAACACCACCGGCAGACCGGCGGCGACGGCGGCTGTAAACAGGCTGTGCTCGCGCCGCGTGTAACGGATGAAGATCAAGCCATCCACGCGGTGCTCGGTGATCCAGGCGGCCACGGTGCTCGAGTCGTAGCGGCCGTTGAGCAGCAGGCTATTGAGCAGCACGCTCTGACGGCTGTCGGCGAGTTGCTCCTCGATGCCCGCCAAGATCTGGGAGAACCAGGTGCTCTGCGTCGTGCTCGCCACGACGCCGATGCAACCGGCGCGCCCGGTGACCAAGCTCTGCGCGGTGATGGACGGCGCGTACCCGAGCTCCTGAATCGCGAGCTGCACCCGGCCCCGCGCCGCCGCGCTGGCATAACCCCCGTTGAGCACGCGCGACACGGTACTCACCGCGACCTGAGCGCGCTCGGCCACGACGCGAATCGTGGGCTTGTCCTTGGCAGCCGACGCTGCCCGCCGCCGGCCGCGCATCAGCGGTGGGGCGGCGCCCACCGCGGGCTCGATGATTTCCGGCTCAGTTTTGACAGGCACCGACACGGCCGGAACCTAACACGCTGTCCGGACGGGATGCGCCGTCTCTCGCGCCTTTGGCTGGAACCTGGGCTGCGTTTTTCCAGCTTGGCAGGCAGGCCGGGCCGCTCCGACGCGGCGAGTCGGGGTATGTGACGCGCCCCGGGACACGAAGTCCCCCCGGGACACCTCGGCGAGCTCAGGGTCGGGCAAAACGGCGACCGAAATCGGCTGGCTCGATCCGTAGGCAAGCGGCCCTCAATCTACGCCGGAGCTGGTTTGGCGGTATCACGAGGCTGTCGCCGCGTTGCAAGCCGCAAGGGCAGGCGACTTTCTACTTGAAAATTCGGTTTATTACACCGAATTTTCAAGGTATGGGTCCGCGATGCTCGAACGCTCTCACCACCTCCGAACGCTGGCCGAGCTTCTGGCACGCAGCCCGGTGGTGGCGCTCCTCGGCCCCCGCCAGACGGGAAAGAGCACCCTCGCGCGTGAAATTGCCGGCAATTGGAAGCGCGGCCGCGCTACCGTTTTTGATTTGGAGCGGGAGGCGGATCTGCGGCGCCTCGCCGACCCATCGTCCGCGCTCGATCCGTTGCGCGGCCTCGTAGTGATTGACGAGGTGCACCGCCGGCCCGATCTCTTCCCCACTCTTCGGGTCCTCGCCGATCGTCCGAACCAGCCCGCACGCTTTCTCGTGCTCGGCAGCGCGTCCCCGCACCTGCTCAAGCAGAGCTCGGAGACGCTAGCCGGTCGAATTGCCTTCCACGAGTTGCCGGGTTTCTCGCTGGACGAGGTCGGCCCGCGTCAGGCGCGACGCTTGTGGCTGCGAGGCGGCTTCCCCAGAGCCTATACCGCGCGTTCGTTGGCTGACAGTGCGCGCTGGCGTCGAGACTTCATCCGAACGTTCCTCGAACGAGATCTGCCTCAGCTCGACGTGTCCACGCCTGCCAGCACATTGCGGCGCTTCTGGTCGATGTTGGCGCACGTCCACGGGCAGACCCTGAATTGGTCGGAGCTCGGGCGCTCCATGGGCGTGGCCGACACGACCGTACGCAGCTACCTCGACATCCTCGAAGGCACACTCGTCGTCCGGACCTTGAAACCGTGGCACCAGAACATCTCGAAACGTCAGGTAAAGGCACCCAAGGTTCTTTTCCGCGACTCGGGGCTGCTTCATACGCTGCTCGATATAGAGACCATGGAGGGATTGGAAGGTCATCCCAAGGCGGGAGCCTCCTTCGAGGGCTTCGCCATCCACGAGGTCAGCCGCCAGCTCGGCGCGAGGCCAGAGCAGTGCTTCTTCTGGGCGACGCACGCCGGAGCCGAGCTCGACCTGCTGGTCGTCATGGGCGGCAAACGCCTTGGCTTCGAAATCAAGCTAAGTGCCGCCCCCGGCGTCACGGCTTCGATGCGTACGGCGCTCGTCGATCTCGAGCTCGACTCCCTCGATGTGATCCATACGGGCCGAGAGACGTACCCACTCACCGAGCGCATCCGTGCCGTCGCGTTCACGCGGCTCCACGAAGACGTTGGCGGAGCAGGAGCCTCAAAGGCTCGCAAGGGGCGTAGCTGAAACGGGCTAGTACCTCATGCCCTAAGTCCTCGTCGGGTTGCCTGTTCAGCGTGAATGGCCCGGCACGACAGGTTTCGAGCTACGCCGCTCTCGCTTGCAATAGCTCGGCCAGCTTGTCGTAACTTGCCCCGACACCGGTCTCCATGGGCGAGGCGAGCACGGCGTCGCGTACCTGCTGGGTGGCGTAGAGCATCGTCTGCCTGAAAGTCGTCTTTCCGCTTTTCTCTGAGAACGTCATCGTGCCTACGGCTTCGCCTTCATACCAGCGGTCGTCGAACTCTACTCCGAGCCAACGCTTCACGAGCTCGGGTTTCGTGTGGGCCTCGTAGACGAGGTGGCGGGGTGCGTCGAAGACGCGTGTCATGGCGATCTCGCGGTCGCTCGGCGTGGTGATGATCAGGTGCGCTCGCGCTTGGGGTCACCCGCATGGATCTGCGCGCGACACGAGGCGCACACGCGGTACTTCGGCGGCGTGAACATGGGACGCTGGCCAGTTGCCGAGAGCACAGCATGGCCGAGAATGCGTTGTCGGCCGCGTGCGTTGTCGGCCGCGTGTCAGTGTTGCGAGAGCACATAGCCTCGGAGCTATATTCCAAATCGGCATGTCGCCGCGGAGAAGGTCTCCCGGCGCGCGACCCGCGCCAGTCCTTACCGTCGAGCCCATGGAGCTTTGGCGAATTGCGATTTAGCGACCCCAGGTCTAGGCTTTTTTGGTGTTACCCACTTTTGAAATCGACCCCACCGAAGCGCAACGTGGCAGCGTGATTTGGTTGCATGGCCTCGGGGCCAGCAATCACGACTTCGACCCCATCGTGCCGGAGCTGCGCGCGCCCTTTCTGCGGTTCATCTTCCCTGCCGCGCCGGTGCGGCCGGTGACGATCAATGGCGGTATGGCGATGCCGTCCTGGTACGACATCCTGTCGTTCGACAACCCGCCGCTGAGGGAGAAGGAGTCTGACGTGCGAGAGTCGGCGCTCGGGCTCTCGGCGCTGATCGAGCGAGAGCAGGCGCGCGGCGTCGCGGCGGATAAAATCGTCATCGCTGGCTTCAGCCAGGGCGGGGCCATGGCGTTGCATGTGGGGCTACGTGCCGAAGAGCAGCTGGCGGGGGTGCTGGTGCTGAGCGGCTACTTGCTCGTGCCGCAGCGCTTCGAGGAGGAGGCGAAGCCTCACAATCGAGAGGTCCCCACCCTGTTCGCGCACGGCCGCTACGACCCCGTGGTGCCTCTCGGGCTCGGTAAAGCAGGCTACACGCGGGTCAAGGCCGCCGGGTATGCCGCGGAGTGGACCGAGTACGACATGCAGCACTCGCTCTGCCTCGAGGAGGTGCATTTCATCGCGGGCTGGCTGGCGAAGCGCTTTCCAAAGCCGGATCCGGCGTGAGCCAACGCGCGGGCGGCGCGCGGAGCTCGAGCTTCACTCCGTTCAAGACGACCCCCGAGCGGCGTTCGGAGAGCGCGAGCAAGCTCTCGCCCGAGGTGTACATGCGGCTGAGGTCCCAGAGGCGTACGCTGCCGTCATCACCGCCCGACGCCAGGAATTTGCCGTCGGGCGAGAAGCGCACGCTGCGCGTGGCGCTCTTGTGATGGACGAGGCGAGCCATGGCCTGTCGACGCGCGACGTTCCAGACATAGACCAGCCCGTCTTCACCGCCGCTGGCCAGGAGCTCACCGTCCGGGCTGAAGTCGGCGCTCAGGGCCCGCCCCTCGTGAGCCTGCACGCTGCCCAACTTCTCGAGCGTGTCGAGGGACCAGAAGGCGATCTCGCCGTCACCGCTCAGGCTGGCGAGCTTGGCGCTCGGGCCATGCACGGCCAGGTCCATGATCCAATCTGGATGCGCCGCGAGCGTCGATAGCCTCTCCCCCGCGAGCGACCAGATCTCGATCGCGCCGCTGCGCGTGCCGAGGATCACGCGGCCGTGGCTCGGGTCGAGCACGGCGTCATGCACCGGCCCCGCGGCGACGAAGCGCCGCAGCTCTCTACCGCTGTCCAGATCCCACAAGACGGCCACCCCGTCGCTGCTGCTCGACAGCAGCTGGCGACCATCCAGGCTGAACTCGAGCGAACGGAGGGGCCCGTTCGACGTGCCGCGCACGTGCTCGGGCAAGGTGGTCTCCACGTTCCACACGCTGAGCAGCCCGAGCGAGGTGCCCAGCACCAGTCGGCGCGTGGCGGCGTGCACGCTCAGGGCTCGGATCTGCCCTTCTCGAACCGGCAAGCGCGTCCTGCAACGCTCCTCGGCGATCTGCCACAGGCACACGCCCTCGGGCGCGAGCCCCGCGGTCGCCAGCACCTCGGCGCTGACGAAGGCTTGCGCGAGCACGTTGGATTTATGCGCCAGCTCACGCGGCAAGAGCGGCGCGCGATGGCTCCACACGCGCAGGCCCAGCTGAGACGAGACGCTCACGAGCTGGTCGGCACCCGCAAAGCTGCTCACGAGCACCGGACCCGCGTGGCCGCGCAAGCGCTCCGCGTATTGCGGATGGCGCGCATCAATGAGACCCAGCATGCGGTCGTCGCTCCCGAACACCAGGCTCGTGGAGTCGGGCGCCCACGCGAGCGACTGCACGTTACCGAGGTCTCGCAGGGGCGGAGCCAGCCGCTTTCCCGTGCTCGAGCTCCAGAAGCTCAAGGTCCGATCGGAGCCGGCGCTCGCCAACAGGTCGCCACGACGAGAGAAGGCCGTCGCAGTGACGGTGCCTCGGTGGCCTTCCAGCGCCAGCACGGCACCCGAGTCGGGATCCCACAGCGTGAGCGCGCCCAGGCGCCCGCCGAGGGCGACGCTGCCGCTCGGGGCAAACGCTCGAGCGGTGACCGGCTCAGGCAGTTGCACCCGAGCAATGCGCCGCGCCGAGTCGGTCTCCCAGAGCTGCACCCAGCCGCTCTCGGAGCTGGTCAAGAAGCGCCGCCCGTCGTCCGACAGCGCCAGCCCGAAAGCAGCGCCGGGCTCCGCTCGAAACTGAGACCGCGGCTGACCGCTCACGGTGTCGTAGGCCAGAAAACGCCCATCTTCGAGCGCCACCAGCAAGGTCCTGGCGTCCGCCGAGAGGGCCAGGCGCAGCGGCGGCTCCGGCGCCACAAACCGGGAGATGACGCCGCCGGGCGACCACATGCACAGCTCGCGTCCGCGCGCACAAGCGACCTCGCCGCGGCCGCTCGAGGCGTAGAGAGAACAGCCCGCGAGCTCGGCGAAGTCCTGCACGGGCAGCACCTCGTGGCGATTGGTCTGGGCGATCACGCTGCCGCGCGCGTCGGCGCGTTCGCCCGAGATCAAGGCGCGCGCCGCGTACACCTCGGCGGCCAGCACGTCGCCTTCGAGGCTGGCGCTCTGAGCCCGTTCGGTGAACACCTCCGCCAGGCTCTGACGCGCCGCTCGCTCTCCCTCGAGGGCCGTGCGCTCCGCCGAGAGCGCGCGATCGCGAGCCAACAAGATGCGGCGTTGCAGCTCCGTCGCGACCACGCACAGTGACGAGAGCGCGACCAAGCCGACGATGGCCGCGGCCCGATGCCGGCGATAGAAGCGCCGAAACAGCTCGAGCGGGCTGTAGTCATAAGCGCGGACTCGCGCGCCGGACATGAACGCTTCGACGTCGCCCACGAGCTCGCGCACCGACGCATAACGCCGTGCCTTGTCGCCGCACAGGGCGCGTTCGACCACCGCGCACAGCTCGGAGGGCGCGAGCGGCTCGGTGTGGCGCACGGGCTCGGGCGAGGCCTCGGTCACCTTGCGCACGACCTCCTCGGTGGTCTTGCCGAGAAATGGCGCGCGACCGCTGAGCAAGATGTAGAGCACCACACCGAGCGACCAGACGTCGCTCGACTCATCGATCTGATCGACCTCGCCCCGAGCTTGCTCCGGGCTCATGAACAGCGGCGTGCCCACTAAGTCGCCATGCAGCGTCTCGCCCATGAGGCTGACCCCGCGCGGCAGCCGAGCGCCCACGGCGTCCGGTTGCCCCTTGACCTTGGCGATGCCCCAGTCGAGCACGATGGTCTCGCCAAACTCGCCGATCATCACGTTGTCCGGCTTGATGTCTCGATGCACCACGCCGCGGCTGTGCGCGTACGCGATCGCGTGGCACAGGCGGGCGAAGTGAGAGAGCAGCGCGAGGCGCCCCCCGAGCGTGGTCGCGCGCTCCAGCGCCAGGCTCATCGTCTGACCGCGCACCACGCGCATCGTGTAGTAGAGCCGCCCGTCGCTGCGCTGCCCGAGCTCGTAGACGGGCACGATGTTCGGGTGCTCGAGCTGGCCCGTGATGCGAGCCTCGGCGAGGAAGCGCGTCATCAGCTCCGCGTCGACCCCGCCGTCGTCGTGATCCGCGAGCAGCTCCTTGATGGCCACTTCGCGCCCGAGGTGCTCGTCCATGGCTACCAGCACACGGCCGATCCCGCCGCGGCCGAGCTCGGCGCCCCGTTCACCGTCGGGAGACATGTAGACGTAGCGCCCGGGGTGCTCGACGCCGACCTTCATGTAATCGAGCAGCGCGCCCGCGCCCGAGGCTCCCGCCGAAGGCGCGCCGGAATGAACGATCGTCGCGAAGGGCTCGGACTTAGCGCGCGCCATGCTCAGAACTTCGGCGCAGGGCGGTCCGTGACCGCGGCGAGCGCCTGATCGAGAGCAGGGCTTGCGCGCAAGCAGGGGTAGCAGTCCTCGAGGCTCAAGAAGCCACAGCCGGTACCGCTCTGCAGGCGGCGAAGCGGCAAGAGCGAACGCTCGTCTCCCTGCTCTGTTACCCGAGGCAAGAGCTCGAGCACGGCCGGGCAAGCCTTCACTTCACGCATCTCGAGCGCCAGCCTGACCGCGGGCAGCGCGTTCGCGCGCACCAGGTCGTTGTCGAGCCACTTGCGCGCGCTGCGCGTGGCGGGCGTCTTCGCGCCGGTCGACGACCACACGTCGAACAGCAGATCCGCGCCCACACGACCGAGGCGTTTGGCGGCGAGCTCCAGCGCCCGCTCGCGCGTGTTGCCGTCATCCGCCGCGCGACGCACCCCTGCCAGCACCTCGGGATGGTCGCCCAGCTTCGGGTTGGCGCGCAGGGCTTCTTCGAGCGCGTCGAGCGCGAGGGAAAATTGGCCCGAGTTGAAATAGCCAATGCTGAGCGCCAGCGATGCCGGGGCCCCGCGATCGGCGGCGGGCAGCGCGGCCAGCTCGACCAACGCCTTGGGCTCACCCTGACGGGCGCGATCGGTGAGCTCCGTCCGCGCATCGCGAGGCCAGAAGAACAAGGCCAGCGCGACCAGGATCGAGCCCGCCAGCGCGCCGCGCAGCACATGCAGGAGCGCCGGCTGCTCGCGCAGCAGCGTGACGAAGCGCGTGACCCAGCCCAGACGCCATGCGAGCGCGCTCTCGACGCAGCGCCGCAGCCCGCTCGGGCAAGAGCGAGCGATGAACAAACCCACGTGCCGGAGCCAGCCCTTGGAACCTCGCGCCAGCGTGCACCATTTGCTGCGCCCGACCGCGCTCTGCAGCTCGAGCAGCGTGCCCAGGGCTCGTTCCCGCACACCCCCGCGATCGAGCTCGGTCGGCATCGCGCGCGGCGGCGCGGTGCTGAACACCGGCGGCGGGGGCGGCGCCAGGCGCCGCAAGGCCTTGGCCACCTGGCGCGCGTCCGAGGGGCGGCGACTGGGCACCTTCTCGAGCAGCGACATCACGTAGCTCGCGATCGGCGCCGGGATACCATCAGGCAAGGGCGGCGGCGCCTCCTGGAGGTGCTTGATTAACACCGCGACCAGCTCGGGCGCCTGAAACGGCGGGCGACCCGCGAGCAGCTCGTAGAGGATCACACCGAGCGCGTACAGGTCAGCGCGATGATCGACCACCTCACCGCGCGCCTGCTCGGGCGACATGTACTCCGGCGTGCCGAAGATACTGCCCGTCTGCGTCAGTGGCTCACCGGGCGAAGCGCCGCCCACGACACGGGCCAGACCAAAATCGAGGACCTTGACGAACTCCGGGTTGCCCTCCTGGCTGAGCAACATCACGTTGCCCGGCTTGAGATCCCGGTGCACGATCTCGGCGCGGTGCGCCGCGGCGAGCGCGTCGGCGATCTGCGCTCCGATGCCGAGGGCGCGCTGTGGCGCGAGCTTTCCTTCCGCGTCACTGAGCTCACGCAGGCTGCGCCCCGATACGTACTCGAGCACGAGGTAGAGCGAGCCATCCGGCAAGCGCCCAGAATCGGTGGCGTTGACGACGTGCGGATGCTGAATCTTCGCCGAGACCATCGCCTCGCGCTCAAAGCGCAACGCCGCTTCTCGGTGGCTCGCCATCTCGCGATTGAGCACCTTGAGCGCGACCGTCTTTTGCAGCTGGATGTGCTCGGCCCGGTACACCGCACCCATGCCGCCGGAGCCGAGCAGCGCTGTGACCAGGTATCGCCCGCCCAGAGTTTGGCCGAGCAGAGACGCCGGCGCGACTAAACGGGTATCGCCGAGCTGATGATCATTGGAGGGGGAACGCTCGGGAGTCACGCCGGAATAAAGAATGGTCGCTAAACTCGGCCCGGGGAACGCGCTAGCGGTCTACGCGCCCCTGGCCTGTCGTGGAACGGAAAGCCGCGACCAAAGATTAACTTCGAGTCACGCACCGAGTGGCCGATGCGCATTTGGCCAGCGTGACCGCAGTGGGCCCGTGTGCTCCCTGGTGCGAGGCGCTCGAGTGCGAGCGCCCGTTGAAGAGGTCAAGGGCGCCGCTAAAGATGCGCGCGAGACCATTATCGGCTCCCACGGAAAGGAGGATGCAAACCGGCTTCGACTGGGGACGCCGAAGTGTCTCTCCTGTTGAGGCTGCACCACAGCCAAGAAGGCTGAGGGCGGCGCCCACCACGGAAATCATCCCGGACAACCACGGGCGCCGGCACTCCGGGGGTACGGCGGGTTCAATGCGAAACAGGTTGTTCAGGTTGCGGTCTGGGGCCTGAACTTCAAAGATGTGGTCACCACCGGGAGGTGCTACTTCGACCCGGTCGCCAGGTACGGGTTGGCGCTCCCGAACTACATGGCATTCCGATACGACGGCCAGCTACAGACCATTCACCATGTCGAGGGGACAACTGTCTTCGACAATCCGCGCGCCGTACTCAGGGGCGCGGAGGACTGCAGAGTCGAGCCCCACTACCTCTTCCGCCTCCGCCCCCTGCGCCTGCTTTCCACTTGCGCTTTTCGCAAGTTTTGCTAATTTATGGGGTGCCGTTCGTTCCCCATCAAACTGCCGCCTTCATCCTCGCCGAGTGCCATCTGGCCGGGACGAGCGGGCGTTACATCTATGGCGACCATGCGCTCCACCAGATGGACCGTCGCAACGTCACCCGGGGCGACGTTCGGTCCGCTCTCGGCAACGCGGCCGCGGCCACATTCCAACCAGATAACGGCCGATGGAAGATTGCCGGTACGGATCGCTCCGGCGACTCGCTCTCACTCGCGGTCGTCTTCGAGAACGGTATTGTTGTCATCACGGTCTTCTAGGACCACGAGGGTATGTACATGAAGAAAACGCACAAGATCCGTGTGGGTCGCTTCGAAGCCACGGGCGACTACGAGCCGGTCCGCATCGAGCACGATGGGTCCTGGGGCATGCGCAACGAGGATCTCGAGCGGCTCGAGCTCGAGGCCGCGATCAAGGTCTTCTCTCAAGCGGATCTGATCAATGGCGACGAGCTGCGCTTCGCGCGCAAAGCCATGGACCAGCTGCAGCCCGCCCTTGCCGCCTTGCTCGACGTCTCCGTCGGCACTGTCTCTCGCTGGGAGACCGGCGCCGAGCCCATCCAGCGTCAAACGCAACTCGCCGTCTTGCTCCTCCTCGAGCACACCCTGCGGAACGGCACCCCCGTCCCGCTCGCGCCGTCGAACGACACAGCAGCTCTCCGTCGGATCGACGCGGCTTGATCGTTGCTCTGCACGCGCATTGCCGAGCAGTCGTCACATTGCCTTGCGCCGCCGCGGAGGCTTCTGCGTCGGGGTGCCCCAAGTCCAAATCACCTGCGAAAAGTGCTTTGCAGCAGGTCAGCCGAACCCGGACGGGAGGGGTGGGAACGAGCCGGACCGATGAGCACGGCGCTCAGCTCACGATTCATCACATCTTCCATTCGAACCCCCGAAAAGCTCGAGCCAGATGCGTAGTCGCCCGAGAACCGGCCCGGAACCGTAGTTTCTGCGGTGAGGACCGGAAGCGCAGGGCGACATAGCAGATGGCCGAGATCTTCGGGGGTGGTCGCATTTCCGAGATGTGACCAATCATGAGCGGCGCTCAGTGGGCGGCTGGGGTTCACAGCCGGGAGCAGTGAACCTGCCAGCCTCGGTAGATGGGGGTGTTGGCGTCAACTCCAGGCGACCATCGGCGCGCAGCTGAGTCGGTCTCGAGCCAGTGGCGGGCGGGTGATGTCGAGCGCACGGCCGAGGCATCGACAGCGTGCTGCCTGTATCAGAGCGGCTCCTGATAGCGTCCTGTAATCACGTCAATGCTGGAACACGAGAGGCCGAGCGAAGCGGCGTCGGCGAGCTCGGCCGTGCAATGGCCCTGGGCATCCGCCGTAAACGGCGGAACTGCGATGGCATGGACCAGGATCCCAGTGGAGCTTACCCCAAGCATGCAGCGCACGGACGACGAAGTTGGTGCTCCTCGACGCGCCTTTTCAGGAGGCGAAAACATCGTCGGCGGCACGCTAGAGCACCCGACGCTCACGGTCCAATATGGTCAAGGGAGCTACGTGTTCGAGCGCACAGCCAGTTAGCTGCCGATACCTTCCATGCCCGATCGCGGCGAGAAGCTAGATCTGGATCAGCGCTTCGCGCACCGTCATGTTTGCGGCGCGACGCGCCGGCCCGAGCGTGGCGAGCAACGCTCCGAGGAGGCTGAGGCCCAGCCAGAGGGCGATGCCGAGGGGGGCGACCGCGAAGGGCAGCGGCGCCAGAAAGCCAAGCTTGCCGATCACGGAGCACACGAGCCAGCTCAGCGGCAGCGATGCCAGGGTGGCCAGGACGAAGCTGACGCCGGCTGTGACGAACGCCTCTCCGAGGATGAGGCGCCGAACTCGTGCCGCTGTCGCACCGAGTGCCTTCCGCACCCCGAGCTCCCGCGTGCGCTCGAGCACGCTGACGCCCAGGGTCGACCCAAGGCCCAACACCCCAACCGTGGCCAAGCTCGCGGCCATGGCCAGCAGGGCTCGAATCAGAATGATCACGTGATCACCGACGGCGGTCCGAAGCTCCGAGAAGGGGATGGCGACCTCCACCCCCACCTGCCGCGCAGCAAGCTCATCTTCGATGCGTCGAATCACGAGGGCACGCTCGCCCGGCGTCTGCGCGTTCGTCACGATGCGCGCCACGCGAGCCTTGGCGCCGGTTCCGAGCATCTGACCCAGGACGCGAGGCAGCAAGTAGGCGACGCCAGCTGAGCCGACCTCCTCCACGATGCCCACCACGTCAAACGCTGATGCATGCCCATCGAGCGAGAGCAGCACCTCGGCCCCCACCCGGAGCCCTCCCGCTTGCGCCGCAGCCATATGATTGAGCACGACTCCGCGCTCGTCAGCCTCCGAGAGCCAGCGACCCGAGAGGACCGGCAACGTGACGAGCTCCGTGGCTCGCGGTGGGGCGAGCGCCGAGAGGCTACCGTGACCCTTGTCAGGATAGGTACGCACGACGTCGACTCGATCGGGGCGCGCAAACGCGGCCGGGCTGTAGCCCCAGAGCTCGGCCGCCACGACGCCGGGTACGGCTTCGAGCTCTCGTTGCAGCGCTGTCCCCTCGGGGTTTTGAAAGCGAATCTCGACGTCGTAGTGCCGCGCCTGGAAGATCTTGTCCAAGTTCTTCTCCCACGAGGCGGAGACGGCCAAGGCGGTCATGAACAAGGCGCCGCCCGTCGCGAGCAGAGCCACGCTGAGCCCAAAACGTGCAGGTCGACGCAGGGCCTCGCGCACAGGCGCGGGGAGCCACGCCAATTTCTGCAGCCAGCCCGGCGATCCGCCCCCATGCAGGTCGAGGGCGGCTCGGACGGGCATGCGCACCGCGCGCAGGATGGGGACGGACGCGACGAGCAACGGCACGAGCACCCCAGCCGCCACCTGGACACCAAACACCCAGCCCGGGATGGATTGATCCGTCAGCTCGAGGTTCAGCAGCGTGGCGACGGAAGACGCGAACAGCCGGGCACCGACCCGCCCCAAGGGGACGGCGACGACGACCGCGCCGAGGCCCAGCAGTATGACCAGGTAGGCATAGAGTTGCGCCAGCTGCGCCGTGGTCGCGCCGAGCGTCTTCATCACCCCAATCTCGCGCACCTGCCGAGCCAGGACCGCCGCCAGGATGGTGGCGGTCAGGATCGAGCTCAGGACCAAGGACAGCGCGGCAAAGGTCATGAGGAGCAGGAGCACGGTCTGCATCTGGAGCTGGTGGGGATGTTGCCCGGGTGGCGGCACCCTGAGCTCATGCACCGGGTGTCCTTCGCTCGCGAGCCAAGCTGCCAGCCGCTCTGCTTGGCCTACGGCAGCCACCACGCTGCTTGGCTCTTCTCGAAACGCGACGCGAAGCTCGCGCGGGCCCGTCGTTTCACCCAGCGCTTCGGCGGTGGCTCGCGTGGCATAGGCGTAAACGCTGCGTTCTTGCCAGGCGGGAGCCAGCCCGGGATCGTGAACGATGCCGGAGACGCGCAGCGCCGTGGCCGCTCCGTGGGGTGCCTTGATGACCAGAGATTGCCCCTGCCCCACCCCCGCCATCGAAAGCGCTGAACGCTCGAGGAGAATGCTGCCCTCGGGCGGGGGAAAGGCGCCGCTCTGCGAGTGAAAAGTGTTGAGTCGCAAACCCGCGAAGTCGTCCACGACGAAGAGCAGGAGCGGGCGAAAGTCGTCTCCCACGCGCGCGCGCGCCAAAATCACGTCGCGGGCCTCCGCGTCGCTTACGGAGGCGTGCCCCCTCACGCGAGCCACGAGCGCGGGGGTGATATCCGAAACCAGCTCGAGGGTGGCATGAGCCGGGCGGGTGCCGAGGTAGTTCTTGGCGACCTCTCGCTTCAGGATGCCCCACGTCCCGAGCACGGCGCCTACCGCGAGTAGGCTGACCATGAGGGCGACGCCGAGCAGCAACAAGCGCCCTCGTTCCAGGCGCAAGTCCCCGAGCAGCTTGGCGAAGCGCACCTTAAACATCGGTCCCCTCGCTCCCCAGCTGGGCGCCGCGACCTCGCGGGTCGTGCGTACCGTTCGGATCAGACGAGGCTCTGCCCGTGTTGGAGATACCCACGATGCGGCCATCTGAGAGGTTCACGACGCGATCCACTCGCGACGCGACGTCCCGCTCGTGGGTGACGATCAGCACCGTGCGCCCCTCGCGCGCGAGCTCGGCGAGCAGCCCGAGCACCGTGTCGGCAGTCTGCGCGTCCAGGTTGCCGGTGGGTTCGTCCGCGACGACCAGGGCGGGGTCGTTGGCCAGGGCTCGGGCAACCGCGGCGCGCTGTTGCTGCCCCCCCGACAGCATGCAGGGCAGCTTGCCGGCTTGCTCGGCGATCCCGACGCGACGCAGCAGATCGAGCGCTCGCCGCTTGGCTTCGGCGGGTGCAAAGGTGGCGCAGAAATCCATCGGTAGCATGACGTTCTCGAGGATGGTCAGCGTGGGCAACAGTTGGAAGAACTGAAATACGACGCCCACATTGCGCCCGCGCCAAACCGCGAGAGCATCTTCGCTCAGGGCGCTCACGTGCGTGGTGTCGACCCAGATGTCGCCCGCACAGGCGCGATCCAGGCCCGCGATCAAGTTGACTAGCGTGGACTTGCCGCTTCCGGAGCGCCCCACCACCGCCACAAATTCCCCCGCCGGGAGCTCCAGGTCGATGCAATCGAGGGCCGCGAAAGGCCCCCCGGCGGCAGGGTAGCGGCGGCTGACCCCTGCCAGCCGAATGAATTGGTCAGAGCGAGCGTTTTTGGTCACAGTGTCCACTTACGTTGCCGACCTCTGCCGTGCCAGCGACACGTTCCCCCCTTTCGTCCAGAGCTGGACACAACTCCCTATCTGCCCAGCTCTGCCTATGACCGAGCCCAAAGTTCCCACCGATCGCCGCGTCCGCCGGACCCGGAGGCTCCTGCGTGACGCGCTCGTCAACTTGATCCTCGAGCGAGGCTGGGACAACGTTACGGTCCAAGACGTATGCGCCGAGGCCGACGTGGGGCGGTCGACGTTCTACGTCCACTTCGCCGACAAAGAGGAGGCGCTGCTCAGCGGCTTCGAGGAGCTGCATGTCGCACTGGCGGAGATCGGGCAAGGCGGAGAAGCGTTCGCTTTCTTGCGTCCGTTGGTCGAGCACTCCCAAGAGCACGTCAAGCTGTTTCGCGCGGTCGTGGGCAGACAGAGCGGACCCAAGTTACAAGCTCGCTTTGGCCAGGTCGTGTTCGAGCTCATGCATGCTGATCTGGGTAAGCTCGGCGTCGAGGACCACAACCAACAGCAAACGGTGTTGGCGCGCTTCTTGTGCGGGGGGTTCATCGAGCTACTCATCAATTGGCTCGACCACCCAGAAGGGCGACCCGCTGCAGCGCTGAGCGAGACCTTCGTGCAGTTCGCCAAGGGAGCCATCGCGACGTGCGAGCCGCTCGGTAAACGAGTTGGAGTTGCGCCAAGCGCAGCGAAGCCACGCCCGCCAGCGCCCATCGCGAAACTTCCGGCGCGGCGACGCCCCTGAGCGCCATCGCCCCGTGAGCTGTAGCTCTGCATGGCGGGCTGGGTCGAAGGGATCCTTGCAGAAGCTCGTCCAACAATTTCCGGAAGAGGAATACTACGTCAGTCGAGACGCCGCTTTGCAGGCGTACGGAGCCGAAAGCCTGTTCAACGGGATCGACCTGAACTCGGGCTGGAAGATTGACTTCATCATTCGGAAGTCCCGTCCGTTCAGCCTCGAAGAATTCGGGCTCTGCGTGCGTGGCCTTTTCAGCTCGAACGTAACCCACGACCTGGTGATTGCGAGCCGATCGTTCCATGATGACTAGGCCGCACAGAAGGACCCGTGGACTCCATTCGCATCGAACCTTATCACCCGCAGCACGCGCGCCCGCTGGTCGAGCTCTGGCGCGCAAGCTTCGAGCACGGCGTCGGCATTAAGGATCCTCATCCGCTCGAGGATCAGCTTGCCTTCTTCGAAACAAAGGTGCTTCGGGAGAACACAGTGCGCATCGCGCTCAGTGCTTCTACTCTTGTCGGGTTTATCGCATCCACGCCAGAGTCGGTTGCACAACTCTACGTCGCAGTGCCATCCATAGGCCTGGGCATCGGCTCTCAACTACTGGCCCTGGCAAAAGGCGACTCGTCGGGTAGCCTCTGGCTGTACACGTTCGCCTGCAATGCTCGCGCCCGCGCGTTCTACGAACGGCACGGCTTCAAAGATAGTGGTCGCGGGCACGAGAACATGTGGAATCTCGAAGACATCAAGTACATCTGGTCAAGGAGCGTGAGTGCGGTCTAACGACTGGCGGCACGTGGAGACGCCGAGATGAGTCGCAGCACGACACGGGGAGCTCGCTCGCTGTCGCCATCCCGGCACAGATTTCGTGGTAGTTTTCGGACGATGGAAAACACGTACAAGGGCGCGCCCGTTTGGGAGCATAACAGCCGTTCTTGGGATGTCGAAGCGCGGTCCCAGGGTCCTTGGAGTCAGCCCGTGGGACCCGACGTCATCCGGCGTGCGCGGCAGCAGGACTGGGAGCTTCGGCTGGCGGGTGATACTCCTGTGCCGCGGGCGTGGTTTCCCGCATCGCTCAACGGGGTCCGGACGTTGGTGCTCGCAGGCGGTGGGGGCCAGCAGGCCGCAGTTTTGGCCGCCGCCGGAGCCGAGGTGACGGTACTGGACAACTCGGTGGAGCAGCTCTCTCGAGACAGGCTCGTTGCTGAGCGCGAGGGCTTGAACATCAAAACGCAGAAGGGCGTGATGGAGGATCTCTCGTGCTTTGATGAGTCGTCGTTTGAATTGGTCGTTCATCCCTGTTCGAACTGCTTCGTGCCAGACGTTAAGCCGGTTTGGATGGAGTGCTCTCGCGTGCTTCGTCGCGGTGGACGTCTCTTGGCCGGGTTTTTCAATCCTATCTTCTACACGTTGGACAAGGAGAAAGACGAGGCCGGAGAGGTCTCTTTGAAGTACGCGGTCCCCTATTCCGACCTGACCAGCATCGAAGAAGGTGAGCGACTGCGCTTGATCGAGGTCGGTGCGAAGATCCCTCACCTCGAGTTCGGCCATTCTCTGCAAGATCAGATCGGCGGGCAGCTGGAAGCGGGCCTCCATCTCACGGGCTTTCTCGACTCCCGATGGGAGGGGGCGACGACCCTCGATCGCTACGTTCCCGTCTACATCCTAACTTGCGCGATTCAACCATGACGGGCATGGCGGCGCGACAGAAGGCGGTCCACCCGTATCAAAATTGCAGCTGACACTCGCCCTTCCTCGCTGCGGGTGGGCGGCGCTTTGCGGCTGAATTTCAGCCGCTATGCGCACGCGGCGATTGTAGCAACGGGTCCGCTGGCTCGTTCCGGTGAAGAAGGCGTTCTGGAGATTGGTCGGTCGTCGTCACTCCAGAGCTTGCAAGGCCGCCCGAAGTGGGGCGTTCGTCTGAGCGATCGCTCGCCCCAGGTGCTCCAAGCTGCGCGCGAGGCGGTGTGGATCCAGATCCAGTGGATAAGCATGCCGCAAGAAATGGCGAAAACGCCTGAGCTCGTCCCAGTCGCGTTCGACTTCGGCGGGAAAAAGTGCGGGGCGCAGCCCAGCGACGCCCAGGGCAGCATCCGCCAGCAGCGACCGGTGCCAGTCTGACCCAGTGCGTGACGGCAGCCCCAAAGCCCGTTCGAGGCGGACCAACACATTCTCGAACGCCTGGTAAGCGTGGTCGAGGGACAGGGCGACGAGCGCGGCTTCCGGTGCGCCCGTGCTCGGATCGACGGTCCGCGCGAGAGCCAGTTGCGCAACGGCCATTTCCCAGTCGCGTTCGATCTCGGCTCGAAGCATGGCGCGGCGAGCGTCGGTGGGGCTCATAATGGTAAGCCGTGGGCCAAGACCCGCTCCGTCAGACTAGCCGGGGCTTCCGCCATGCGGATGGCGTGCACGTCGCGACCGCACGCCTGCTCCACGCGACGGGCCAAGGCGTCGTCGTCACCTTCCACCAGCAGATCAATGTCGCTGCGCTCTCCCGGCTGCCCCCATGCGAAGGAACCAAACAGCCAGACACGACCGCACCGCCCGTCGCTGCGCGCTGCCTCGATAGCGCTGCGCACCGCGGCGAGGACCTGCCCTCGGAGCGCCTCGGCAGCCTGCTCTTCCGCTGCGAGATCCGCGCGAATCTTCGCGTCCACGCGCTCGCGCAACGCACGCAACAGCTGCTGGGTAGATTCATCCGGCACCTGAGCCACTCACGACATTTTGCCTGATTGTGGCTGCACTTCAACGTCTCACTGGCTGCATCCCCGTGGCGGGTCCCCGATCCTCTGCGTACCTGGCCTGAGGTGGAGCCTGCGAACGGGGCAAGGCCAATGGGCCGAGCCGCGTTCTCTGATCCGTGGCCCACGTCGAGCGCTGACCACGGCACGCACCGGCCACGTCAAAGCCGAGCGCTGAGCTCGGCCGTGATCTCGTACGAGGTGAGCCGCGCGGCGTGGTCGTAGATCATCGCGGTGACGATCAGCTCGTCGGCAGCAGTCTTGGCGATGAACGCGCGCAGCTGCCGCTCCACCGTCTCTTTGGAGCCAATCGCGCCGCAGCTCAGGATTTCATCCAGGCTCGCTTGCTCGAGCGGCGTGAGCTCTGCGGCGAAACCGGGACGCGGCGGCGGCAACGGCACGGGCTGGCCCCGCCGCAGGCTGACGAACGCTTGCTGGAGCGAGCTAATGAGCAGCCGCGCCTCCGCGTCAGTCGCCGCCGCGACCACGTTCACCCCGAGCATCACGTACGGCTCCTTCAGGTCTGCCGAAGGGCGAAAGCGGCGCCGATACAGCTCGATCGCCGGCATCAGCTGCGCCGGCGCGAAATGGGAAGCGAACGCGTAGGGCAAGCCGAGCGCTGCGGCGAGCTCGGCGCCGAAGGTGCTCGAGCCCAGGATCCAGACCGGCACGTTCAAACCAGCGCCGGGCACCGCGCGCACGCGCTGCTGGGGCTGCGCGGGGCGAAAGTAGGCGCAGAGCTCGACCACGCTCTGAGGGAACGCATCGACGTCGCCCTCGAGATGGCGCCGCAGCGCGCGCGCCGTCTGCTGATCGGTGCCGGGAGCGCGGCCCACACCCAGATCGATCCGCCCGGGAAAGAGCGCCTCGAGTGTGCCAAACTGCTCCGCGATCACCAGCGGCGAATGGTTCGGCAACATGATGCCGCCCGCGCCGACGCGCATCGACTGCGTAGCAGTGGCGACCGCGCCGATCACGATCGCGGTCGCGGCGCTGGCGATACCGGGCATGTTGTGATGCTCCGCCAGCCAATACCGACGATAGCCCCAGCGCTCGGCGTGGCGAGCGAGATCGATCGTGTTGCGCAGCGCGGCGCCCGCGTCACTCCCCTGAGTGATGGGGGCTAGATCGAGCACTGAGAAGGCAGTCATGGTCGGGGCGGAGTAAATCAGGTCGCGCCGTTTGAGCGGGCCCCTACGACCTAAGGCAGACGCGCTGCGATGGGAAGCTCGCTCGGCGCACCGGGCCGTTAACCGGTGGCTTCATCGAGCCCCCGCCGTGGCTAATTTCCCATCGCTTCCGCGGAATCCGGGCATTAGCCTCCGCCGCGATGATCGCCCGCTCCTCCCTGGCTGCCGCTGCCCTGCTGGCGCTTTCCCTCCGCGCGTGTCGGAGCGACGTGACCACTGACGAGCCTGCTCGGACGGCGCCCTCGTTGCAAGCGCTGGCGGTCACGCCGCCGACCGAGCCGCCCCTCAGCACGCTCGGCGACAGCACAGTCGGAGACGCCGGGCGCCCCCCGGTCTTGATCGGTGACGGCCTGTTGGTCGATGAAACACCCGGCGCACCGTGTTTCCCCGTGTGCGGCTTCCCGCGGCTCACCGATCCCGACAAGGACGGCAACCTCGACGGCTTTGGCTACGAAGGGCAACGCCCCTGCGTCGCGGACGGCACCACGCTAGCGCTCGCGTCGCCACGCTGCGACGTGATCCCCTTGCCGCATCCACCCGCGCCGGGGCCGGGCATCTTCCGGGAGAGCGCCTGCTTGCCCGTGTGCGCGAGCGCGCTCACCGACCCGGATCCAAAAACGGGCGTGAGCGACGGCTGGGGTTACGAGCGCCGGCGCAACTGCATCGTGCTCGGCACCGCCGCGGCTCTCGGCGGCCTGCCCTGCGATCCCAATGAAAAGGCGTTCCCTCCAGGCGACGGCATCGACATCGTGGTGGACGCGAGCGGCAAGCTCGAGTGCCGACCGCTGTGCCGCACCCCGGGCACGTCCGACCCCGACAGGGACGGCTTCGGCTACGAATACGAGAAGAGTTGCATCGTGTCCGCGTCGGTCGCCGCCCTGCAGGGCATCCCTTGTGACGCCGCCGATCTGCCCCCGCCCCCGCCTCCCCCGCCCCCTCCGCCGGGAGAGGGCTGGGACTCCGACTACACGGCGAGCATGTTCGGCGAGATCGACTGCACCCGCTTTGGCTTTGACGACCCCGGCGACTCGGACTTGAACCGGGCAGCCTGCGTGAGCACGGGCGCCGTCGCTCTCGACGCCGAGAACCAGATCTACTTTGGCGCGACGGGCGACCTGGCCTCGCTCTGGACCGGGCCACCCTGCGCGTGCAGCGGAGCCGAACAGGGCCAATGCCGGACCCCGCCCGCCTGCCCCGGGCAAGGCAACTGTGGGCAGTGCGTCGAAGTGACGTGCAACTTCGAGGGGCGCCATTCCTTCCAGAACGACGGCGTGACCCACAACGAGCTGTGTCGACCGGGAAAGTCCGTCGTGGTCCAGCTGATCGATGCCTGCCCACATAACCACCCAAACAACGCCTACTGGTGCACCCGCGCGCGACCTAACCACGTCGACATCAGCTGCAGCGCCTTTAGTCAGCTCACTCAGGGTCGGGCCATCGGGCAGATCGGCAGCATCAACGTGCACGCACGGCGCGTCGATTGCAGCGTGGGCCTCGGGCCCAAGAGCTTCTGACGGCGCGCGGCCGAACGCCGGCACATGTCCCGACATGTCGCAGCTGAACGCCTCTTGCCCTCGGCGCTACCTTCTCGCGGGGAGTGAATAGATGCAGGGCTAGGCCGTCTTACTCTTTGGAGACTGCGACGAGACCCTCATGAGCTCGAATCCAATGGAACACGGCAACGACCCACAAGCCTCTCTACAAGAGATCCTAGACGCATCATGCCGCGTGCTGTTCTCGGCGTATGGCATCGACATCGCCGCGGCCAATGCCCCCGATTCGGCGTCGCCCTTGCTCGGGCGAATCCATTTCGTCGGTAAGGACATGAGCGGCAACCTGACGATTGGTCTCGATCGCGAGGAGGCCAAGCGCAGCCTGCCCATCAAGACCGATCGCCAGGCGGATCTGGAGGATTGGGTGCGGGAGCTCGCCAATCAGCTCATGGGCTTGGTGAAGACGCGCCTTCAGCACCAAGGGGTCAACGTGATCCTCAGCCTACCCTTGACGGTCAAACCCAGCATGCCCCCCGACGGCCCCAAGTGGCCATCGCGCATTGCTCAGTTCAACGTCTCCTGCAACTTCGCCCAGGCCCTGACCACTCTGGATGGCGTCCTGGTCGCGGAAGTGAAGCTCCGGGCCCCCGATTGACGGGCCCCCGAGCGTCGACCCCGCCACGCTGAGTCACGGCGCGACGAAGATGCTCGCGGGCTCACTGGTGGAGCGGATGCCGTTCGTCCCGTTGATGAGGTCGTCGCCCCAGGCGCTGAGCTCCGCGGCGCTGCCGCTGCGAGTCGTGATGTCGAGGTACCCGACGTTGGCGCTGTTGCCCGTCCACGACCAGCCCAGATAGCCGAAGCCGTGGCGCTGGGCCTCTTCGAACAACACGTCGATCGGGATCGGGATCGGGTTGCCCTGGTTGTCGGAGCCGTGCTGGAAGCCGAACTCACCGACGATGAAGGGCACCTGCGCGTCCGCGACGCGCTGCAGGGTGTCGCGGATGGTCTGCGCGTTCCTGAAGCTCTCGTACATGTGCGTGCTAAAGAGCAAGTTGTGCTGCGGGTCAACGGCGAGCAGGCCCCGGCCTTGCGCGATCACCGTATTGGCTTTTTGGCCATAGCCGTTGGCGTCGAGCACGAGCGTGTGGTTGAGCCCCGCGTTGCGCATCGTCTGGATCGCCCGCGTGTAGGCCTCCACGTAGATATTGTCGGCGCCGTCCCACTCGTTGGCGATGTTCACGAGCAAGAAGCTCTCGTAGTCGATCAGGATTTGCCGCACTGCCGGCGTGTCGGCGTAATAGCGCGCCATGCGGGCGGGCTCGTCCACGTCGCGGCCGCCTGTGACGTCGTGGAGCTCCACCATCGGCACCATGCCAAAGTCGATGCTGCGTTGGATCGCGTCCCGCAGCAGTGTAACGTCGGCCACGTCGGTCTCCCAGACCAGGCGCACCGTGTTCGCCCCTGTGGAAGCGATCTGCTCCGTCCAGGCCAGGGCGCCCGTGTTGCGATTGCGGAACCAAGCGAGCGGGTTGTTGACGCCGCGCATGACGAAGTCGTTGCCGAGCGGATCGAGCAGGCGCCCACCGGAGACGAAGAACCCCGACGAGTCCACGCCCTCCGGCTTCTGCACGTTGACGCTCGGCAGGCTCGGAATGGGCCGCGGCAGCGCCGGCTGAAGACTGCAGGGCATGGCCTGCCCGGCAGGTGCGGAGCCCGCCACGAGGCAGCTCGCGTCGTTCTCGTAGCCCCAACCGTCGGTCTGACCCGACGGATCGACGTCGGTCGCGTTGCTGGCGCAGACGGCGAAACAGCCCCCGTTCAGCGACAAGCCACTGACCGGCACCGGCGCTGGCGCAGGGTTGCCTGCCCCGACCGTGTTCGGATCGATAGGCAAGACGCCGCCGTTGCCTTCCCCGGTGTTTCCGCCCGCGGGGCCTCTGGGTGTGGGGTCCACATCCGTCGGCTCGGCACCGCCGACATCGCCTTTACCGCTGCCGGGTACCACGCTGGCCGACGGGTCCCCATCGGCGCCTTCCAGGTTCCCTGCACAACCGGGCAGATAAGCGGCGCTGAAGAGGAGCTGGGCGGAAAGGATGATTCTTCTCATGGAGTCGCCCTAGGCCTAGCACACCGGCACCATATCCAGGCAAGAGCGGACAACACCCTCGCGTTGGCTCGTCCAGCTGCGCCACATGATTCCGCGGACGCGGAGCGCACTCGTGTTTCAGTTCAGTGCAACTGTTGACGCAGGGCTCCGCGCGGCCGCCTCAACCCCAGGTGTTGAGGTCTCGGATGACGCCCATGCTGACCAGGCGCACGTACAGATCCGTGAAGACCACCCAGGTCAGGCTCGCCCACGCGAAGTTCATATGCCGCCCGTTGAACCAAGAAGCGCCGCGCCAGATGCTGAGCTTCGGCGTCTTCTTACCGCGATCCGACATCCGATCCGAACCGCCGCCGATCAGGTGCCGGAACGAGTGGCAACCGAACGTGTAGGAGGCGATGAGCGAGGTATTGATGGCGAGCACGACGGTACCGACGCCGATGCCAAACTGCCCGTCCTTGAAGAACGCCAACAGCACGTCGTAAGTCAGGATCACGACGTAAATGAGCGCGATGTAGAGCGCGTACCGGTGCAGGTTCTGAAACAGGAAAAGCCGCGTTTCACCCTTGTACTCGGAGCGCTTGCCAGGGCTCACGGCGCAGCCCGGCGGCGAGCCGCCGAACGAGCGGTAGTACGCCTTGCGGTAGTAGTAACAGGTGAAGCGAAACAAGCCGGGGAACGGCAAGATCAGGAAACCGGGCGACGCCGGCAGCAGGAAAAGTACGGGCCACCACGTCGGCCACGCCCCGAGCCAGGCATGCTCGAGCGGGGCCGCGCCCGGCACGTCCAGCTTGGTAAACAACACGGGCGAGTAGACCGGGCTCAGATAGGGCTCGGCGTAGTAGTGCTGGCCCTGGAACATGGCCCAGGTCAGATAGACGAGCGCGCTGCTGATCATCAGCACGGTGGCGATCGGGCCTAGGCGCCAGTTATCGGTCCGGAGCGTGCCGCCAAACTCGTTAGGATGGCCGCCGATAACAGGAAGATGTCGGGTCACCATGGCCCTCCTCTAGCGGGCGGCCTCGACCGAGTCTACCGTCAAATCGGTGACTTCGCGCTCCGGGCGGGGAACCGGCGGTCGCGCCAGCATCCGTCCGCGGTCGGCCTATGCCTCACCGATGCTCGCCTCTTTCGCCGCCCGCGACCCCCTGCGAGTCTGACGCCGTGACCCCACCGGAGACTTCCGAAGAGCTGCTGCTCCGGGCCCGAGCGCTCGCGGGCCTCTCCCTCGCCGAGCTCGCGGCTCGCCTCGCCGTCTCCGTTCCCCCCGACCTCCGCCGCGCCAAAGGCTGGGTCGGCGCGTTGTTCGAGGCCGCGCTCGGGGCCACGGCGAAGTCGAAAGCCGCGCCCGATTTCGAAGCCCTCGGCATCGAGCTCAAGACCCTCCCGGTCACGCTCCAGGGCCAGCCCCTCGAGACCACCTTCGTCTGCACCATCCCGCTCACGCACATGGCCCACGTCGAGTGGCAAGAGTCGCGCGTCTTTCGCAAGCTGCGCCGCGTGCTCTGGGTCCCGGTCGAGGGCACCCGCAGCACGCCGGTCGGCGCCCGCCGCATCGGCACCGCCTTACTCTGGAGCCCCAGCCCAGAAGAAGAGCGCGACCTGCGCTTCGACTGGGAAGAGCTCGCCGGCATGATCGGAGGGGGCCGCGTCGAAGACATCACGGGCCACCTCGGCCGCTACCTCCAAGTCCGACCCAAGGCCAAAGACTCCCACGCCCGCCGCCGCGGCACCGGCACCGACGGCGCCACCATCTCCGCCCTGCCCCGAGGCTTCTACCTCCGCACCAGCTTCACCGCCCGCATCCTGAGCCAGCACTTCGCGTTGCCGACAGCGGAGCGGAGCCCGCTGGGCCCGGGCGCGTGAGGTGCTCTGCATGTGCTCCTGTCGCGGATATCCTTGCCAAACATACATATCTGTTGGCTCAATCGGGGGAGACGTTGGCGGGGCGCAGCGCGTACCTCGAGCTGGGCCCGCTACAGCTGCGCGAGACCGGCGCCGAAACCCTGGACGCGCTGTGGCTCCGCGGAGGCTTCCCAGAGAGCTTCACTGCGCGCAGCGAGGTGGCCAGCCTGCACTGGCGGCATCTGCTGCTCGTACGCCGGCTGGCGCCGTGGCACGCGAACGTGGGCAAGCGCCTCGTCCGCTCGCCAAAGATGTATGTGCGCGACAGCGGCCTGGTGCTGCTTGCCTGGTGAGCGCACGCGGCTCGAAGGCACCACCTGGTATCGCCTAAAGATGGCGCCCCATGCCTACTGGTCCGTGTACGCCGACTACGCGCTTCACGTCATCCATCAGCGCGTCCTCGAGCACGTTCGCCAGTCGAGTCAGTCGAGTCAGTCGAGTCAGGCGAGTCAGGCGGCGCGCTGACACCTTCCCGCACGCTCGCATCGTGCCACTCAGGATACGGCCTTCGCGGCGATCTCGGCGACGATTTGGGCCGCAGCCGCTTTCCGCTCGCTATGCCGGTCCCCGAGGTAGTCGGCGTAGTCGCGCAAGAGGAGCGTGAACTTGTAGAGCTCTTCCATCACGTCAATCACCCGATCCCGGTATGCTGAATCCTTCATCTGCCCGTCGTCGTGGAACTGCTCGTAAGCTTTGGCGACCGATGATTGGTTGGGGATGGTGAACATGCGCATCCATCGCCCCAGGATGCGGAGCGAGTTGACGGCATTGAAAGATTGGGAGCCGCCACTGACTTGCATGACGGCGAGCGTGCGCCCTTGAGTCGGCCTGACCGCGCCTATGGCAAGCGGGATCCAGTCTATTTGATTCTTCATGACGCCGGTCACTGCACCATGCCGCTCGGGTGACGACCAGACTTGCCCTTCGGACCATTCGCTGAGCGCGCGTAACTCGGCGACCTTGGGATGATCCGGGGGAACGCTGTCGGCGAGCGGCAGGCCTCGCGGATCGAAGACGCGCGCCTCCGCACCTAGGCTGGTGATGACCCTCGCGGCTTCTTCTGCGAGCAGACGACTGTAGGAGCGCTCGCGCAATGACCCATACAAAAATAGAATCCGCGGCTTGTGAACGGACGGCGTTCGGCTGGGCAAGGGTTGCATCGGACTGGGTTGGAGTCCCGCGGCGCAGGCCTCCTATTTCTAGTATTTTGGAAGCATTGAGCAAGCTCCAAAGAGCCCCAGGCTATGAGCTCTTACAGCGACAGCCCGAGGTTTCTCGCGGCTCGCACTCGATGACCCGTCCTCGGGCGTCGACGCCGATCCGGCAGCAGGCCTCGAACAGCTCCCGCAGCCGCTCTCTTCCGCGCTGCACTCGAGACTTCATGCCTGACAGCGTGATGCCGAGCGCGTCTGCCGCAGCCTTTTGGGTGAGGCCATCGAGCTCCGTGAGCGTCAGCGCTTCGCGGTAGGGCGCCGGCAGCGCCGCCACGTACGACAACAGGTAACCCGCCAGCTCTTGCTCCAGCGCGCTCGGCTCCGTCCCTTCACGCTCGGCCTCCGCTCCCGGATCCCCAGAAGGATCCAACCTGGGCTGCCGCCCGCGTTCGCGATGGCTCTCGACGATGGCGCTGCGCGCGACCGCGTACAGCCAGGGGACGAACCGGTCCTCGTCACGAAGCGACGGCAGAGACCGCTGGATACGCAGGAACACCTCCTGCATCACATCATCTAGATCGGATGGAGGCACGCGCCGAGCGATAAACGGCCGCAGCCTCTGCTCCAGCTCACGCTGCGCACGGCGCGCGTCCTCGACCATCATACCGCCGACACCTCGGGCGAGCAGCAGGCAGGACCGCAGCAGCTGCGGCTCACCGTCGGCTTGGCCGCCTCGATGGTGGCCGAAACGATGAGGTTTTCTATCCCTGACCCGGGCATCCAGTCCTTGATGAACGAGCGGCTCTCACCCTTCGGCGCGATCCGCACATCCTCGAAGCCCGCCTCGGTCAGCATGGCCTCGAGCTCGCTCGATAGGCGCGCGCCGCCGATGCACCCGCTCAGTGATGCAGCGCTGGTTCGGAGCTGTTCTGGAATGGGCGCGAGCGCAACCACATCGGAGATGGCGAGCCGCCCACCCGCACGGAGCACTCGAAATGCTTCCCGAAACACCTCCGGCTTGCTCGGCGACAAGTTGATCACGCAATTGGAAATGATGACGTCCACCGAGGCATCGGCAAGCGGCAAGCGCTCGATTTCACCGAGCCTGAACTCGACGTTCTTGGCGCCGATCTTACGGGCGTTGTCGCGGGCCTTCGTGACCATCTGGGGCGTCATGTCGACGCCGATCACGGTACCATTCGCCCCCACCTGGCGCGCCGCCAAAAAGGCATCGAACCCACCCCCGCTGCCCAGGTCGAGCACCGTTTCGCCCAGCTTCAGGCCGGCAATCGCCTGCGGATTGCCGCACCCGAGGCCCATATTGGCACCCTCGGGCACGGCAGCGAGCTCCTCGCTCGAGTAGCCCAAGGCCTCGCTGCTCGCGGGCTGGCCTCCGCAGCAACCTGGGGCACAGGCCGCCGCTTCGCTCGCCTCTGCCACCTTGCCATAGTGATCCCGAACGATGTTTCTAGCTTCTTCCGTCGAGCTTTGGTCCATTTCGTCCTCCTCCCATAGAGACCAAGCCGGGGAGAAAAGGACGCAGGAATTCGACGCTCGTTCCGCTAGTGGCGAAGTGGCGAAGTGGCGAAGTGACCCGCGCTTGACAGGTGTGTTCCACGCTGTATCGTCATATGACGATGAAAGGAGTCCGGGCCGTTGAGGCGTGCTGTCCGCCGGCGGACGTGCAGCCCGATCTTCGCCCGATAGAAGGCGCTGCAGCCGATGAGGAGCTGGCGGCGTTGGCCAAGGCGATCGGCCACCCTGCGAGGGTGCAGATTCTCAGGATTCTGGTGCGTCGGAACGCCTGCGTCTGCGGCGACATCGTCGAGGAGCTGCCCCTGGCGCAGTCAACGGTGTCTCAGCACCTCAAGGTACTCAAAGACACCGGCCTCATCCGTGGTGACGTGGACGGGCCGCGGGTTTGTTATTGCATCGAGCCACGCGCGCTCCGGCGTCTCAAGGCGCTCGTGGGCGGCCTGTGAATACGGTCGAGCTCGCGTGGTCGAGCCGATGTGCCGGCGTCGACCCCGAGCCATGTGTGTTGGGGAAGTAGCGCTTCTGCGCCCACAGGGAGACGTTGACGAGGCCGATGAGGACCGGCACCTCGACGAGAGGTCCGATGACGGCCGCGAAGGCTGCGCCGCTGTGAATGCCGAAGCTAGCAATGGCGACCGCGATGGCCAGCTCGAAGTTGTTCGACGCTGCGGTAAACGACAGCGTCGCGGTTTGCTTGTAGTCGGCACCCACGCGCCTGCTCATGAAAAACGACACCGCGAACATCACTACGAAATAGAAGAGCAGTGGCACGGCGATGCGGAGCACGTCCAGGGGCAGCTGCAAGATAGACTCGCCCTTCAACGAGAACATCACCACGATGGTGAAGAGCAGTGAGAGGAGCGTGAGGGGGCTGATGCGGGGCACGAAGGTCTTCTCATACCAATCGCGCCCCTTGGCGCGCGTGAGGACCCGCCGCGTGAGGAAGCCCGCCGCAAAGGGCAAGCCGAGGTAGATCGCAACGCTCATGGCGATGTCGCCGATGCTGATGTTGACGACAGCTCCCTCTAGCCCGAGCCACGTCGGTAGCAGCGTCGCGAAGAAGTAAGCGTATACGGAGAAGAACAGGACCTGGAAGATAGAGTTCAGGGCGACGATGCCAGCGCAGTACTCCGTGTCGCCTTTTGCGAGGTCATTCCAAACGATCACCATGGCGATGCAGCGAGCGAGGCCGATCAGGATGAGGCCCAGCATGTACTCGGGCTTGTCGCGCAAAAACAACACGGCGAGCCCGAACATCAACAGCGGGCCGACGACCCAGTTCTGCACGAGGGAGAGCGCGAGCACCCGCCTGTTGCGGAAGACCTTGCCTAGCTCCTCGTAGCGGACCTTGGCCAGCGGCGGATACATCATCAGGATGAGCCCGACGGCGATCGGGACCGACGTCGTACCCACGCTCAGCCCATTGAGCGCGCGGGCGAAGCCTGGGGCCAAGGAGCCAAGAGCCACCCCGAGCCCCATCGCCAGGAAGATCCACAGCGTCAAAAACCGGTCGAGGAAGGAAAGTCTGCGGAGGAGGCCGCCATTTGTAACTTGCATGCCGTTCAATTCTAGCGCTGCCGAGCGCTCTCTCGATCGCGGTCGGTTAGTCCGCGCCTTCGGCCTTCATTTCTGCCATCAGCAGGGCACTGCCCTTGTGCGGCAAGAGCAGCGAAATGACGCCGGTAGCCGCTGCGAACGCCGCCGATGCCCACAGGCAGCCCGCCACGCCGCCGAATTGGAACAAGACCCCCGAGAGCAGCGTACCCACGAGGCGCCCCCCCGCGTTCGCCATGTAATAAAAGCCAACGTTCATCGCCACCTTGTCACCGTCCGAATAGGCCAAGATCAGGTACGAGTGAACCGAGGAATTGATCGCGAAGACGAGGCCGAAGAGGGTAAGCCCGCCGAGAACGACGAGCTCGGGCGTTAGCCCTGCGCTGAGGCCCGCGGCAATGGCGGCCGTCACCGCCGCTAGCATGAACGCGAGCACCTGCGCGGCACGGCCATCGGGGGCTTGTCCGCCCGTCCAGCGGCTGATCAGCGCAGGCGCCCCGGATTGGACGACACCGTACCCGATGACCCAGAGGGCGAGGAACGTGCCCACCTCGGTGAAGCTCCAACCGAGATTCACCGAAAGAAAGACGGGGACACCCACCACGAACCAGATGTCACGCGCGCCGAACAGGAAGAACCTCGCAAGAGACAGCAGGTTCACCTCGCGCGTTTTCGAGAGCAGACCCTTAAACTTGCTCTTGCCTCTGGACTTGCCGAGCTCCCCTGGGAGCGAAAGCGTCATCCCAATCAACACCAACCCTAGAGCGCCCGCCATCGCATACAGGGAATGAGCATAGCCGATCACCGACAAGAGAAGGCCGCCGAGGAAGAAGCCGACACCCTTCAAGGCATTTTTGGAGCCGGTGAGGATAGCCACCCACTTGAACAACGAGGACCGCGCGTGTTCCGGCACCAGGAGCTTGAGCGTGCTCTTGGCGCTCATCTTGGTCAGGTCTTTGGCGATACCAGAGAGCGACTGAGCCGCCATGACGTACGCGACCGAGGTCGCCATGGGCCAGGTGGAGTTAGCCAACGCCAACATGACCAACGCCAGGACCTGCAAGGCCAGCCCGCCCAGAAGCGTGACGCGTAGGCCCGCGACAGAGGCGAGCCATCCACCGAGGAGGTTCGTGACTACGCCAAAAAATTCGTAGAACAGAAAGAGAAAGGCGAGCTGGACGGGGGTGTAGCCGAGCTCGTGAAAGTGCAGGAGCACGAGCATCCTGAGCGCGCCGTCCGTGAGCGTAAACGCCCAATAGGCGCCGGTTACGAGCATGTAGTTACGCACGGCGTTCATGGCGTTCTCGAGTCAGCGCAGGCTCTGAGCCACCTTTTTGGCCAATTCCAGCATGCGATGCACGTATCCGATTTCGTTGTCGTACCACGCCAGAATCTTCACGCTCGTCGCGTCGACCACCATCGTGGATAGAGCGTCGATGATGGCCGATCGAGGATCATCCTTGTAGTCCACGGACACGAGCGGCCGTTCCTCGTAACCCAGGATGCCCTTCAATGGCCCTTCCGCGGCGCGCCTGAGCAGCGCGTTCACCTCGTCGACCGTCGTGGGACGTGCCACCTCAAAAACGCAGTCCGTCAGCGATGCATTGAGCAAGGGGACGCGCACGGCGAGCCCGTTCAGCTTGCCTTTGAGCTCAGGATAGATGAGCGCAATCGCCGTTGCCGACCCAGTGGTGGTGGGGATCAACGACAGGCTGCTGGCTCGCGCGCGCCGCAGGTCTTTATGAGGCGCGTCGACGACGGTCTGGGTGTTGGTGATGTCGTGGATGGTGGTGATGACACCGTGCCGAATGCCGATGCCTTCATGGATCACCTTGACCACGGGAGCCAGGCAGTTGGTCGTGCAGGATGCCGCGGTGAGCAGCCGGTGCGTGCTCGGGTCATACAGATGGTCGTTCACGCCCATCACCACGTTGAGCGCACCTTCCTTGACCGGCGCGGCGACGATGACCTTCTTCACCCCCTGCTCGAAGTGAGGGGCGAGCTGCGCCGCGGTCTTGAATTTTCCAGAGCACTCGAGCACGATGTCGACGCCGTACTTTTTCCAGGGAATCTCGCCCGGCGCCGCGTGCGCAGTGACGGCGAGGTCCGCCCCCTCGACGCTGATGGCCCCCTCTCTGGGCGACGCCTCGTGTTTCCAGCGCCCGTGGACCGAATCGAAATTCAACAGGTGGGCCGCCACTTGGCTGTCCGCCTTAGGATCGTTGATGTGGACGAACTCGAGCTCGGCCGAGCCCCAAGCCGCTCGAAGTGCCAGCCTGCCCATGCGTCCGAACCCATTAATCCCTATGCGTGTCGTCATTTGCTCTTCCTTCTGAGTTTTGCCTGCTGGCTCGTCATTCGGTGGTCCCTGGCTCTGAGCCGAGCGCTCTCAACCATATCCCGATTCGCTCGCGAATCGCGTCTCTCAGCTGAACGACCTGTGTCAGCCGCTCTGCGTGGTTGCCAGTAAAGGTGCTCACGGCGGGAAAGCTCCACGTGATACGCTCGACGACACCAGGGAAAAGTGGGCAACGTTCGCCCTGATCCTCATCGCAAACGCTGATGACATGCTGGAAGTAGCGCCCCGCCTTGTATAGCTGGAAAACAGTTGGCTGGGGCCCAGTCGAACTGAGCGGTACGCCGATGAGAGCCATTGCTTCTAGAGCCAGCGGGTTCGCCTCCCGAGCCTCGTAACCGGCGCTGGTGACGTCAAACGCAGCCCCGCCGTCTTTTCGCAACAATGCCTCTGCCATTCGGCTTCGCGCCGTGTTGTGCACGCATACGAATAGAACTTTTCTGGTCGCGCTCATGGATTTCTCCAGCATCCTGCAACTACGGCGCCTCGATTCGTTAGTCTCCTCATCGTCCAACCACGATGTTGTTCGCGTAAGCTCGGCCGACACGGCGCCGGACCCATGAAGCCCGCTGCGGGTTTTTCGTCGGCGTTAATCTATCGTTAAAGCACGATATAATTGGGAGCGGGCCCACGTGTCAATCATTCCGAGGGCTCATCCCTCCGCGAAATTCGTGTGCCCTGTTGGGCGTGCTGCTCTCCGGTAACATGTTCCACCTTGCCTCGACCTACGCACGATGCTCGCTCGAGGTCATCGTCTCACCACGATGGCTCCAAAGAGCTCGGGACTGGCGACATCCATCGAATTGTCACATCTCCCCGATTGACACCCGTGGTCCGTGCCAATATCGTCGTATAACGATTACTGGCGAGCACTTGGAATCGTGTCGAAGTGGCGATGGCACGGCCTTTACGTGCCGTTTGGCCTGGAGCTTCGTCCGATGGTGCCAGTTTAGAAGGACGGGGACCTACGTGAAACAGCATCCATTGAGCCTGCCCATCTGCATCCTTACCAGCTGCGCCACCGCTGTCGCTTGCCAGAACGGCGGGGGAGTCACGATGGACGGCTCGAGCACCGTTTTTCCAATCATGGAGGCGGTCGCTTTGGAGTTCCAGAAGTTCGAACCCACCCAAGTGGGCATTGAGGTTTCCGGGACGAGCGGTGGGTTTGCCAAGTTCTGTGCCGGGAAGACGGACATCTCGAATGCCTCACGACCTATCGAGCCGGAGGAGGCCGAGCTGTGTGCGAAAAACCACGTCGAGTATGTCGAGTTGCCGGTCGCCTATGATGGTCTGTCCATTCTCGTCCACCCGAAGAACGACTGGGCTTACGACATCACGACAGAGGAGCTAGCGCGGATCTGGGAGCCGGCCGCCCAGGGCACGCTAGTGAAATGGAGCCAAGTGCGTGCGGGCTGGCCCGACGTGCCGCTACACCTGTATGGCGCGGGCAAGGACTCTGGCACGTACGACTACTTCACCGAAGCGGTCGTGCACCAGGCGCACTCGAGCCGGGCTGACTACACCTCCAGCGAGGACGACAACGCGCTCGTCGAAGGCATCGCCAGCGACGAGCTCGCGCTCGGCTTCTTTGGCTACATGTACTACGCGGCGAACAAGGACAGACTGAAGGTGCTGCCGGTGGACGATGGCAATCCCAACAACGGTGCTGGTCCGATCACGCCTTCACCCGAAACCGTCCGAGGCGGAACCTATCAGCCCCTCTCCCGACCCTTGTTCGTCTACGTGGCAAGAGCTTCGCTGGCTCGGGCGCCCGTCGTCGCCTTCATCAACTTCTATCTGGAGAAGGGCTGGAAGATGGTGGGGAAGGTCGGCTACATTCCACTGCCCGTCGACGCATACCCGCTGGCACTGGCGCGCGTCAGCGCCGGCCGGACAGGCTCACTCTTTCAGGGGCGCGGCTCACAGGTCGGCGTCTCCGTCGCCGAGCTTCTGCGCCTGGAAAAGCTGGACGACGGCGAGTAGTACGCACGCTGCGGAGCAGGCGCTTGCGCGTGTCGAGCCGAGGCTCGGTGGCCACGTCGCGACCTCGGGCAGCCGAGTCAGCGCAGCGCGGCGGCGCGGGCTCGGTACCAGCCATTGGGGTGTGCGGCCAGGTATTGCTCGGCACGCGCGCGCGCACCCTGCGCGTCGCCGCTGTCCCGCGACGCACGGGCGGCCCAGAAGAGCGCGTCGGCGCGGCGCGCGGCATCGACAGTTGGGTCGTCAGCCAATCGATCGAACGCCTCCACTGCCTCCGCCGCTCGACCGTCGCCGATCAGAGCGCGAGCGCGGCGGAAGCGCTCGTCCACGGGTCGTCGTGCCGACGCGGCCACCAGCCCGCGACGGAGCGCCCTCACTGGCTCGCTCGTCGCCGTCGCTCGTGGCGCGAGGTCTCGCGGGGAGGCGGCTTTCGTACCCGGCGCTTCGACGTGTGGCGCGGACGCAGCCGCGGCCTCGGGATTTGCCGGATGCAGCGCTGCCGGACCAGGCTCGCGCCGTTCCGCAGAGGACGCCCTCGGGCGCGGCAGCGTCGACAGCCGTTCTCGCTCCAAGCCTTGCTCTCGCTCCCAGTCGGAGCGGACCGCGGAGAACGCGGCAGCTGCCGACACCATGAACACGACTGCCGCCGAAAAACCAAAGAAAGGGTGCCGGCGCAGCCAGCGTGGGTAGTGCCGCTCCGTGCTCGCGGACGCCAGCGGCGCTGGCCCCCGCCGCGCCTCTGCCATGAGCAAGAAGCGCATCTCGTCCAGCTGCTGCTGCTCGATCTCGATCGCCGGCAGGTGCGCGAACAAGCCGCGCAGCGCGCGCACCTCCGCCACGTGCGCGTGACAGGGCGGGCACTCGAGCAGGTGTCGCTCGAGCGCGTCGGGCAGCGTCGCCGCGGCGCCCAGTCGTTGCCAGGCGTCCACTTCGAGTTGATGTGAGCACGCGCCGCTCACGACTCCTCCCGGAGCACGAGGCTGCGCAGCGCACGACGCGCGTCAGAGACGCGGCGCCATACGGCTTGCTCGCTCGTCTCCAGCACCAGGGCCGCTTCGCGCGCCGAGAGGCCTTCGACCTCGCACAATACGAACGCGAAGCGCTGATCGCGAGACAGCGAGCCTAGCGCCAGCTCGACGCGGCGGAGCATGCGCTTGGCGTCGCTCTCCTCCGCGAGCGACGGCGGCCTGGGGCAGGGCTCGCGTCGGGCCGCGTCCAGCAGCCGCAAGAAGCGCGCCCCCGAACGGCGATGATGCTTCACGACGTTGGTCGCGATGCCGAACAGCCAGGTGCGTACGCTCGCGCGCCCCTCGTAGCGCGCTCGCCCTTTGGCGATCTGCAGGAAAGTGGTCTGCAGCAGATCCTCGACGTCCACTCGCGACGGCACGAGGCGCGAAAGGTAGCCGGTGACTGGCGCCTGGAAGCGCGTGAAGAGCTCGGCCACCGCCGCCGGGTCACCGGTGGAACAGGCGGTAGCGACCGATTCATCGGAGAGCTTCGGGAGTGCTTCCTCCTTTGCACGGAGCGCGATCACGGCTTTGATTTCTCGCATAACCACTCAGCGTTTGCCCAACACGAGCCCGACGCCGAGCACGAACCCGGCGCGCCAGGTCGGTTCGACGCGGGCCAATGGCTCGCCGGGCTCTGGAGCGTCGGAGCCTTCCAGAGCCACGCTGCGCAGGAGCTCCAGACCGAGCCCTAAACATAGCCCGCGCGTGGGTCTAAAGCGCAAGCCAGAGGAAAGCTCCAGCACGCCGACGCCCTCGTCATCGTTGGCGACCCTGCCTCCGGCGACGGGCGTGCCTCGGGCAAAGGCGGACATCACCCCGGCGCCGACGCCGATCGACCAATCTGTTTGGGCAGCCACCGGCCAGCCCGCCCCGACGCGCACGATGGCATGGGTGGTGATCCGCTCGACCGAGGCACCGACGGCCGAGGGCGCGAAGACGTAGTCCCAGCTGCGGCCGAGGCCGGCGCCGAGCCAGAACGGCGCGGCGACGTCAACCTCGCCAAACAGCTCCATGCCGTTCCAGTTGACGCCATCCGTGTCGAGCGACGTCCTCCCGGCGAGCCCCAGCGTCGCGCGTGGCCCAGAGCTCGACGCGGGAGGTAGAATGCCCCGACCTGGAGCGCTAGGAACGGGACCCGGATCGAGCGCAGGCTCGCCCAACGGCGCGATCGGCGGCGCGTCCTCGAGGCTCGGCGCGAGCCAACTCTCGACCCAAAAGGCAGCGTCGGCGACCGACCCGACACGCCTCGAGATCGTCTCGCCCGCGGCGGACAGCGTGACCGTCAGCCCGTTGCGGACGGGTCGCACCTCGACGTGGGCGCTTCGACACGGCTCCCCCGAGCGCCTCCCCAGCTCCCCTGCGGCGAGCGCGGCCCGTAGCTCGCTCGAGAGCTCGGCAGGCGCCGAAACCAAAAGGGCAGCCGCGCAGCGCTCGCCCTGGGCGCGAGCCGACGCTGCTACCTCGAGCGGAGTCATGAGCCACACCAAGAGCGCCAGACGTGCGTACCCATTCTGTCTCATTTCCGCTGCCTTCCGCGCTCAAACCTGCAGCATGCGTGCGTGCGTGAGTTCCCTGATCGCGACCAAACCTGAGTCCGGAAGCGACGTCAGGCGTCCGGAAATTGCAGGCTCAGGATATCACCGGATCGGGCCACGAAGCAGGACCGGCGCGAGCGAGGGCTAGCGTGGGGGAGAAGCGTCGGCAGCGCTCCAGATGAGGCGTAGGCCTCACGCCCACGCCGGCTTTGCACCCAGGAGGATCCCAATGAATTCGCTCGAGTCTCGCGTTGCGTTGTCCTGCGCCGTCTGGGCTGTGGCCTGCGGCGCCGAGCCCGCCCCGAGCCTGCCTAGCTCGGCACGGCTCAGCATCCCCGCCGCCTATACTCTCCAGGCAGCAGAATTTGACCCGCGTGTGTCCGCCTCGTCGTTGCGGAGCACGGTCGACAACCCACTGTTCCCCGCCCCGCCCGGCGCGGCCTGGACGTACCGGGCCCAAACCGACGAAGGTGAAGAAAGGATTGAAGTCGAGGTGGAGGCCGACACGCTCGCGGTCTGGGGCACGAACGCGCGCGTGGTGCACGACACGGCCTTCCTCGATGACGAGCTGATCGAGGACACCCGCGACTGGTTCGCTCAGGATGGCGAAGGCAACGTGTGGTACCTCGGTGAAGACACCGTGAGCTACGAAGCGGGCCAGGCTGTGTGTAGTTGCGGCGCGTGGGAAGCCGGAATCGCTGGCGCGTTGCCGGGCGTCGCGATGCCTGCGGACCCAGCGGTCGGTGACGTGTATCGCCAGGAGTACCTGCGAGGTGAAGCCGAGGACATCGGTGAAATCATATCGCTCGCGGAGAGCGTGACCGTCCCTGCTGGCTCGTGGTCGAACTGTCTAAAAACGCGGGACCGCTCGGTAGTGGATCCGGACGCCGACGAGTACAAGTACTACTGCCCCGGCGTCGGCCTGGTGCTCGAGGAGGAGGCCGATACTCGCGTCGAGTTGATCGCATACACGGGCCTGTGAGCGCTTCGACGCTGGTCAGCCCACGTACCACGCTTGGAGCTCGAGGCACGGCCCGCCTCACTCCACAACGGCGAGGACCGTCAGCGGCGCCGACGGCGACCGACGCGTCACATGGATCAATCGCATGTCGAAGGAGCTGTTGTCATCGGCGGCGTTCAGCACCGAAAGGGCCAGGTCCTCGACGCCGTCCGAGTTGATGTCACCCCAGACCTCTGCATTGATGATGACGTTCGATTTTGAGCTTGGCTCGGCGATTGAGAGCCTCCCTGGCAGCTCCGACGGGATGGGACGTGCGGTGGGGAGGAACTCGGCGAGCGTAGAGCCCTTGGCGACGGCTCGGTCACGCGCCTGCTCGGCCAGCGGCGATGTCGCGCTGGCGACGATTGCGGGGAGTATGCTGAGCCCGGCGCGTGCGAGCAGGCCGCGCACGTGGCTGACACGAGAAGGCCGGGCTAGCGCCAGGAACTCGAGGGAACCGCAGCGAACGAGGGCTCCCGCGTTGATCTGCTTGCCGAGAGAGTTCTTGGGCGCGTAGCCGCGGGTGCGCAGGCTGCGCCAGCGGCGACAGTTGTCGGGGTGTGCGAACTTCTCCTTGCGGACGATCTGGCCGTCCACGACGACGGCCTCCTTCTTGAAGAGCGTGGCAAAAGCGTTTTCGTCGACGGCCAGCAGCGCCTCGTCGATGGCGAGCAGAATGTCTTCGTCAAACTCCTCGTTCACCCCGGGTGCGAGCTCGCCGCTCGTCGTGCTCGGCTCGCTCCCTGGAGGCTCTTTGATGGGTAACTCGCCCGGCGAAACGCTGCGGTCTTTGTCCGAGGTGCGTCCGCCGGGGGCTTCTGAAACGCGCAGGGCTCGCCCGGGCTGCGCCTGAGCTGACGCGCCAGCGGCGCTGCCCGAGCTGTCTTTATTGCAGCCCGATACGAGCAGGCTCGCCGCGCATCCGAGCAACAACCCGACGAACAACGCGGGCCGCCATGCTCGCGCGGCGTCGCAGGCCGTGCCGCCACGAGTCTGAAGGCTTGCGCCCGCGTGCGTTGGGTACGCCGACGAGGTCGAGCACGGCACGCCGTCAATCCCAGACGCAACGTACCAGATTGGAATCGGCGATGCGTTCGTCTACGGTGACCAGCTGAGCTCCGTACACGCTCGCCGTGGCAACGATCAGCCGATCAGCTGGGTCCCCGTGCTGCCACTCCAACTCCGCCGCCGCCACCGCGATCCGGGGGCTCAGAGGCAGCAGCTCGAGCCGCCGATCTCCACTCAGCGCTTGGTCAATCCAGGCCGACGTGGGCCGATCGAGCAACAACTTTGCGGCACGGACCTTCATGGCTACCTCCCAAACACAAATGGCTGGGACGCCGATGCGCTCCGCCCTCTTGACCGCACGCTTGGCCTTCTTACCGAGCTTGTCCGGTTTGCTCAGCCACCAGACCCAAGCGTGAGTGTCCAAGACGATCAAGATCGAACGTCCCACTCGACGTCGATGGGAGAGAGCAGATCCTCCTCGAACAGCACGCTGCCCTGCAGCGACTCCGAGTCGGCTGCGGGCAAAGGCACGACCTGCGCCACAGGCCGGCCGCGCTTGGTGACCACGACAACCCTGCCCGTTCGTTGCACGTCATCCAAGACGGCCAGGCACTTGGCCTTGAACTCTCCGGCCGGAAGCTGGCGCGGCTTCGCACTCATGGTCACGAACTTAGCACTCGTGACCATGACGGGCAACATGAGCCGTCGAAACCGATTCTTCTCGAGCTGACGTGTTCCGAGAGCGCGCGCACACGACCGAGCCGTGCCGTTCGAGACGACATTCTTCGCTCGACGGCGGCAGCTCAAAGTGCGATCTTGCCCGGCATGGCGCGGGTCGAGTTCAACTCTCATCTGCCGACGTTGTTCCCGCAGCTCGCTGGGGGCCCGCTCGCCGTCGAGGCCGCCACCGTCGCCGAGATCGTCCAGCGCCTGGAGGAGCTCGCGCCGGGGGTGGCCTTCTACATTTGCGACGAGCGAGGCCGGTTGCGCAAGCACGTCAACGTGTTCGTGGCCGGGGAAATGCTCGTCGATCGGCGCACCCTCTCGGACGCCGTCAACGCAAACACCAGCGTCTTCATCGCTCAAGCGCTGAGCGGCGGTTGAGCCCGCCCTCGCGCAGCACGTTCACCACCAGCGGCTCGGCTCGCTCCTTTCTCCAAACACACTCCAGGGTACATGCTCCAGCGACTTCTCATCGGCACACGCAAAGGCACCTTCATCGCAGAGCGAGGAGCCAACGGCTACCGCTTGCGGCTCTCGGGTCATGCCGGCGTGTGCGTCAACTATGTGGCCGCCAATCCGCACGACGGCAGTTTGTGGGCGGCGCTCGGCTTCGGGCACTGGGGCGCCAAGCTTTCGACGACGAGCGACGGCGGCCAAACCTGGAAAGACGCCCCGTCCCAGATCAAGTACCCCGAAGGCGCTCGCTACTTGTCGCCGCCGGATCCTGGGCAAGAGGGCGACGGAGAGAGCCGGTTCACGCTGCGCTCGGCCACGCTGCTCAAGCTCTGGGTCATCGGCTTTGGTGCTCCGGGGCGCATTTACGTCGGCACCATCCCGGGGGGCCTCTTCGTGAGCGAGGACTCGGGGGAGCACTTCGAGCTCAATCGTCCGCTCTGGGACCACGAGAGCCGCGGCGGTAACCTGTTTGATGGGGACGGCAGCGGCAAGACGCACTGGTTTGGCACGCCCGCGTCGGAGGGGGGCGAGTTCGCCGCCGGCATCCACTCGGTCGACATCGACCCGCGGGATCCCGACCGCTTGCGGGTTGGGATCTCGACGGCAGGCGTGCTCGAGAGTCGCGACGGCGGCAAGAGCTGGCAGGGCAGAAACCACGGCCTGACCAACGACTACCTGCCCAATCCCCACGCCGAGTGGGGGCATGATGCCCACTTCATCCAGTGCTGTCCCGGTCAGCCCGACCACGTCTGGCAGCAAAACCACTGCGGCGTCTTTTACAGCGCTGACGGCAGCGCGACGTGGAAGAAGGTGAGCCAGCCCGAGCAGGGCGTCCATTTCGGTTTCCCGATCGTGCCGCACGACGAGGACGGGCGCAGCGCTTGGGTGGTGCCAGGCGTCTCGGATCAGCAGCGCATGGCGATTGGAGGCCGCCTGTTCGTGGCCCGCACGCGCGACGGCGGGCAATCCTGGCAGCAACTGAAAGACGGGCTACCCGTGGACAACGCCTACGACGTCGTCTACCGGCACGCCCTGGCCCTCCGCGGGGACGCGTTGGCGTTCGGCAGTACCACGGGCAACCTGTACGTGAGCGACGATGCGGGGGAGCACTGGCACGCCATCGCCCACAACCTGCCGCCCATCTACAGCGTGCGCTTCGGCTGAGGGCAGGGCGCCCGAGCTGCCGCCGGGCAGCCCTATCGGCATCAAGGCTGGGCGCAGGAGCCCTCGGCCGCGTTCGGCCGCCGATCGCAGCTCAAACCGGCGGCACACGGGCGCGCCTGCGGGCCACCACAGAAGTCGCCCGCTGAACCGGCCTCGATGGCGATGGTCTTGTTCACATCGCAGAAGCGAAAGTCCGTGCCGAAGCGGAATGTGGTGTCGATGTCGACGCTGTCGAGCTGGAAGAAGGTGGTAGCGCTTTGTAGCTGCGCCGTCACGTCGACCGTGTAGCGCACACGCCGTGAGCCTTCACACGACCGCGACTCGATGCCGTCGGCCACATCGGTAATCACGAAGTCGTCGGGCGGGACCTCGATGAACGCATTCGAAGCGCCCGCACCCTCGAATGAATAGCGGCGTTCGAGGCGCGTGCTCCCGAGCGACACGCCGCGCAGGATCGTCGTCGGCATGCGCATGGCAAAGCCTGCGGGCACGTCGAGCACGAAGCCGATCCTACAGCCGGCCGTCTGGACGCCATCCACTGACTGGGACAAGATCGCGGTTGCCGCATCTCCCTCTTCGCTGATGGACACCACCAGGCTGCCTGAGGGGCACAGCGCTCCCTCGCTCTCGACCCGGACGATGCTGGCCCGCAGCACGTCGGGATCGACCGCGACGGCCTCCGCCGCCGCCGCGCCGGCAAGTGTTGCGCCCGCGATGGCGAGCGCGCTGGCCCGAACGGCGCTGTGGGAGCCTAGCCCTGAGAGACCGCGTAGACGTTGAAAGAACTTAACGAGCATTTGTTTCACCCTATGAAGACCCGAGCGTCACAGTGTTGGAGCCTCCTCGAGGAGAAACCTTCACTCGCTCCAGCTCAAATGATTGATCCCGGGCGCGCCTGGGCCGTGTCCGCGGAGCGTTCGATTGAGCCCGATCAGCGAGCTAAAGGGCTATGGGCTCGGTACGTGCCGCTGATCCAGCGCTTCTCGCAGTTTGGACAACAGGTGAACGGCGCGGATCGGCTTCTGGAGAAAGGCGCTTCCGGCTTCGAGACCCGCCACCCCCAGGGCAGCACTCGGAGTGTACCCGGACATATAAATCACCCTGAGTGACGGGCGCTCCACCAGCAGTCGCTCGGCGAGTTGTTGGCCGTTCTTCCCGGGCATCACGACGTCCGTCAGGAGCACATCCACATTGCCCTGATGCTCTGCGCTCTTACGCAACGCCTCGTCCGCGTTCGCGGCCTCGAGCACCAGATAGCCGGCTCCGAGCAGAATCTTCTTCAGGATCCTCCTCACGGGATCTTCGTCTTCCACGAGCAACACGATTTCGTGTCCGGTGAGCCTCGCATTAGCGACGCCAGGTGGCGCGAGAGAGAGTGAGTTGCCCGCGCTCGTCGGCAAGTAAACCTCGAACGTCGTGCCCAGCCCAGGTTGGCTCACGACCGTGATTTGTCCACCACTTTGCTTGACGATGCCGTACACGGTCGACAAGCCCAGGCCGGTGCCGAACTCGCCCTTGGTCGTGAAAAATGGCTCAAAAATTCGCCCTCGCGTCGCGTCGTCCATCCCGACGCCGGTGTCGTGGACCGCAAGCATCACGTAGCCCCGGTGCTCGATCTCGGCCGGCTCGGCAGAGCCGGCCACCGCTGACCGGTTGCAGGTCTCCAAGCAGAGCTGACCTCCTTCAGGCATTGCGTCCCGTGCGTTGACCGCCAAGTTGACGATGATCTGATCCAGTTGCCCCGGGTCGGCGAAGACGGGATCGACACCTTGGCCTGGCCTCCAGACGAGCTCGATCGTCTCGCCCAACATGCGACGCAGCATCGTGATCACGCTCAGGACGACCTCATTCAGGTCGAGCACTCGAGGCTGGAGCACCTGTTGCCGACTGAAGGCCAAGAGTTGCCGGGTGAGCTCAGACGCGCGTCGGCTCGCTTGTTCGACCTCGAAGAGCAGGCTCCGCGAGGCCTCGTCCCGAACGGACGTCTCGATCAGCTCATCCGTACAGGCCAGGATCACCGTCAGCAAGTTGTTGAAGTCGTGCGCGACACCTCCCGCCAGCAGCCCAACCGACTCCATTTTTTGTGACTGCTGCAACTGTTGCTCGAGCCTCTGGCGCTCGGCCCGGTTGCGCTCGCGTTCGGAGACGTCCCGAGCCCCAGCGTAAATCACACCGCCCACTGGAGCCGACCGCCATTCGATAAACCGATACGAGCCATCTTTGCACCTGCAACGATTGGTGAAATCGATCAGGTACCGCCCACCCTCGAGCTCCAGCATCGCTCGTCGGGTCGAGGCGAGGTCATCAGGATGGATCAGGTCGACGTACTCCGAGCCCTCGAGCTCAGCCACGCTCCAGCCGAGCACCCGCTCCCACGCCGCGTTGACCTTCAGCAAGCGCCCGTGGGTGGTCGAGATGCTCAACATTTCCAAGGTCAGGCTGAAGATCCGGTCGAGCTCCTCGAACTTGCTCTCCAGAGCCTGCTCCCTCTGCATCGATTCGGTGATGTCGTGCAGCGTGCCGATCAGGTGGGTCGTCTCCCCCGCTGCATCTTTCTCCAGCTCGCCACGCCCGTGCACCCAGCGCAGCTCACCGTCGCTGTGCCGCAGGATGCGATAACGACGATCGAAGGGCAGCCCCTGCTCGATGAGCTCCTCGGTCAAGTAGCGGCTAATGCTCTCCTGGTCGTGGGGGTGCACGAGGCCGAGCCAGCTCGAGACATCCTTCTCGAAAGCGGGCGTTATACCGAGCAGGTCATCGAGCCCACGCGAGCTCACCCAGGCCCCGGACGCCACCTCGAGCCGATACGACCCTAACCGACCGACGATCTGCGAACGCTCGAGGAACCATTCACCTTCGCGCGACGTCGTCTCTTGCAACCGGCGTTCAGTGACGTCCGTCAGCACCGTCGAGAAATATCCCGAGCCCATGGCCGCGACGCTGACCTCGTAGTGGCGGCCGAGCGCGGCCCGATACTCCTCGAAGCGCGCCGGCTGCCCTTCGAGGGCTACCTTGCCGTACACCCCCAGATAAGGTGGTTCGCGCTCTTGATAGGCCTCGTCGGCGAGCTTTCCGATGAGCTGTTCCCGCTTTCGCCCGGCGACCCGCTCGTACTGCGCGTTAACCTCCACGACGCGGTAGTTGGTGGGCCTCCCTGCGCCGTCGCAGATCACTTGGTGGAGGGCTATCCCCTCCGCCATTCGCATAAACAATGCCTGAAAAAGCTCCGGGACATCGATCTCGCGCGCGTGGCTCGTTGCCGGCTCGTACATTGGCTCCCCCTTGGCGGCCGTCCCCCCCACCGCCGGGCCCGGCGAGCGCGGAACGCCCGACGCTATCATGACCAAATTGACCGCGAGACTCAACCGAGATATCGTCCGCTAGCGTCCGCCACGCGGCTGTCATCCTCCGAGTACATCCTCCGAGTATAGCCTCCGAGTATATCCTCCGACGAGCGTCCGCCACACGCTACGGCCTCACTCGAGCTTCGACAAGTCCCGTACGGCGCCCCGATCGGCGCTGCTGGTGAGCTTGGCATATGCCTCGAGCGCCGCGGAGAGCACGCTCGGCAGCGGGCTTGAAGCTGCAGGCCTGGCTCCGGCGTTCGAGGTCGGCCTCATCGACCGCGACCACGATGCTGCGCGCCGGATTGTCGACGCGGGATGCGATCTCGAATGCTCGGCAGTGATACTGCCACGCCGAGTGGAATCGAGAGGCCTGGCGCGCGCCTGTCGGGTACTCTCCCGCGCATGTTCGACGCCGTGGAGCTCGGTCAGAAGATCAGCAAACAAGACTACGAAGCGGCATTGCCGGACCTGCGCACACGACTACTCAAGGCGCAAGCATTGCTCGAGACGGCGGGCTTCCCGGTGATCGTGCTGGTCAACGGCGCCGACGGGGCGGGCAAGAGCGAGACGACGAACGTGCTGCACGAGTGGCTCGACGCCCGGTACCTCGTGAGCGAGGCGTATTCGGAGCCCAATGAGGAAGAGCGCGAGCACCCCGAGTTCTGGCGCTTCTGGCGCTGGCTGCCGCCGTCCGGTCGCGTCGGTATCTTTCAGGGCAACTGGTACACACGACCCATCCTCGCGCGTGTCGACCGCGAGCTCGGCGCCGCGAAGTTCCGCTACCAGCTCGAACGCATCCGCTCCTTCGAGCAAACCTTGCGCGACGACGGCGCCTTGTTCGTAAAACTCTGGTTCCATATCTCGAAACGCGAGCAGAAGCGGCGGCTCGAACGCTTGGAGCGCGACCCCTCCACCCGCTTCCGCGTGACCGCTAAAGATTGGAAACATCACGGGCTCTACAGTCGCTTCACGCGGGTCTGCGAGGAGGCTGTGCGGGAGACGAGCGCGGGGGACTTGTCCTGGACGGTGATCAACTCAAACGACGATCACTACCGCAACCTGACGGCCGCCCGCGAGCTCGCGAATCGGCTCGAGCAACGGCTCGCGCTCGCGGAGCCGAAAGTCGTCCCGATAGCGGAGGCGCCGAGGGCCGATCCGCTGACGGTGCTAGACCGCATCGATCTGGCGAAGCAATTGACGAAGGACGAGTACGATGCGAAGGCGCCGCAGTTGCAGGCCAAGATCAATCGGCTGTCCCGCAAGCTCGAGCGCAAGCGGCGAAGTGCGATCCTGGTTTTCGAGGGTGCCGACGCCGCCGGCAAGGGCGGCGCGATCCGGCGCGTGGTGTGGGCGCTCGACGCGCGCCAATATCGCGTGATCCCGATCGCGGCGCCGAACGAGGAGGAGCGCGCGCATCACTACCTCTGGCGCTTTCAACGCCATCTCCCGCGCCGAGGTAAGATCACGATCTACGATCGGAGCTGGTATGGCCGGGTGCTGGTCGAGCGCGTGGAGGGCTTCGCGACGCGGGAGGCCTGGTCGCGCGCCTACAAGGAGCTCAATGACTTCGAGCACGAGCTGGTTTCGGACGGGATCGTGCTCGTGAAGTTCTGGTTGCACGTGAGCGCGGAGGAGCAGCTCCGGCGCTTCAAAGAGCGCGAGGCCGAGCCCTGGAAACAGCACAAAATATCTGCCGAAGACTATCGCAACCGCGACAAGCGCAATCAGTACGAAGCCGCTGCCGCGGAGATGATCGAACGCTGCGGCACGGAGTACGCGCCGTTCGTCTTGGTCCCTGCCGACGACAAACGCCACGCCCGCCTCACGGTGCTCGAGACCGTCGCGCGCGAGCTCGAACGCGCCCTGTGAGCGCGACCTATGACCGCGACGAGAGCTGTCCCCCACAGGTAGCGGTTATCGCTCCCGAGCGGCGATCACGCACGAATTGATCAGTGGGAATTGGAATGATGGCTCGCCGAGTCTTGGCCGCGGGCGCCTGAAGCTCACTCATCGATGCTGGGGCCTCGGCGCTCCCGCGAGCGCAACGGACGGGTGCATCCGTTGTTTGGGGTGCAAACAACTCCCTGGCGTGCGGCACCCCCTCACGGGGAGTGACCGACGAGGCCCGTGCCCTCAGCGCGAGAAGGCGATGTCGCTCACGAAGATGCTCGCGCTCGGCGTGCCGTCGAAGCCCAGGCGGGCCGCCTCTTCACGACAACCATTGGCATCTTTTCGCCCTAGCGGAGGACGGCTCGGTCGGCGCACACGCAGGGACGGAGGACTATCGCAATGCCCCAAACTTCATCCGGGTCGAGGGCAACTACGTGGCTCGAGTCAAGCTGGATAACGGCAAGCAGGCGGAGCGGCGGTTTTCCGTAAAGGCCGGGGCCGAGACGAGCGAGGAGATCGTGATGGGGCCAGGAGCTCCAGCCTCCAGAGCTCGCCTCTCGAGTTACTCGCGCCTATCTCGAGCGCCGCCCCTGCACGACGAACGCGCCGTCCGCGTCGGGCATACGGCGTGCGGAGGCTTCCACGAAGTTGGCTTCCGCTAGCGCCTGGACATACTGGGTCGCGTCCCAGACCCGGTGGCCCGCCGCGTCGAACTGGAAACGCCGCAGTGTCTCCGGCGAACGGATGCCGAGCACGAACGAGCCTCCCGGCGCGAGGACTCGAAGCACCTCGGCGAGCGCACGCGGCATGTCGGACCAGAAGTAGCTGACGTTGACACCAAACACCTTGTCAAAGGCAGCATCGGCGAAGGGCAGTGCATCGACCGTGCCCTCGATGAGCGCCACCCGGTCGCCAAAGCGCCGCTGACAGCGCTGCAGCATCTCCCTGGACGGGTCGATTCCGCTCGCCCTGACCGACGGCTCGTGAGCGAGCAAAATGGCGAGGCCCACCCCACCACCAAAGCCGAGCTCCAGCACCCGCTCGCGGGGCGCGACCTCCAACGCGCCCAGCACGTGCAGGTTGATGGTGCGGTTGCCGCGGTTGAGCAGTGACGCCACCAGCTGGCCCAGCCTGCCGTGAGGGCGCGCCAGCTGAGGGACGAGGACGCGAAGGAGCCAGTGCATGGGGCCGAACCTACGACATGTAACGCTTTGCACCAAGCCGCGCGAGGCAGCTTGCCCCCCACTCCCCCACAAAAGTCACACACCGCGTGGCCTGGAGGGGCGCCACGCGGTGCGTTCGTGAGGGGTTAGCGTTTCGGGGTTAGCGCATCGAGCTCAGGTCGATGACCTCGACGCCGCGTTGCCCCACCGCGCAGTACGCGGCGTCACCGGAGACCTCGAGCGACTGGCAGCCGTAGCCGGGCAGCTCGTGGGAGAGGCGGGTCGGCGCGCTCGGCGTCTGGGTGTCGATGACGGTGACCGTGTTGTCGAAGATCTCGAACACCCGCTCGTCACGTGCGAAGAGCTCGCCGGAGTAGTAGTTGTCACTCGATTGCTGGCGCAGCTCCTGCGAGGGCAGCCGGGTCAGTTGACCCGCGTTCAGGCGCAGGGATTCGAGCGTGATGGGCGACGTCGCCGTGGGCGTGGTGGGCGCCGGAACTCCATAACCATCACGGCTGACCGCAACGCTGCCGCTCGAGTACACCGGGAAGTCGGTGGTGGTGTAGAAGATGCGGCTGTCGCTGACGGCGATGTTGCTCGTGCGGCGGGTGCGGTCGAGCAAGAGCTGGCTCTTGCGGACGGCGCGGTCGCCTTCAATCACGAGGGAGTTGATGCTGCGGCGCGAGACCGTGCAGGCGCCGGTGGTCGTCACACCGTTGATGCCCGGCGACTGATCGAGGTTGCCGTAGTAGCCGCGGGCCGCGCAGTCCTCCCAAGTGTTGGCTCTCTCGATGGTCGTTTGGTAGTCGACCGTGACGAGCTCGTTGGTCTCCGCGTTGAAGTGGATGGCCGTGCCGGGGATGTTGATCTCCGGCAACATGCGCGGGTGGCTCGGGTCGCTCACGTCGATGCGGTCGAGGTAGTATTTGAGCTCGGTGGTGCTGCCCGGAACGGGCTCGCTGTGCTGGCTCACGACCAGGTCGCCGTCGGTCAGCGCGACGCTGCCGCTGCCATACCCACCGTAGCCGCGGTACCAGCCCCAGCCCATGTCCATCGAACAGCCGCCGATGAACATGCCCCAGCCGCCACCGGCGATTTGCTCCGGTAGCTCGAAGCGATTCGCCACGCTCGGCGCGCTCGGGTCGGAGAGCTCGATCACGTCGTAGAAGAACCTGGGGCCCTGCAGCTGCTTGCCTGTCACCTGATCGAAGCTGTAGTTCCCCTGCGAGCGACCGACGAGCAGGGTGTTGTCGGTCTGGACGATGTCGCTGATGTAGCTGCCATCGGTAGCGGCCTCGACGGCGAAGCTGCCCACGGCGCGCGGCGCGCTGCGATCGGACAGATCGACGATGTAGAAGGTCAGCCGCTGCTCGCTCGTGCCTCGAGCCTGGTCGTAGCTATTGCTGTAGCGCGGCACGTAGGCGTAGTCCCCGCGGGTGAACACCTGCCCGCCCCAGGAGGTGCCGCCCGAGCATGACCAGGCGTCCGCGCCGAAGAGCGCAGACAGGTCGATCTCCGACTCTGGCTCGGCGCTGCTCGCCTGAGCCACCGGCGTCATGTCGAGGATGGTCTGGTTCGTCGCCCAGTCGTTGCCGAAGCGCAGCAAGTGATCGCCGAGCACGCGCACCGTGCTTACGTTGCGGGCCACGTCGAGCTGGCCGGTTTCGACCGGCGCATCGCGATTGGTGATGTCGAAGCTCTGGACGGCGTTGTCCCCCACGCCGAACAGGTGGTCACGGTGCAACAGGGCGCGCCGAGCGCTACCGACCTGCGGGGCGATGCCGCGCTTGGTCAGGCTCGCGTCGCTGAAGTCGATCAGCTGAATGCCGCTGCCGTACTCGTACTCGCAGGTGGCCTGGTCATAGCTGCCGCCGCTGAAGGGCACCAGGATCAAGCCCTGATCCGGCAAGATCGAGAAGGCTTTGTGGATCTGGTTCTGGCCCTCGGCGAAGCTGCCCCAGTCCCCGCCAAACGCGACGCGGCTCATGAGCACGGGCTCTGCGAGGGTAGTCACGTCGAACAAGCTCACGTGCAGCGAGCCTTGCGGGTTCTGCGGATCGTAACCGAGCGCGTACATGCGGTTACCGCGGGGCTCCATGTGGTAGACCCAGCCCGGCATTTCGAGCTCACCCGCCTGGCGGGGCGCGGCTGGATCGGACAGGTCGAAGGTAAACAGCGGGTCGCGCTGCTCGGCGGTGATGGCATACGCACGCGCGCCGTCGAAGCGCACGCTCTGGAGCACCTCGCGCGGTCGCGGCAAGGTGACCGTCAAGCTGCCGAGCGCCTGGACGTCGCTCGCGGAGCCCACGCGGAAGGTCTGCACCACCGGGGGCTGATCCGTACCCCAGCCGCCGGGTTGGCTGATGACGCGGAACACGCCGTCGAACTCGTCCATCTGCCAGCGGCTCTGGATGGGCCCCGCCACCGTGAAGCGCTGACCGAGCTGGAGCGCGCCGGAGGCGTCCGTGATGTCGACGACCTGCACGGCACCGGGCAGCACGTAGCCCTGGTTACTGTACTCCTGGCCCGCGATGTAGATGCGCTCGTCCGTCACGGCGATGCTGCGGTCACCGCCGAAGGAACCCGCGGGGGACGGCAAGCGCAGCTGGTCGACCTGGGCGAAGCGCGCCGGATCGGACAGGTCGAAGGAGGTGAGGGTGGTATTTGCCTGAGCCTCGCAGCCCCAGCAATAGCCCCACTGTTGCGTGGCCAGGTACAGGATATCGCCCACGCGGCGTGAGTCAGAGATGTTGCCCGGCACCTCGAGGTCAGCGAGCAGCTGGATGTTCCCCGGGTCGCGCGTATCGAGCGCCTGGACGCGGCTCTGCGTCTGCCAGCCGCAAACGTTCGCCTCGTCACACACGTACGAGTACCAGCTATTATACATGGCGTAGACCAGGCCATCTTCGACGTACATCTCGAAGGGCTCGGCCGCCGTGCGGTACACGCCTTCCATGCGCAGCTGCGCGGGGTCGGAGACGTCGATGACGGTGAGGCCGCTGTAACGCGAGAGCGCATACAGGCGATCGCCCGAGAGCTGCAGGATGTCGGCTTCGCTAATGGCACGCGCTGCTCCGCCGGCCGCGTCGGCGCCGTTCGCTGAAGGGGCTAGCGCCGCTCCGGTGGCGTTATCGGCGGTCTCCCGTGCGACATTGCCGCCGCCCCCGTTCGCACTCGCGTTCGAGATGAACTCACTCTGCCCATCGCCCGGAACGGCGAGCTCGACGTCGACCGGCTGATCCGTGCCCTCTCCGCCCGGCACTGCGGTGGTGTCGCCGCCCCCGCTACACGCCCAGCTCCCGACGACGCAGCTGCTCAGTAACCAACCAATGCCCAGATGAGTGTGAAACCTTGCCATTGCCCCCACCGTTGCAACGGCTGAGCCAGCTCCCAGTGGCCCACTTTGGCAGTGGTTCAGTTCAATAATATCATTGGCTTAATCGGTATCATGCGGGCCGACCGGCACGCTGTGCCAGCGACAAATTGTTGGCACACGCCGCCGGAGTCGGACTCGCCGATCTCGTCCTACAGTGTCGCTAACTCAGAGAGCAGTGCCGCGCACGGGTAAGCCCGCGGCGCGATACACGGCATCGATCAGGCGCATGTTGCCGATCGAATCCTGCCCCATGGTGGGCAGCTTCTTACCCGTGCTCACCGCGTCCACGAAGGCCAGGAGCTGATGCCGATACGTAGTGGAGCCTTCGACCGCCTCGTGCGTCGTCGTGCCATCGATGCTGAGCTCGAGGTCGTGGCCGCGGTGTGGTGCCAGCGGGTTCGTCACCAACAAGCTGCCGTGTTCACCCTCGACGCGTAGCTGCGTGGAAAACGCCTCGTGGTCGGCCATGGAGGTCGCCATGTGCCCCGTCAGGCCGCCTGGAAATGAGAGCTCCGCCTGCATGCTCACGTCCACGTAGCGCGCGCCCTGCTCGGCCCGCGCGCTCAGCACTCGCGGCTCGGCGTTGGCCACCTGACGCATCCAATGCAGCGGGTAACAGCCCAGGTCCATGGTGGCCCCGCCCGCGGTATCGTAACGATGACGCAAGTCGGTGCGGTCCTTGATCGCCACCTTGAAGGACGCTTCCATGTGTTGCAGCGTGCCGAGCTGGCCGGAGCGCACGATGTCGAGCACGCGCTCGAAGAGCGGGTGGTAACGGTAATGGAACGCTTCGACCAGCACGCGGCCCGTCTCCGTCGCCACCTGCACCATGCGTTCGGCCTCGGCGGCGTTAGCGGCAAACGGCTTCTCGCACAGGACGTCCTTGCCGGCACGCAGCGCAGCTATCGTCCACTCTGCATGCAAATGCATGGGCAGCGGGTTGTAGACGACGTCGATGTCCGGATCGGCGATGACCTCGGCGTAGTCGCGCGCGACGCGCGGTATGCCGTGCTCCTGGGCGAAGCGCTGCGCTCGCTCCGGGTCACGCGCAGCGACCACGTCGACCGTAGCCTCTGGGCCCAAACGGGCAGGTTCAATCAGTGCCCCCGGGGCAATTTTTGCAGCTCCCAAGATCCCAAAGCGCAACGGCCGAGTCATGATCAGCCTGGTAGCGGAGATTGCAGAATCGGTCCAGCGCGCTACGTCGATAGCAGGCGCCCGTTGACCGCTGTGCTCATCGCCCTGGCGAGAGTTGCAGCGGGAAATTGCTACCGGCAGCGGCCCGGCTTTGTATGACCTCGGCAGCCTCGCCGGTTGCCAAGACGAGCTCGGGCGTCGGCTCCACGCCAAGTACTCCGAGAACTTCACGCCCAGCCACGTGAACGCGCTCGGCGGAGCCGGCTGCTGCTCGGCAAGACCCGCTGAGTGATAAATCGCGCCAGTTAACCGTCGAGCGAACCGACCCAGCTGCCAGCGACGACACCGCCAGCGACGACACCGCCAGCGACGGCACCCGGGCCGACCGGATCACCGACGCCGTCGGCCGGAGAAAGCAGCGAGCGGAGCAGGGCAAGCTCCCGAATCAAGGAGGCCGAGGGCCGTAAGCTCGGCGCCTCGACCACGTCCATCAGGCGAGGATCCGACGGCCTCGAGCGCTGCATGAGCGAGACGTATTCATCCACAGAGGTCACCTGCAGCCGGGGATTGAACCGGCGCTCGTCGGCGATGCTGCTCACGTGCCTGCCCTGATAGTCGTGCGCCGGGTAGACCAAGGTCCGCCCGGGCAAGCTCAAGAGCCTGCTGAACAAGCTGTCGTATTGCTGCCGGGGGTCGCCCCCTTGATCGGTGCGGCCCGTGCCGCGGATCAGCAGCGTGTCACCGGTGAACACCCGATCGTCCATCCGGAAGCTGTAAGAATCTTCCGTGTGGCCCGGCGTGTAGAGCGCCTCCAGCTTGACCCCATCGATGTCGATCATCTCCCCGTCGCTCACGTGGCGCGCCACGCAGTCCGCGCCGCTCTCCTGCCCCATCGCCGTCACGCACTGCGTGTGATCGAGCAACGCCTCCAGCGCAGATTCGTGATCTTCATGCCGATGGGTATCGATGGCAAAAACGAGACGCAGGTCGAGCGCCTCAATCAGTCGCAGGTACAGCTCGAGATGCTCCCTCACCGGATCGATGAAGAGCGCTTCCCCGCCGTGCCGCGACGCGATGAGGTAAGTGAGCGTGCTCGACGGCCTGTGCAAGAGCTGGCGAAATAACATTTGCCTGGGCGAAGCTTGTCCCCAGGCTGGCGTCGAGGGCAAGCGTCTCGATCCGGGCTTCGGGCTTCGGGCTTCGGGCTTCGGGCTTCGGGCTTCGGACTTCGGGCTTCAGACAACCCCGGCGCCGGGCGTTTGCCTGAAGTCTGGAGCCTGGAGCCTTGCCTGGACTACTTGATGATCGGGTAGTGCATGCGGGGCTTTCTCGGCTCGTTCCAGGGCAAGTCCCCATGCGACAAGGTGCGCTCGCTGCTGTACGTCGCGCGGAATGGCGCGAGCTCGTCGGAGAGCGAGGAGGTGTCGTTCCAGACCATGAACCAGGCCCAGCGTGGCTGTTGCGCGAGCAATTCGGGGGTGGGCACCCGCCCCACCTCACCCAGCGCGATCGGCTTGCCCGCCGCAAGCGCCGACAAGGTTTCATAATCCGCTTCCGCGAAACCCATGCGGTAGACGTCGGTGGCCAAGATATCGACCACATCCTCGCCGGGGTAGAAGTCGGCGTAGGGGTCCACGTTCACGTTGATCTCGTTGGCGTTGTACACCCACAGCAAATTATTTAGCGCGTGGAGAACGGCCAAACGCTCGAACAGCATGCGGTAGAGCTTCTTGTAACCGCTCTCCCCCAACTTCTTGCCCCACCAAAACCAGTCACCATTCATTTCGTGGTACGGGCGCCAGAGCACGGGCACACCCGCGTCGCGCAGTTGGCGCAAGAACCAGGCGATCACGTCGACCTGGGATTTCCAGCGTTCGTGAGTCCGCGTGCCGGGCGTGATCATGTCCTGCCATTGTTCAGCAGTCATCTTTCCCTGAATGCTGTCCTCGAAGCTGGCGGGCTCTTCCTCGATCGGGCGTACGGCGTGCCACATCAAGCTGATGATGAAGCCCTCGCTGTGGCGTCGGATCGCCTCGTCCACGATGTTCTGTCGGAAATTGATGCCATCCCAACAGCCCGGGCCATCGAAGCCAAAATCCTGACCGAACAACGCCGGGTACTCGCCGGTCTGGCGCTGCACCACCACCAGGCGCGTCGACCCGTGCAGCGGCGCACAGTGCTGCCCGGTCAGCGTCTTCTTGCCGGATATTTCTGCGATGAATTGCAATAGAGCCACCGCCTCCGGGCTGGGGTTGGGCGTGACCGGCAACGGGCTGCTTTTGGCCATACGGCGGACGCTAGTGGAGCCCTCCAAACCGTCAACACGAAAGCAATATCCCCCCTGCGGGAAGCACCGCGTCTCGGCGCTCCGCATCGCTCGCGATCTGTTAGTCTGCCGCAGCTTTACCCGAGGCTCGGAAGCGCAGAACACGGAGCAATGATGGAGAGCCGCATGAGCTACATCGATTTCAGAGCCACGCTGTCCCATGCGGCCCCACCGCAGGAGCTCAGCGCTCTGCTGCGAGCGCTATGGCTCGACCAGCGGGGCGATTTCGCCGGTGCCCACGGCATCGCGCAGGACATCAAAACTGCGGACGCTGCCCGCGTGCACGCCTACCTGCACCGCAAGGAGGGCGACCTGCCCAACGCGCGCTATTGGTACGCGCGCGCGGGGTGTGAAGCCGCAAGCGGCGAGCTCGAGAAAGAGTGGGAAGCCCTCGTGCGCCAGCTGCTGGTTACGTGACGGCTGATAGGATCGTGGCGTACTCGTCGCGCAACCTGAAGGTGATGGCCCGGAGGGTCTCCTCACTCAGCCCCGCATGGCTCACGCAACGCTCCAGCAGCACCGGCCCCGGCCACGGCGCGGGTGCCGTCAGGTCTTCCTCACGCGTCAACTCGGCCGCCACCTGAGAGGCCACGACGAGCAGGCTGGCATACGGCGACGCGGGCGGGGTCAACGCCGGAGCGTGGTGGCGGCGCACCAGGGCAATCACGGCTTCGCTGTGTCCCCAGCGCTTGAGGACCGCGCCGCTCATGCTCTCGTGGTGCTCGCGAATGAACGCCATCGCGTCCTCAGGCTCGGGCGCTCGGCCTCGAGACTTGTCCACGATGGCCCACAATAGGAAGGACGCGCCCACGTCTGCGAACAGCCCCGCCATGTAAGCCGAGAAGGGCTCCAGCCGCTGCGCCTCCGCGAGTGAGCGCATGGCCACGGCACGAGCCAGCGAGTGCCTGGACACCATCGCGGCGTAGGGTTGATAGCGGGCATCGGCGATCCGGAAGCAGTCATTGGCCCAGACCGTTTCGACGATGTCGTTGATCTGGCGGAAGCCCACGCGCTGGATGATAAAGGGGATGTCGACCACCTGCCCGGGGCGCCCAAAGGCAGCGTTTCGACCCAACTGAAGCACGCGCGCCACCAGCGCGGGGTCGCGCTCGAGCAGCGCCACGACGGCCTCCAGCTTGCTGTCACTCTTGCTCACCAGGCCGCGCAGCTCGGCCACGACAGTGGGCAGCGCCGGGATCTGGATTTCGCCGCGCTGGACCTGGGCCAGGATCCTGGATAACACCAGAACTGCGGGTTTGGCTGACTCCACGATAGCGCTGGGTGCTTGGATTAGCGGGCCACGCGACGAAACAGCGGGCGCCGGTCGTCCGCGGCCGCTTGATAGCTCACGCTAAAGTCGTCGAACGCGGAGAGCGCGCCTTGCATGTCCTTGCCGGCCTTCAGAGCAAACGAATCGATGCCGCAGCGGGCCATGTAAAATAGCTGATCGCGCAGGACTTCACCCACGGCGCGCAGCTCCCCCTTGTACTCGAAGCGGTCGCGGAGCAAGCGCGCGCTCGTGTACCCACGCCCATCGCCAAACTTCGGAAAGTCGATGGCGATCAAGGGCAGGCGGCCGAGCGCCTCGATCTGCTCCGGGGCCTCGTCGCTCGCGAGCACGAGCCCTATCCGACCGCCCCGCTCGGCGCGCGCGGCGGGATCGCCGTTCCATTGCGAGAGCCGGACGATCACGTCCCCGCCGGGCGGGATCGGCGCGCCGACAGCCAAGAGCTCCCAGCCATCCTCGATGATCTTGCGATCTTTAATGACCCGCATACACGGCCTCTTTGAACGGCTTCTCCCCCAGGCGCCGGTAGCACTCGATGAAGGTCTCGTCCTCGGAGCTGCGCAGCGACAGGTAGCTCGCGATCACCTTCTCCACCGCGTCCACGACACCGGGCTCGTCAAACGCCGGACCGAGGATGCGGCCGATGCTGGCGCTGTCGCTGTCATTGCCGCCGAGCGTGAGCTGGTACGCCTCTTCCCCCTGCTTGTTGATGCCGAGGATACCGATGTTGCCGATGTGGTGGTGGCCGCAGGCGTTGATGCAGCCGCTGATTTTGATGCTGCAAGGCCCGACGTCGTGCAGATAATCGAGGTCGTCGAAGCGCTGGTTGAGCTCGAGCGCGACCGGTATGGCGCGCGCGTTGGCGAGCGCGCAATAGTCGAGGCCCGGGCAGCAGATGATGTCGGTGAGCAGGGAGTAGTTCGGCGTGGCCATGTCGAGCGCCACGAGCCGCTCGTAGAGCCTGGGCAAGTCGGCGATCTTCACGTCCCGAAAGACCAGGTTCTGCGTGTGGGTGACCACGGCGCGACCGAAGCTGAACTCGTCCGCCAGATCCGCCACGTGGTCGAACTGCGTGTCGCTCACGTCGCCCGGCGGGTTGTGCTTCTCCTTCAGCGTGAGCACCACGATCTTGTAACCCGGCACTTTGTGCGGTTGCACGTTCTGCTTGAGCCAGCGCGCGTATTCGCGGTTTTTGCCCAGCTGGGCGCCCGCGAGGCCCACGGCGCCGAGCGCCTCGTAGGGGGGCGGTGCGAAGTCGCTCATGACGCGCTCGATCTCGGCGCGCGTGAGCTGGAGCGCGCTGTCCCTGGTATATTGCCACTCCGCCTCGACGGCTTCCGCAAACTTGGCCGGGGTCATCTCGTTGACGAGGATCTTGATCCGCGCTTTGAACTTGTTGTCGCGGCGGCCGTGCAGGTTGTAGACGCGCAGGATGGCTTCCAGGTAGCTGAGCAGGTGCTCGTACGGGAGAAAGCCGCGAATGGCTTTGCCGATGACGGGCGTTCGACCGAGGCCTCCCCCGACCCAGATCTCGAAGCCCTGCTCACCCGCGGCGTTCTTCACGATGCGGACGCCGATGTCATGGTAGCGAATGGCCGCGCGGTCGTGGCTGGGCGTGCCCGTCACCGCGATCTTGAACTTGCGCGGCAGGTAGGCAAATTCTGGGTGGAACGTCGACCATTGGCGAATGATCTCGCAGTACGGTCGCGGGTCCTCCAGCTCGTCCGGGGACACCCCCGCGAAGGGGTCGCTCGTGACGTTGCGAATGCAGTTGCCGCTGGTCTGCACGGCGTGCATTTGCACGCTCGCCAGCTCCTCCAGAATCTTCGGCACGCTCTCCAGCGTCGGCCAATTGAACTGCACGTTCTGGCGCGTGGTCAGGTGGCCATAGCCCTTGTCATACGTGCGCGCGATGTGCCCGAGCTTCCTCAGCTGTTGGCTGCTCAGCAGACCATACGGCACCGCCACGCGCAGCATGTAGGCGTGTAGCTGCATGTACAAGCCGTTCTGCAGGCGCAGCGGCTTGAACTCATTTTCCGTCGTCTCCCCCGACAGGCGGCGCTCCACCTGCCCCTTGAACTGGCGGGCTCGCTCTTCGACGATCTTTTGGTCGTAGGCGTCGTACTGGTACATGACGTTACTCTGCGCTAATCGCGAATCTTGGGTGAAGGAGCGGGCGGCAATGTGTGCGATGCCCGCTGGGCGGCGCCACCACGGCGTCACTGCCCGTACTCGGGGCGGGGGTCAATCGGGATGGGCTCGCGCGGGTCTAGTCCGGTCGCCGGACGCGCACGGTCGGGCCGTCCGCGCGAATCCGTTCACGTGCTGAGAGCGGATCGATCACCTTATCCTCGACCCGAACGTCGAAGAAATAAGCGTCGCACACCTCGCGCTCGTACTTTAGTGCCTGCTCGAGCAGCGCATCCCGCTCCGGCTCTGTCGCGGGCGTCACCGCACGCTGCAAGTCCGGAGACCAGGAGCCCTCGGGGGTCAGGTAAGCGGGCGCCCCAGTGTCGGTGAAGGAAGCGCTGATCACGAAGTGGGTGCCGCCGCGGATGGCCATTCGAGTGTCAGTCTGGTGAGAGGGTTGAGATAATCAAAAGACATAAAGATTATGTTCAACATAACTTCAAGCTATGGTTACTGGAGTGCTCAATCTAAATCATTTACGAGTATTCCGAGCGGTTTGTGAGACTAATTCGATAACGGCTGGCGCGCGAGCTCTCCACATCAGCCAACCGGCGGCTTCTAAGCAGCTCGCCGAGCTCGAGCTGCAACTCGGCGTTTCTCTTGTCGAGCGGCAGGCGCGCGGCGTCCGTCTGACCGCTGCGGGGGAGGTCTTGAGCTGCCACGCGCGGCGCCTTTTTCAGGAAGAGCAGGCCGCTGAAACCGCCATTCGAGCGCTGATCGGCCTAGAGTCCGGGAGGTTGGCGCTGGCGTCTAGTACCACGATCGGGAGCTACATCGTGCCCGCCATCTTCGGCCAGCTGCACGCCGAGCACCCGCGAGTTCGGCTACAGCTCGAGATCGCCAACGCGGCACGGGTCGAGGAGCTCGTGCTCGAGGGTCAGCTCGACCTTGGCCTCTCCGAGGGCCTGGTCACGTCCGAGCTCCTGCGCGCGGAGGTCTTCGCGCACGACCAAATGGTGCTGATCGTGGCGCCCAACCATCCGCTCGCCGCCAGCCCGGCGGAGGGTATCCTCGCCGAGCGGCTGCAGGGCTTGCCTTGCATCGTGCGCGAGCGCGGCTCGGGCACGCGCGATGTGGTCGAAAACGCGCTCAAACAGCGCGGCATCTCCATCTCCGAGGTGATGAGCCTGGGCAGCACCGAGGCGGTGAAGAACGCCGTGGCTGAGGGTCTGGGGGCGGCGATCGTGTCACGCCTCTCGCTCGAGCTCGAGCTCCAGAGCGGGCGGCTGCGGACGATCGAGCTGCGCGACCTCGAGATCCGGCGGGCGCTCCACCTGCTCAGCCTCGAAGGCAAGCCGCCGAGCCCGGCCGCGCGCGAGTTCGCGAGGCTCCTGCGCTTGCGCTATCCGAGCTGAACCGATCTCTCAGGGAGGGGCGCGCCAAGTGTCAGCCCCGCGTCGCTGCCGTGCCGCCCATCAGGCGCCGCCCGCGGTGCGGGGTGCCCAGGCCACGTCGGGCACGCCACCGCTCTGGTTTTGATGCCGTGCCATCACGAACAGCAGGTCGCTCAAGCGGTTCAGGTAAATGATGGTCTCCGCGCGCAGCGCGGCCAGCGATCGAACGCCGACGACAGCTCGTTCCGCCCTACGGCACACCGTCCGGGCGTGGTGCAGGGCGCTTGCTGCAGGGCTGCCTGCCGGCAAGACGAAGCTCGTGAGCGGCGGCAAATCCGACTCCAGCCGATCGATGGCGGCTTCTAGCCGACCGATGTCTTCGGCGCCGAGCAGGGGCAGACGCAGCCGAGAGCGGTGACCCTCCGGCGTCGCGAGCTCCGCGCCGAGCACGAAGAGCTCCGCCTGGATGGCCTCGAGCAGAGCGTCGAGCTGCGGCGAAACGCCCAGGGAGCGCGCCACGCCGAGGCATGCGTTCGTCTCGTCGACGGCACCGTAGGCGTCCACACGCGCGTCACTCTTCGACACCCGCTCACCACCGAACAAGCCGGTCTCGCCGTCGTCGCCGGTCTTCGTGTAGATCTTCATGCCGCGTTTTAACCCGCATTTCCTCGCGACGCAGCAGCCCTATGCAGCGAAGCCAACGGGGCTTGCTTGCACCAGCGCCACCCCTTCTGTAGCGTTCGCCCATGGCGGCGAAGGTTTCCGACGCGTGGAACGTGCTCGAGCACGGTCCGATCGAGCAGCTTACCGAGCGGCTATGGCGGGTCGAGGGGAGCATCCCCGGCATGACCCTCAGGCGGGTCATGACGGTGGCGCGGCGGCGCAACGGCGGCCTGGTGATTCATAGTGCAATAGCGCTCAGGGAGGCGGTGCTGGCGGAGCTCGAGGCGCTCGGGCGCCCGGAAGTTCTGGTGGTGCCGGGCGGCTTTCACCGGATGGACGCGCCCGCCTACAAGCGGCGTTACCCCGCCCTCTCGGTCTACAGCCCGAGCGGCAGTCGGACCAAGGTCGAAGAAGTGGTGCACGTCGACGGCAGCTACGAAGATTTCCAGGCAGATGGCGTGGTCGAGCTGCGCACCGTGCCGGGTACGGGGGCTCGGGAGGGTGCCATGCTGGTGCGCAGCGAAGCCGGCGTGAGCGTCGTTTTGAACGACGTGGTCATGAACATGGACCCCAAGCGGGACATCCTGGGCTTCTTATTTACGACATTGCTGGGCTCGGCACCGGGGCCGCGCGTCTCGCGGCTCAGCAAGCTCACGCTGGTCAAAGACAAGCAAGCGCTCCGGGCGGAGCTCGAGCGCCTGGCCGCGCTCCCGGACCTCGCTCACCTGATCGTCTCGCATGAAAAGGTCGCGCGGGGCGCCGACGCGAAGCTGGCCTTGGAACGAGCGGCGACCTTCTTGTAGAGGGCCGAGGGCGAGGGCGGCGCGGCGAGCGTGCTCATTCTTGCTCGCCCTGGCGTCAACTCGATGCTGCGTGACTCACAGCGACGCGTCACGGCGCAGAACCCCGTACCGCTTCGAGTCGTTCTACCTGTGGATGTGGGCCTGCCGCGCGCGCACGACGTCGCTGATCGTTACAGCCAAAAATATAGCTCACGTGCTAAGGTGGGTGGGACAACGTAAGTCACTCGCGCCGAGCTGAGCTCGTTTGAGTGAGATTGGATTCATGGGATGCGTGATCTTAGGTCGCGTGTGCTGGTTGGTTCGTCGATGCTGCATCGAGACATGCAGGGTCGAGACATTCAGGTTCAAAAGCAAGGTGGTCAGCGGACAGGGCGGTTCGCCCGCTCTCGCGCGCCCCTATTTGGAGGGCGTTGGGCCACAATCGCGGCGAGCCGGGGCGTCTTGGGCGCCCGCCTCCTGGCGAGCCTTTGCGCGCTCGCCTGCGGGAGCTCGCCGAACTCCCCGGACGGCGTGGCTAACGGCGGCAGCGGCGGCACCGGGCCCCAGGGGCCGAGCCTGCCAGGCAACGGCGGGAGCGGCATCGACTTCGGCGACCCCGGAGTGCCGTGCAGCGGATCGAGCTGCGCGCCCGCTCCGTCGACCTGCACGAACGGCGGCCAGACCCAGATTTCCGGGACCGTGTACGCCCCGTCCGGCGCGTTGCCTCTTTATAACGTCATGGTCTACGTGCCGAGCGCGCCGCTCACCCCCCTCACCCCGGGTGCAACGTGCAGCTGTGAAGTGAGCGGGGAGCCGGTCGCCTCCGCCATCACCGACACGCAGGGTCGCTTCGTGATCCCGAATCCACCCGTGGGCACCGACGTTCCGCTGGTGATTCAGGTCGGCAAGTGGCGCCGGCAGTTCACGCTGGGCACGGTCACCGAATGCGCGGACACGGCCGTACCGGATCAGACCCTGCGGCTGCCGGCGCGCCAGTCCGAGGGTGACCTGCCGCGCATCGCGCTCACCACGGGCAACGCCGACGCCATGGAGTGCCTGGTGCGCAAGCTCGGGCTCGACGCGAGCGAGTTCACGCCGCCCACGGGTCCGGGCCGGATCAACTACTTCGCCGGCCGGGACGGCACCGACCGCTACGTGGATGCCATGAACGGCGGGGCCGCCTTCCCCGACGCGGAACAATTGTGGTCGAGCGTCGATACGCTGAAAGCGTACGACGTGGTGCTCCTCTCTTGTGAGGGCGATAAAGACTTCGACAACAACAAGCCGGCTGCCTCGTTCCAGGCCATGTACGACTATGCGAACCTCGGGGGCCGCGTCTTTGCCTCGCACTGGCATCAGATGTGGTTGCAGAGGGGGCCCAACCCGTTCCCCGAGGTGGCCCAGTTTGTCGACGAGGATGATCTCGACGAGATCACCGCCGATGTCGTGACGTCCTTCCCCAAGGGGGCGGCCCTCGCCGATTGGCTCGTCAACGTCGGCGCGTCGCAACAGCGCGGCCGCATCGATCTGACGGGCACGCAGCAGACGGTGGTGACTGAAAATCCCACCTACGCGCAGCGTTGGATCGCAACGAGCTCCCCACAGACCGTACAGTACCTCTCGGCCAATACGCCTTTCGGGGCACCTGCGGAGCAACAATGCGGCCGCGTCGTGCTCAGCGACATCCACGTCACCGGCAGCGAGGACGAGGGTCGCGACGTGTCCGACGGAGACCTGGAGTTTCCGAACGGCTGCACCACGACGGACCTGAGCCCGCAGGAGAAGGTGCTCGCGTACATGCTGTTCGACATCTCCGCGTGTATCGTGCCGGATGATCAAGTCCCCGAAGCTCCGCCCATCATCCTTCGATAGGTTCCTTACGGAGAATGCAGCCACACCCGACGCCTCTATTGCGGGGACACCCCGCACCCCGAGCAGCCATCTGCTATGTCGCGCTGCGCTTCCGGTGCTCACCGTAGCAACTACGGTTCCGCGCACGCCCGGGGTGCGGGGTGTCCCCGCAGTAAAGGCCGCGTGACTACGCATCTGGCTCGAGCTGGTCGGGTGTTCGAGGTGTCGCGTTTTTCGGAGCGTAAGGGGCTCGGCGGGGTCGGGTTTTGCGGTTTTGGAGCGCCTCCTGCGCGGTGCGCATCGTTAGAGCGTTAGAGCGACAGGGTGCTTTTGGCTTTCCGCAGCGCTACCCCCGCGGAGGGTGACGCCTGGAGCGGGATGCTAAGTAAGAAAGAGAGGGGCGTCGCTGACGGTCCAATCTGCGCAGCGATGCGCGTTCTGTGTATCCGCTGCGCGCCTGAGTTCTGCGGAGCGGGCCAGCCGCAGGCGTACTGCACTTATCCGCGCCCTCGAGTGCGCTTTACAGTATGGGTCAATAGAGGTCATGCGCCGCCTGCTCCCTTGAATCCACCGCAGCACCGACTAACGGAGTAGCGTTTTGGCGGTGGCGAAGGACGGCATTTCCGAGGGTACATCACGAAGCGCCTCGAGCCAAGCCAGCTCCGACGCGCTTAGCGCCGCAAGCCTCTGTGAGGCAAGAAGCACGAAGAGGGTCGTCATACCGTCCCAGTGACTCGGCTCGCCGTACTTGCCCTTCACCGGGATCCGCGGGGATCGCTTCTCGAACTCGCCCGGGGTCCCCTGGGAGCGGCCCGCCCGCAGCCCCCTCGCAAAACGCTTCGAGCCGCGCCGTGTGGGCTACGCGAGCTCCCGGCCCCCGAGCGCGGCCGAGCTCGACGCCTGTCAAGCGGCCGTCACACAGGTTGAAAATGCGGTTCGCGCGCGAAAGCACTTCCGGGCGGTGCGCTACGAGGACGACGGTCTTGCCGAGGCTCGTCAAGGTCTGGTTGACCTGGACTTCCAGCGACTGGTCCAGGTTCGCCGTGCCTTCATCCAGGAGCAGTATCTGCGGCCTCTTGTAGAACGCACGCGCCAGCATGAGCCGCTGCTGCTGACGCGCGGAGAGGTGGGTGCGTGCTCGAGCAGGTCCGCCTGCCCGTAGGAGATGCGCTGCTCGAGGCGCACTGTCTTTTCGTCCACGCGGGCGAGCACCGCCTCGGAGTGCTTAGCTTGCCTTCTTCCCTGCCCTTCGGAGGCCAACCTGACCCAGCGACGCTCCACACGTCGCGACCAGCCAAGCTGCGCTCTCTGACAACATCGCGCGTCGTGACCAAGTCGTCGACATGACCTGCTCTTGCTTCAAAACCTCTGCCCGTGCAACGGGCAAAGTATTGGACTGGGACGTGTCCCACTCGGTTCGGCTCGTTATCGGCGTGCTCTCGTTGGCAGGCCGTGTCGACTTGGCAGGCCGTGTCGACGTCAAGACGCCTGAGGTAGCGACGGCGTCGGCGCCTGCTGCGGCAAGCGAAACGGGCAACGGGTCGATCGCTGGCCCCCCTTCGACGAGAGCCGCGCAGCCTTCGAAAAAGGCCTTCGGCGTTCGCGACCGGCTAGGGCCCGCTCTGTAACGAAATCTCGTGCAGCCGCTGTCACAACCGAGGAGGCGTGGCCGGCTCAGGTATCCACGCGGTGACACTCGCGGGCAGGAGCGAGAGCGGTACTTGGAGCAGGAGCAGCTCATCGCGTTTGTCGCGACGTTATGAGCGAAGCAGGGAACATTGCCCGCAAGTCCTCGATGTGCTACATGTATCACATGACCAAAGTAGGGCTGCGACAACTCCGGCAGAATGCGAGCGTCTACTTGCGCATGGTCAAGGCGGGTGAGACAGTTCAAATCGTCGATCGCGGACGACCGGTGGCGTTGTGGGTACCGCTGCCGGCTGCCGCTGGACTCGCTCGGCTCGAGGCGGAGTCGCGTTTGAGTGAATCCGAGGGTGACGTGCTCGAGCTCGGAGCTCCGCTCAAGAGAGGCCGAGGTGTTCCGGTGCCGAGCAAGACCCTCGAGCAAGATCGCGAGCATGAGCGTTGAGCTCCGCTATCTATCTGGACTCATCGGCGCTGGTGAAGCTCGTGGTCGCTGAAGCCGAATCAGAGGCGCTCCGGCGTTTTCTGCGAAAGCATCCCATTCGCGTCTCCAGCGCTTTGGCTAAGGTCGAGGTGGTGCGGGCGCTTCGCTTCCAAGGTAAGCTTGCGACGAATCGCGCCACCAAGATCTTGGCGCGCATTCGTTTGCTGGCCATTGATAGCGCGCTTCTAGACGCTGCCGCCGCCATCGATGGGCGTGTTTTGCGCAGCCTTGATGCAATCCACCTGGCTTCCGCGACGGCGCTTGGCAACGACCTGGTTAGTGTCATTACGTACGACCTTCGCATCCGCGATGCGGCTCGACTGTTGGGCTTGTCGGTGCGGGCGCCGGGGACCGCCAGCGACGTTCCGCGCCGGCGCGTGAAGCGCGTTCGAGAGCTCGCCGAATAGTCTGGGCGCAGGCTCCACCTGCTAGGACTGGGTCGCGCCCATGGCACGTCGGATCGACAGGGGCTTCGGCCGCCGTCATGTCGTGCCAACCCGAGCGAGCGACGCGATTCGCACGACTCCGCTCGCGCAAATAGACAGCACTAGCGAGACAGTAACGCGCACCGGCGACAGCCCGCATTCAGAGCTCGGGTGGAAGTAGCCGCTCCTGCGGTTCCGCGTGCAAGAGCTCGTTCAGAGGTAGCTCGGAGAGGTCGTGGCTCCGCGCTCTGCGAGCCGCTCGCGTGTGTGCTGGAGGAGGTCGTGCTCACCGTGGTTTGCTCGCCGAGGTCCTCGCTGGCGTGCCTAACGTAGTAGCGTTTTGGCGGTGGCGGAGCGTGAGGGAGCGTAGCGAGCGGCGCGGAGACCAGCGCTAAGGCGCTACTACGTTAGGCAGCGCCCTCATCAAGGACCGTCACCGTGGAATGCTGACCTTGATCTCGTCAGCTTCCTGCGCGCTCACAGGCTCGCCGTTCAAGCCTCCACGGCACCCCGCGGCGCGCCGCAGGCGGCGGTCGTGGGCTTCGCCGTCAGCGACGCTCTCGAGATCGTCTTCGACACGCTCGACAGCACCCGCAAATATCAGAACCTACGGGCGGACCCGCGTATCGCCCTGGTGATCGGTTGGGACGACGCGCGCAGCGCCCAGCTCGAGGGGCTGGCGGACTTTCCCGAGGGGCCGGAGCTGGAGCGGCTGCGCGAGGTCTATTTCATCCCCTATCCGGACGGCCGCGAGCGTCTGAAGTGGCCCGGCATTCAGCACGTGCGCGTGCGCTTGACGTGGGTGCGCTACAGCGATTTTTCTACCGACCCGCCGGGCATCACCGAGTGGTCCGAGCGCGAGCTGTCGGACGCGTGAACGAACCTCCGCCATGGCGAATTCAGAGAGCCCCTCGGCCACGACACCCTCTCGGGCGCTGAGTGATCCGACGCGAGCGAGGCATCAGCGACTCAGGCCCAGGTGCGGACTCGTTCGACCAGGTCTGCCCTCGTTCGCGCTTTCAGTTTGGCGGCAGCGCGTGCCAAGAGCACGCGGACGGTAGAGTGGGCGAGACCGAGCTCGTAGGCGATCAGCTTGTTCGAATGTCCCATGCCGGCCAAAGCTGCCACCTGGCGTTCGCGACGGGAGAGCGCTTCGGGACCTGTCGGCTTCGGCGCGTTTTCGCGGGCGGTAATATAGCGCCGGCCACTTTGTTCGTAGCAGTCAACCAGTGACCAACGCCCGGCCACGAGAGGCTTCCATGCGGCGGTGGCGCGCTCCGCGTTGCGGCGTCCGTTTGGCGCGCGAGCCCACTCCCGCAGCTTGACGGCATCCGTCAGGCTGCGTCGGGCCTGGCGAGAGCTTGCGATCGATTCGGCATGCTCGAGTCGGCCGTCGCTCTTCAGCACGGCATCTGCCGCGCCAATCCCGGCGGCGAGAGTCGGCTCCAGGCGGCGCAGCAACCGGTAGGCCGTCGCGAGGTGTGCGGCTATGCGCGCCATTTGGTCCCGCTCCGCAAGCGTGAGGCGGAGGTACGATTTGGAGAACACGTACAGGGCGCAGCCGAACCCGGAATGATTGGCGCCATTGATTAAGAGCTGATCCATCAATCCGACCCGAGCATATTGCTCTCGCATCGCTGGCAGGAGCTGCGGATCGCGCACGTGTTCGGCCAGCGTGGCACACACTTCGGTTCGGTAGGCGGTCACGATCGCGCTCGCCAGCGCCGGCTGCGAATGCAGAGCGCTCCCCATTGCGAAGTTCCCCGCCTCTACGTTGACCCCGTCGATCGCCTCCACGCGAGGCGTGCCGTCCGAAACGTCATAGAGCACCATCCCCACCCCCGCGCCGCGATCCAGCACCGAGCTTGCCACTTTGAGCACTCCGCGTAGCCAGCGGGCGCGGGGTTGCTCCAGATCGTAGAGCGCCTCGAGCACATGGATGGCGTCCGATGGGTCGTGTGTTTGAAACATCGGCAGCTCGGGCACTTCCCCACAAAGACGTCTCCCGGGAGCACTGGTCGCTGTCCGGAAGCGCGCTTACGCCCGCGATGTAAACTCTAATCCGCTTGCCGCCGTGTCAAAACCCGCCGAGTAATGCGGGCGCTCGAGTCGTCGGGGTGACTCGAGCCTGACGCGCCGGGATTCGGTCCGGGTGGTTTCTTCGACATTTCCCCAGGGCCCGGCCCTGGCGATTAGTGACGGGTGGGCAGGAGTTGGCGTATGGGATCGACAGAACGGGTGCGACTCGCAGCTGCCAGCATGTTTTTCGCGGGCTCGCTCGGAGCTTGTACGAGCGATCTCGATTGCTCCGTTGCCGCCGAGAAAGCCTGGCTGCGCGACTACATGGCGGACTGGTACTTCTGGGCGGGCAGCGCTCCCAACCCGGAGCCGGACGGCTTTGCCACCCTGCAGGACTACCTGCAGGCATTGCTCTTCACCGGCGACGGCGCGGTGCCCGCGGACCGTTGGAGCTCCATCATAGACGCGGTTAACTTCGGCGATTTGTTCGATCGCGGTCAGGTGCTGGGCTATGGACTCTTCGTAAACAGCCAAAGCCTGGGCTACTCGGTCTTTGTCAACAGCAACATCGAGCTCGATTTGCCGCTGCAGGCGCGCTTCATCGAGGAGCAGTCTCCCGCGGCCACCGCGGGCCTGAAACGTGGTGACACGATCGTCTCGATCAATGGCCGGCCGTCGGCCGAGCTCATCGCGGCGAACGACTTCGCAGCTCTCACGCCCAGCAAGGCAGGCGACACCCTCGAGCTCGTGATGGACGACGGCTCCGGTCCAGCAACGTACGACCTGGTTGCCCAGACGTATACGCTCACGCCGGTGCCGGTCGCCACCGTGCTGCCGAGTGCCAACGGCATCATGGTCGGCTACCTGGTGCTGAGCACGTTCATCACCCCGTCGAACGCGGCGCTGATTCAGGCGCTGGCCAGCATTCGTAGCCAGGGCGCCACCGAGCTGATCGTGGACCTGCGCTACAACGGCGGCGGGCTCATCGACACAGCGACGCTGCTCGCATCGCTGATCGCCGGCGCCGGGCATGCGGGGCAGGTTTTCGCGCGGTTCACCGCCAACGCCATGCACCACACGAACGACACGCGCACCCTTTCCGCCCCGCAAGCGCCAGCATTCCCCCGCGTGCTCGTGCTCACGGGACCGCGCTCTTGCTCTGCGAGCGAGCTCGTCATAAACGGGCTCCGACCGTTTGCCGAGGTGGTCACGCTCGGCGGCACTACCTGCGGCAAACCGTTCGCCTTCAATGGCGACGAGCATTGCGGCAGCGTCTACGACGTGGTGACGTCCGAAGTGGTCAACGCCCTCGGCGAGGGGCAGTACTACGACGGCATCGCTGCCACCTGCCCCGTGGACGACGACTTCAACGGCCCGCTGGGCTCGCCTTCGGAGAAGCTCCTGGCCGCAGCTCTGAGCTACCTCGACAGCGGCGGGAGCTGCCCGAACGCCGAGTGATAGCGGCTTCGGGTGAGGCGAGTTCATTCGACAATCTGTCCTCAAGATAGCGGAACACAGAAAGAGACCAGGTGAATCGATGACGATGCCACAGCACATTCACAATGAGTTCTCAGCAAACCGCAGCAGTGCGGTGAGGTGGAGTAACGCGTCTGCGGGGGATGTCTGCAATGGGGCCCGTGTACCGAGCGCCGGCATCCTACGTGGTCGTCCCGTTCCGTGAGGGGGAGCTGATCGAGTAGATTCCTGCCTATCGGGGATTCGTTTTCGGCTCGGATTGGCGTCCTTTCCGCCCTTTATTTCCATCTGCGGGTTGCGCGTCCTTTCCGCGATTTTTGTGCGCTTCGCGCCGCGATCTGAATTGCCAGCGGCAGCGGTCGGAGCGGGTCGCCGTGGTGTCGGAATGATGGCGCGGGGCTTGCGTGCGGAACGAGCGCGCACCCCGTACCTAGCGAGCACCGGCGCTGGCCAGGCGTCGCCAGCCGCCAGCACAAGGGCGAAGGGCCTCGATGTCTGTGTAAAACTCGTGGCAGGAGGCACCGGCATGAAACTCGCCAGCGTCGCTGGGGGTGGCGATCGTGTCGCGTTGGGCAGTTGCACCCGCCGAAGCGCGCGGGGAGATCGTGGCGCGTTGCTTCACCCGTGCAGGATTGGCGGAGCGCTAGTCTTCCGTCTATCGCCGCGACGCTGAAGCACGGCTTCCGCTGGCGCGATTCAGGGAGCTACTCGCCGAGTCGTCGAAGGGCACCTTTGGCGCTCGCAAACGAGCGGCTCGCCGAGCACCGGCAGAGTGAATCGGCGGGAGTGTCAGACACGCCTGAGCAACCGCGATCGGGTAGCGCTCAAGGATGAGCTGATCTCCGAGCTCGTGGCGGGGTGTCAGAACGAAGGCGACCTCTTCGGCCCTGACGGAGTCTTCACGCGCCTCGAGGGGGCCGTGATGGAGAAGCTGCTGGAAGCCGAAGTGACCGATCATCTCGGCCACGACCGCCATGAGCGGCGAGCTGTACGGCACCGACGTTTCGCACGAGCTCATCTCTCGTCGTCGCCCTGCATGTGGCGGCCTAGGGTTCTCCGAACGGATAGCTCGAGGACGCAGAGCAGCCGTGGCACACGCCATGCCCTGGCGAAGAACTCCGCACCCGAGGCATCCAAGGCGGTGAGGCGCGTCAAACATACGCGCCTCACCGCCTTGACCCTGCTGTGTCTTCATTGTAGATACAGGACGGTGAAGGCTCGGATTCAACGCTGGGGGAACAGTCTCGCGCTCCGCTTGCCCAAGTCCGTGGCGGAAAGTATGGGCGTCGGCGAGGGTTCAGTCGTCGCGTTGGAGGAGCGCGACGGGCAGCTCGTGGTGAGCGCGGCGCACCGCTATCGGTTGGCAGATCTGTTGGCGGAAGTTCGGCCTGAGCAAGTTCATGGTGAGGTATCCACAGGGGCACCTCGAGGCAAGGAGTCGTGGTAGCAAAAGCACGCTACGCGCCCGACCGCGGGGACGTAGTTTGGCTAACCTTCGATCCACAATCCGGTCATGAGCAGGCCGGCCACCGTTTGGCGCTCACCATTTCACCTCGGAGCTACAACGCCAAGATCGGTCTGGGGCTCTTTTGCCCGATCACTAGTCAGGTAAAGGGATACCCCTTCGAAGTGGCCTTCCCGGAAGGTTGCGGCACATCGGGCGTGGTCCTCGCGGATCAGCTGAAGAGCCTCGACTGGCGGGCTCGTCGCGCCAAGCTGTTCGAGCGTGCCCCAGCCGAGGTCGTGGCAGAGGCGGTGGGCAAGATCCAGTCGCTACTCGAGGGGTGACGTGCAGAACTGGAAACGCCCAGCGTACCGCTCCAGGCTCTCTGTCGTGCCGGGCGGGGGTCACAACCCCGCAAGGTCCCGAAATAAAGTTTCCGTCTCGGTTGCCTGACGCCTCACACAATCGGGTAGGGCCGACCGCCGCCGCGCAGGTGGACCTTCCGTTCGGGACGCTGACGCCGATCTCCATGAGGAATGCTGAAGCAAATCAGTCGCTTCCGCCTGCCCAACAGCGGCGGCCGGGCTCCCGCCGGAGCCTCGAGCTAGCCTCCACCCATGCGGGAGTTGTGGGTTCTAATTCTCGGGGCACTCGTGGCGTGCGGCGGCACGCAACGAGAGCCGAGCGGTGAAAGGTCCGGATCGGACAGCTCGCTCGAGCCCGGCGCGGGCGCGGCGGGTCCGTCTGGGGTGGGCGCGCCCGCTGCGGTCTCGTCGCTCAATAGCGAATCGAGCCAGGGCTCGATCGGGCCCGACCTCGATGACGAGGCATCTCCAGAAGAAGCGCGGAGCTTCGTCGATCTCTGGAAGCTCGGCGCACGCGCGATGTCCACACGCTTCGTCCACTATTACCAACCACCGAGGGGTGACGTGCCCGCCTTGATCAGCCTGATGTATCAGGCACGCGACCGAGCCGGCAATCAGGTCGGGCTCGAGTGGCCGTACGAGGGACGCGAGGCGAGCTATAGCTACGCGAACCTCACGGTCGCCCCGAGCTACGTCTACTTCCGCAACGACGCCGCCCAGCGCGAGTGGCGGGTGGTGGCCGGTGATGTCGCACTCCTGCCACAGCCGGAAGGCCGCGCAAGCGTCGAACTTCGGGGTCTCTCGGTCGTCGAGGGGTTCGGCGTCGAGGAGGGCCCGCCGGAGCGGATCCCCGATGGCTACGTGACGGGTGACGTGGAGCGCATTTGCATCAAGTACGTGATCGTCGAAGGCGCGCCGCTCAACGCTGGGCGCCCTGAACCTCAACCCGAGCGCGACAACGACTGGTCATCGGAGTTCTGTTCGCAGTTCGCGCCGTGAGTTGACTTGTTTGCCGTCCCGTCCAACGCCGGGCGATAGCTCGCTTTCACCAGACCTCGCCGCGGCGCCACTCCGCAGTCAACAGAGACGTCGTCACGAGCGCCGATGGCGTCCGCGGAAGCCGCAGGATCATGACCTGCGCGTCCGCCGATGTGGCGTCGATGCAACCATCACGGCGAATGCCAAGAGGGCCTCGCCAGAGCTCCCACCCTAGACGAGCGTAGAAGGCCGGAGCTGAAGGAGACAGTGCGCCTAGCTCCCATGTGGATTGCTCAACGAGGACTTCCCTCAGCCCGTGAAGAACGGCCGTCGCGAGCCCCTTCTTCTGATGCTCAGGCGCGGTGGCGACGGCTTCCACGTAGGCAGTTCGCAATCTGGGATGCCCGGCAGGCTGCAACCATCTGGTAACCCATTCCGCGTGAGCTACCAGAACGCCACGGCCATTTCGGGCGAGAACGTGTACCGAACCAGGTAAGTCGTCGAACAGCCAACTGAAATCTTCACCATACGCGAGCTCGCAAAGGCCGATGATCTCGCGTCGCGCCCCGTGATCCAAGGCATCTGCCGCCACGACCTCGAGCTGCACAGACATCATGATACAGCATCGCCCCCGCCTTGCCGCGTCAGGATAACGATCTGCGCTCGGAACCCGCTCACGGACACTTGCTTGGTCGCCTGGTTCACGGCATAAGCTGATGGTGTTGTCTCTGGGGTGCCAATAGGGCCCGATTGGCGGCATCAGCTGAAGCACGTTGAGATCATGTCTGCCCTTGCGCCCACGCCGACAGATCGCTTGACCGACGCCCGCGGTCGTCCCTACTTTCTCTGGGACGAGGACCTCACGTTGGAAGTATTTCGCGAGCGCTTGCGGGATCCTGATCCTGAAGTGAGAACATACTTCCTTGGAAAGCTCATGCGTCAGGCAAAGCCGGACGACGTCTTCACGTTTGCCACTCTGCGAGAGGTGAATGACCAGTTTGAAGCGGTTGCGCCTTACCTGGGCCGTTCGAAAGCTTTCTGGACCTGGTTGATCTCACATTGGAAGCGCACGGCCGATGGCGCTCGGTAAGCTGTCCCAGTTGCAGGAGCGGGTCCTGGTGATTCTCGCGGGAATCACTCCGCCGTGGACCCTGAGCGGCGGCGGCGCGTTGGCAGGTTTTCATACTCGGCACCGGGGCACCCGCGATCTCGATCTGTTCTGGCAGCAGCAGACCACGCTCGGGGATGCTCCCGATCGCGTTCGCGAACGGCTCACGGATGCAGGCCTGTCCATATCCACGCTCGAGACGCATGCGGCGTTCACTCGTCTGAAGGTGGATGGCATTGGCGGTGATTCAGTAGTGTTGGACCTAGTTGCCGACCCGGTGCGGCTCGCAGAGCCCCCGCGCCCGCAGGCCGTGGGAAGCGTCACCTTTCTGTTGGACACCCCACATCAGATCCTGGTCAACAAGCTGTGCGCTTTGTTGGGCCGTTCGGAGCCACGCGACCTGGAGGACGTCCAGGTCTTACTCGACTCAGGCGGCGATCTAGCTCGGGCGCTTCTCGACTGCCCCCAGCAGGACGCCGGTAAACGTTCGAACGAGTTGCTCGACATCGATCGCCGCGCTGGGGCGCAACACTGCGTTCGCGTGTCGTACTAGCTGAGCGACGGGGCCGCGGAGCTCGAGTGCGGGCGGCGAAGGAACGAGGCCTCGTCCAGCCCTGACGAGCAGTGGATCACCCGTCGTCTCCCGCAAGCGTGATCAGCGCCACTCTGTACGGCCTGCTCGGCGCCTTTCAGTTCTCGTCCGCCTTTCGCTTGCGCTGGCCCGGACTGCATCGGCGCGCGGCCAAGTGGCTCGCTGTGCGGGCTCATCGCAGCAGCCACGGCCTTCTGGATGACTGCCTTCTCTCCGAGCTCCCTGAGCCCCGGACGGACGTGTTTGTTGTGCCGGACCCCCAGGCCAGGGTAATTTCAGACGGAACGCGATGACGACGATATCAACAGCGGGTTCGGGGGGCGCTGCGGTCACAGCTTCTAGCAGACCGTGGCTGGGGCACTACACCGAAGGCGTGGCTTGGGACATCCCCAGCGACAGCTATCGAAGCGCAGTGGAGCTCTTGGAGCATGCCTTCCAAACCTACCCGGATGCGCCCGCGCAGGAGAACCTGGGCTACAGCATGAGCTACCGCCAGCTGGAGGAGCAGTCGCGCCAGCTGGCAGCGTACTTCCAGGCACAAGGGCTGGCGCCGGGCGACACGCTGGCGATCCAGATGCCCAATGTCCTGCAGTATGCAGTGACGCTGTTTGCGGGCATTCGCGCTGGCCTGCGTATCGTGAATATCAACCCGTTGTATACGCCAGCGGAAATGACCGGGCCGCTGCGCGACTCGAAGGCCAAGGCGATCGTGATCTTGGCCAACTTTGCCGACAAGCTGCAGAAGGTGCTGCCAGAGACTGAGCTCGACTTGACGCTGGTGACCGAGATCGCCGATGCGCTACCCGGTCTGAAGCGGCTGATCGTCAATTTCGTGGTCCGGTACATCAAGAAGATGGTGCCGGCCTATCACTTGCCCAAGGCCGTTTCCTGGCGCCGCGCGCTCGCCGCCGGCTCGCGCGCGCGCTACGAGCGTCCCGACGTGCCGGCGGGGCAGACGCTGTTCCTCCAATACACGGGGGGCACGACGGGCGTCCCGAAAGCCGCCGACCTCACGCACGCCAACATCGTGGCCAACGTGCTGCAGTGCAAGGCGGCCTTTCACGAGCTCTCGCCTGGCAAGGAAGTGCTGCTGGCCGCGCTGCCTTTCTATCACATCTTCGGCCTCACCGTGAACTCGCTGTTCATGATGCACATCGGCTCCAAGCTGGTGCTGATCACGAACCCGCGCGACATCCCGGCGTTCGTCAAGGTGATGCGTGGCACCCGCTTCAGCATGTTCACCGGCCTCAACACGCTCTTCAACGCGCTGATGAACCATCCGGAGTTTACCCAGATCGACTTTGGCCCGAGCAAGCTCTTCGTGGCAGGTGGCATGGCCTTGCAGCAAGCGGTGGGAGAGCGCTGGCTAAAGCTGACGGGCAAACCCATCCTGGAGGGCTACGGCCTGAGCGAGACCTCACCGGTATTGTGCTGCAACCTTCCGTCCCAGAACGTCCCCGGCAGCATCGGCCAGCCCTTTCCAGCGACGGAGCTGGCCATCCTCGGCAGCGATGGCCAGCACCTGCCCCTCGGGGAGCGCGGCGAAATTTGCGCGAAAGGGCCACAGGTGATGCGCGGCTACTACGAGCGTCCGGACGAAACAGCGCAAGCATTCACAAAAGACGGCTGGTTTCGCACCGGCGACATTGGCACCATGGACGAGCGGGGTTACGTGCGCATTGTCGACCGCCTCAAAGACATGATCCTCGTCTCGGGCTTCAACGTCTATCCGAACGAAGTCGAAGAGGTGCTGATGAAGCACCCCGGCGTGCGGGAATGCGCGGTGATCGGTGTGCCGGATCCGCAAGCCACCGAGCGGGTCAAGGCCTGCGTGGTGCGCAGTCAGGCGTCCCTGACGGAGGAGGAGCTGATCCGCCACTGTCGAGAATCGCTCGCCGGCTACAAGGTGCCGAAGGTCGTGCAGTTCTACGACGAGCTGCCCAAGAGCAACGTCGGCAAGATCCTGCGCCGCGAGCTGCGCTAGCAGGGCCTATTGCTCGGGCGACGGCCTGGAGAGCCTTCCACGTGAACACCCGAAAAGCGAGGGGCCTGATGCGTAGTCGCCCGAGAACCGGCCCGGAACCGTAGTTTCTACGGTGAGGACCGGAAGCGCAGGGCGCAGACAGCGCCCGACGAGGCCAAACACGCGCAAGCCGCTCGAAGCTGGTGATTCGCGCCGGGGGCATGGCAGCCGCTCGTACGCGGACTCGTGGGTTCCAGACGCGCGTCGTTAGCTCGGGGTTAGGTGGGTTTGCTCGGGGTTAGGTGGGTTTGGTTTCTTCGGCGTGCCAGCCTCGTTCGCCGTGGCGTTCGATGTCGGCGCGGTCTTCTCGCATCTGTTGCTCGAGCTCCTCACGGGCAGTACGTGCGAGCTTGGTGCGCTCCGCTTGGTTCTCCCACCCCGGTAGGATTTGCTCGAGCGTTTGCACGTTGTGTGCGCGGAACAGGTCGGCGCGCTCGCGCGCTTCGTACGGGCGGACGCCGAGCACCTCGAGCGCTCTGCGGCCCACCAGGATGGCCGACTCGAACGTCTCGCGCTCCACGACGGTGATGCCGCGCGTTCGCAGCCTCTGCCAATGGCTCACGTCCCGCGCTCGCGCCACGATCGGCAGCTTGGGGAAGTGCTCGCGCAACGCGTCCACCAGCCGCACGCTCGTGTCCGGGTCGTCAATCGCGAGCACGAACAGCTGGGCTTGCTCGGCGCCCGCCGCGCGCAGCAAGTCGAGCCGTGCGGCGTCACCGTAATGCACCGCGAAGCCGAACTGGCGCAGAGACTCCACCCGCTCCGGGTCGTGGTCGAGCACGGTGGCCTTGACGCCACTGGCCAGCAACAGGCGGCCCACGATCTGCCCGAAGCGACCAAAACCCGCAATGATGACCTGGGCGTGCGGATCTTCGATCGCGTCCGGCTCGCGCTCATCCTCCTGCGCATCGGCCCGCTCGAGGAGCTTGTCGTGCACGATCAGCAAGACGGGCGTGAGCGCCATGGACAAGGCCACCGCCAGCGTCAGGCGCGCATCCCAGTCCCCGGGCAAGAGGCGAGCTGTGCGCGCGACACCGAACACCACGAAAGCAAACTCGCCGCCCTGGGCCAGCAGCGCCGCGAGCAGCCAGCGCTGCCGCCGGCTCACACCGAGCGGGCCCGCGACGGCCCGCAGCGTGACGCCCTTGAGCAGCTGAAAGCCGAGCACGATCACCGCCATGTACACGGGCTCGCGCAAGAGCAGCCCAAAGTCCACGCTCATGCCGACGGCCATGAAGAACAAGCCCATGAGCAGGCCGCGAAAGGGCTCGATGTCTGTCTCGAGCGCGTGCCGATATTCGGAGCCCGCCAGCAGCACTCCCGCCAAAAATGCGCCGAGCGCCATCGAGATGCCGACGCTCGCCATCAAGCCGGCGATGCCGAGCACGAGCAGCAGCGTGAAGGCGCTGAATACCTCGCGTTGCCCCGCCGCCGCCACCACGCGCAAGATCGGGCGCGTGAGGAAGCGACCGATGATGATGACCAGCAAGATCGCTCCAAACACCTTCGAGAGCGCCAGCCAGTCGAAGCCACTCGCCGCCCCCTCGGGCGCTTCGGCGAGGAAAGGCACCAGGCCGAGCAGGGGGATCGCCGCGATGTCCTGAAACAGCAGCACCGCGAACGCCGTTTGCCCGACCGGCGTCGGCAACAGATTCCTCTCGCCCATGATCTGCATGCTGACGGCCGTCGACGACAGACCGAGCGCGAGACCGACGACGAGCGCAGCCTGCCACGGCAAGCCCAGCGCGAGAGCCCCGACGCCGAGCGGCAGCGCCGACGACACGAGCTGCAGCGCACCGCCGCCGAACACCGCGCGCCGCAGCGTCCACAGGTGGTGCGTGTCGAGCTCGAGCCCGATCACGAACAACATCAAGACCACGCCGATCTCGGCAAAATGCAAGGTCGCCTGCGGGTCTTCGATCACCCCCAGGCCAAACGGGCCGATGATGCAGCCCGCCGCCAGATAGCCGAGCACCGAGCCGAGCTTCAGATACTTCGCCACCGGTACGCACACGACCGCCGCCGAGAGGTACACGATGGCGTTTTGCAGCATAGACGGTTCCTTCACGCCACGTCCCTCCCTGCGCCCGCCAGCTCCAGCAAGCGCTCTCGATAACCTTTCGCCGCCCCCGCCAGCTCGCTGGTGGGCACGCGATGCGCCCCATAGATCACGAGCGGCTCCTCCCACGTCATGCCGCAGAACAACGCCGTCTGCTCCACCACCGGCGAGAACTCGCGAAACGGACGCCGGTGCATGCCCTGGGCTCCGAACGCTTCCTCATCCCCTCCCGTCGTCACCACCCACAGGCAACGCTTGCCCCACAGCGCCGTCCCGCCGTTTCCATAGGCGAAGCCCCGGAGCAGCACTTTGTCAAACCAGTGCTTCAACAAGCTCGGGACGGAATACCAGTACATGGGATGTTGAAACACGACCACCTTGGCCTGGGTGAGCAGCGCTTGCTCCGCGGAAACATCAATGTCGAACGTCGGATACAGATCGTAGAGCGACCGTACCTTGACCGCGTCGAGATCCTCGACCGCCTCGAGCAGCTGCCGATTGGCGACCGAACGATCCGGATAAGGATGAGCGAAAATCAACACGACGGGGGCATCGGTCATAGCGCGCAGGGCACCGTACTCCGTCACCCAGCAAACGCGCCAGCCGAGTCTCCCGCGCCCCGCCAAAGTCAGCCGCAGCCAGCGCCGAAGCTCGCCCGGGCAACCCGGCGATTGTGGCCAATGCCCGTGCGCTCGCTGCCCAAATGGCTGTAGAATCTCCCCCCCATGTCGCCTCACGTCCCCTTTTATCGCTGGCGTCCCCATCCCTGGCACGGCTTGGATAGCGGGCCCGCCGCGCCCGAGGTCGTCAATGCCTACATCGAGCTCACCCCGTTCGACACCATCAAATACGAGATCGACAAAGCCACCGGCTACCTGCGCGTCGACCGCCCACAACGCGGCTCGGCGCAATCCCCCACCCTCTACGGCTTCGTCCCGCGCACCTACTGCGACACCCGCGTCGCCAGCCTCTCGGCCCCCGGCGTAGACCGCGCCGACGGCGACCCCATCGACGTCTGCGTGATCAGCGAACGCGCCATCACCCGCGCCGAGATCGTGCTCCGCGCCCGCGTCGTCGGCGGCATACAAATGATCGACGACGGCGAAGCCGACGACAAGATCATCGCCGTCCTAGAAAACGATCTCGTCTGGGGCAGCGTTCAGGACATCAAAGACCTGCCCCAAGCGCTCGTCGAGCGGCTCACCCACTACTTCTCGACGTACAAGCTAGTCCCCGGCACCCGCTCCAACGTCCGCATCGAACGCTCCTACGGCCGCGAGCACGCCCAAGCCGTCGTCCTAGCCTCCATGGAAGACTACAAAGAAACCTACGGCGAAACCCCACCCACCCTCCGCTTCTAACCCACC